>JAEVYU010000084.1 GCA_023392595.1 Bacillota bacterium | reverse complement strand
GTCGTGTTGACCATTTCGGGGATTGAAAATAGGTTTGTACATTGAGGCATGAAAGGGATTTTTCTTCAATCAAATCATGCAATTCTTAAATTATGACCCTAAATTCAATCCCACTAATCCTTTAATCTGTCTAATCTGTTTAATCCTGGTTCAATCCCTGGTCGTTCATCCTGGCCTGGCATTGGTTGATTAGTTTATCCAAGCTGACGCTGCAGGCGAGGACGGCGGCGTCGGTGCGGCAGCCGTGGGCGGTGTAGAGTTTGTAGAGTTTTTTTCGTCCGGCGGCGATTTTTCGTTCCAGGGATTCGATTGTTTCAGGGGGTCGTTTGGGCATGGGCATATTTTTATGGATTACTCGTTCCTGGGTGTTGGTTTTTAGTTATTCGTTACTAGCTATTGGCGCTTGATGTTGTTTGTTATTCGTTGCGGTCGCCGGGAATGGGTTCTTCGTCGCTGGTATCGTGAGGCATGATGGATGGTTAAAAACTAGGATTGGTCAATGGTTAAAAGCCTGTGGAGTGTTGAAAGTTGAGTTTAAGCCAACTCTCATCTTCCGGGCTATCTCTAAAGGGAAAAAGAGCAATCTCCCGCAGAGAAAACATTAAGCATAAATTTATTCGGCAGATAAAATCGAATCCCGGTTCCCAAAATTCTTTGGAGCGATCCTAAAATTTAATCTGCGGAAGATAAAATCGAATCTTGGTTCCTAAAATTCTTTGGAGCGATCCTGGGATTTAATCTACGGAAGATAAAATCCCATCTCCGGTTCCTAAATCCTCTGGAGCGATCCTAAAGTTTAATCTACGGAAGATGAAATCCAATCTCCGGTTCCCAAAATTCTCTGGAGCGTTCCTGAGATTTAATCTACGGAAGATGAAATCGAATCTCGGTTCCTAAAATCCTCTGAAGCGATCCTGGGATTTAATCTACGGAAGAGAAAACCGAATCTCGGTTCCCAAAATTCTCTGGAGCGATCCTGAAATTTACTCTACGGAAGATAAAATCGAATCTCGGTTTAGAAAATTCTCTGGAGCGTTCCGGAAATTTACTCTTTGGTTGAGGAGATTGTCTCCCCGGTTCAGAAAATTGTCTGGAGCGATCCGGAAATTTACTCTTGGGTTGAGGAGATTGTCTCTCCGGTTCAGAAAATTGTCCGGAGCGATCCGAAAATTTACTCTTTGGTTGAGGAGATTGTCTCTCCGGTTTAGAAAATTGTCTGGAGCAATCCGAAAATTTACTACTTAGAAAATATGTCAAAAAATTAATATTCCTACCACGAAGAGCACGAAGGCCACGAAGAAAAAAGGGGGAAATCTTTAGTCTTCGTGCTCTTCGTGTACTTCGTGGTTTGTTCGTTCTATCTCTTTATTTTCATCCTTTGGATTGCCCCGGCATTTCTAAAATTTAATTTCTCGTTTAGGAAATCTGCCCGGATTTCTTTATCCATGGGTTTCATTGGGTTTTTTCCCTTTTCCGGGTGGCTCTTTTCTTGGAGTTTATTTATGTTATAATGGAAATAACTGAGATTTTAACCCATTGGCATTCGAACTCTTTTCTGAGAGCATGGGGTTTTAAGTGGGATGCGGCGCGTTTGAAAATCCCCGCTTGGGGCGTGGAAGTTCAGGCGCGGTAACCCAAGGCTCGCTATTTTTGGAATGCAATGGGGCACAGGGCAATTGGAAACCAGGGCGCAAAAAAGTAACTTTTGAGCCGGTGGTTTTTGTTGCGTACTTTTATTTTAATTGAGTGAATTGTTTTAAATTACATTTTGATTATATATGTCAATAACATAAATGTCAAGGAGAAATTATGAGATATGCATAATGATTCGATCGGAAAAAGAGTCAAATATTTTAGAGAGAACATTGGGTTGAATCAAGAGCAACTCAGTGTAGAAATTGGTTGGGATCAAAGTGCTATTTCAAGAATTGAAAGAGAAAAACAGGAGATTTCAAGTCGGTTTCTTAATGCCATGATGCTCCGGTTTGGGGTTAACTCTGATTGGATCATGACCGGTGAGGGTGAAATGTTTATTGCTCCAGAAGAATTTATTGCAAACGGAATTCGGTTTTTGGGAGAGCAGAAATATGGGGAAGGGTTGGCGAGGATTTTTAAGGACCCGCAGTTTGAGAAATTGCGGTCGGCTGTGGCGGTTGAGGATATACGGGCAAGTTTGAGTGATGAGTTGAGGGCGTTTTTGCAATTGGTTGCGAAGGTTTGGGAGTTGGGGGATGAAAAGGATAGAAGGACGTTGGTGCAGTTGGTGAAGGCGGTTGGGGAGAATGAAGAAAATGAGTAAAATAACTTTTAGGTCCATTCGATTATGAAAGGGCCTTTTTATTGGGATAATCTATGGTATTTCAAAAATGGAGATTTTTTGAAAGATTTAATTAGGATTAAATTCGTATTATGAATGCAAAGAGTTGTATTGTGCATCTGTGATACTGAAGGAAAAAACCGTTAAATAAAGAACATATCTTTTATGAACAGGAAACGTAATAAGTGGTTAATATCAAAATAGTTTTGGATACTGGCAATAATTAAAGATTACAGTGAGATTTTTTTAGACTGAACATTTGAAGAAATCAAAACAACTTGTTTTGAAAGAAATAAAATGAAGGGAGTGGTAAACGTGGCAGAATCATGGAATATAAGTGTTGAGAAAGAAAAGAATGCCATCGATAGCACATCCTCTTCTTCGGCTATAGTTAAGGAATCCTTTTCTGCATGGCTTACTGATGGAAATGCTAAAAAGTATTCTCCTGCGATATATTTGAATTGTATGGATAAAGTCTCCGACTATCTTATCCACAGAAAGATATCCTCATTTGAATTATGGCAGTACACGAACTTTGAACTGTTTAAAAAAATTTACAATAATACGATTAATGACGGGCTCTTTAGAGTCACAGATAAAAAAACCCATGCTGTTTTTGTTCATGTGGGACAAGCTTTTATGAAGTTTTTAAAGAGTAAGCCGGCGTTATTAAAAGTATCTAAGCAAAGTCTGGAAATCGATCCTCAAGTAAATCGACAATTAGCAATAAAGGATGCCGTTATCAAAGTTTTGGAGGCATCGCAACAAGGAATGACTGTTGAAGAGATTTATAACAAGATAAGCGCAGATAAGTTGTACTCTTTTGGCACACAGAATCTTCAGAATGTTCTGAAAGTAGAAATCGACCGTGCGTGTATGAATTCCAATTATACTGTTCGTGCTTCTAAGGATTGTTTTAGGTTTGAAAGAAACCAGAATGGCGAAAAGGTTTATTTTTTTCTACCGTTAGATCTGACCGATGATACTACTGAACCAGAACAGGAAAACAATAAACCCCAAAATATTGAAATTTGGAACGACTCCATCGAGCGGAATTTTAAAATCTGGATGAAATCAAAGAATTATGCATCTTCTACCGCATGGCTCTATTGCAGCGCTGTCAAGCGAACTATTCAAAACTTCAAGCCATTAGCGGATTTCGCAGTCAGTGAAGCCAATACCTTGTCTGAGGCTGTTCGCAAATTCATTAGCTTACTTAATCAAGACAGCGAGTTTGATGATGCTAATAGCACTGCTCACGGTCACCTTTCTGCTGCTTTGGTGGTTCTTGCGCGGTTTGTTGATAGTGTTACAGCTATCAACATAGTATCAGTAGTTACTTCACCTAAAAAAGCGAATAATTCTATGATAATTATGGTTTTGTCGGCGTATTATCCGAATGGTTTTAGACTGAATTCCCCCATTGAGTTGTTAAGATTTCGCCGTTTTGCAGCAGAGGACTTTGGCGAAGAGGTTGCTTTAACTGATGAAGAGTTGAAACAATCCATATCTATTTGCGGTACATTATTTAATGGTAAGATATATATCGTTTCGACAGAAACTGAAGAAAAAATAAAAAATGAAATAGATGCTACTTTTAAAGACGGAGTGGAACTTATATTCTACGAGACGTTCTATGAGAAAAACGAAGACTGGCTGTTTCCTGCGAGCATTATTTCTGTAGAAATGTTGAAATGCATTCTTTTAAAACTCTATCCGAATTACAAGCATAGAGGAAATTATATTACGAATATCGCTAACGATGGTTCGGAGCTCGCCAAAATTGAAAGAGAGATTGTTCGTGTCTGGGGCGACGATATTCTTCTTGGCTATGAACAGCTTGCCACTCGTCTTCCAAACATCCCGTTTGAAAAGATAAGGTATGCGTTGGCGTATAGTAGTGATTTCATTTGGAATTCGGAGAGAATTTATACACACGTCAACAAGGTTGATATTACTAACGAGGAATGTATCGTCATCGCTGATTATATTGCTGCCACCTGTCGGACATATGGTTATGCATCCCTTAGCGATGCTCCGTTAGGGGAAATAAAGGAGCGCAATTATGAATTGTCGCTTACAGCTATTCACAACGCAGTTTTTGTGATTGTCCTTGCCGACAAGTATGACAGGCGCGGTAAAATTATAACCCGTAAGGGCGACACACTCGATGCACTCACCATAATGAAAGAACATTGCCGCGCGTTGGATAAATGCTTTCTCCAGGATTTACTCGACTTCGAGCGGGAACTCACGGGCGAATCACATCGATGGATACCGATGGAAGCAGGCTATTCAGTAATGGTGCGTTCGGATGAAGATAGCTATATCTCAGAAAAGTATGTTCATTTCGAAACCAGCGCGATTGATAGCGCACTTGACCTTTTCGTGACTGGCGAATACCTGCCGCTTAAAAGCGTTACTTCGTTTGCAGCGTTCCCGCATTGCGGACAAGTTTGGAATTTGTTCCTGCTTGAAAGTTATTGCCGACGATTCAGCGATAGATTTCGCTTTGAAGTGTTGTCGGTTAATTCTAAGAATGCCGGTGTGATAATCCGCAAAAGCTGCCGTTTGTCATACATTCAAATTATGGCGAACGAAGTCGCTGAATCCTATATACCGCTTGAAAAAACGGTGATTGAAGATTTTTTGTATAATAACGGCTACATAGGCAGGCGGTCTTATAAAAAGATCAATGATTTGATTGAACAGGCGAAAGCCATACGAGAAAGGAAGAACTAAGGTTGTACTCTTACACCTACGACAAGAAAACCGGCGGGATATTGCTTAATTCCTCGCCAACGGGTTTTTCAAAAGAACCCCGCCCTGTCTATGCTGCAGAGCTTGATGTTTTGGGTTTTGATAACTATTGGAATTATGATAAACAGTCTGACACGCCTTATATGTGGGCGGAGGCAAACCGTTACTTCTACTATGGGCGACTTGTAGCGCAACTGCGCGGAGGCAACGTCTACCAAGCACCCGAAATTATAATTCCGAACGATGAGGATGGCAAGCCCATAACGCCGGAACAGAAGAACGCCAAACTTCGTCCTATTAATATAGCAGGAATGATCGAGGCAAACCGTGAAATCCTTAGTTGGATTGAAGCGACGACTGCTAAAAAAATACTATCCGTCTATGAGAAGTATAAGGATGAACTCGATCTTTTTCATGTTGCATTTTCAGGTGGTAAGGACAGTTGCGTTCTGCTTTATTTGGTCAAGAGTGTTTTACCGCACGACAGCTTTGTTGTGGTATTCGGCGATACCGGTATGGAATTCCCAGACACTTATGAGGTTGTTGATAAAGTCGAAGAGCAATGCCGTGAAGACGGTATTAAATTTTACCGAGCCGCGTCGCATTTATCTCCAAATGAAAGTTGGGATTTGTTCGCACCACCGTCAAGGGTGCTGCGTTGGTGCTGTTCCGTACATAAATCTACACCGCAAACGCTTTTGCTTCGTCAAATTACAGGCAAGGACAACTATGTAGGGCTCGATTTTGTTGGTGTACGTGCACAGGAAAGCGTTGCACGGAGTGAATACGAATACGAGAATTACGGGAAGAAACAAAAGGGACAACACAGCCACAATTCTATTCTGGAATGGACTTCAGCGGAAGTATGGCTATATATATATTCGAGGGGCATTATTATTAATAGCGCATATAAAAAAGGCAATGGTCGAGCAGGGTGCTTGTTCTGCCCGATGTCGAGTGGTACAAGCGATTATATCAGAAGGCAGAACTATACCAAAGAGATTGATTGGTTTATTGATATAGTTAGGAAGTCCAATAATTGGGATGTTGGGAAAAAAAATCTTGAGACCTATATCACAAGTGGCGGTTGGGATAGTCGCCGAAGCGGACGCGGCATAACAGGAAACGTGCTAAAATATTCTGAAAAGATAGAAAACGGCATTATAACAATAACTGTTACCAATCCATCATCAGACTGGCATGAGTGGATTAAGACAATTGATGACAGTAAGATAAAGTATAAAGTTACAAAGACCAAAGACGGATACACAGTTTCAATATCTGAAACAGCAATGAAGAATAGCCCAGCATTTGGGAAGCTATTTAGGCAAGTTTTTCGAAAGTCTGCGTATTGTGTTGGCTGCAAAGTTTGCGAGGCAAATTGCCGAAATGGTAAACTAACTTTTGTAAACGGTAAAGTTAAAATAGATGGCTGCTTGCTTTGCGGTGACTGTCACAAATTACAAAGTGGCTGTCTAATGTATGAAAGCCGAAAAGTGCCACAGGAGGAAAAAAGGATGAAAACAATTAACTGCTTTGATGATCACGCGCCAATGCCTAAGTGGATAGCTGACTTCTTTAATGATAAGGACGCTTTCTTTGAGAACAATGATTTAGGTCCGAATCAGATGAAGTGTTTTCGGCGTTTCCTTAGAGATGCAGACCTTCAAGATAAGAACCATCTTACGCCGTTTGCCGAGATAGTCGCTAATATCGGATACAATAGTGATACAGCAATGGGTCTTATCCTTATAAACCTTGTTGCTGAGAATCCACAGATTGGGTGGTATGTCCTCAATCTCGACATAGGGCGGGTTTACGAACGCAAAACTGTTGAGGATATGCTTCTTGCCCAAGACATGAAAGACAGGGCGGCACGGTCTGTTGCTAAAGCGTTCAAACGGCTTGTTGAAACCCCATTGGGGACGAAGCTGAACTTCGGCTATGTCGACGGTGATAACATGGCGAGGACGAGCTGCTCTGTTACTGACCCTCGCGTTATCCTTTTTGGGATTTACAAGTTTGCCGAGAAGTGCAACGATCATAAGGAGTTTACGCTAAACGAATTGCTCTCCGATAACATAGAACGTGACGGCGTGTCGCCCACACGTATTTTCGGGCTTAACCGCGAGGCTATGATACCGATACTTTTGGGGCTTTCGGCAAGCAACCCAGACTTCATCAATGCTACGTTCACTAATGACCTTGATAAAATCTCGCTTAAAGACGACAAAACGTCCGCTGACGTCCTTGATCTGTTTAAGGAGGGCAACTGAAGATGGCCAATAAGTATGTTGAGTATTTCAATATTAACGAGCAGTATTTCCCCTGTATCGATGAGGAAGCAATCCGGGCTGGCGCTCCTTGGGCGAATACATATCCACATGAAACCTTTATCACGCTTCTACGCCACGTTGAGCGTATGCTTTCGGGTGATAAAAGGTCTGTGTGGATTCACGGTGCATATGGCACGGGAAAGAGCCAATGTGGCTATGCCTTGAAGAAGATTCTTGAAGTGCCAGAGCCTGAACTTCGTGCCTATTGGAACAGGTTTGACGTGCTTCAAACGAATGCGAATAAAGATCTGCTCGAAAGATTTATCGGACATAAGTCTCGTCGTATTGTCACGGCGTATCGCTATGCGAGCGGTGGTATTAACGGTACTCGCGACCTGCTCCTTGCGGTACAGGACAGCATAAAAGCCGCACTTGTCGAATCAAGAGTTGAATATACAGGCGAGAACACGCTAAGAGAAAGTGTTATTGCGTGGCTTGAAGACACGCTGAATAAGAAGCACTTTGACGAGTATTTGGAATTGCCGGAGTTTGCGAGCCGTTTCTCCCAATCGACTGCCGATGAAGTTCTGAAAGACCTTCGTAAGGGCGGCGAATTGAAAGAGTTAATGGAGAACATCTTCTATCTTTCTGACAAGCGAGGCATAACTGCGTTCGAACTAAACACCGATAGACTAATTGACTGGATAAAGGATATAATTACCAAAAATGATATCAAAATCGTTCTTGTTTGGGACGAGTTTTCCTCGTTCTTTAGGAATAACCGCAACTCGCTTGACGAGTTCCAAAAGATTGTGAGCCTGGTACAGAGTACATCATTTTATTTTGTTATCGTAACCCATCAGACTTCTAGTGTCATTACAAACAAAGAAGACCAAGCGTGGAAGATCGTCCAGCAAAGGTATGAGCCCACAGAAATAACCCTGCCTGACAGCATAGCGTTCGACCTTATCGGCAGTGCGCTTGAAGTTATCCCATCTGCCTTGACGAGTTGGAATAAAATCAGGGATGACCTCAATAGTTGGGTGCCGGAATCCCGTGCCGCTGTTATGAAGGCGGCCGGCATTACCAATCCCGATGTCATCAAAAAGATTATGCCGCTCCACCCGTATGCGGCTATGGTTTTGAAGTACATAGCGACTGCGTTTGAGGCGAATCAACGCAGTATGTTTGATTTCATCAAAACGACCAATAACGACGATGTTAAGGCGTTTCAGTGGTTTATAGCCAACACCACACCGGAGGATGACCGCTCGCTTTTGACGGTTGATTTGTTATGGAATTTTTTCTATGAGAAAGGCAGGAATAATCTCACACCCGACATTCAGTCCATCCTCGACACTTTCCCGCGTCAGCAAAACTTGCAGGAGAAAGAAAAGTCGGTTTTGAAGACCATCCTCATCATTCAAGCAATCGACCAGCGCACAGGCGGATTGGTAGAATTGTTCCGCGTGACAGATAAAAACCTGTCGCTTGCGTTCGAGGGCGTGAATGCGTTAGAGGGCAACTCTGCCGTCAACATTGCCAAGAAACTTGTTAAGGACGGAGTTCTGTATAAGAAACCTATCGGGAATGGTATAGAAGTCTACGCTGCTGCCGCGCTTGCGGGAGACCAGACTAAAATAGACAAGCACAAGAATGAGATTCGCACGTGCACAACGATCGCTAAACTCGTAACCGAGGGTGGTCTTGCGGGTGTGCTTCCGCTTACGTCGGCTCTAAAACTGCGTTTTGATGTTGACCCGCCGAATGGGAAGTTACTTGCGGTAACGTATCCCGATTTTACAAAGACAATAAATGCGCTCCGCGACAAGCAGAGCAATTGGCGTTTCTTTGCCGTTATCGCTTTTGCCAAAGATGATGCGGAAGTGCCGAATTTCCGTAAAGCTATAAAAGAAGCTGCGGAAAATCCAGAATACAAGCATATCATATTTATCGATGCGCTTTCCACACCACTTGGGGCAGACGCATTTGAACAGTATGTGGAGTTTGCGGCGATGTCGATGTATTACAGTAGCAACGATAAAACGCTCTCGAAAGACAACAGCGACAAGGCAAGGCGAGTCCTTGATACGGACTGGAAAGACCGCATCGAAAAAGGTGCGTTTATCGTTTCTTCCTACTCCAATAAAGATGGCGAACGTTATCCAAATGCGAACGGAGTTATTGCCGCTTTGCAAAGCATTGTTATCACACGTTTTTCTCAAAAGGGATTCCTATCAATTTTTGATTTTGGAAAAATAAGTGAAAACGGTTTTAAGTGTTCTTCTACAAAAGATATTGCCAACATTGGCATAACTGGTATGTGGAAAAATTTGGTGACGGCGAAAGAATCAGACAATCCTTTATCTGTTGTTTGGGGGACCGAGAAGTATTGGAATTTAGAACCCGGATTATCTATTTCAAAGTTAAAGTTAGCTATAGAAAAGAAAATTGAAGAAGCCTTTAGAAATGGAGGACAAGTATCTATTTGCGATATTTATGATATGTTGGAAGAAGATTATGGCTTTGCGCCTTGTAACTTATCAGCTTTTATCACGGGCTTTTTGCTTAAAGAATATAGCGGCGAACCATATCGTTATGCTGACTCACAGAATGGTCATGAACCGATGAGCTCTGAGAAGTTAAAGGAAATGATCGGTAATTATATAAATTTCATTGATGATCCGATGAATTCAAAAAACAAAAATTATAAGCCCACATATATCGTTAAGATGACCTCTGCGGAAATGGCGTTCTATGCCCTTACCGAAAAGGCTCTTGAAGTGTTACCAAATTCCTGTGCAACGGCGGGGCAGGCAGCTCACGCTGTAGAAACGAAAATGCGTTTACTTGGGTTGCCGGTATGGGCTCTTTCAGAGGTTGATGATTTTGGTGTTTATGATATTGTTGAGAAATACATCACGCTTGTTCAAAAAGAGGGCAAAGAAGCACACCAAATTGCGATTGAAATCGGCAAGGTCGCCGAAGTTAAATCGAACCTTGGTGACAATCTTCATACGCTTATCACAAAAGAGAATTGCCAAAAAGGAATGTTCGAATTCCTCAAAACGTTTGAAGATGGCAAAATCCTCGACCTTGCAAAGGCTATAGGCGCTGAAGGAAATCTGATTGATGATATTCGCAAACTGTTTAATATTGAGCGTTCCTGCCTGTGGATTAAATCCACGGGCGAAAGCGAAATTCGCAAATTGCTTACCGAATATGGGATTGTTCTTGAAAGCAACAACATTCTCGGAGTGAGTGCCAATTCACGTCAGAAGTGTTTTAGCGACTGGCGTGAAAAGTTGAAATTCATTCACATTTCCTCCGAACAGGCGAAAGTGAAATGCCCGGAACTGGCAAAGCTGTTGGATTTCCTATCGAAAATATTTGCACAAAATGAGATACTACCTGACCAGTTGAAAGCGTTCCACGCCGAACTTCAAGCAAACAGCAGTCGGCTTACCGCCTTCTTAACTGATGAAAAGTTGGTGTTCGCTGATGTCTATTCTCCATACCTTGAAGATTTCAGTCCTGACGACATTGACGAGGTTATTAGCAAGCTTCCTGTTGGAATGATTTCGCTCTCGCCAAGCGAATGCAATGCCAAAGTCAAGGATAAAGCAGAAGAATTTCGCAAGGGGCAGCTTAAAGCAAAGCTGTTTGCGTTGTGGAAAGAAAAAACAGGTACAAACAACCCGAAAGAGTGGTCGCGGAACCAAAAAATACCGATTCTATGTCTTGTCATAGGCAACGACTACGACAACTCAAAGAAAGTATTTGAAACGCTTAACCAGCATAATCCTCCTGAATTCGCAATCAAGACTGCGTTGGCTTTTCTTGAAACTGCGACATTCTTTGCGGACTTGAGTGACGATTCTAAATGCAAAGAGGCATTCCGCAAGCATATCATCGGAGGATATTCCAAAATATTGACAGATGTTGGGGTTGTGCAGGATAAACTCGACCGCTTGACGATTGAGCCTTATGATTGGTTTTCACACCCTCAAGTTAATGAAACTATCCGCAAACTTGCTGAAGCAGAATACAATGCGGGTGGTTCTGACCGTGCCTTAGCTATCCTTGGTGCTATGACCTCTGAGCAACGCGATGAATACATCAAGAGACTTGTAACCGAAAATGTATCTGTAGGCATTGAAATCATAACAAGAGGTGGTGAATAGGTGTGGACGCAATAGAGAAATATCTGTCTAATAGCAGCGTTAATTCGCCCTTTTTCCTCGTTGTTGGTGATGAAAATTATACGAGTATTAAGGCGGCTCTGCTTGAAAAAGGACTTAAGGCTGTCAGCGTGAGCGACTGTTGCGGGAACCCCGACAAACGCCCTAACCTCGACAATCTAATTGGCACATTTGATTTTGCCGATATTGACAGTCAAAGCCATGACAAAAAAATCGCTGTTCTAGGCTTGGGCGAATATCTTGCTCTCTGTGGCAAAGATATAGCTTTTACAAGGCTGTCCAAAATTAAGGATATGAAAGTTGGCAATGCGCGTGTCGTTTTGCTGCTTCGCGGCGTGTCTGAAATAATCCGCAAACTACAATCAGCCGACCCGACACGTTTTGACAGCCGTAGAGTTTTATTTACCGAAAGCACTGAGACTAATGTTAATATTGTTTTCGTTCCGGCTAATTTGAATTTGCCTACTGAAGATGGCATAAAAGCGCTTATTGCTAAACTTGAAAACGGCTATGTGAGTTTGAGTGTGAAATCGAACATAGTATTTGATGATTCGCTTCTTGCGACAAGCAGAATAAATTCGGCATATGATGGCATTAAGCATTTTTGTCCAATTTTTTCGCTTGACGAGACTTGTGGAGATGAGAGTCAATGGACTGCGTTTCTTGCCGACCTTACGAAAGCGAATGGTGATATAGGTGTTGTTGTTGAAGAATTTGGCAATAATACTGAGAACAACTTAATTCAGTGGATTAAGGGGAACTCTTATAAGAATTGGCTGTTCTTCGTTGCCTTAAAACTTAAAGAAGCCGAAATTGAAAACTCATATTTGAGATATGTGTTGGGGGTTACGACTTCGTTTGCGGATTTCAAACGTAATATTCTTGATGCGATAATTAGTATACAACACACGGATAAGCGCTTCGATAAATTCTATGAGGAGCGGAAAACCCTTATTGAGAAATTGACTGAATCGGAGGTTGCTGCGTTTGTCATAGAAAACAAGATTAACCTCGACGAAAGTGTGTATAAGCTTACTGACCAAACCTTGGTGGAGAGGAAAGAATTTGTTGCACTATTTTCCAATATTGACAAACAAACTGTGTTGCAACGTATCCAATTGGCTTATTCAGCGTTGAGCGACTACCTTTGGAAATACACGTTTAACGATCCGAAAGTCGGGAACGAATTAAACACGCTGTTTACGAATTATTTCGACCGATATAAATGGCAAAAAGTTCTGAATGTAATAGATGACGAATTTTTATCACAAGTCGAGGAACTCGCTAAAAAGCGCATATTTACACGTTTGCGTGGTCGGAACGAGATAATCGGCGCTATTGATAAGACGGAGAACACGTTTCTTTACTGGATTGATGCGCTCGGTGTAGAATTCCTCGGCTTTATCCAACAGCAATGTGAACACAAAGGGATTTTGCTCCGCATTCATATTGCGCAGGCTGACTTGCCCACAATAACTACGATTAACAAAGGATTTTTTGCTGATTGGACAGGGCAAAAAGAAAAGGACGAACGACTCGACAACTTGAAGCATGAGGAAAGCGGCGGGTATGATTATCAGCACGAAAAACTACCTCTCCATCTTGCCGAAGAATTAGATGTTCTTGGCAAGATTTTGGAGAAAGCAGCCACTATGCTTGCCTTCCATCAATGCAAGAAGGTACTTATTGTCAGCGATCACGGAGCGAGCCGTCTAGCAGTAATAAAAGAGCAAGAGGAAAAATACGAAACCGATACTAGGGGACAGCACAGCGGACGTTGTTGTAAGAGACCTCCAAATTACTCGCCGACTGAATATGATTTGCCTTTTGCAACTGAAGGAAACGGATATTTAGTGCTTGCCGATTACGGTAGATTTAAGGGAAGTCGTGCTGCCAATGTCGAAGTTCACGGCGGTGCATCTTTGGAAGAAGTTGTGATTCCTATTATCGAATTGACGCTCGCTAACCCCGACATCAAGGTTGAACTTGTGGACGGCAACAACATTTTCGCAAGTTTCCGCAAGAAAGCCGAGTTTGTATTGTTCTGCAAATCAGAACTCGGTAATGTAAGAGTTATCATCAAAGGCAAATGCTATACTGCCGTGAAAACGGACAAGAACCACCACCATATTCTTACTGAAATTATAAAAGCAGGAGAATATCCTGCAGATGTGTTTGACGGGGACAACTTGGTAGACAAAATAAATGTTATTGTTAAGAGCGAAACCCGCAAAAACAGCGGTGCGGAAGCTGACTTTGATAGTATGTTTTAGGGGGGAGCCAAGAAATGATTGAGAAGTTGCGGGATTGCTTTGACGAAATGGTCGTCTATAAGGATTTGAGGAAAAGCAACTTTTTCTCTTCCTTGAGTCTTCCGTCGTTTATGCGCGACTGGCTCTTGAAGAAGTTTGAAGATGAAAATGGACAGTTTAACACCGAAGAGGTATTGCAATTCGTTAAAACTTACTTGCCGCGCAAAGACGATTGGATTTCAATAAAGAACCGTGTCGTTATAGAAAACGAGCGGGTACGTTTCTTGGCTAAAATCTCAGTAGAGATTAGCGTGGAAAAGAAACAAGTGTACTTTGCTCTCCCGGATTATGGTTTGACATACAAGGACACTATAATCGAAGAGGAAGTATGGGATAACTGCAAGGAAGACCTACTTCACGGCGAAACTTGGGGTATGGTCGAACTCGGCTATCGTTCGCCGGAAGATGCGGACTTTCTGTTCTCACCCCAAACAGGTAGCGGTTCAACAGCAAAAGGGGCAAACAAAGGCAAAATTAAACTTGCGGCGTTCAAGCCGTTTTGTCCTTATTCTGTTGACATTGAATACTATAAGGACGCGAGAACTGAATTTTCAACATCCGAATGGATAGACATTCTGCTAGGTGCGGTAGACTATAACGCGAGTGGTTACGCCGACGAGGAAACAAAACTCACAATGCTTACCCGCTTGCTTCCGTTCTTGGAAAAGCGGTTAAACCTTATCGAGCTTGCACCCAAAGGCACGGGTAAGTCGTATCTATTCGGGCGTGTCAGCCGTTTCGGTGCCTTACCGACCGATAGCAAAATAAGTCGCGCTACATTGTTTTACCATAAAACCAAACACACTGAGGGTTTGGTAGCAAATAATGATTTCGTAGTTTTGGATGAAATACAAACGATACAATTTGGCGACGTGGACGAAATGCGTACCGTATTAAAAGCCTATCTTGAATCCGGAATAGTAAAGATTGATTCATACGAACGAGCCGCTGATGCGGGATTTATCCTCTGTGGCAACATTCGCAAAGAAACTATGGATAACGGCGGGTTCAGTAATATGTTTGAGGAGTTACCGAAGTCCTTTCACGAATCTGCTTTAATTGACCGTTTCCATGGTTTTATCAAAGGATGGAACATTCCGCGAATGAACGAGGACTTAAAAATATCGGGTTGGGCTTTGAACTCAGAATACTTCTGCTCTATTCTCCACGAACTGCGCAACGATATGAGTTACCGCGCAATTGTTGACGAACTTGTTGAAGTACCAGATGCAGCGGATACCCGAGATACAGAAGCGGTTAAGCGTATTGCTACAGCTTACTTAAAATTGCTTTTTCCGAATATCCGATTTGTAAGCGAAATTTCTGTCGCGGATTTCAAGAGATACTGTCTACAACGGGCATATCGTATGCGTGATACGATTAAGACTCAACTTGGTATTCTTGACAGTGAATACAAAGGTAAAGATGTGCCTGTTTTCGGTATCAAAGAGGTGTAGTAATATGGATGGCAAAACTTGTTATGTTTGCGGAAAAAAAAACCTAGGCACAAATGAAATAGGGTTGAATAAAAAAATCCTTGGACGCGGAATAAAACAATTCTATTGTTTGGTTTGCTTAGCTGAATATCTCGAAGTTACTACCGAAGAATTGCTTGCAAAAGTGGAGGATTTCAAATCACAAGGTTGTGTGTTATTTGAATAACTTTAATGTAAATCTGGCCCTTCCCATCTCCCCGCGTGTTCTTTGGAACAAAAACCCTTTGCTAAATAAGCTGAGGGTTTTTATTTTTTATGCTCTTCAATATAAGTTTTAAGCATATAGGTAATTTGCTTGTTGAGACTTCGATCATTTGCGAGTGCCATTTCTTTAAGCTTGGCATGCAACTCTTGGGAGATAATCAGAGTAAATGTAGCGTTTTTCTCTTTAGAAAGGAATGATAATAACCAATTTCATTCAGCATCTCTATTTTTATTTTTAACTACCGCATCCAAAATAAACTTCACATGGCTTCGTTCTTCATCACTCATTTTGTCAATCTCTGTAAGATATTTCTGAAGTGCTTTATCCCCAAAACCTGGAGAATCTTCATTTTTTTCATCGCTCGATAATAAATAATCGGTTGAAACCTCTAATACCTGCGCTATTTTTTGCAAAGTTTCGGCAGAAGGAATGGCTTCACCCCGCTCATATCTGCCAAGCATCAAACGGGAGACACCGATCTTTTTAGCGAGATCTTCTTGCTTTAAATGTTTCGACGTACGTAAATCCTTTATTTTATTAGCGATGCTCATATTTTCTCCTTTTAGCGGTTGACAAAAAGATAACTTTGGTATATATTCATGATAATAACTATTATCATTTTTGGTGTATTTAGATATACATTTTTATTTTACCATAATTACTATTCTCTCACAATCGATACTCCCAAACTAACAATGTTATCTCAAAACTGCCGGGATGTTTGAATAAAGCATCTATGAACTTTGACCAAGCATTTTAAACTGTAATACAACTAAAAAATTGAAAGGATGATTCCCTACCATGCTCTTTACCAAACTAAAACAGAAACTCCCCGCCCTGGGCACCCACATTTCCTTAAACGATAGCGCCATCACCGAACTCATCGGCAATCTCGGTTTTGACTATCTGTGGATCGATATGGAACACACCGCGATCGATTTATATCACTTGCAACAGCATTTGATTGCGGCGCGGGCTGCGGGAGTCTCCGCCATCGTGCGGATTCCCTGGAATGATCCGGTGCGGGCCAAGCCGGTTCTGGAGATGGGGCCGGATGGTATCGTCTTTCCGATGGTCAATTCCTATGAGGAGGCGAAAAAAGCGGTGGAGTCCTGCATGTATCCTCCCAAAGGGATCCGCGGTTTCGGCCCGCGCCGCGCCATTCAATTTGGCAATATCGATATTCAGGATTATCTCGCTTGCGTCGATCAGTTGCTGCTAAAATTCGTCCAGGTTGAGCACATTGACGCGGTGCGGGAATTGGATCGCATTTTGACCATTGATGAAATTGACGGTTTGGTGATTGGCCCCCGCGACCTGGCCGCTTCCATGGGTAAAATCGGCGAATGGGATAGTCCGGAAGTATCCACTGTAATTCAGACCATCATCGACAAGGTCCACGCGGCCGGCAAACCCATTGGCCTCTCCAGTGGCGCCTGCGCTTACGAAGATATTCAGCGCTGGCGCAACCGCGGCGTGGATATGCTCTCGATCGCCGCGGATACGGACTTGCTGCTGCTTGGAGCTAAAGATTTGCTGAAGCAGATGCGGGAAGTCTTTACCGCCGGGCGGCTCTGACCTGAGTTTTGGAAAGGGGATGGTAGAGATTAAAAAAAGAAGCTCTGTTCTTAGGTAATGGTTGATCTGATATGCCTATTTTATTCTCCCGCAGAGGCGCAAAGGCGCAGAGAACAGATAACTAGAATAACTCCAAAGGCCACAATTAAAAAACAGGTGCTTGTAAACGTCATTTTATAAGTTGACGATTGCCTTTGCTCAGGATAAAAAAATCCGTTTATTATTGCTTTATTGGGCGATTTATCCTGAAATGTAATTGTGTCAACCCTCCATCTTGCTTCCTCCCTGAGGGAGGAACGAAGGGTTTGGCTTGCGAAGCTTTAGCAATTAAAAAGCTTACAGAATTACAGTTCGTTTCTCCCTTTGAGGGAGAAAGATAGTATGAGGGTAGGCCCAAATTGGCTCACAATCAAACCCTGAGTTAACGGAATAGTCAACTTTTATAATGGTCATTGATTTTAAACTCTGCGCCTGCAGCACCAAAATGTGCTGACGCCTCTGCGGGAGATATTCTTTTTAACTTAATTTTTTATCAGACAGATATTACAATCAACTATTCTCAAGAACATAGCTTATCTTTAAAATCAAAAAAATCATGAAATGAAAAAGGAGAGTGTTTCATGAAAAAATTTGGCTTGATTTTTTTAGGTACCGTGCTTTTTATTTTGATTTTAGCAACCGCCGGAGTTTGTGAGACCCAAAAGCCTGCGCTTACCGTCTGGTTTACCAAAACCTACTCCACCCTTGTCAATGATAGCATGGCGAAGCGAGCTAAAGACTTTGCGGAGAAAAACAATGTTGATGTCAATTACGTCTCCATTCCGGACAAAGATATTTATGCCAAATGGAGCGCGGCCATTGAATCCGGACAAACGCCGGATGTAAGCTTTTTTGCTTATCAGGATATCGGTGAGTTTTATGCCAAGGGACTTTTAATGGACCTAACCGCACTCAGCCGTAAGATTGAAAAAGAGCAAAGCGGCTTCTTACCGGGCGTCACTACACCGGTTACATTTGAAGGGAAATGCTATGCCATCCCGCTGTGGGTGGATGTGAATGTCCTTATTTACCGCAAAGATCTTTTGAAAGCGGCTGGATTCAATCATCCACCGGAAACGTGGGCTGAATTCCGCAAAATTGCCAAAGCAACCACCGATCCCGGCAAAGGGATCTACGGAGCAGGAATGGGATGCGGGACCAATGATAGTGAATGGTTTTCCAGAACGTTGATCGCCTCTTTTGGCGGTTCGGAAACCAGCGCAGACGGAAAAAAGGTCACGATATACAGCCCGGAAACGATCCAAGCGTTTCAATTCATCGCCGACATGTACTTGATGGACAAATCCAATCCTCCCAGCGTCGTGGCCTGGGATGGCACCGGCAATAATAAATCGTATCTCAGTGGCCAATCGGTAATGGTTTACAACGGGGGAACCTTAGTAGAATCGCTGAGAACCGATAATCCCGGGCTTTATGCCAAAACGGGCGTGGCCCTGACTCCTGCCGGACCCAAGGGACGCTACCCGATCATCGGAACCAGTAATTACGGAATCTTTAAAAGCACCAAAAACCCTGAGCTGGCTCAAGACTTTATTGAATACTGCGCCAACCGGGATTGGTATCGACAGTGGATTAAACAGGGCGTTCCCTATCTGGTCCCCGTTTATCAAGATTCGGCCAAAGATCCCATCTGGCAGGATCCCATGAATAAACCCTTTATGGATCATTTGAAATATATGAAATATCTTGGCTATAAAGGGCCATTCTCCAATCATGCCGGAGAAGTGTTTAATTCCCATTGTTACACCGACGCCTACCAGCGGATTTTAGCGGATAAAGTTCCTGCCGAAAAAGCGGTGAAGGAACTGCAGACCCGGATTGAACAAATATACAGGAAGTAACTTAATTACATTAGATCTTACCCAAATAGAGTAGTGTTACTTGGGTCCGCCCTCATTCTATCTTTCTCCCGTGGGGAGAAACGAACTGTAGTTCTTTGCCGGTATTTAGCTTGTTTCGAATTGTTTTTATTTGCTTTCTTGACAAAGCCTTCGTTTCTCCCGATGACGGGAGAAAGCAAGAATGAGGGCTAGAACCCTATATTTCACTTGCATTAGGCATATTTTTTGAAATGGGAAAGTTGAGTTAGTGAGTTTTAATATGTAATATGCGTAGGGGGCGACGGCTTTCCCCGCTCCCTATAGCCATGCTATTGGAGTCGTGAAGATGGAGAAATATCATGTCATGAAGAGGGATTTTCTAAAAAAGCCCCGTTCGCAAAATGAGAGCCGATTGGCTTTTTGGCTGCTTGCGCCGACGGCCGGATACTTAACCCTGGTGATGTTGGTCCCGTTTTGCTGGGCCATCTATATCAGTCTGACCGATAAAATGATTGGCGCCGTTGCTCAATTTACCGGCCTTCAGAATTATTGGAACTTGATTTTTGATCCGTTGTTTTTAAAAGCCTTGCTGAATACCCTCATTTTTACGGTAGTCGCCGTGATTTTTAAAGTGCTTTTCGGGATGATCATGGCCTTGGTGCTGAATGAAGATATCAAAGCCCGCAGTTTTTTCAGGGCCTTGCTCATTTTACCCTGGACCATCCCCACGCTGGTTTCCGTTTACATTTGGCAATGGCTTTATTCGGATGTCGGCGGGGCCTTAAACTATATTTTAATCCACTCCGGGATCATGAAAGATCCGGTCGGTTGGCTATCCACACCTTGGCTGGCGATGACCTCGGTTATCATTGTCAACGTTTGGCGCGGGACGCCGTTTTTGGGCATTTCCATTCTGGCCGGACTGCAAACCGTGGACATCGGCCTCTATGAGGCGGCTAGAATTGACGGCGCCAATATGATTCGGCAATTCTGGCATATTACAGTGCCGGCGGTTAAAAACATCATCATTTTAGCGTCGATTATCACCACCATTTGGACCTTAAGTGATTTCGAGATTATCTGGTTATTGACCCGCGGCGGTCCCGCCAATGGGACGCAAGTCCTTTCAACCTTGAGTTATACTTACGGTTTTCTCAACATGAATTTGAGTAAGGCGATTGCCGTTTCGCTCTTTCTTTTCCCGGCCTTGATCGGATTGGTCCATTATATTATCAAAAAAAACATGGAGTCAGAGGTGTAAAGGATGAATGTCACCGGATTGACCAGAAAAACGCTTACCTATGCAACCCTGCTGATATTTTTACTATGCGCGTTGTTCCCGATTTACTGGATATTTATTACATCCACCAAAACCCAACTGGAAATCTATAATATCGTCCCGACCTTTTGGCCGGAGAAAATCGTTTGGACATCCTATGCCACGATATTCTCAAGCCCTAAATTTCTAATAAACCTTCGAAACAGCTTCTTGGTAGCGACGGTCGTATCGCTCGTCACGATTGTTTTGAGCGCCTTGGCAGCCTATGCGATTTCAAAGTTGAAATTTCGGGGCCGGGGGGTAATGTCCAAAAGTATTTTATACGCTTATTTAATGCCCAGGACCGTCCTGTTTATCCCGTTATATATCCTAGTCTGCAACCTGGGGCTTAATAATAACATTTTGGCCATGGTGTTGCTCTATCCCACCTTTACCATACCGTATGCCACCTGGATGCTGATTTCTTATTTTTCGTCGATCCCCAAGGAATTGGAAGAAGCTGCCGTCATTGACGGTAGCTCCAAAGCGGGGGCCATGTTCCGGGTGGTTTTTCCTTTATCATTGCCCGGGATAGTCGCCACGGCGATCTTCTCGTTTACCTTGTGTTGGTGTGAGTATTTATACGCTCTGGTTGTTTTAACCGATGAAATGTCGCGGACGCTCCCCTTGGCTTTGTCGGACATGATCGTTGCCGACGCTTTTGCATGGGGGCCTTTGATGGCCGGAGCGATGGTCGCCACCGTTCCTGTGGTCATTATGTATATGGTTGCCTCGCGGTATCTGGTGAGCGGAATGACTTTGGGCGGAGTGAAAGGATAGGAGAATCAATCCATGAAAAAAATATTGATCACCTTGACCAAAAGGGAAGAAGCCATAACCAAAAAGGCCGTAGCCGATTTTTGTTCCTCCAACGACTATGAAGTCACCCCCTTGTTTCATGACACTGAAATGGCAGAAGCGGAGCTGTGCGAAAGGATCAAAGACGCCGATGCCTTCATTTTCGGCATGGAGCATGTTACCGAAATGGTTCTTGACGCCGCCCGGAAATTGAAAATCCTTTGCAAATTCGGCGTCGGGCTCGACAAAATTGATCTCCAGGCGGCCTTCCGGCATCAAGTGACGGTTACCAATTGTCCCGGAATGAATAGTAACGCCGTCGCCGAGTTGGCATTCGGGCTCATGATCGGCCTGGCCCGCCAAATACCGCAATGTGACGCCCAAATGCGCCGGCATATCTGGCACGCGGAGCCCGGTAAAGAAATTTCCAAAAAAACCGTAGGCATCGTCGGGATGGGGGCCATCGGAAAAACCTTGGCCCGATATGCCAGGGCTTTTGATATGAAAGTGTTGGCTTGTGACCTGTATCCGGATGATGCCGCAGCCCAAGAGCTGGGATTTCAATATGTGCGGTTGGACGAAATCCTTAAAGAAGCCGATTTTTTGAGCCTGCATATTCCAGGGGATGGCACAACCCAAAATATGATCGACTGGCCACAACTGAGGGCCATGAAGCCGACGGCCTATTTGATTAACACCGCCCGGGGCCGGATTGTCAATGAGGATGCCCTTTATCAAGCGCTAGAAACCGGAGTTATTGCCGGGGCCGCGATTGATAGTTTTGCAACCGAACCTTCATATGATTCCAAACTTTTACACAGCAATAAGGTCATCGCCCTGCCGCATATCGGCGCGGCCAGTGATGAGGCCAATGACCGGATCATCCGTTTTTCGTTGCAAAACGCCAAGGATTTTTTGGAGGGCAGAGCGCCCTTAAATCAAATACGATTGAGTTCATAGAAATGTTGGTGACGAGGAAGGGGTGATCATTGTGCACTCTGAAGGGAAATTTAAAACCGATGGGATGGTTGCTCAGCTGCTCTCGAAGGTTCATATACCGAAGGTCTGCAAGGTGCGACAGCAGTTTGATAATGTCCGCTGCGAAGCGATTGAGGATGAAGTGCGAAAACAATTGCAACGTCCGGGAACCTTGGACCGGATCCGGTCCGGGGATTCCATAGCCATCGCTGCCGGAAGCAGGGGCGTTGCTAATATTGCCAGGATTATCAGAACCATTGCGGATGAGGTGAAAGGTGTCGGAGGGAACCCCTTTATTGTGCCGGCAATGGGCAGTCATGGCGGAGCAACGGCGGAAGGGCAGAGAGAAATACTGGCCAGTTTGGAAATTACGGAAGAAACCATGGGATGCCCGATCCGGGCGACGATGGAAACATTGCCAATCGGGATGGCCGGCACGGGATTACCGGTCTATATTGACAAGGTTGCTTATCAGGCGGATGGAATCATCGTCGTTAACCGGATTAAACCTCATACTGGATTTCGTGGCTCATACGAGAGCGGTCTTTTAAAAATGATCGCCATTGGACTCGGTAAACAAAAAGGGGCGGAACTCTGTCACTCCCGGGGTATGAATTTTATGGAGCAAAGTCTGGTTTCCATTGCCAAGGTTGCCATAGAGGACGGTAAAATATTATTTGGCTTGGCGATGATCGAAAACGCTTATGATCAAACCCGCCGGATTACAGCCATTCCGGCTGCGCGCATCTTGACGGAAGAACCGGAATTGCTTATGGAAGCCAAAAAGAACATGGGTGCTATTCTGATTGAAGAAATCGATGTCTTGGTGGTGGATGAGATTGGCAAAAATATTAGCGGAGACGGAATGGACCCCAATATTACGGGTCGTTTCGCTACGCCCTATGCGGAGGGAGGAATGAAACAACAGCGCATCGTGGTTTTAAATCTAACGGAAGAAACCCATGGCAATTTTAACGGTTTAGGAATGGCGGATTTTTCGGTGCGGCGGGTTTGGGAACAGTGTGATTTTGAAAAAACATATCCCAATACGTTGACATCAGGGTGTACGGCTCTTCAAAAGATACCGTTAATACTTGCCAACGATCGACTGGCGATTCAAGCCGCAATCCAAACTTGTGACGGTACTGGCCGTCAAAATCCCAGACTGGTGCGGATCAAAAATACGTTAAAGCTGGACGAAATTTATATCTCGGAAAACTTATTGGAAAATGTCTGCGGGAATCCCCGGATGGACATTTTAGAAAAGCCGCAGGAAATGATCTTCGATAGGAATGGTAATTTATTTTGACCCGGTCTATCTTGGGTTTCAACAATATTCCCGGCAAAACCCATGTTAATGAAGAGGGGCTGTTGCAAAATATTTTTAAATGAATGAGATATACAATATATTGACAAACAAATTTGAGGAAGTTCTATATATTGTATATCTCTATCAATAAAATTCCTTTTGCGACAGCCCGAAAAACGGCTTGATGGCCATGGTCTGGAGGGTATCATTCATACATGCCCGATGGATAGGGATGGTTTCAACCACGGCTTTCAGCCGGGGCGGTTGATGTCAAACCAGGGTTTGACATGAGGATTCACACAATTTTGGGGCCAGAGACCCTGGAGGATTCCCTTCACCTCAGCGATACCCTTTTTATGGCTTTCATCAAATGCTTCAACGGAGACAGCGCCGACATGTGGCGTCAAAATAACATTCTCGAGTCCGAAAAATGGGCTTTCAATAGGACCCTGGGGTTCTTTGAAAACATCCAAATGTCCATAAACGTCGATTCCAGCGCCGGCAATCCATTTTTCTTTTAAAGCTTTTGCCAAGGCCCCTTCATCCACAATCAAACCCCTTGCCATATTGATCAGCACGTCATAGATGATTAAATTTCTTTGTTTATCATGGAAGCCGACAGGGGACGGCGCGAACAAGTTCGCGAACCTGCTCCCCTTGCGACCCCTAAGGCCAAGGGTTGTAATCGGAGCAACCCGCGCGATGAGTTTCATCGCGCGGAACCCGCCGACACGGGGAGATCCCCGTGACCCCCTTTATCCCCGGCCATCCATAGCCGGGGTTGTAAAAAATATTTGTTAGTAAAGCCTTTGTTGTCCATGCAGGGACCCGAACATCGTGTTCGATCCCTACCAGGTTTTTGCTTTCCGGCCGACGGCTCGGCTTGCTAGCAAGCCGCGTTTTCCATCCGCGAAAAGATGCCGCGCCGCCGACCTCCTTGATCGGCGGATTATTGTTTGTTCAAGAAGCCTTGTTTATTGTTGTTTCAGGAAGATTGTAGCAGAATCTTTAAGCTAAGAAATATACGGATTTGTTAGCTCCGAAATGGTCAACACGACGTTGACCACACGCGGGTTAGATTTAGGACGAATCTCACCCGTCGGCAAACAGAGTTACCTAAGAAGACGACTACAGGGATGTAGGAGTCTGTCCAATCGCGTCAGCACTCCTACGGCGTTTACGGAGAAACGCCGACATAGAGGGGAATCCCTGGGGGCTCAGCGGTATAGGCATCATGACAAAGCTGGTTTCCCCTCGCCCGGCTTAATTTACAACGTGAATTTTTGGGAGAGGGGAGAAAAGGGGAGAGGTCGGGTGGTGGGATTCAAATGCCGCTCACACCCTTTTGCCATAGGGGTTGCAGGGGAACGGGTGGTGTCCCCTGTTGAGAACAATGTCGACTTCTTTGAATGGCAATGCTTGCATTTCCTGTTGAAAACCCCTTTTCTCTTTAAACTCCATAGCCCCCAGAACTTTTTCGGCATCGTCGGCCTTTTTGTCCGGCATTCCTTTTTACAGGCCACCCTCGCCTGGGACTCCTTTGGCGAAAAGAACGGCGCTGCCGATTTTCTGATAAAGAACTAAATTTTTCCAATAGGATTTTGAAATAAGTCTTGTAAACAGCCTACATATGTCGGCCAAACGTGGACAGTGATTCCGGGTCAGACTGGACACCAATTTCATAGTCAAACTTTATTGAAAATACTTTTTAAAAAGCAATGAAGCGTTGTGTCCACCAAATCCGAAACCATTTGATATGGCATAATTCACGTCATGTTTGATTGCCTTGTTAGGTACATAATCCAAATCGCATTCCTCATCTGGCACAGTTAAATTGATAGTAGGAGGTATCATCCTATCTTCCAGAACTTTTAAGGTTATAATAGCTTCTATTCCTCCTGCTGCCCCAAATAAATGCCCTGTCATGGATTTTGTAGCACTGACCTTTATATGGTAGGCATCTTCTTTAAATACTGCTTTAATCGCTTTTGTTTCAGATTTATCTCCCTCTGGAGTGCCTGTTGCATGTGCGTTAATATAATCCACTTGTTCGGGTGATATTCCTGCCATTTCAATCGCTAGGTTCATTGATTTTTCTGCTCCATGATAATCAGGGCTTGTAATATGATAGGCATCTGTCGTTGCTCCATACCCGACAATTTCTCCAAGGATTCTAACTCCACGATTTCTGGCATGCTCCAGTTCTTCTAAAAACAAAATTCCCGCACCTTCCGACATTACAAATCCATCTCGCAATTTATCAAAGGGACGGGATGCCTGTTCTGGATTCTCATTATTGGTAGACATTGCATGCATATTCGTAAACCCGGAAAATGCAAACGTGTTAATAGCTGCTTCAGTTCCACCAGCTATAACTGCATCTGTATAGCCGTGTTTAATGCTTAAAAACGCTTCTCCAATAGCTTGATTAGCTGTTGCACAAGCTGATACCGGAGAAAAACTGGGACCTTTGAAACCGGTTTTAATAGCGATAATACCTGATGCCATATTACTGATCATCATAGGAACCATAAAAGGAGAAACCCTTCTGTTTCCTTTGGATATGAAATCTTCATGATTCTTAATAATTGTATTGATTCCGCCGATGCCTGATCCCACACAAATACCAACCCTATCTTTATCAAAATTTGTTTCCCGGACATTTGCCATTTCTATCGCTTGTTTCGTTGCCGCATAAGCATATTGAATGAATAAATCATACTTGTTTATCTCTTTTCCATCAAAATAGTCTTTGGCGGAAAAGTCTTCGACATACCCGGCAATACGGGAGGGAAGCGTTGAAAAAGACGAATCAAAAATTTTTTTAATTCCGCTTTTTCCATTGAGGATATTATTCCAAAAAATATTGACTTCATTTCCCAGTGGAGAAATTACTCCGTATCCAGTAACAACCACTCTTTTCATGTTATTTTTTCTCCTCTCTATTCACAGAAGCGTAGAACTGCTTTTTTACATTTTTTATTGTATCGGTATAGACTTCTTCTCCAAGAATTCTACGATATTGCAGTGCTCCTTTAACACTCATTAACATTGATAGAGCTTTATTTGTTTCACGGTCGGACATATACTCTTTCACAAGTAGTTCTAGCAGATTGATCTCACTCATGCTAAGTTCTTCAATTTTTTCTTTGAGTTTGAGCGGTAGATTTTCATAATCAGACTGCAAGCTTACTATAGGGCAAATTTCATCCGGCGCAATGGTATTGACCCTGCTTTCAATAAAAGACCAAGGATGGCCCTTGTGAGTCTCTATTTCAAGTTTGCAACGGTCATAGCTCCTCATAAGCCCTTCTTGAAGCCTTTCACATACTGCTAAACCAAGATCCTCTTTTTTTTCAAAGTGATAATGAACAGCAGCCTTTGTTATCTGCATTTCTTTTGAAATATCGTCGTAGCTGAAAGTTGAGAAACTTTTATGCTTTATCAGACGCAAAGCATATTCGGTAATTTCATCTTTTTTGGTAGTCACAATAATACCTCCGCACCAATTACTTACTAGTAGGTAAATAGCATGTTTATTTTAACACACTAGAAAAAAAAAAACAATGAAAACTCAATCGCACTTTTAAACGGATACATACTCTCCTGCACCTCTCGGGCCAAAGGATAGGGCCGCAATTACCCACGCGATGCCAACATCGCGAGGAATCCAACGGGCATGGGGGAGACCTCGTGGCTCCCTTTTATCCTCGGACATCTCTAGCCGGGGTTGTAAAAAACGTTTTTTATTGAAATCTCCGCTCTCCATGCAGGGACCCGAGCATCTGTGTTCGCGGACATTAATGTCCGTGCCCTACTAGGGAACCACTGATTTAATCGGAACTTTTTAAGGGGTTTTCTGGAACATAACTGCGAGATATCGTATAATTAAGGTAACAAAAACAAGGAGAAATCCATGAAACAACAAACTTTCAGCGATTT
>JAEVYU010000010.1 GCA_023392595.1 Bacillota bacterium | reverse complement strand
CTTAGCTCCGCGGACTCCGCATCATCCCGGTCATCTTTAGATGCCTTACAATGAGTTTATCCAGTTCCATACTGCAGGCCAAGACGACAGCGTCGGTGCACCCGCGGGCGTCATAAGTTTCCTGGAGCTTGCGGCGGCCGGCGGCTATTTTTTTCTCCAATAATTCAATGGTTTTGGGATCGATTTTGCATTATCGCAATTATATGAAGTTTCGGCTGATTGGATCTTGAAAGGTGAAACTGATAAACAATATAAAGAAATACCAAGTGGTATTGTGCCTCTATTTACAGGAAAAGAATTTAAATTATTAATAAAAGAATTAGAGCGAGAATGGGAACAGGGTGATACCGATTAGAGTACTATCAAAATGATTAAGGCACTTTTTAACTTCAAGCTTGACAAGAAACATAAATGACTCTAATATGAATATATAAATGAAATATTCATAAATTTAAAGGGAAGTGATTCTTGATGGATGTAAACCGGCGCAATGAAATTGTCAATGCGTTCATCAAATTATGCAGCCGTAAGGGGCTCGACAACACAACCATGCAAGATGTCGCCAAAGAGGTCGGTATCAGTGTCGGCACTATTTATTTGGAATTCCGCAACAAAGATGAGTTGATTGACGCTTTTGAAAAAAATTTGTTTCAACAGTCGGAAACCCAGATAGCTCAAATCATGAATCAGTCTGCCCCTGCTTCCACCATCTTACATGATTTATTAGTGGGCAACATCGAATATATCAACCGGCAAATTCGCCAGAATCAGGCCATTCAAGAATTTATGATGAAAGATTTTGTGAAACACATTAATAAAAACATCAAAGTTCGCCGTATAGAATTAGAAAATCACCTGACCGATAAGATCAAACTGATCCTTAAAAAGGGGGTTGAGGAAGGTAGTTTTGTCATTGATGATATTCCATGTACTGCGAGAATGTTATTTTTAGCTTTCGGAGCATTTGCCGGCCCCATGGCATTAGAGCGGGAGTATGAAGAGATCATACAGGATGCGGAGAATATGTTTGCCTTGTTATTACGGGCAATTAGTCATGGGTAAAAAATTTTTTGTATACGATTGAACATTTGAACAGAATATTCATCTATACTAAAGAAGCTATACTCTGGAGATAGGGGCTCTGATTGTCTAAAATACACCGATTGGTCACAGTATGGACATAATGTAAGTTTACTATGAATATAGGAATGAAATATTTAACATTTCCGGTGGGTAGGAGGTGTATTTTTTTAGTATTGAATGAACGTTTATAAATAATATTCAAACATTCATATTGTTTAATTTGTGAAGAAAGGTGATTGTTGTGAAAAAGAAATTAATGGTATTGTTTAGCATCGTTTTGCTTATTGTTGTGATGGTGGTGATCTTGTTTTTCCGTAAAGTTGAGGTGACCAGCAAAGTCCGGTCAGCCCAGACCAATGTGACCTCGGTTTATGTCACGAAAGTGAAAAGGGAGATATTGAAGGCCAATGTTACCAAAGTCGGAACTATTGTGGCGAATAATGTTGTTGACGTAAAGTCGGAAACATCAGGAAAAATCGTGGCAGTGTATGTGAAGGTAGGTTCTAATGTAAAGGCCGGAGCGCCACTAGCCAAGGTTGATGATGGAACCCTTCGGGCCAAATATTTATCCGCCCAAGTCGCTTATGAAAAAGCCAAAAAAGACTGGGAGCGGGAACAAGAACTTTATAAGACGCAAATCGTTTCCAGTTCGGATTTAGAGTCGTCCCGGGGAGCCCTGCAGTCGGCCGAAGCCGATTACATATCGGCTAAATATAATTACAATCATGCCGTTATTACTTCGCCGATTTCGGGGTTGGTAACCAACCGGGACGTAAACATCGGGGCTACGGTATCATCGGGAACATCGGTGGCTACGGTCATTGATAATGCTGTCTTTAAGGTAGACGTTGACGTGACGGAAGAAGAAGCTTATCAAATCAAAGCGGGCGAACCGGTGGTAATCACGGCTGCGGTTTATCCGGGAGTTAATTTTAACGGCCGGGTTTCAACGATCAGTAGTAAAGCATCGGAAGCGCATACGATTCCGGTAGAGGTGCAATTCATCCCTCCACAAGGATATGCGGTTAAATCGGGTATTTTTGGCACAGTGGCCTTTCAATTAGGGACACCGGGTGTAGCATTAACAGTGCCGCGGGATGCGATCGTAGGTAGCATGAAAAAAGCGCAAGTATATGTAGTGGAAGGCAAAGTGGCCAAGCTGCGCAATATCGTACTTGGGTCCCAGTACGGCGCCAAGTTGGAAGTGCTCCAAGGTTTGAAAGAAAACGAAGAAGTTGTAACCGCCGGGCAGGATTACTTAAAGGATAATGCAATGGTGAACGTGACCAGTGCCCAATGAGGACGGGATTTGGTTTCTGTAGTAAAAATTTAAGAAGAAGTTAGGTGAAATTCCAATGACGATTACCGAAATTTCGATCAAACGTCCTGTTCTGGTGATTGTTTTTTTCCTGGCACTCGGTTTGATCGGATTCTATGGATATAGTCAATTGAAATATGAGACGATGCCGGATATGGATTTTCCAACGTTGACCGTAGTAACCCAATACGGGGGCGCTTCCGCCTCTGAAATTGAGTCGTCGGTCACCCGGAAAATAGAAGAAGCGGTTTCCGGCGTTAACAACATCGATACGCTTAAGTCTACATCCGTCCAGGATTACTCGGTGGTCCAGATTCAATTCGTGCAAAATACCGACATGAGCGCCGCTCAACAGGACGTGCAGAATAAAATCAACCAGATTCTTAATAGTTTGCCGGATGATGCGGGCAATCCTTCTATCACGAAGTTTTCAACGGACGATATGCCGGTCATGCGGATCGGCGTTAGCAGCAATATGGCGCCTAAGAAATTTTACACGTATTTGGACAACTTCATTAAACCCCAATTATCGCGGCAGAAGGGTGTCAGCCAGATCTCGTTGTCCGGCGGCGTTGAACGCGAAATTAAGGTCAATGTGGATAGCCAGAAACTGCAGAGTTACGGGATTTCCACTTCCACAGTGACCTCAGTGGTTGAAAACGCCAATCTGGAGTACCCCACCGGCAAGATTAAAGACCAGGACAGCCAGTTTGTGGTGCGTTTGGGTGGAAAGTTCACTTCTATAGATCAAATCAAAAATTTGATGATTCGTCATTCGGCGCTAGGAGACGTGAAGCTGAAGGATGTTGCCGATGTCTATGACGGGGCGAAAGAACAAACTTCCATCAGCCGGGTCAATGGCCGGTCAACCATCGGCCTTGAGATTTATAAACAGTCCGATGCCAACGAAGTCGAGGTTTGCCAGTTAGTCCGGAAAGCGGCCAAAGATTTGGAACAGCAGTACCGTTCGATGGATCTCAAATTTAATATTGTGGAGGACGGTTCGGAGTATACCCTAGCTTCCGCGGCTGCGGTGAAAGAGGATTTGGCGCTGGCGGTTTTGCTGGTTGCCATGGTCATGTTAATATTTTTGCATAGTTTGCGGAATGCCATTGTGGTCATGGTATCCATCCCCACTTCCATCGTGGTGACTTTTATCGGCATGTGGGCCACAGGTTGTACCCTTAATATTATTTCGCTGCTGGCCATATCGCTGGTTATCGGAATATTGGTGGATGACTCCATCGTGGTTTTGGAAAATATTCATCACCATTTGGAAAAAGGGAAAGATCAGAGAACAGCGGCCTTGGATGGCCGGAATGAAATCGGTTTTACCGCTCTTTCCATCACCTTGGTTGACGTGGTGGTTTATCTGCCATTGGCTTTGGTCTCCGGGATGATTGGCGGTATCGTTCATCAATTCGCCCTTACCATTTGTATGTCCACCTTAATAAGCTTACTCGTTTCCTTTACGGTTACCCCGTTACTCGCCTCCCGTTTTTCCAAGGTGGAAACGCTTTCCAAGGATTCGCTTATGGGCAGGTTTGGTTTATGGTTCGAGGAAAAATTCGGGAAATTCGTTCAACTTTATATAGAAATTTTAGACTGGGCTCTTGAACATCGGGTCAAGGTATTGCTGGGCGTTTTATTATCTTTTGTTCTGGTGGTTGCGCTGATTCCTTTTGGTTTTGTGGGTACGGAAATGATGGCGCAAGCGGACAAGGGCCAACTGAATATCGATGTCGACTTGCCGAGCCGTTTCAAATTGACGCAAACCGACCAGATGGCGGAAAGGATCGAGAAGGCATTATGGACCGTTCCCGAAGTGAACAGCGTATTTACGACAGTAGGTTCCTCCAGTTCTTCTTATACCAGCGGCGGCAATTCACTCAACCTTGAAGTCGGTTTGGTGGATAAAAACAAACGCTCCAAGACGACAGCCGAAGTTTGCCAGGATATTAAAAAACGCCTGAGTTGGATTCCGGGGATGAATGCCCACGTAGTACCGCAGGGACTTACCGGCAGTAATACCAATTATGATATCACTTATGTCGTGATGGCCACGACTTGGGATAACGCTTATCAGTTAGCGCAGCAAATGAAAAACATTATTGCTAAAATTCCAGGGACAACGGATGTGCATTTATCGACCGAAGCGGGACAACCGGAAGTTCAGGCGCAACTGGACAGAGATAAAATGTCCCAATTGGGTTTAAGCGTCAAAGATGTCATGTCGGCTTTCGATACCGGATATGAAGGCGATCACAGTAATAATTATAAAGATCCGCAAGACGGCGAGGATTATACCATCCGGATAATGTATGACCAGGCCGAACGTTCCAAAACGCAGGATGTCGGAACTACCAGATTTGTCAACAGTTCCGGTCAGTTGGTCCAGTTGAACCAGTTCGCCACGATCGAAATTGGCAACGGCCCCAATGAATTAGACCGCCAAGACCGCAGTTACGCCATTAGCGTTTATGGTCAAGCGGTAGGCCGTACCAGCGGCAGTATTGCCCAGGATATCCAAAAAGAAATCCCAAAGCTTAAGCTGCCTTTAGGAGCTTCCATCGAGCCGGGCGGGATGCTGAAAAATCAAAACAGCGCTTTTGGCAGTCTGGGTTTGGCTTTGTTGGCGGCGATCATTTTCATCTACTTCATTATGACTGCGCTTTATAACTCGTTTATCTATCCGCTTTCAGTCTTCTTCTCAATCCCGCTGGCTTTTGTGGGGGCGATTTTGGGTTTGGCGTTGACCGGAAATTCCCTTAACATTTTCTCCATCTTGGGCATTATCATGCAGGTTGGTTTGGTCTGCAAAAATGCCATTTTGCTGGTGGACTTTACCAACCGGGCCCGGGAAGAAGGGCATGATATGAAAGATGCCCTATTGCAGGCAGGACGTGAAAGGATTCGTCCGATTTTAATGACTACGTTAACCATGATTTTGGGGATGTTACCCTTGGCCACCGCTACTTCACTGGGTTCGGAATTCAAACGGGGAATGGGATGCGCGTTGATCGGCGGCTTGACTTTTTCGATGATTATGACTCTTGTGGTGGTGCCGATTATTTATACCTTTATCGATGAATTCCGTTTGAAATTGACCGGCCTTTTTCAAGGTAAAGGACGTCGCGGCAGAAGGATATAAAATTTTTCATCGATAGGGACGATGGAACCGGAGATATCTATGATCCACAGGTTTTAAATAAGCAAAGAGTTTAAATAGAAGAGGTGTTGAAAATGATTCGGAAATTATGGTTTCCTTTAGCGCTGCTGGCGCTGTTCAGCGTGCCCTTCACCGTTTTGGCTGATGATACCGGCAGGGGTCTGACCAAGGTCTTGACTTTGGCTGACTGCCTGAAAATCGGTTATGAAAATAGTCAAGAAATAAAAAAGGCCAATAAGAAGGTGGAAGTTGCCCGGGAAGGGGTTAAACAAGCGGCGGGAAACTTTTTCCCCACCCTCAAATATTCGTTGGGGTATGACAAGAACAGTTCAGATACGGTAAACTATGTGCCGGCCAGCAAAGACTCGGGCGGATGGACCTGGAAGGAGATTGATTCCGGCGACGAGGCTTTTAGCGCCGCTTTGAAACTCAGCTGGACTTTGTACGATGGGGGTAAGCTGACAGGGAACTTGAAAGTGGCCTGGCTGGATTTGGACAGCGCCAAGGAAGACTTGCGTTCGGCAAAGCAAGAGTTGACTTATACCATCAAAAGTGATTTTTATGGGTTATGGATGGCGGAACAACAATTGAAAGTGGCGCAGGGGTCTTCTGATAATTTAAAGCAGCATTACGAACAGGTCAAAAAGCAATATGATGTTGGGAAGAAAGCCAAATACGATTTATTAAAAGCAGAAGTGGCCTGGAAGGGGAAAGGACCCGCCTTGCTGTCGGCTAAAAACAGTGTAAAGACCGCCCAGTTAAATTTAGCTACCGCACTCGGATTAGGAAAGCAGGAGGCAGTAAAAATAAGTTGCGATGATTCGCTATTGCAAATTCACGCTCAGCCGGAGCTGGATTTCCAGTCCTTGTTGGATGAGGCGTATAAACAGCGGCCGGCAATCCGTCAATCCGAACAAAATATTAAAAGTGCCAATTGGAACCGGGTGATTGCCAGAGCCGGTTATCTGCCGTCGCTTACTCTCGAAGGAAGCTCTAGTAATGACGGAGATACTTCCAATTATAAGGAGTGGGATGACAAGACCTGGACCTTGTCGGTGGGGTTAAGCGGCTTGCTTTTTGACGGCCCCGCGACCTTGTCCAAGATCAAAGAAGCGAAGCTTAACGAGGAAATTGCCGCTATTAAGGATACCCAGGGGCGGGATACGGTAAGAAAGGACATTCAAAGCGCCATCCAAAATATAGAGCAATATTATGCCTCAGTCGGGGTGAATCAGGACAATGTGGCATTGGATCAAGAATCTTTACGGATGACGCAAATCAAATTCGAGGCCGGTATGGCGACCACCTTGGATGTAAAAGACTCCCAGCTTTCTTTGGATGAAGCGATGGACGATTATTATCAGGAAATTGCCAATTATTTGACGGCGTTGGCTAAGTTGGATTACGCATTGGGCAGAGATTGATCTTTGTCGATTTGGAGGCTGTCGTCAAGGCAGCCTTCCATATAGGGCGCCGCCTATCGCAACAATGTGCAGAAGTTAGTAAAAACATCCGAATATTTACCGGAGAGATCCGACCCAAAACGATTCTTTTTTGCAGGAATATTCCAAATAAAGGAGAATGTGCCGGTAAAAGGGATGAGCTGAAATGAATATTGATATAAATATGGTTTCAACGATAACCTGGATCGGAACTGGTTAGTGAACTTTTTGGAACTCTACGGTAAGCAGATGTTTTTAGCATTGTTTATCATAATCATTGCAGGAGTATTGGTTTCGACCTATCCTGTTTTGCAAACCAATTTTGCTTCAGCGACTCTTCAACCCCAAGATTATTTAGCATTGCTGGTAGAATTTTTAAAAGATCCTTGGATATTCTTTTTGGCTATAATAGCGTAAAAATCATAGGTGTTTATTGGATTATGTTTTTTTTAACACGGATGCTTGATCAGGACAGTTTGTGAAAAGAACCCTTCGAGTTTTTTGGCCTCAAAGTGAACCGGGAAAAACTGGTGCAATTGGGGCGAGCCAAGGATTTGTCCGAAATTTTGTCTCTAAATATGAAGGCAATCGAGAAATTTAATGAGCAAGCCGCTGCATTTATGTCAACAAAATTTGAAACAGAATATACTGCTGAAATCACGTTGAATGAAGCCAACGAAAGAGTTAGAGGAACGATACGCCGGATATTATTTGATGCATATAAAAATTATGATAGAATGTCAATACTTGTATTGCCTGGGACTCGCTCAGAATTTGAACATCTAAGTAACATTGTTCAACAGACTCTGGGTCATGAATGGGAAAAAGATAGCATGGATGTGGTCGAAAATTACCGTTTAAGATACATTACTTACTTTTTGATGCCAGGTTGGGAAACGGTCATAGTGCTTGATGCAACTCAATCTAAATATATCATTTCCGACGCGGAAATCTCAGGAATATGTGTGTTTGTGACAGGATTAATTTCGGTTATTGCGCCAAGGATTGTATTTAATCAAGAGTAGGAATACAATGAAAGAGTGAAGTGATTGTTTTGAAAAAAAGTGCTATTGCAAAAGAAGTTGTTAAAAAAGGGACCTCTCGGAGATTATTAGATAGACCCGGGTTATCGGGGAAAAAATAAGCCTTTTAGTCCAGAAACCAAAAACGCAAGGATTATAAAAGAAAAAGTCGTCGGGGTGACTTTGGCCTCGAGTAGTAGTGATGATAGAAGTATTCATTATTTAGGTGTCAAACGTGATGGGGCCGGAGTTCGTCGACCAATAGGAACCCGTTCTTTGTCGCCACTAGATCAATTACGGCAGACTTTAGATGAAATTGCTACTTGTGATGTAAATAAAAATTAATAAATAGTCAAACTTAAGTATTTAAACCTATCCCTAAACCGAAACTGTCTCCAAAGGAGGGATGGTTTTGGTTAACGAAAAACGAGATGGTGCGGGGCTCAAGAAACCGACACCCAAGCGAAAAAATCCGCCCGGAAAAGAATTGATTGCGATATTAAGTCATTTGCTAGAGAAAGAAGTTAAGCCTAAACGGAAGACAAAAGATAAAAGTCTTTGTAAATAAGCCGGAGATTGAGCAAAAACGACAGAGTCGGTACACCCGCGGGGGTCATAAGTTTCCTGGAGCTCGCGGCGGCCGGTGGCTATTTTTTCCAATAATTTAATGGTTTGGGGATTGATTTTTCGCATGATTCTTTGAATCAATCGTTACGAGTTACCAATGGATGAATTGAAGGGAATTTACATATTAAACTCTAAACTATTCTCCCCATCTCGCATATAGATTAAATACCACCGGGCAAGGAGTAGGCTACCTGCTTTTTTCTTTCTTTAAGGCTTCTAAAGCGCCAGCGAACCAGCTTTTATGAAATTCTTCATCGATTCTGTTATGCCACAACATTTGGATTAAAATTTTATCCGTGGCTTTTTCGAT
>JAEVYU010000008.1 GCA_023392595.1 Bacillota bacterium | reverse complement strand
CAAAGCCTGAAAGGCAGTTCGCGGCTGAGTCGGGAGTAAAATTTCTGAAAGAGAATAAACCTGAAGCCATTGAACGTTTTGATAGCAAAGCATTCGCTGAAAAGAGCCTGCTCCGAGTCCTGACTCCACATTTTGTAAAGGATGGAGAATTGTTTAACTTGGGCGGAAAGACTTTGGAGGTAATATTTACACCGGGGCATTCTTATGGGCATATCATGCTGCTGGATAGGGCAAAAAAGAGACTTTTTTCAGGAGATATGATTTGTAATTTCGTGATCATTTATTTTTTCGAATCTGATAGAAACGCCCCGTTTTCCATGGCACTTGACAGCTGGAAAAAGATAAAACGATTAGAAAAGGACATCAAAGATATTTATGGTAGCCATGGACAGAACCCAATTACAATGGAATACGTCGACGCGTACATCGAATGTTTTTCGGGAGAATTTCAGCAGAATTATTTAAAGGATAAACCGTTTTCCATTCCTTTTTTAGGCCGCGGGTACCAGCATATCTATAAAACCGTCAATATCCAATACTCCGATAAGAGACTGGAGGAATTTTTAGGACACAAAGTGGAACGGATTGATCTGTAGTTAAACAGCTATCTCTAAACTGTACTAATAAGAGTGAGAGCCTGTAGATTATAAATGAGCCAAGGCATGCATTATGGATAACAAATAAAGAGCATTCATAAGAAAAGTCATGGCATATATGGTAGCCCGCGCATAACCGTTGAACTTGCTGACAAGGGTGCTCCCAGCAGAAATAGGGTAGCTCGGCTAATGCGTGAAAGTAGGCTCCGGGCAAGAACGGTGAAGAAATATCGGGCTACAAGTAATTCGAATCACAGCTTGCCGGTGGCGGAAAATTTATTAAATCGGGACTTTAATGTCGACTTCCCAATCAAAAATGGCTCAATGACATAACGTATGTTGCGACGGACGAAGGCTGGCTATATCTAGCCGGAGTTATGGATCTTTATAATCGGGCGATTGTCGGTTTTGCCATGGCCCAACACATGAAAAAACAGTCCTTGTCAGCAATGCGCTAATTAAAGTTATCGGGCGTACCGGTGCAAGAAAGGGATTGATAGTAGACTCAGATCGTGGTGTCCATTATGCCAGTGAGGAGTATCAGCAGTTGCTGGGCAAAAACGGCTTTGTGTACAGCATGAGTCGCAAGGGTAACTGTTACGATAACGCGACTATGGAACCATTTTGGGGAAAGCTGAAACAGGAATGGCTGTATGGAAGGCGATTTCGGACGCGGGCCGCAGCCAATGCGGCAATCTTTGAATATATCGAGATTTTCTACAATCCCCAGCGGCGACATTCCAATTGCGGTTATACTGCTCCGTTGACCACTATAAGCCGGGCTGCTTGATGGAAACTTATTTAAAAAACGTAAATCTATGTGCCGACGAGTAATTACGCGTTTTCAGAGTCTACTTTACCAGGGCAAGGTCATAGTTGGGTTATGACGACAATATAAACCCTGTCGAAACGCTCACTATTATACGGTGCTTATTTAATGGGAGATGCAATAATTTTGGCTGAGAACAGGCTGTGGACGAAAAGTTATATCGGTATTTGTTTAAGTTGCTTTTTTCAATTTATGACGCATTACGCACTGCTGACCGCGTTGCCCATCTTCGTGGTGGATTTTTTGAAAAGCGGAAATCAAGAGGTGGGACTTACCGTTGCGCTATTTCAGGTAGGCGCGGTCTCCTGCCGGCTTTTCGCGGGGAAATGGATTGACAGGTTTGAGAAAAGGAAGTTTCTTTTACTGTCTTTGGGTATGTTTTTACTTGCAAGCGGCAGCTATCTCGGTGTGCGCAATATCTTCATTTTGCTGGTTTTGCGGTTTTTCCACGGAGTCGGCTTTGGAATGGGAACCACTGCCACCTCAACCATAGGGGCGATCATTGCCCCGGAAAGCCGCAAGGGAGAGGGAATCGGGTATCTTGCCATGTTCACAAGCCTGGCGATGGTAACAGGCCCCTTTTTGAGCTTGCTTATCGTCATTCATTACAATTTTACGGTATTGTACGGATTTTGCGGGATATTGGCTTTGTTATCCTTCATTAGTGGAATAATGACTAAGCTTCCTGAAGCACAACCGCATACCCAGAGTGACACCAAGAATTCGGCCGGCTGGAGAAATTATATCGAACCGAGGGCGTTGCCGGCGGCGATCACTGGCTTTTTCCTGGCATTTGTCTACGGAGGAATCCTTGCTTTCATTCCGACTTATGCCAAAAGTGTGGGAATCATGGAATTTGCCAGCGGCTTTTTCGCGTTTTTCGCGGCTGCCATTATCGTACCTCGCTCTGTTATCGGGAAATTGTTTGACCGAAAAGGCGCCAACGTGGTTATTTACCCCGCTATCGTTATTTTTGTGATCGGAATGCTCGGATTAAGCCGAATCCAAAGTCCGACCGGACTTTTGGCCGCGGGATTCATTATCGGGCTCGGCTATGGGGCCTTGAACCCATCATTTCAAGCCATGGCGGTGAAAACTTGTTCTGATCGCAAGGGTTTGGCAACGGCAACTTACTTTTTGTTCCTTGACATCGGTATTGGATTAGGGTGGTCTTATGTGCTGGGTGTGGCTGTTTTGTATACGAATTATCGTGTAATGTATTCACTTTCGTCGGCAGTATGATTGGCAACATTTTTGTTTATTATCTGTTGTGTCATAAAGATCGGCTGAAGCTCCTTGAGAACGGTCCCGCTTGAATCGATATTCACTGATTTTATAACGAAACCATATTAGCAGACAAGTAAGACGGCTCACATCCTAAACCATAAAGTCCGTACCAACCGGAAATAAGAGGATGACCTTACCCCGATTTTATAGACATGTTGAACGTGTGATACAACGGAGCTATCAACAAAAACTAGGCACAAAGTTAAGTGGATTTTATGAATTCAATTTTCAAATTGAGTAGGAGAATGATACTTCAGAGATGAGTGCATTCTCCTAGTGTTATAGTATAGTTCGATATACTTAAATGTTTCTTGTTAAGCTATGCCTTTCACCATGCTGTTTTTCGTCGGCTTTGCCCTCTATTCCAGCGCCATGCCAAAGGTAGGCCCTTGACCCAAATTAAGAATTTTAGAATTTGGATTTTTCGTCCTTTTCTTTTTTCTTCGATGTTCTTCATAGAGTTCATTTTCTATTAATTCTCGGATTAATAAAAACCCTTTTTCATCGGGTGTTGCATGAATCCATTGTTCATCGCAAGAAATGTCAGGCATTTGATACTGATAAAGGCCATCGGGGACAGCGCAAACAATTTCTTTTACTTTCTCATCCAATGATGATTTGTGAAACAGCGGTTCATCGCCAGTCTTTTGGCGACGAACCGAACCTACATCCCTTTTTTGATAGTTTCCACCATTGATCCGTAACCATTGGTTGCAAACGATATATATTGCAATACCTGGTCGGACCAACCATAAATATAATGGCTTAAATCGTCGGCCGGCGGTACCATTCCGGACCGGTAAGGAGCCAAATCAATCACAAATGCCCTGGCATTTGCATTGTACTTTTTCCTATAGTTTACCAGTTCTTTGTAGAACGGACTACCGGAATTTTGTTGTTCATCCGTAATGATAATGATATTATCCACCCGGTTTCTTAAAGCCCGGACCGGAGCCCCGGTATCGGTTCCACCCTGCGCGGTAATCCTTTCCGCTTGGGTTAATATGGAATCATGCAACGAGGCTTTCGGGTCATGAACAGCGGTGTCGAATAACCAGAAAACACCATTCCCCTTAGTCTTTTTAAATAAAGCCAAAGCGAACACCGACCCGATCCGTAAGTATTCACCATTCATTGAACCGGAAATATCCAAAAAGACCGCGGTTTTTCCCGGGATCTCCGGTAAGCTGGCAAAAGTCATCTCCACCGCCTGCCGCAAGACATCCTTAACCCAAGCTTTTGGGGTGGCATTGAAAGCATTTAAGAACCGGAACGGCAGGATCTTGGATTTCCTTAAAATATCCCCATCGGTTAATTTTTTCTCAATCAAGCTGCGGTTAGCATCCAACACCCCAGCCCGGTCCAGTGCATTCAAATTACGGATCATGGCGAATACCGGCATTTCCGGAACCAAGGCATTCCACAGTTCCGACGCGCCCACGCGCGACATATTGCAAACCCCAGTGACCACCTCATGCGGCAACTGGCCTTCTTTGATCCAGCGAATTTGTTCTGCCGAAGTTTGGGCTTTTTTGAGTTGCTCGTAAGCATAAATCTTACCGTCTTGAAAACCGCATTCTCCAGAAATCAAGTACTTGAATAACTTCCCGGTTTGCTCCGAACCCGGAACCGGGTGGGTGGTCTGAATGATGTCGCCCAAGGAAAATCCGCGGCCTTTCCCGTTATACTTAATAGCCCAGTATTCCGACAAGTTCTGATTCAACCACTTGGCGACTGTATTTTTAACGGCCCGGCCCCCTTGACCATGCCCGCTTCTTTCCAAAATGGTCATAAAATCCTGTAAATCGGCGGGGATTAAAATGACCTTGGAGAAGATTTCCTTAAACAATTCCTTATGAGTCTGTGCTAACTTCGCCAAACCATATACCGGCTGTAAGCGCATGCATCCTTTTTGGCGTGCAAACGGCAAAGCCTTGGCAACAAACTCCGCATCCTTTTGCAACATTTGCCCATGAATGAATTCAGCCTCTTGAAACAGGTCATTTTTATCGGCATAAAAAGTATTGCTCAAAGTATTGGTCAATAGAGTTTGTAAATATTGCTCTTCAAATGGTCTTTGATAAGCAGGATATCCATCACGGTTTTTTATGTCACAAACCGGGAGGGAAAACAGTTGCGTTAATCTTGACATCTTGGTTACCTCATAACAGATTTATCAATCTATTTCATATAGTTTGTGAGGAAAAGAACGAAGAGGAACTATTACGGCGCGTCTGCCACTTCCGCCACATATTGCTGGGCTGCACAATACGGCAGGATTTGAACCTGCACATCCATATGGTACCGGCTCCAAAAGCGAAGTAACCCCTTCTAACGCCTCACAAAAGTTATTCCCAAAAGATATTACGAGGGAAAGGAATGAAAGGTTATGTCATTGCTGACAATACTGAGCTATTTCCACGAAGGCGGAAAGCAGGAATCGGACCTGCGGCCTTTTGATTCGTAATCAAATGCTCTGCCGAAGTAACCCTTCATAGCGCCTCGTAAATTCTTACTAAATAAAAAACCTCCCTTTTTTTAGGGAGGTTACAATATCCGTTATTGCTTCGGTCTTTTCAATTGCTACCGTTAATGTGCGTGACTAAATGCAGCTCACGATAATCGCAACAAAAAATGATACGACCAGCAAAACGGGATAAAGCACTCCCCGTCAAATAATTTAATTTAGTTTTAAGTAGATCTCGATAATAGCTGGTCATAATGGACCTCCAACAAAATGAATCATTCAAGAGTGAGGAAAAATTTCGGAACGTACATGATGCTCTACCAACTGAGCTACAGGCTTAAAAACCCTGATGGGATTCGAACCCACGACCTTCCGATTAGAAGTCGAAGTAACGCTCCAAGCGCCTCACTCAAATTTGCACTTTGTATACAGTATACTATCATATGGATAAAATTGGTGTCAATAGAAAATTTTAATTTTATAAAAATTTTTCTGCTGGCATTTTCGATGTAAAGTTCTAGTCTGCAAAACTCTTCCCGTTTAGTTGTCATCGATTGGGAAAAGGTAAGAAAAAGAAGTACTTTAAAAATAGAGCACAGAATCCGAAAAGACCTTAATTCAAAGGACTGAGAATAACGAAGACTAATTCTATCTTTCAAATGCTTCCCCTAAATATTTCTTACTATTTTAATGATGATCTCCTTCCAAAAACACCTTCACGAACTGTATTAAAGCTTTTCTCGCCTTTTCATCCTCTAAATGCCATACTTTCGCCACCTGTTGCATCAATTCCCGCAGTTCACCATCATTCGGCTGATTGTTCAACATATCGACCGAAATAAATCCTTGAAACTCCGCAAAATGCGAATCTTTCAGAGCGCTCAAAAAGCCTTCGCTCATTTTCTCCGCTCCGAATAACTCAATTCCTTTATCAATATAATCTTTCGGGGTAATATACATCTCGCCTCGCCCGGTCAAAATCCAATCCGAATTGGCGCCAAACCGGACCATCATCCCATTCAGAAAACGTTTCGAAGGCTGAAATCGGCTTAATTCAAACTTTGATACCTGTCCATGGCTCATTCCAATGGCATCACCCAATGCCTCCTGGGATAATCCCATTGCCTCTCTGAACTGCCGTATTCTTTCTCCAATATTTTTATCTATCATTTGTAACAAATTTCTCCTTGACGTTTGTTCAAAATGAACGTATAATTAAATTATAATTTCAGAAAATAATCAATAAAAACCAAAAATAGAACAATAAATAAAACCAACGCTCAAACAACCTCCATTTGCGCCTTAGTTTCGTATTGCCTGAAATCTCAATTATTTTCATTATATCATACTCATCGAAACTTAAAAGGAAAAAGAATAACGGCGAATTTTCGATACGATATTATCGTTTACACCGAACAATCGGAGGTGTTCATGAAAAAATCCAAATCCAAAAAAATTAAGTCTTTGGAACAAAAAATAGCCTCCAGGCGTCAACAGCTCCAGGAAGCTTATGATGCCCGCGGCTATACCGACTCGACGGTTTTATCCTGTAGTATCAAACTGGATAAGCTGATAAACCGTTATCTGAAAATGACCATGATGAAGAAAATGTAGCCGATCGTTTACTTTACCAACTCCGCCACCGGCACCACTTCGATTCCGGCCTTGGCGAACTCGGGAAGCATTTCGATAATAGCCTGGGCCGTGTTTTCCCGTACATGGCCGATTCCGACAGCCTCTCCATCCCGGAGCGCGATTTTCATCAATACCCGTAACGCCGCCTTTTTACTCATCAGGTCGGTTTGGTTATCAATAAAAACTTTCCGTTTGGTACAGGGTATTTGATTGTTCCGGGCATATTGGGCCGCTACGGAAGTTGATGCCGTCATGCTATCCACGAAAAATAGTCCGTGTTTTTTGATCTCCTTCATTAAAATCACCATTAAACGGGGGTCGCTGGTCCCGGCGGAGCCTTCATGATTATTGATCCCCGTCGCTTCCGGAACCTGTTCCAAATCTTTTTGGAGCCCAGCCGCAACCTCCGCTTCACTAAAACTGCGTTTGATAACCCCCGGACCGGGGTTGACGCTTGGATTCAGAGGTTCCAACGGTAAATGCAGCATAACTCCAAATCCTCTTTCCTTGGCAGCCTCGGCATACTTACGGCTGTAAGGACCGAAGGGCAGCACCGAAAAGGTTAAAGGAGCCGGAACTTTCAACATCGCCTCCGCGGCCTCCAATACATAGCCAACATCATCAATGATAATGGCAATCTTAGCCCTTTTTCCGGCCGGCAGCGGCACCGCCTGTTCTTCTGCTTCCACCTTTACCGGGGTGGGGGTTGGAATCGCCTCCGTTGGCGGTGGCTCCAAATCCGGTATGATGGGAGGCAACTCAGGAATCAAACCGGGTAAGCGCCCTTGAAATCCGGTTACCGGCAAAACCATGGTCAGACGTTCCAAGGGCAAACTGGGGCTGTATTTTTTCCCGACTCCCATCGGAAAGCTGCTGTCAAGCTTGACCCAAAGTAAACCGTTGCTATATCCCCATTTTCCCCCATGAATATTAAAACCTAATTGCTGCACCAGTTCCTTCCACTTAAAAGTCAAAGCGAGCAGGGAATTCTTACCGGCTGCTTTCGGCAAAACGATGGTGTTCTCCGAAAAAGTCCATTCAATTCGCCTGTTACCGATTTTTCTCTTCAATTGGCGGCTCTTTTGTATTGTATAGACCGCCTTGGGAATGAACCCCTCATGGGCCAATATTTTTTGCCATGATTTTTCATACTCCTGCTGCTTTAATTGTAGCTGTTCAATGTATCCGTTCCCAAGAGGTTGCTTATGCCCGGCATCTTTTTGCGGAAAAAGCCCGGTTTTGGGTAACCATAATGCAACCGCCCCAATCAAAGCCGCATAAACAAGGTAAAAAATAAAGGCCGTCTTCGCTGTTCTCGTTTCCGGCCCCAAAACCCTCACTCCTCTCAGGACTCAATTGCTACTTATCAGCTTGCCAGTTTGTTTTGGCGTTGCAAAATATGAAGCTGTAATATTTTGAGAGCCTCCGACTCCTGCAACTCATTCATTCTCTTAAAAGGACCGGTGTCGCCATGTTTGAGCAAACGGTCCAAAGCTCCGGGGATCTCCACAACCATGTCGGGTTGGACTCCCTTTTTATGAATGTTCACTTTTCCCGATGTCAAATAACTGGCGATGGTGATTGTCATGGCGGTTCCGCCCGGAAGTTCCCTGACTTCCTGGATCAGATCCTTTCCGAAAGTATGGGTTCCAACAAGTATCGCCCGTTTTTGGTCCTTGAGGGCCCCGGAAACAATTTCCGAAGCGCTGGCGCTCCAACTATTGACCAGTACGACCATTGGCAAATAGCGGTGAGCATTATATTCGGAGGACAGAACCTGCCAAGGCAGATTTCTTCTTTTCACATGAATAATGGGAGTATTCTCCGGAATAAATTCGCTGACCACTTTAATGGCGGCATCCAGTGAACCGCCCGGATTGGCCCGTAAGTCCAAAACCAATGCTTTACAATCAATCATTTTGTCGATTTTTCTTAAATCTTTTTCCAAATCATCTGGGGTTGTTTCGGCAAATTGGGATATTTTGATAAACGCATACTTTCCAACCAGCGGGTCCTGGCGAATATCCATTTCAACGGTGGGAACGGTAATCTTATCTCTTTCAACTTTAAACTCAAGCTCCTGACGCTTGTTTCCATCACCCCGGGCAACCAAGAGCGTCACCGCAGTACCAATTTTGCCCCTAATTTTAGCAATCGCCACATCGGCGCTGATTTTACGAACAGGTGTCTCACCGATGGCGATGATTCGGTCTCCTTCTTGCAATCCCGCTTTTTCACTCGGTGAACCTTCCACTACTTTTGAAATCAATAGTTCCCCTTCTTTGACAATAAAAAAAATACCAATCCCCGCAAAGGATCCGCTGGTATCTTTTTTAAGCTCGGAATACTGATCCCGGTCTAAAAAGCGGGTGTACGGATCATGCAAAGACTGGAGCATGCCCGAAATCTGACCCTTCTCCCAGTATGTCTTCATGAGATCAACCATACTGACCGGCTGGTAATAATTGATTTTAACCACGCTCATCACGTAAAATGCCGAAAAAATGTCGCGATACCGCCCGCCTCTGGCATTACCCTGCCACCACCAGCCCAAGAAACACAGCGCAACCAGGAACACTCCTATGAATGAAAGACTCTTGAAACGGGAGTTTTTTGCCAAAAAAAACCCATCCTTTATAATGATCTTAGCGGGTCTGTCGGGACTCCCGCTTTACGGACTTCGAAATGCAAATGCGGTCCGGTGCTAAATCCGGTGCTTCCCACCTTGGCGATGATATCGCCTTTGGATACCGTCTGCCCTTTGCTTACTAACAATTCGGAACAATGGCCGTAAACCGTGGAGATTTCATTGCCATGGTCCAAAGCGATCATATTTCCATAGCCGCCGTTCCGGCCCGAAAAAATCACCACTCCCGAATCGGCGGCGGCAATTGGGGTTCCCGTGGGCGCGGCTATGTCCATGCCCGAATGGTACTTCTTTTTCCGCAAAATCGGATGAACCCGCCAGCCTTGATAGGAGGATATTCTCCCCCTGACCGGCCAAATCATTCTTCCGGTACCTAGAGCGGTTTTATTTTTATTTTGTAAGTCCTTGATTTGGGCTTCCATCTCTTTGGAAGTACGTTCCATTTCATCCAGAGACTCTTCCAAAACCCGCCGGTCTTTTTGCAGAGCGGTCAGTTCTTCTTTTTTATCCTGCATGATCTGGATTTTACGGTTCTGTTCGGTTCGGTTCTTAATTTGCAGTAGCGCATAAGTCTTTTTTTGATCCAGCAATTCCTGTTGTTTATCGCTGATTTCTTCATGCTTCTCGGTGATAAGCCCCTGTCGCTCCCGCAAGGATTGAATCATATGTAAATCGTCCTGCACGAAACTGCTTACCATTTCAAAACGGTACAAGAAATCATCAAAACTCCTGGACTCAAACAAAGCTTCCAAATAACTTTGATACCCATATTTATATATAGTAATTAATCTTTGATCCAGAACTCCTTTTCTACCGCCGATTGCATTTTTAATATTTTCCAATTCCGACTGAGCTTTACTGAGCTCCGCATTGACAACGTTCATCCGGCGCTCGGTTTGATTAAGATTCCCATTGATTTTTTTTAAATTGGAATTAATCTTATCGATCTCCTCTTGGGTCTTGAGGAGACTCCCGAGGACCCTTCTTTCCCGCTGCTTGGTTTGACTCAGTTTCTTTCGCGTTTGTACTATTTTGCTTTGAAGATCATCCTCCGTAACCGCCCAGCTCATTGGGATAAGAGCCATTACAAACATCAAACCAAAGCTCATACAGGCCACTCCGGTTGTTTTTTCAGCCATCGCCAGGTACCTCCTTGCCTCTTTTCAACACAGATTGCGGCTTCATAGCCGGAAGGGTCTATAGACTAAAAATCAATAAGCTATACAATATATTATCGTGAAACTTCAAGTCATATATTGGATATCGATTATGAAACCAAGCACTACAATTCCCCGATATCAGCTTGTAAAGGGTTTCCATCACCAAGACCCGTTGTCAGACCCTGAGGAATTTCTTAATCGACATCATACTGCCGATCGCTCCGAAGGCAAACCCCACCACCGAAATCAGTAAAAACAAATTCTCGTTGACTGCGCCCTCCCGGAGTAAGGGGATAAAGGGAGCCAATTGATGGATATATTGAAACAAAAAATGATACCCCTTGGAGAGAATAATGCCGGAAATCAAAGCTCCGCTCAGTCCCAGAATAATCCCTTCCAACATAAAAGGCCACCGAATAAACCAATCAGTCGCCCCAACCAACTTCATAATTTCAATTTCTTTGCGACGGGCAAACACAGTCAAACGAATCGTATTGGTAATGATGTATAGAACCACGATTCCGATGATCAGCACCAAACTGAATCCCAAGACCCATATGATCCGGACTACAATCAGCATCGCTTCCACAAAAGTTTTACCATACTCGACTTCATCGACTCCCTGGATTTGCTGAATCTGGTTGACCAGCCTTTTTACCCGAACATCTTCTTTGAGTTTAATATTGATCATATCCGGTAACGGATTATCGGAAGTAACAAAAAGATCTTTCACGCCTAGGCTTTTCTCCAGCCACTTGGCGCCGGCCTCGCGCGGAACATAACGGACACTTTTCACTCCGTCAAGTTCAACCATTTGGGCTTGAACGGGACCATGGTCAACTCCTTCTTTAAGATAAACCCTGAGCTCCAAAACACCTTTGGCCATTTCGGCAAAATGGTTAAAATTGGTCACCACAATATAAAAGCAACCTAAAATGATCAAAGATAACGATATGGTCATGACCGCAGCCAAACTCATTAATCCATTCCGGGTAAGTCCTTTTGAGGCTTCTTTAAAAAAATAACCGGCCGTTCGTATTTTCAACTCTCATAGACCCCCTTTTGCTCATCTCTGGCCAAAATACCATTCTCCAAAGCAACGACCCGTTTTCTCATCTTATCGACAACGGCCTTATTATGACTTGCCATAATAATGGTAGTGCCCCGTTTGTTAATTTCCAAAAACAAATCCATTATTCCCCAGGATGTATCGGGATCCAGGTTGCCGGTAGGTTCATCCGCGAGCAAAAGCAAGGGACGGTTCACAATGGCTCTGGCTAAAGAAACCCTTTGCTGTTCTCCACCGGATAACTCCGAAGGGAAAACCCGGGCTTTATCCTTCAAACCCACCAAATCCAAAACTGCCGGTACTTGCCGAAGAACCTCCCTCCGGGAGGCTTCAATAACCTCCAGTGCAAAAGCGACATTTTCGAAGATGGTTTTATTGGGCAATAATTTATAATCCTGAAAAACCGTACCGATATTCCTCCGAAAAATAGGAATCTCCGAGTTTTTCATTTGTGATAAATTTTTACGGCCCACAAAAACCTTCCCTTGAGTGGCTAATTCCCGGCGGTTGATTAATTTCATGAAAGTCGTTTTTCCCGCGCCACTTGCGCCAACCAAAAAAACAAATTCCCCTTTTTCAATGGAAATGTCGATGTTATTCAAAGCAACGACCCCGTTGGCATAAACTTTGGAAACCCCTTGAAGCTCGATCAAACCTGCTCACCTCGATTTAATCTTCGATTGAATTTACATTTCCTGTTATTTCTGCAATAGTCGCTTTATTTCGACACCAAAACTTTAATTTCCTCCCCGCTTCTGGGATTCAATATATTACCAGCCAAAATTTCCAGCCCAATCCCCATATTTTGAAAACGCATATAGCAACAAACGGAAAATAGCATACTTTAAAGGAAGATAATAGAACTTAACTCTTGACGAATTATCCGAAAATGGATATAATAGTTAAAAATATTATCATACGGGTTTACATCGATGGACAATAAGGATCAAAAAGATGGTTTGATTTCAAAAGATGTCCTAACATTGGAAGAAGCCAGCCAGCTTTTTCAGGTCAGCAGCAAAACATTCTTAAAATTATTAAGAGAAGAGGACATACCGGCTAGGAAAGTCGGGCGGGAATGGCGTTTTTCCCGCGTAGCCTTATTGAACTGGATTGAAACGGGCAATTCCCGCTCGTATACTTCGATCGAGGATGAAAATAACGCCTACTTTGACCAAGTTGCTCCTGTTTACGATGAATTAAGAAAAGATTGTTATGGAAGTATACTTCGGGAAAAAGTAATATCCCGCTTTACACCCCTGGAAAGTTACAGAGTCGCCGATATTGGCACGGGAACCGGTTATTTGGCCAAAGGTTTAGCCAAATATGCCGGTGAAGTCATAGCCATCGATTCCTCCACCGCTATGCTTGAAGTTGCCGCCAATGATATTATCAAGGCCAAATTGGAGAATATACAATTTCTGGTTGGCGACGCCCATGATTTACCCTTGGAAGACGCCGGCCAGGATATGGTATTTGCCAATCTTCTCCTGCACCATTTGCTGGAACCGGCTATCGCCATCAAGGAAATGGTCCGGATCCTTAAACCCGGAGGCCGAATCGTTATCACTGATGTAGAACAGCACAATCACCAGTGGGTAAAGGAAGAAAAATTTGATTTATGGCTTGGCTTTGAAAAGAGCGAAATCAAACGGTGGTACGAAAAAGCCGGTCTTGTTGACATCTACATCGCTGATTTTGATTGTAATTGCCGGACCTCCAACCGCGCCGGAGAAACGATTGAAATTCCTATGTTTTTAGCTGCTGGAACAAAGCCCTAAAATTGAACGACAGGAAAGGATGATCCCCTTGAGTATGACCGTCACTGAAAAAATTCTGGCTGCGCACGCCGGAAAACCCCAAGTTTCACCGGGAGAATTAATCGACGTATCTTTGGATTTGGTGTTAGGAAATGATATTACTGCGCCGGTTGCGTTTAAAGAATTTAATAAAATCGGCGTCAATAAAGTATTTGACCGCGACAAAATCGCTTTAGTCCCGGATCATTTCACCCCCAACAAAGATATCAAGTCAGCCGAACAAGCGAAAATGATGCGCGATTTTGCTCACCGTTACGGAATTACCAATTACTTCGAAGTCGGAACGATGGGGGTCGAGCACTGTCTTTTACCCGAAAAGGGTTTGGTCGTTCCCGGCGACCTCGTTATCGGCGCCGACTCTCATACTTGCACTTATGGAGCTTTAGGAGCATTTTCAACCGGAGTCGGCAGTACCGATATGGCAGCCGGAATGGCGACCGGCAAAGCCTGGTTAAAAGTTCCCGAAAGCATCCGCTTCATCTATACGGGCAAACTCCCGAAGTGGATTGGGGGAAAAGATTTGATTCTCTATACTATCGGACAAATCGGAGTCGACGGAGCCTTGTATCAGGCGATGGAATTCACCGGCGAAGCGATCAGCGCTCTTTCTATGGAAGGCCGTTTCACCATGGCCAATATGGCAATCGAAGCCGGCGGTAAAAACGGTATCTTCGCAGTCGATGACAAGACCATTGAATACGTAAAGGGACGCTCCAACCGGAAATATACGGTTTACAGCAGCGATCCGGATGCCAAATATGCCAAAACCTATGAATGGGATGTATCCAAACTGGAACCTCAAATCGCCTTCCCTCATTTACCGGAAAACAGCAAGCCCCTATCCCAATGCGACAATATCAGCATTGATCAATCCATTATCGGATCTTGCACCAATGGCCGGATTGAGGATCTCAGAGAAGCGGCAACGGTTTTGAAAGGGAAAAAAGTTAACCCCAATGTCCGTTTAATCGTTATTCCGGGAACCCAAGCCATCTGGCGCCAAGCAATGCACGAGGGATTGTTCGACATTTTCCTGGATGCCGGAGCCGCAGTTTCCACTCCCACTTGCGGACCTTGCCTTGGGGGCCATATGGGCATTTTAGCAAAAGGGGAAAGGGCCATCGCTACCACCAACCGTAATTTTGTCGGCCGGATGGGGCATCCCGAAAGTGAAGTTTATTTAGCCGGCCCAGCAGTGGCCGCAGCATCGGCAATCGCCGGAAAAATAGCCGGACCCGAGGAGGTAGGAGTAAAATGAATCAACTCGAAGGAAAAGTTTGGCGGTTTGGGAATGATGTCGACACCGACTTAATTATTCCGGCCCGATATTTAAATACCAGTGACCCGAAGGAATTAGCGGCCCATTGCATGGAAGACGCCGATCCGTGTTTTGTTTCCAAGGTCAATACCGGAGATATTATTGTGGCCGGCAAAAACTTCGGCTGCGGCAGCTCCAGGGAGCATGCCCCCATCGCCATCAAAGCGGCGGGAGTAAGTTGCGTTATAGCCTCCTCTTTTGCAAGAATCTTTTATCGCAATGCCATTAACATCGGTTTGCCGATTTTAGAATCTCCCGAAGCCAGCGCGGCTATTGCCGAAGGGGCTCAAGTGGCTATTGATCTAAATACGGGTGTCATTTCCGACATCTCCCAGGGAAAAACTTTTCAAGCGGAAAAATTCCCCCCTTTTATGCAGGAGCTTATCACCGCAGGTGGACTGATTGAGTATGTAAAAAAACAAATCAAATAAATCCAAAGGAATCAGGAGGTTGCCATGTATAAAATTGCCGTATTAGCCGGAGACGGAATTGGCCGGGAGATCGTCCCTGAAGCCGTTGCGACTTTGAAAAAAATTGGAGAGAGATTCCAGATCCCTTTTGAATTTCGCGAAGCTTTGGTCAGTGAAGATGCCTATGATCGATACGGACATCCATTACCTCCCCAGACCCTTGAAATCTGCCGTCAATCCGATACAGTGCTTCTGGGAGCTATCGGCAGTCCCAAAATGGATCAATTACCGCCTGAACTGCGCCCGGAGCGGGCAGCCCTTCTCCCGCTTCGCAAAGAATTAGGACTTTTTGCAAACTTGCGGCCGGTCAAAGTTATTGATTCCTTAATTGATTCCTCAACTTTAAAACCGGAAATCATCAAAGGAGTCGACATCATTGTTTTTAGAGAATTAACCGGAGGCCTTTATTTTGGGCCGAAAAAGCGGGAAGTTCTTTCGGACGGCGCTGAACAAGCCATCGATACCCTTGTCTATAACACTCACGAAATTGAAAGGATTGGACGTTTAGCTTTTGAAGCGGCCCGCGGGCGCAAAAAACGCTTAACTTCGGTTGATAAAGCGAACGTATTGGAAAGCTCCCGATTATGGCGGGAAACCATTGTCAAAATGGGCAGGGAATATCCTGACATCGAACTTTCCCATATGTATGTCGATAATTGCGCGATGCAACTGGTACGCAACCCCGGCCAGTTTGATGTGATTGTGACTGAAAATATGTTCGGCGACATCCTGACTGACCAGGCCGCCATGCTCACCGGCTCTCTGGGAATGTTGCCCTCCGCAAGTTTAGGAGGAAAAACCGCTCTTTATGAACCTTCCCACGGTTCGGCGCCCGATATTGCCGGCAAAAATATGGCAAACCCCTTGGCAACCATCTTAAGTGCCGCGATGATGCTGCGCCACTCTTTCAAGTTGGAAGAACCGGCGGAAGTCATTGAGCAAGCCGTCCAAAAAGTACTCCAGGAGAATTACCGGACCGCCGATTTGATGGCAGAAGGCATGAAAAAGGTAGGTACCAAAGAAATGGGGGAACTCGTAAGGGAGAGGGTTTAAAGAATAAGTCCATGGAGGCTGTCGATGTAGAAAGGATTTTAAAACTCCGGAGATATACAATATAACGTTATGGAATACGCAAAACAGGATATATTGTATATCTTGATCTTGAGCAACAAATCTCCTTTTGGGACAGCCTCATATTAAGTCCGTTGGCATTTTTGAATTCAAGAAAAATCAGCAACCTTGTTACCCTACTTTTCCCAATAAGGTTCTTCGATTCTCTCTTTCCGCCTTACTATTCAACTCCCTGACGGCATCCGCAGCCGCAGTAATTTTTTCATATGTGGTGTTTAAGACTTGGAAGCCTTTTTCCTCAAGTTCCTCGCGTTGTTCCAATTTACTAATAAAATAAAACCTTTGTTGACTATTCAATCCTATAATATACATGGCATCAACCTCCGATTGTAATATATTGCCAATCCATACAGTATCGTCTGCATGTCCTTAATTCATACTATGAAAGGCAATTCCTATTTATAACCAACTTTTCTTTTGAACTTTACGAACTTATGTTCGGAATTATTATATCATAGAATCGTGAACAAAACAAATGTTCGATCCATTGTTCTTCGAGGAGGTGTCTCCATTGGTTCCAATGCAAATTTCTGGGGGGTATCGGCAATCCGAAGCGATTTATGCCGAAAAAATCTGGTTTATAGCCCTTATTTTTTTTGTTTTGGCCTTGATCCGAATTCCGGTTTTAGTGTGTAAAAAAACTAATTAATTCAATGGGTAAGAGGGGATAAAGCGCGCGCGGCGATCAAACAATCTTAACAATAAAGAAAGAGGCTGTCTAAAAAGCAATTCAAAATCAATAAGAAATACAATATATAGCTTCATCGAATGGTTTGACTTCAATATATTGTATTTCTTTATCGTTAAAATTTACTTTTGGGACAGCCCCTTTTCCTTGAGAAACCCAAAAGCTCAAAAATTTTTTAAACTTTCTCCGGTTTTCCAGATTAGAATTGGGAACCATCCGGTAAAGATAGAGCCAAATGCCGGTTAAAAAACAAATAATGTGAATCCATAATCCGTTTAAAGCCCAATTCCTTAAAGACATCATTTATTTTCTGGTTTTTAGTGTTCAATACCGGTTCGTAAATCACGGCATCAACTTCCCGCGCCAAAGTCCGGATAAAATGGACGATCCCTTTGGTAAGCAGTTCAACTTCCTTTTCATAACCGGCCTCTTCAAACCCGACATCCTCGATAAACAGGATATTCCGGTAACTGATCTCCTCGATAATACTGGCTTTAAGTTCTTGATTTTCGTCCATGATTACATTATAAAGCTCAGATAAAGACTGACTGTGAGAATCAAAAACATCAAAAAGAGTACCGACCGGACGGGCAATCCATAAATCAACCGCAATATAGCTCCCACTAATATGCCCCATTTTTACTGAGTTTGGGAATTTATCTCCATTTACCATGATATCGGCGCGGTAATCATGGACATATTTCAGGGGTTCATCCCAATCAAAATGAGTCTCCATTAATATTTTTAATGAGACACTTGCTTCTGCCATTCAATAATCCCTCCAACAAAATGTTGCTTCTCTTTTTTTTCTTCATTCTTCTCCGGCATCCTATTCTCCTGCAGTTGGATTAGGGTTTTCGTAAAAAACTCATTAAATCGTGGGGAAACCTTTTATTTACAATAACATACACGGATTTTATTACCTAGCATCCCCAATCCATACCATGTTCATGATGTCGTGCAATATTTTTTGGTTGGAACCCGTAGCGCTGAGAATTCCTTATCCTACCAAACAATCAGCTTCTTTGGAGTATAGAGTTTTTATTTTTGTCAATAATTAAAATTAAATTGTCTATTTCAGGTTTGACAGGCCCAAAATTTATTGAACTGGTATTCGATGATAGTTTCCAGATTTTTTCAAAGGAAATTGTATACCTCTTGTTGAAACCAAGAATATATTGAAAATAGAGCATTTCAAGATAGGTTCGTTAGGTTGGCTTGACTAAAACTTGTGCCAGGGATATATTCAATGAAAAAATTTAAATTACTAACCGTTGCCTTGATTCTTTTTCTTATTCCGGAACTTATTTTCGCCCAACCACTCAACAAACCATCGATTAACGCGCGAGCGGCAATTTTAGTCGACCTCAATAGCGGAACTGTTCTTTACTCCAAAAGTTCCCTGGCAATCATGGCTCCGGCCAGCACAACCAAGATCATGACTGCAGTCCTGGTATTGGAAAAGTTATCTTTAAACACCATTGTCACAGTCCATCCCGATGCAGCTTCCAAAGAAGGAACTTCAATGAATTTACGAAAATATGAGAAAAGGACTGTCCGTGAATTACTTTACGGGTTAATGTTGGAATCCGGCAATGATGCCGCCACCGCTCTGGCGGAAGCCGTATCCGGTACGGAAGCGAATTTTACCAAAGTCATGAATCAAAAAGCAAAACTTTTGGGAATGAGAAACACTTATTTCAAAAATGCCAGCGGTCTTCCGCAAATAGGACATTACACTACGGCTTACGATATGTCCATTTTAACCCGATATGCCCTTAAAAATTCAAACTTCGCGGCTATTGTCGGAACGAAAGTAAAGGAGATTCCCGGCGCCAAACCAGGGCAAACCAGACAGTTGGAGAACCATAATAAACTTCTCTGGCGTTACCCTTATGCGATTGGCGTTAAAACCGGATATACGGTAAATGCCGGCGGATGTCTGGTTTCAGCAGCATCCTATCGAGGAAAGACGTTAATTAATATCGTCCTGAAAACCTCGACCATTTACAATGACTCCATCAAACTGTTCAACTACGGTTTTAACCTGCGGGGTTAATTCACGTAGGACGACCAAAGCAGTTCGTATTTCCGTAAATTTTCATCCCCGGTGATAGAATAAAGGGCATGTAACAAATAAATATCCACCGCAAAATAAAAGGGATCTAAATTGGGTCTAGCCTGGTAGATGATATAACCCAAATCATACGATGCAAATCCTCCAACATCATAATATTTCAATATTAAATTCAAGCTCTTAATTCCTGCCGTAAAAGCAGCTAAAGCCATTTTACAATTACCATCCGGCGCCCCCGGCGCCAGTTGCCACCAGTCATAACATCCCAAGAGCGAAAACATGAAACCGTTTAAGGTATAAGAAGCCGGTTTTACCGGATATAGTTCAAAGGTGACATGATTTCTCCATCTCGGATTCAAATCTTCCAGAGTATCCATCACTCCACCAGTTGCCGTGGGAGTCAATAAAAATTGAAATGCCTTATTACCCGCCTCCCAATAGCGACTGTCTTTTGTTAACGCATAGGCTCTGGCTAACACGCTTAAGGCTTGGCCTTGCGCCATCGCCGAGACCCACCCGGTTTTGAATTTTCTCCCTGTAAGGTAATAATACCATGCGAAAGAATAACGAAAGGAACCGTCTGATTCTTGTAAATCCAACAATTTATCGGCTACGGCTTTAAAATCATCCAACCTGGCCTGATTTCGAAGCAATTTACCATATTGGAAGAGCGCATACTGAGCGACTGTCACCGGGTTATAATAAAAATCACCCTCATACTGCACGAAAGGAATTCCTTCCCCATCTCTTTTTAACAACGATTGATCAAAACCGGCGGTGTCCTCAAAATGCAAAAAGCTTCCGAATGCTTGGTAATCCATGAGATTTGGATGAAAATCGATCCCTTTGGCCCGGTAAGACTGGACAGCTTTTTTTACCAAACCTTGAATATTCACTGGCGATGGATCATCAACCGGATGACTACAAGAGAGTATAACCATGGATAACGCCGTGAGCAATGCCCCTAAAAAAAACTTGTCAATAAAACCACGGGATTTGACCAAATAGGACAACTCCTTTATCTCCGACCGCAACAAATTGGAAGTAAAGACCGATATACTAGTAAAATGTTCTCTAAATAACTACTCAATGATTGTGAGCGTTTTACTTAAGTAGAGCGTATCTTCCCCGTTTCTGATTGCCGTTAATTTACGATACGCTCTACTAGCTTTATTGACGAAGAACATAATAAATGTCAACTAAATAGTGGAAAATCAGAAACTGAGTTTTTTGGTATGCTCTATGAAGTTACTAAGCAATCAAAGGATGTTTACAGGTATATATAGAATTATTTATAAAGACCTGGACAAGAACGTGTGTTCGTGATAAATTATTTATATCAATAATTCTAAAGGTGAATGTTATTGAAAAAGAATAAAAAACTTCAACCTTTTTTAAAGTGGGCCGGGGGAAAACGACAGCTCTTACCGACAATCCGCAAATATATTCCCCATAAATACGGTACCTATTATGAGCCATTCATCGGCGCTGGGGCTGTTTTGTTTGATATTCAACCGACAGTTGGAATGATTAATGATAGTAATACGGAATTAATCAACTGCTATAAGGTTATTCGAGATTCCCTTGATGAACTGGTTCTCGATCTTCGACAGTATAAAAATGAAAAAGAGTATTACTATGCAATCCGTGATTTAGATAGAAATTCTAATTTTAAAAAACTTAATCCGATACAAAGGGCATCGCGAATTATTTACCTTAATAAAACATGTTTCAATGGGTTGTTCCGAGTCAATAGCGCCGGTCAATTTAATGTTCCTTTTGGCAGTTATCATAACCCGAAAATCCTTGATGAAATTTTGTTAAAGGCCGTCCACAATTACTTATCCACGAAGAATATTCAAATTATGAATGTAGATTTTGAGCAAGCTGTAAAAGACGCCAAAAAAGGGGATTTTATCTATTTTGATCCTCCCTATGATCCTGTATCCGATACCTCATCATTTACAGGTTATGATGTAAACGGTTTTGGAAAGAACGAACAGCAACGCTTGAGGGATGTTTATAAAAAGTTATCCGACAAGGGCTGTTTTGTTTTGCTAAGCAATTCCGCAACGGATTTTATTTCGGATTTATATAAGGATTTTTCAATCATAACAGTGGCCGCTAGCCGAAACATCAACTCTGTTGCCACTGGGCGCGGAAAAATTGATGAGGTTCTGGTAATGAATTATGACTGTTTTAACAAAAAATGATCAGGCTTGGCAGGAATTATTCGATAAATATAGCATATTAAAGGCTATTGAAAGTTCCGGAAGGTTCGAGATTGAAGCCAACACCATCAATACCGTCCGGGAAGCCCGCTTAATGGCTAAGTTTGACCATTTCACCAATCTTCCCCAAATCTTTCAAAAAAACCAGCTCGCCATCCTTCCTGTTTCACGCTCAAAATATGTCATTGGGAAATTTGAAACCTATTTGTCGGTTAAGTATGATGACGTTAGGGCTAGGATTATAACTCCCCCAAGTTTTATGGAAAGCATTCAGTATAACAATTTATATTCCGAAAGTCTGGCATTGCATTATGCTTACCTGGCCGGAATTATGGATGAAATAGCTGGTGAACAAACCTTCTTGACTGTTTCTGGAAGAATGTCCACCAATAAATTTGATTTTAACATTAGGAATGTTGAATCCAAGCGATTGGAGGCTATGAAAGTTAATAATTCCCAATGTGAAATCGATGGCGGCTATGAAAGTAAGAATAGTTTTATTATTGTTGAAGCCAAGAACTATACGGTGGAGGATTTTTTAATCCGTCAACTTTATTACCCATACCGTTTATGGGAAAGTAAATTAAAAAAAACGGTAATTCCTGTTTTTATGACTTACTCCAACGATTGCTTTTCTTTTTTTATATTCAATTTCAACCGGAAAGACGAATACAACTCCATCAAGTTGTTTAAACAATTAAAATATACTGTAGCTCCGGGCAAAATCGAGTTGAGGGATATTTTAGCCGTATTTCACAACGCCAAAATCAAAGACGAGCCGGCCGTACCGTTTCCCCAGGCGGATCGATTTGAGCGAATCATTGATTTATTGGGATTGCTTTACGAAAATGATTTAACCAAAGATTTCATAACTCAAAATTATCAGTTCGATGTACGACAGACTGATTATTATACCAATGCAGCCATTTATTTAGGGCTTATTGGTCGCACCCGCGCGCAACATCGGGGACAAGGGGAAATATTATATTCATTAACCGATCTGGGTCGGCGAATCATGACTCTTGATTTTAAAAATAAATATTTATCCCTGGTAAAATGCCTTCTTGAGCACGAAGTGTTTTATAAGGTCCTGGGAAGATATTTTGAATTGAACCATATTCCCGATAAACAAGAGGTCTGTGATATTATGCGGAACAGCTACATTCACGGAGTCGGCGCCGACAGTCACAATACGATTGAGCGAAGAGCGCAGACCGTATTAGGCTGGATCAACTGGATTTTAGGTTTGCAAAACTAGTAGCGCGTATCGTAAATAAATGGCAATCAGAAATGGGCAAGATACGCTCTACTTAAGTAAAACGTTCCCAATCATTGCGTAGTTATTTAGAGAACGTTTTACTAAATTCATCATAAAAAAAGCACCCGCAGGTGCAATTAGTTAACCGAATGTTCAAACGACAGTCCACGCCTTTGACAATCTTCTTGGTTCATTAATTGAATATCGATATTATTGAATTCCAACTCCTCCACATGAACCACAAAGCCTTTCTCTTTGATACGATCGAGCAATATGTCCACACCCACCGGAAGCTGTTTACGAGATTCGGAATCATTTTCAACTTTGGAAGTCAGTTTACGAATGACGTCATGATATTTTATCATGAATTTTCCCCTCCTCTACTCTTGGAAATGTTCACCAAAAAATTTATAGTTCCTCCAATTAATTTACAAATTTTTCACAAACTTTATTCATTCGTTTTCTTTTTACCGTTAAATCAGGAAATACAAAAAATTCCCAATGACTTACCCGGATCCTACTATAAAATAGAATATGCCCTCACAGGGAATCTCGTTTTATTTTTCTTTCAAAAGATCGGGTTATCATTAAAAGCCTAAAACAAGCCATTAAAGAAGGAAAACCAATTTAGCTACCAATCTATTTACCATCTTTCAAAAACCTTCTATAAACCCCTTTAAAACCCTTCACATATATATTGAATTCAATGAATTATCAAAAAACAATATCAATAGAATGGTACAATATAAAGATTAGGGGCATTATTGATCTCAGCCCCATTGAACGGTGGGATTAAAATAAAAAATCCTGCCGCAGCAGGGTTTTAAATTTTTTATGGAGCCGACACCCGGATTTGAACCGGGGACCTGCGCATTACAAGTGCGCTGCTCTACCAACTGAGCCATGTCGGCAAAATTCAATGAAGCATAAAATATATTACCACAGTTAGCGACAGTTTTCAAGCCCCGGCGATTATCTGGAAAATATTTAATTTTTTTGCATTTCTGCTGCGATCCGAAAGGGATCGCTGCTAATCACACTCGCGGCATAAAGTTCCATCGCCCCAAAATCGGCGGTTTTATTGTTTGGATCGCCGCGGTCCACAATCCGTACCACAGCCGGAAACCCGCTCCAATCTTCGGGGGTTGGCGCCAGTGGCGGCACATATAATGCCAGATTAAAGCTGGTTACGCACATTCCCATAAACTTTTCCAGTACTTTATGAACGGCATTGTACAAGGGAACTCCCGGTTTTGAAGCGATTAATACAATTTCCTTCTCTTTAATCGGGGTTAGGTAAACCAGGCCTTTGACTCCACCCTCCCATTCCCAACCGAGTCCCAGTGAGTCATGAACTTTGTAAAGGTCGCTGAATACACATGTACCGTGATCCTTCATGTAGCCTTGAAAAATACGCCGCCAGGATTCTACTTTTGGATAATGGATTCCTTTGGTCAATGTCATCTGCGCATGACCGTGAATAATCGAAGCACCGCTTTTCCACAAACAATTCCACATAAAAAAATAATATTTTGCTTCTGGATCTTGTTCCCGCCCTCTTCTAGCCCATTCGAAACCCGTTTCAAAATAATCAACAATAGCGTCCCGGGACACATTTAAAGGATTATGCTCATTAAAAATCACCAGCCCATGATAACCGTCATATTTAGCCACATTGCTGGCAGAAATACAATGACTGCCGGTAACCCGGCCAAATGTGTCGGCAGGAGTACCCTCCGCAGGTTTACAGAAAGGATCGCCGGCACTGTTTTCAATAATGTGGCGCACTTCCTCATTGACTTTACAATCCATCGGCCGGCTTGCCCGGATTTCATTAAAAAGAGCTCCTTCCATTGTGATTAAATTGGTAACCTTGGTAATTCTTTGATTTTCGACCTTTTCGAGAGAGCCGAAATTTTTATGAATCCATCCCCTCATACTTTCCGGGGCCTGTAACTTTCCGACGGTGGTATCAACTCTAAAAAAGCGCTCAAACAATTTTTTTCCAGGGTCCGGCAACTCATTATGAAGTTCGGCCAAATAGGCGATGGAATGCTTTGCAGTGGTAATCATGGTTTTCTCCTTTACCTTTCAATATTAGCGCATTCTCTTGCCCATGTCCGCTCAGCCCGATTAGTAATTGCGCAACGGTAAAGTTCAATATATTGGGCTGCTGAGCTTTTCCATGAAAAATCTGCACTCATGGCACGCTGAATAAGTATCCGCCATATATCTTCATATTTATAGGTTTCGATGGCTCTTACAATCGCAGTATACATCGCCATGGCATCATACTTTTCAAAAGTAAATCCATTCCCATTGTGAGTGCGTGGGTCGAAATTAATAACCGTATCTTTTAACCCCCCCGTTTCCCGAACAATCGGAATACTGCCATACCGTAAAGCCAGTAATTGTCCGAGTCCACAAGGTTCAAATCGAGACGGCATCAAAAACATATCCGAGCCGGCATAAATTTTTTGGGCTAAATCGCTGTTAAAAGTGAGATAAACAGCTGCCCGGTCCGGGTATCTTTGCTTGATGTCCGAAAATAAATGATGGTAATATTCAGCCCCCGTTCCTAACAAAACGAACTGAAAATCCAGATTATCCATCATCCCTTCGATAACATGGCCAATTAAATCAAATCCCTTCTGGTCGGATAATCTGGAAATCATCCCGATCAAAGGCGTATGAGACTCTGGTTTTAATCCGGCCTCCCGCTGCAAAGCCAATTTATTCTGGAGTTTAAGACCGGGATCATTTAGATCGTAATTTTGATAAATATGAGAATCTGTAGCCGGATTATTGATCTCATAATCGATCCCGTTTAAAATACCATGTAACCTGTCCCGCCGTTCCTTAAGCAGCCAGTCAAAACCCTCTCCATATTCGGGAGTCAAGATTTCGTGAGCATAGGTTTCACTCACCGTGTTCATTGCATCAGCAAAAAATATGCCACGGCTCATCATATTGACCTGGTTTTCAGGAGCTAATTGCGGTGGCAATAGTGACTGGTAATTTTGTATCCCGGCAAGTTCAAGGACACGTTTTCCAAATAAGCCTTGATAGGCTAAATTATGGATCGTGTAAACCGAGACCGTTTTTTCAAAAAAGGGATCATCGCGGTAAATCGTTTGCAACCAATTGGGAATAATTGCTGTATGCCAATCATTGCAGTGAAGGACATCGGGAACCCATTGAAAAGCTTTAACCATTTCCATAACTGCCCGGCAAAAAAAGACAAAACGATCCGCATCGTCATGATACATATAAATTCCATCCCGATGATAATACTTGCTGTTCTCAATGAAGAAAATCGGGACGTTCCCACCGATCCGGCCTTCATACACCGAAGCCTGCTCGGTTTGTCCATTCATCGGTACCGCTAAATTACTCCAATTTTCTCTTAACCCGTATTTCTCACGGTCAATAAACCCATATCGAGGCATGGCTACCCATACATCATGACCAAGTTCTTTCAATGCCTTGGGTAATGCGCCTGCAACATCCGCCAAGCCACCGGTTTTAGCAAAGGGAACTACTTCGGCCGCAAGAACTAAAATTTTCAAAGGGCTTTCGCTCATTAATTTCACTCCTTGTATTTTAGCAAATTCCGCCACTTAGCCATAGTTTGAACGGATCAAGGCTTTTTAAACCTTTTACAGGTGACTTTTTAGTAAAATCAAGGAGTCAAAATAATGGTAATTTCATTTTCGACTGGCTATTACGCGATACCCACTCTCTTTCTCCCATTCCGTAACATTCCCGAAAACCTCAGTGAATTTTTTTTCCAGACTTTTTGCGCCCTGTTTCGTCATGATCACCGCAACCAACCATCCTCCGGTATGTAGAGCCTGAAAAGCCTCTTCAACAAGGGGGTAAATCACTTGTTTACCGGCGCGTATCGGGGGATTGGTCACGATAAGATCAAATTGGTGACCCGGAAAAGCGGTAAATCCTTCTCCTGCTTTTATCTTTACATTTTCTACTTGATTGGATTCGGCATTTTTCAGCGCCAATTCCACCGCACGCTCATTAATATCACTCATATACACAGTTGACCCCGGGAACAATTTAGCAAGAACCAACCCAATTGGACCATAACCGCAGCCCAGGTCCATGATGGTCTTGAATTCTTCTTTTATGGGAAGCGCTTGAATTAATATTTTTGTCCCCGTATCCAAATGGTTCTTTGAAAACACACCGGCATCAGTGGCTATCCGCAGTTTAATACCCCGCAAATCCAGGGTAAACTCCCCGTAATGGTGTCCCGACATTGGCTGAGCCGAATAATAATGTTCGGACAAGAAAAATCACCTCTACAATATTATACCGATTTCATCCTCTAAAAGTAATCAAAAAGGACTTCCTTTTCACGGAAGTCCCCTTATATCTCGCACTATCCAATCCGTATCCTATAATTTAGAAAAAATTATAGTGAACAAAGATTCGAGCCTCGGCAAAACTGGAGGCTAATAAGAACAATAAGCCATAAATAAATACTTCCCGTTGATCCGGAGTAAAACGAACCGGCCAAAAATTCCGCTTTTTCTCCCAATTCCAGTTAAGCCAGCTAGGTGAGGCCAACCAGGTAAATTGAGTTGTGGAAACGATCAGCAACAGATAAGAAAACCATATCCACAAACCATAACGGGCAAAGAGAATTAAAGATCCTAAAACCCGGTCCGAACCCGTTGGGAAAGGTAAAGAAAGGGTTCCAATTACTGCGCCCCACATGATTGAATAAAGAGCGAAATAAATCAAACTCATATTCCAGCGTCCCACTCTGAAGAAATTGAAGAAAAAGATGAAAATCAGCACAAAGATCAAATTATTCAAGAAATTTTCAAAGGTTAACAAGATCACATTGCCCCAGATACCAAAATTCCTAATAACATCGGCATTGGTTGAGCCAAATAATTTAGCCGCCCAAGGACCGATACCTTTCATAATATCCGGCTTAAAGAATTTCTGGACCATAAACGAATTTTCCAACAGATTGATTTTATTATAGGCAAAACTGAAAAAAGCCCAGCTTCCGAAGAAAAGGATTAGGCCAAAAATTAAAAAACCGCATATTCTCAGGTAAACATCATCATGAAATAATAAGTTATAGGTTTTTTTGCAAAAACCAGCGAATCCCTTCGATGACTGTTTGTTCTCTATTTTGGCTCCAGCCGGTTTACCAGGTTTCGTTGACAACGGCTTCAAATGAACTTCCCCCTTATTAATTTTCGAGCTGCCTAAAGGTTCTTTCCCGCGCCGACGCGCGTTAGCCCATTTTCCAGTATACAATATCGCTGCATCCACAAAACAGCTCAACATATTGTATAAAACGAGCCTTTTTACTTTTTGTTACAGCCCATTAAAAATTCATTAAATTCTATTCGCCATCGTTCGATGTTTCCCTTCTGTTTCCATGAAAAAGACTTCCGGTTAATTATTTAACATCATTGGTACGATTTAGTTGTTCGTACATCATTTTCGCTAACCCGATGCCTTGCCCATTTTCGGCAATTCTTTTGGCCATTTCGTCTTGGAACATGCTTTGAAAGTATTCTCCACCAAATCCTTCACCGAACATCTTTTGAGAACTTTGCATACTTTCCAGCATTTGGCGTATCATCAGGGCCTCAAAATCCTGACAGGCCTTTAACGTCTCTTTTTGTTTCGAAGTTGTCGCTTGGGGGTAAAGTTGCCTTTGACCCTTCAGCTTTTGTGCCGTCATCATAGTGCTTAAGTTAATCGAGTCCATATCGTTCTCCTCAATTTAGGAATTATTGAAATTCCAGAGTGCCATATAGTGCGCCGGCTTCTTTAATCGCAACGATTACGGCTGTGATGTCTTGGGGTGTAGTCCCCACGGCATTCAAAGCGCGAACAATCGATCCGATCGTTGTCCCATCCGGCAAAACCAAAACCCTGCCACTATTACCATAACCCGCCAACGGATCTTTTTCCGTGCCGTTGTCGCTATTGGCTGCCGCTGTACCGTTCTGTCCAGTATCATTATTAACCGGGGTATTGACTTTAACACTGATATTCCGGCAAGTAACTGCTACCGGGGCTATTTTAACTTTATCCCCGATGACAACCGTACCATCCCGTTCATTGATAATGACTTTGGCAATACCATCCGGAGTTATAGACAAATTTTCAATTTCGGAAATAAACCCTATCGGATCCATGCTTTTTTCACGGGGAACCATTACCTCCACCGAGCCCATATCGAGGGCTTTGGCTACTCCGGGAGCAATGTTTTCATTGATGCTTTGCGCCAACCTGGAAGCGGTCGTGAAATCCGGACTATAAAGCGACCACCGTAACTTACCGCTTAAATCGAATTGCATCGGCGCGTCCCGCTCCACAATTCCTCCCTGGGAAACAATCCCCACAGTCCCACTGTTCCGCTGGTTGCCTCCCCCTCCAGCCGGTGAAGGACTCCCAATATAAACCGGACCTTGCGCCATAGCATAGACCTTACCGTCGGACCCGTTTAAAGGCGCCTGCAATAAGGTTCCTCCCTGAAGACTTTTAGCATCTCCCAGAGAAGCGACTTGAACATCAATGTTTTCCCCTACATGTAAATATGGAGGAAGTGTCGCAGTAATCATGACTGCAGCGACATTTTTAACTTTTAAATCAGCCGGGGTAACCATAATCCCCCATTTAGCCAACATATTGATGACCATTTGAGTGTTGGCCCTGGAACTATCTCCTGTTCCATTAAGTCCAACGATGATTCCCATCCCGGTCAGTTGATTATTCCGTATTCCTTGCAGTTTTGCAATATCTTTTATTCGGGTAGAGCTGCTCATGGTTTCTGCAAAAGTGTCCGTTGAAAGAGCAATCACACCTATGATAATCGACACAATCACTATGATAGTCACCTGTAGATTCTTCAGTCCCACTACGATCACCTCTTTAAGCTATCTAATATGCGTCAGCATGAATACTATTGCAAATTGAGTTCGACGATCCCTTTTCCCGTGACTCTCGTTTTGAAAATTTTATGACTGAAGGGATTGATAATCATAATCTCATCCCCAAGCCATCCATCGGACTTTGCTGTTGCCAAAATGCTGATGGCAACATTCTCATCCTTCACAATCACCTTAACCTCTTGAGCCTTGGAAACCAACGGCAGAGGCTGAACCCAATCTTTCCGTAGAATCTCACCCTGTCTGATTAATTTGGTAACCCGATTGCCGGATTGAATCTCCCCCAGGTATTCCTTACCGCTTTCCAATTCCATTTCCACCAATTCAAAATCAGAGGAATTAATCACGGATTGATAAGATATGTTCCTACATGCCCGATAAACGCGAGCCGTCGCTCTGACTTTTCCACTTATGTTCAGAACTCTGCTCTCTGTTCCTTTTGTTAAAACCACTTTAAAAAGCGCCGGACCCACTTTCACCGGATTTCCTGCGAATGAAGCCTCAATCTTCCATTCTCCCGGTTTTACAATGATTTTCTCGGGAATATTTCGTAATTCCACCCAGCATTTTAAAAAATTGCTTTTTTCTCCGGCCACCAATATTTCTATGGCTTTTTGAATACTTTCCGCCTCAATTTGGGTAGCCAATGATTTTACAACAACTGTATCGTCCATTTGTAATTGGATCGTAAATGGAAAATGATATTGTTTTACGATTGCGTTTAAATAATCACGATTTAAAACTCTCTGTTGCCCCGGAATCGGAACGGGTCCCAATTCTACTTGTCGAAGATAATTACTAACATCGGATTGTCCACTCCGGACCACTCCTAAATCCGATAGATATAACTGAGAACCGCTAACCGTTATCGAGGTAGGAATCTCCAAAGTTACCATTGAGGTTCCATTGTCAACTCCGGCTGCAAATGCTGGGAGTTCCATCAATACTAGCAGCAACAGGATCATCCATTGCTTAATTCCTAGAATCCTAATCATAACTCAGCGCTTCAGATTATTGGCGGTTTGCAGCATCTCATCCGAGGCTTGGACCGCTTTGGAATTAATATCATATGCCCGTTGAGCAACAATCATATTAACCATTTCTTCAACGACCTTCACATTGGACATTTCCAAGAATCCCCCCAGGATTTGACCGCTACCATCCGCTCCGGGATTCGAAACCACGGCTTCTCCGGAAGCAGCTGTCTGAGTATATAAGGATTGTCCTTTATTGGATAGACCAGCCGGGTTAATAAAAGTAGCAATTTGAAGTTGGCCGATTTGTTGCGGTTGTACCTCTCCAGGCACCTGAACGGAAATTATTCCATCCGAGCTCACGCTGATACTTTCAACATTTTGAGGAATAGTGATCCGTGGTTCCAAATAATATCCCTCGCCAGTGACGACATTTCCATCCGAATCAAGCTTAAAGGCGCCATTTCGAGTATAATTGATGGAGCCATCGGGCATTTGAATTTGGAAGAAACCCTTCCCTTCAATTACCAAATCTAAAGGGTTTTCGGTTTGTTGGAAATCCCCTTGGGTAAAAATCTTGGTAGTGGCTACCGGGCGAACCCCATGCCCTTCCTGTAAACCGGTGGGAAGCTGGACTTCTTGATGGGTATAGCTGCCGGGTTCGCGGAGCGTTTGATATAGTAGATCTTCAAATTCGGCTCGTGATTTTTTAAAACCGCTGGTATTAACGTTTGCCAAGTTATTAGAGATGGTATCAATATTCAACTGTTGGGCCAACATGCCCGATCCTGCCGTCCAAAGTGCTCGCATCATGGGGGATATCCTCCTTAAAAAAAATAAACTGCCCATCACAAATAAACATGAGGCAGTTGAGTTTTAATTATTGAAACGGAAGACAGCAATCGGCTAATCTTCCCGAAACCTCCGCAAGCGGTCCGGTTCTCTTTTCTCAAAACTGCCAAATATAAATATTATCTTTATTTCCGTGTCCCGATGTTATCTTGCTAACTCATTTACCAACTTATCAAGAGTTTCATCATGAGAAGTTAACGCTTTCTGGTTGGCGTCATAACTGCGGGTAATATTAATCATTTGAACCATTTCCCGAACTGGGTTCACATTGGAATGTTCGATAGCTCCTTGTAATATCCGGAATTTATCAGCAGGAACTGCTCCATCATTCGTATATTGGGTATCGCCTTGCTTTCTCATATCTTTGGTGCTAAAGAGCTGGAAAGAATCTACAACTCTTCCGTTTTGCATAATTTGTCCCTCTTCAGTTACAGAAAACTCTCCATTGATACGGATCGGCCCATTGGTTCCCAAAATTTTATAACCATCCTTATTGACTAAATAATGGTCCTTATCAATTTGAAAAGCTCCAGCCTTGGTATAGCGAGTCCCGTTTTTTGTTTGAAGCGCGAACATCGCATCTCCATCAATTGCAAAGTCCGTCGGATTGTCGGTTTGACTAATTGAACCACTGGAAAAATCAACGACCTGGGTTACGGCCTGAACTCCTAAACCCAACTTGCCAACTTGTTGGGGCCAGCGTTTTGAATAAGCATTAAGAAGTAATTCAGCGAAAGGTACCGTAGTACAATTATCCCGTTTAAAGCCGACCGTATCGATATTGGCCAAATTATTGGCGGTGACGTTTTGGCGATCCATTTCCGCAACCATACCGGTACATGATGTATATATCCCTCGTAACAAAATTCCACCTCCTATCCAAAAAGAAGAATCTTTATTTATGTTATCGGATTGTCCGGCGGAAAAATTAGGGTAAAAAAAGAAAAAATAAAAAGCTCTGTCAAAAATTTTTTTTGACAAAGCGAAAATAATACGTTCAAATTTTTATATAGAGAACAAAAAAATAATTATTTAGTAAGATCCGGTTTAAAAAACCGATATATTTTCTTATTCATAAATACCCCGAAATAAGCTCCAAATCGGTGCGTTCTCGATAAACCGGCTATCAAATGCGCTAATTTCATAGTGTCATGTCGAATGACATTGGCCTTAACGATAATTTTGGTCCCCAACGGTGTTATACCAAGTCCGCCTATTTTATCCAGATCCGCCAAAACCGGTTCAGCGCCTTCCTCAATATAACGTTCCAAAATATCCTGGGGTACTTCTTCCGTATTCGTGATCGCAATGTCAATCAGCCCTTTACCTGCGTGGTTTATTATGGCCTGAATGTGATCACTGGCTGAATAATGATCGGTTTCTCCAGGCTGTGTCATTGCATTACAGATATAAATTTTGACCGCTTTTGAACCTCGGATAGCCGCCGTAATATCTTTTACCAATAGATTTGGAATAATACTCGTATACAAACTACCGGGGCCTAAAATAACCACGTCAGCCTCATTAATAGCAATCACTGCCTCGGGAAGCGTTTGAATGTGATTGGGATCAAAAAAAACCCGCTTGATGGGCTGCTTCGATTTGGATATTTTTGATTCACCAGCAACAATAGTTCCATCCGCCAACTCCGCTTTTAAAACAACATCCTCCAATGTAGCCGGTAACACTTGCCCCCGTACCGCCAATACTTTACTGGATTCCCGGATTGCAGCCTCAAAATCTCCGGTAATTTCAGTCATTACAGTCAGAAAAAGATTCCCAAAACTATGGCCCGCTAAATTCGTTTCCCCTTGAAAACGGTATTGCATCAACCTTTCCATAAGCGGTTCCAAGTTAGCCATGGCCACTAAGCAATTTCGAATGTCACCCGGAGGAAGGATCCCAAATTCCCGCCTCAACCGACCGGAACTTCCACCATCATCCGCCACAGTCACAATTGCTGTTAAATTAGGGGTGATTTCTTTTAAACCCCGCAAAATAGTTCCCAGGCCGGTCCCTCCGCCAATCACAACTATTTTAGGCCCTCTGCTGCCTCTCTCTTTGGGTTTAACGTCATTTTGAGAAATCCATGCTACCATCGCCCAAAAAAAATGAATCGTGCTGATTAGACCGATGACCGTTCCCAAAAGGACGGAAGCAATACCTAATAAACTATTCCCCATTGCCGTCAGGCCAATGTTCCAAAAATGACCGGCCAGTAAAATACCCATTACAACCAGAGAAAGCGAGACCCATAACCATAACAACCAAGCTACTACGATAAAATTAGGCCTATGTTTTCCAAACATCGCCGGTCTCCCTTCTAGCGCTAGCGCATATCAAAATCGATAAAACCATTTTCTACGACTAATACAAGATAATAACTCTATATATCCCGGTGGTCCACCACGACTTGATATCCCTTCGTACGCATAAAATCTCCCAACTTATTGGCAATGGTCACCGAACGATGTTGACCGCCTGTACAACCAATACCAACAATCAAATTATTTTTCCCTTCCTTGATGTATTGTGGCCCAAGAAAGTCCATTAAATCATATAATTTTGACAAAAATCTGGATGTTACCGGCCACTTGAGGACATAATTCGCTACTTCCGTATAGTTTCCGGTTAACTTCCGCAAAGAATCCACATAATGCGGATTTGGCAAAAACCGGACATCAAATACCAGATCCGCATCGAGCGGAATACCATTTTTAAAACCAAAAGAAACGATGGTTACCAGCATTTTTTCTTGTTGAGGCAGCTGGCTGTAATTCTGATTAACTACTTCATGTAAACCACGTACATCGAGGTCTGAAGTATCGACAATCATCGTTGCTTTCCCGCGGATTTCCTGTAACCTTTCAGATTCTGCCTTTATCCCTTCAAGGATACTACCGGAAGCAGACAACGGATGTCGACGCCGGCTCTCTTTGAAACGGCGAACCAATACTTCTTCCCGGGCCTCCAAATACAATGTCTCATAAGTAAAACCGTTTTGTTCCAAACTTTCCAAAGCCTCAAAAATATCGTCAAAAAAACTACCGCCCCGAATATCAACCACTAAAGCTATCCTATTAATCCGCCCATCCGATTGTGCACAAAGCTCAGCAAATTTCGGAATCAGTATCGGCGGCAGGTTATCTACACAAAAATATCCGAGGTCTTCAAAACATTTGATAGTCTCGGATTTCCCGGCTCCAGATAAACCGGTGATAATTACAAATCTGATACTTTCAGGCATTTTAAAATCACTCTTTTCCTAAAGTTGTTGTTTTATTCTCCCTTCAAGTACCATTTCCTGCAAGGGCCCTCTCAACTATTATAGAACTTCCAAAAAGCTTCGGCTAGTTGATTATTTTTCAGGGATTGCTATTTGTAAACATTGCAACCAATAACTAGTAGAGCGTATCGCAAATTAATGGCAATCAGAAATGGGGAAGATACGCTTTACTTAAGTAAAACGTTCCCAGTCTTGAGTAGTTATTTAGAGAACGTTTTACTAGAAATCGCTCCATAATATGACTAAAAAAACGAACCTGTGGTTCGCCTCTTCCTAAAAAAATTACATATTCCTATTCTCTGGAAGTGAGAGTTCCTTGATAAAAAAACGAGTAAATAAATGATTCTTTTTCGGATTCAAGACGTTTTACTCAATTTACCGGCCATCATCCCTGACATTTAAAACCTGTTCCGGTTTTAATCCGGCTTTCTGGGCAACAGCAACCCCGGAACTCAACCTGCCGACCCGCTCCGGTTGATGAGCATCGCTTCCAATCGCAAACTTAACCCCTTCCCGGGCGGCGGTCTTAATAAAATCTAGCGACTTAAAACAATGCAGAGTATTAATTTCCAATGCTGTATCCTTCTTAACACAAGCCCTGGCCAGCTCGGGAGTATCAATACTAATATTGAGCCCCGGATGAGTTATAATATCAATCTCATTACGGAACACAGCTGATATCACCGCTTTCGTATTATTATTCCTGGCAATTTGTCTTTCCCGAGGGCTCAAGCGGGATAAAACCCAACTTGACATAAATTGAAGCCCATCCCGAATACTCTTAGGGCAAATCGTAAGGTGAAAACCGGCTAAAACCTGATCCAGTCTCTTTTGCAGCTCTAGAGGAATGTCTAAATCGCCCTGGAAACTAATAATATTGGCTTCTGTTCCAGACAAAATGCTGATACCTGAGATTTCCTGCTGAACTTTTTTGGTTTCCTCAATAATTTTTTCAAAAGCCTTCAAGTCGGTAGATCCAATGTGGCCCCAATTGGCCGGCCCATGATCAGCTATCCCCAATACTTCTAGTCCTCTCTCTTTGGCTACCTTCGCATTATCATAAATGGTTCCTGTACCATGAGAATATCTGGTGTGAGTATGATAATCAGCAATAACCCGCCACATTAAAAATCTCCTCCCATCCTATTTTTACCCGGACAGGAGGAGAATAGTCACCGATTTGAGTGTGCTTTCTTTCATGAATTCATAAACATTAGTTCAAATTTTTCCTGAAAGAAACGCTCATTATGAACTGATCTTATTTTGTTTTTTATCCTCATATCGTTCTACAGCTAGCTGCAATAAACGGTCAATCAATTCTGTATAGCCAATACCGGTGGCTTCCCACATTTTAGGATACATACTGATCTTGGTAAAACCAGGAATAGTATTGATTTCATTGACATAGATTTCATTTTTTGCCGCGTCTACAAAGAAATCAACCCGAGCGAGCCCCGCACAGTCCACCGCCTTGAAAGAGCGGATTGCCAAGTCCTGGACTTTACGAGTCAGCTCGGGCGAAATTTCCGCTGGAATAATTAATTTGGAGTCATTCAAAATGTATTTGGCCTCATAATCATAAAATTCGGTGCAAGGAACGATTTCCCCAGGTATAGAAGCTTTGGGCTCATCATTTCCAAGAACCCCGCATTCAACTTCTTTTCCGTTCAACATTTTTTCGACCACAATTTTACGGTCATACTCTGCAGCCAAATCCAGGGACATTTTAAGTTCATTACGCTGATGGGCTTTGGAAATACCCACACTCGATCCTAAATTGGCCGGTTTAATAAAGCAAGGATAAGATATCCTCTGTTCGATTTCATTAAGTACGCAATCTGGATTACTACGCCATTCCTTTCGTAGGTATACCAAATAATCACCCACAGGTAGGCCATTCTGTAAAAATACCGCCTTCATCAAAGCCTTATCCATGCCAACGGATGAGGCGAGCACTCCTCCTCCGACATAAGGAATATTAGCCAACTCAAGTAAGCCTTGAATGGTGCCGTCTTCCCCAAACGGACCGTGCATCACCGGAAAAATAACATCAACTTTTTCCAAAATACCCGATAATATTTCCCCTTGTTTTTGGTGGCTTATTAATGGAATCGGTTCATTAACGCTACTCGAACTTAAAATTCTAACCTGGAGCTCCTTACTTTCTACTAAAGGGGCTGGCGATTGTCCAGGTAACCATCGCCCTTCTTTCGTAATTCCAATAGGCACTACATCATATTTTTGACGATCGATAGCCGATATAACCGAATTGGCCGATAAAATAGATACTTCATGTTCGCCGGATCGTCCCCCATAAATTAGTCCTACTCTGATCTTCGACAATAACGATACCCTCTTTCAATTTCGCGATTCTATAAACGGTGCTCATTTCAAGTCTATTCGATTTCTAAAACTTTTTCCCTGCCATTTTTCAAACTGACTTATGTTGATTGACCTTAATGATGATCTGCTTTTTCACAAAAATCTATCTTAATCCTTTTTATATGCATAATGGCAATGCTAATCCAATTCTCTCCTGATTTCCCGAAACTCTTCCAGACTGATTTCACCCTTTACCAAACGTTCTTTGGCAATAAAAAGTAAGGAAATCTCTTCCTTCGGACGGGAGAGTGCTGTCCATCGTTTATGGAGCCGCCAGCGTATTCCGAAAAATACGACCAAACTTAATGAAACATAAAACAGCCAGCTTTTAGAAGACCAGGAAGCATTTACCAGAAAATCCCACATTTTAATGGCCAGGGAAGGTAAAAATAAAAATATTATCGCAAAGCTTCCAACCCAAACGATAACTTTTCCCTTCATGAAAAATCCTCCCATTTTAAAGTCGCTATCTTATTATTACAAAACATACCGATTTTATCCTTTATTGGAAGGAATATATAGTAAAAGGAAAACGTGTTATCGCCCTTGATTCAATTGAATGAGGAAAAGTATAAGCTTTTCGAAGAAGTTTGGCAGAAAAGAGGGATTTTAATTACCCGATGAAACAAATGGAAATCGCGTTCATCCTCGTCATATTATTTGATTCCCAACATCGCTTTAATAATGTTGATGACTTGACCACTTTCAAATGGTTTGACGATATAATGTTTGGCGCCGGCTTGAATCGCTTCCATAACAATTTCTTTTTGCCCCAAGGCGCTACAAACAACGACATTTGCAGAATTGTCAATCTCCAAAATTTTCTTGGTTGCCGTAATGCCATCCATTTCAGGCATGGTAATATCCATGATCACTAGGCTAGGCCGTTCTTTTTCGAAAATTTGAACCGACTCAACCCCGTTTTGGGCCTCCAATATATCGGAAATACCACATTCTTCAATCACTTTTCGCAACATAGCCCGTGCCAAGGTTGCATCATCTACAATAAGTACTTTCAAAATTTACACCTCTCATTTATTCTTATAAAAGCCCGTATGGTGAGATTATATGTGGACTCGCTAAAAGTTCCCGGTTACCCGAAAAACCCCATTTATTAATTTCCTCGGCAATCAAATCCAGAGGAAGAACTTTCGAAACAGCGCCATTTTCGATGGCTTTTTGAGGCATTCCAAAAATTACCGATGTTTTTTGATCCTGAGCGATAGTATATGCTCCCTTGTCATACATGGCGCGCAATCCCTTAGCCCCATCATCACCCATCCCGGTTAAAATAACACCCATTGCATGATTTTCTGCTTGTTCTGCGACCGTTTTCAATGTATAGTCGATGGATGGACAATAGACAGTCTCGCTTTCCCGGGGTAAAAGTTTGATAAAATATCCCGATTCTTCCTTTTTCAGCGCTGCATTTTGTCCTCCCGGCACAACAACAGCCGTTCCTTTCAAAATGGCTTGGCCGTCTTTGGCTTCGGTAACCTCCAATAAACCTTGTTGAGCAAGGGTTACCGCAAAATATTGGGTAAACATCTTTGGCATATGTTGTATAACGATAATTCCCGGTAATCCTGGATGTAATTTTTTAAAAATTTCCTCCAGGGCTTTTGTTCCACCCGTTGATGCTCCGAGAACGATAACTCTCTGGGTAACCTCGTTCCGTCTTAATTTTTGCTTCTCCCTAGGGTAAATTGGGGTCCAGGTAACCTTCGAATTTGTTTGTTTTAAGTTCAGAGCCGCCATCACCTTGGCAATTATTTCGGCAGTTAAAAATTCCATTCCTTCCTTATACCCGATGACGGGCTTTCCTATTACTGAGGTTGCTCCTAAGGATAAAACCAATGAGGCATTATTTGAATGCTCCTGGGTAACGGAACTTAGCACCACAACCGGCGTAGGATAATGATTTAATAAGAACTGTAAAAAGGCTAAACCATCCAATCCGGGCATCTCTATATCGAAAGTGATCACATCAAACTGCTGTTTTTTTAGAATCTCTAGAGCCTTGACAGGATCACCCGCCGTAGTCAAATGATTGGATACGATGACCGTACTTAAAATGTCTTTCAAAAACTGGCGGACAAAAGCGGAATTATCGATTATCAATACTTTTTTTTCTGATAGCATGAATCCCCATTTTAACTTTGATGAAAGCCGTTTAAACCGGCTTTCAGAAAAATAACCTCTGATACTATAATCATAAATTCAAAAGGCCATCAATTCAATTATTTTTTTTGATAAATACAATTTTTAACCAAAACCCACTTCGTACTGTTCGTAAAATGTATGGGTTCGGATTGGCCAACCAATAAGTATCCATTGGGATTCAGATACTGATGGAACTTATGGAGGGCTTTCTCCCGTGCCTCCTGGGAAAAATAAATAAAAACATTCCGGCAAAGGATAAAGTCAAAGTGAATCTGGTTCGGTATTCCCAACTCCTGATTAATATTTATCTTCCTAAAGATAACCACTTTTCTCAAATTAGGTTTCACCCTAAAAAATCCTTCTTTTTTGGGGTTTATCTCAAAGTATTTCTCCCGTAATAGACTGGGGACACTCTTTAACTTCTCTTCACTATATACCCCGGCCATTCCTTCTCTCAGCCTTCTTACGCTGATATCTGACGCCAGAATTTTGATATTCCAATCTTCCCCCAATGCTTCCCGTAAAACTATCGCTAATGTATAAGCTTCTTCCCCCGATGAGCATCCGGCAGACCAGCATCGCACTTTTTTTGTTTGTACCGCCGAATTTAACATAGCCGGAAGTAACTCCCGCTCCATGATTTGAAATTGATGATTTTCCCTGAAAAAGCCGGTAACATTGGTGGTTAATAAATCAAAAAAACAACTTAATTCGGGAGGATTATTTTGAATCATTTTCAGGTATGACTCATAGCTGGTTAAGTTCAATTCAGCCAATCTTCGATTCAATCTGGCCTGGATTAGGTACTTTTTTTGGAGGTTGTAAGTAAAACCAAGCTGTTGATTTATGTAATCGCAAATCAAACCTATGCCGTTATCATTTTCATATTCCATCGATGACTCCGTTTTTAAAATTCCTTTATTTCTTCCTTTTCGTCATCCGTGGAATTGACTGGATCAAAAATTTCGTCAATTTCTTGAAAATCCACCAATTTATCAAGGTCAACCATTAAAATAAGACGATTTCTGATTTTACCCATAGATCGCAAATATTGGGTTTTAGGTTTGGAACTAAATTCAGGGGTAGACTGAATGTTATCTTCTGCTAAACTGACCATATCCACGACCCGGTCCACAATCAATCCGAAAATCTTTTCCCCGGTTTCAACCACAACAATCACTGTGTAGTCATTATAATGACCGGGTTCCAATTGAAAAATCCTTCGCATATCGAGCACCGGGATAACTTCACCGCGGAAGTTGATCACACCGCTTACTGAGTGTGGAGCATTGGGAACCTTTACCGGGACGGAATATCGAATCATTTCTTGCACCCTTAAAACATCGACTCCAAACTCTTCATGTCCCACTAAGAAAATCAATTGTTGATTACCAAAACCAAGATCAGTGAATTGTAAATTGAGGATATCCATTGTTTGATCTGCCATATTTCTCCTCCTAAGTGCTCACTCCAGTGAAAGCTACTATCAATGTGCATACATTTTTACGATCTGATGAGTATCCAATATAAGCGCGATATCGCCGCTTCCGACCAAAGCCGCTCCGGATATCAAAGGATTCTCCGCTAATGCTTTATTGATTTGTTTGATCATTATCTCTTCTTGGCCAATTAATTCTTCAACCATGAGACCATAGTGAGTAGGTCCTTCCCGAACGATGATCACAATTTTTTTTTGGTCCCGGATTACCCGTGAGTATTGGAAAACCTCATTTAAGTCAATTAACGAAATCGCTTCCTGTCTTAGAGTGAAAACCTGTTTATCCGTAATATGATGAATATCCGTATCAGAGACCGCTATACTTTCCACGACTTCAAAGGCAGGAATCCCGAAAGTCTGTCCGCCAACCTTGATCATAAAAGACTGAATGATCGCTAATGTCAAGGGTATTTTTAATCGAAAAACCGTACCCTCCTCTGGCGTAGATTCAATTCCTATATCACCTTTCAATTTCTTAATACTATCCTGGACTACATCCAACCCAACACCACGGCCTGAAATATCACTAATGACATCCGCTGTGGAAAACCCCGGCTCAAAGATTAATTTTTGAATCTCTTCATCCGTTAATGTTTGAGAGTTATTAATAAGTCCGTTCTGAATGCCTTTTGCCCTGATTTTTTCTAAATCAAGGCCCCCACCATCATCCTGCACACTAATTACGATATCGTCGCCATCTTGACAAGCACCCATCGTAACCCGCCCGATTCTGCTTTTACCTTTTTTCAGCCGGTTTTCTTCACTTTCCAAACCATGATCCACTGCGTTCCGGATTAAATGGGTTAATGGATCTACCAACTGTTCAGCGACTTGCTTGTCGATCTCCGTATCTTCACCGAAAAAAACCAATTCAACTTGTTTCCCTTTTTGTTTAGATATATCATAAATGATCCTGGAAAAACGAGAAAAAATATTCCGGACCGGTATCATCCTAAGATCCATGATTTCTTCTTGTAATCCATCGGTTACCATTTCCAATTTTTGAATGACTCCGATAAGTTGATTCCAATCTAAAATTTGATGATTTCTTTGATTAATTACTTGTAATAAACTGGTTTTTATATGAAGCAATTCTCCAATCTGGTTGACCAATCGATCAATCTTTCCGGCTTCGACGCGAATGGTTCGTTCAACGATATGGGAACCCTCTTTATCATTTCTTTTCTTTGGAGAAGTTAAAGCTTCTTCCGATCGATAGGTCCATTTTCTGACCCTTACACCAATAACATCGTACATGGGATACGATGTTATGGAGAATTCCTGTCCGGGTGTTAATGGCTGTTCCGTTACCAATACCACACGCAACACCGTAAACTTCTCTTCTTTTAAATCTTCTTCCCGGGGTGCAGTTTTATAGACCGTACCATACTGCGGCAACATCCTCATAAATATCAAAGCCGAAGCTCCTTGCATTTCGGCTTCCGGATTAAATTCAACCTCAATTCCATAAACGATTTTACCCGCTTCTTGCCAAGCGGCGATAGTATCTTTTTCTGTTATCGATAAAGTCAAAGGAATATCAAACTTCTTAACCGGACGCAACGAAGTTTCCGCCAAACCTGAATTAAAGAAATTTTGCCAACGCTTTAACGCTTCGACGTCCAGCCACTGTCCATTGCTGATATACAAAAGAATCTCATCGGAAAATTTCAACAACGAATCAATAAGTTCACTATCAAGTTGCAATTTTTCTTTACGGACCGCATCGAAAAGATCTTCCACCACATGAACAGCATCTTTTAATTCCGTTAACCCCATCATTCCCGAAGAACCTTTGATATTATGGGCCAATCGGAATAATTCATTGATATCCTTTTTAGGATCCTCTTGCGTTCCCCAATTTAACAAAATTTCACTAAATCGCTCAAGTTGATCATGGGTCTCGGTTACAAAAAGAAGAGTTAAAGACTCATCTTTATTGAGAGTCTGAGGCATATAAATTTTTCTCCTCCTTTCTGACCCGCTGAACATAGACACTATAGTCTTCTAAAACATAAAGAACCCTGCGTCCATACCGGCCTCCCAATTCTTTGGCCATAATCGGTATTCTTTTGGATTCCAAATATTTTAAGGTAAATTGAATATTAGATAGTGCGACATCATTTCCCCGGTTGTGAAAACCAACCATTTGGCTGCCACCAAAAATTTTCGCCCTCATATTTTGATATACCGCGCCTTCCGATATAAGATGGTTCATCATAACTTCCAAAGATTGCAGTCCAAAATGTCCAAAACCCGCAAATTGCCCATCAACGCTTTCGGGCAACATGAAGTGATTCATTCCCCCGATCCCTAATACTTGGTCATATAAACACACAGCAATACAAGAACCCAGCAATGTGTAAATTACCACATCGGGATCTCTTGTAACATAATACTCTCCGCTATGTATTGTGATTATTTTTTTGGATTCAATATCAAAAGGGGTTCCTCGCTTCATGGCTTTTCCTTATATTACTATTATTTCTTTTATCCCCGGTGTAATGATAAGGACATCTCAATAAAATTATGGTTTAATCAAACATCCTTTGGCGGCTAATTTTTCCAATGTCAGTCTGGTTAAGGGATCAACAATATCTATGGCTGGATTATGACTGATTTCTACAATTGCTAGGTTTTTTAATTTGGTTATCCCGGTAATATTCTTGACTTGGTTTTCGGATAAAATTAATTCTTGAAGTTTAGGTAGTTCCAATATGGGCCCAATATCGGAAATTCGGTTTTTGGAGAGGTCCAGATCTCGTAAAGATTTTAATTTCCTTAATGGTTCAAGATTGTCGAGATGATTGGAACTGATATAAAGCAATTCTAAATTGGTTAAATTGGCTAAAGGAGTGATATCCTTGATTTGATTGAAACGGAGCCATACTTTTTGCAAATTGGCCAATCCTTGCAAAGGACTTAAATCGGTAATTTGATTGGAAGACAACGAAAGGACTTTTAAATTGGTAAGTTTTTTCAAAGGACGAATATCTTGGATCTGATTACCCATTAAATGAAGCTCTTCCAATTGGGTAAGTTCTTCCAAAGGACCAAGATTTTGAATCTGATTATAAGACAAGACCAAATCCTTGACTTTTTTTAGATTGGCTAAACTACTAATATCACTGATTTTGTTCCGCCCCAGATGAACCTTAAACAAATTTTCCAAACCCGAGAGATCCTGAATATCTTCTAACATATTATGAGATAAATTCAATTCCTGCAATTTATGGATTTTCTCAATTCCGGCTGTTGTCTGTAAATGGTTTCCCATTCCGTGAAAATCTTCAAGCGAGAGTAAATTTTCAATTCCTTCCAACGAATGGATATTCTTCCGGGAAGCATTTAACATCCGGAGTGATTTTAATTCATATACACTGATATCACCATATGGCTTGGCTAAAGCGATTCTGACAGCATCTTCCAATCCAGAATCCGCAAATTTAGCTTCGTAAATTTTGTCAATCTGTCGTACTAAGTTAAACCCTCTATTAATCAATCCCGACCCATCGAACAAACCCTGATCTTCTTCCATAGACAGGCTGATTATGTCCAGACTCTCTTTTTCAGCTAACACTTTTCCCATATCCTTTCGCCATTTGTTCCAATTTGGCTTTCGTTATTTGTATTTGGTGATCGAGAACCCTTGCCATTTCCGCTAATAAATCAATGCCGCTGGACTCAGCTTTCTCCACTTTATGTTTTAATTGATAAATAGAAGAATTCCGGATCTCATCCTTTTCTTTTTCAATAGCATGTAACCTTTCTCTAACCTGGGCAATCTGGCGCTGTATCTTTGTTAGCTTATCAATGGAAATATCCGGTTCCAAACCCCCTGCTTTTTTCCATTGTCGTAAAATACTCTGTAAACCGATTTCATCTCCGTCCTGATAAGCCTGATTGGCTTTGGCCATTAATTCTTGAAAGCAAACCCTTTCTTGTTCATTCACGGCCAAATCCGGATGGATTCTCTTGGCGATCTGCCGGTATAATTTTTTCAAACTTTCAGTCGGTTTAAAGCGGGAAATCTTCTTTTTATCCATCTCCCGCTGATTGGCGGAAGCTCTCTCGGATTCCTCCGCTTGCGCCTTTGCCTGTTCAGCTTTCATTCTCGCAGCTTGGTCGTCTGGTTTTTGCCAGGCCTCAATCTGGGCAATTTCCGCCTCCAACCGATCAAGCTCGGAATAACGGGAGCCTATGGCGTTAATATAACGGCCTCTAAAATTCTGAATTTCACCTCGAAAAGTAGCCAGCTCCAGCTCTGCCTGGGCTAATTGGTATTCCAGCCGAATTAAGTCGGCTTTTTTTTGTTTATATTCCCATTCCTCACCCGTTTGCGCGCAATCAATTGGCAGGCTAATTTCGTTCCTCATTTCGAAGCTCCTTATAAATCCGTTCCTCACAAGTCTACTGTTATATGAATAATATCGGTCGCTTCAAATCGAACTTTAATCATTTTTTATGGAAAAGCTTTTTTTGTTGATTCTCATCAAAAAACCACCACAAAATGTGGTGGTCCTGGAAAATTATTTTAGATCCTTCCAATAATCTTTATGCCTGAATGTCAACGTTTCTCCCGAGATAGGAAAGATTGATACCGTTTGGGGTTAAGGCCCTACCTGTATTAATTTTCCCCTCAAGGTTTCAAGCGCTTTACCGGTAATTAATACAAATAAAACCGGCTACGCTCAAGGCAATTCCTACTATATTGATGAAAGACAGTTGTTCTTTGAAAAAGATTATCCCAATCGGTATTAATATTAAGGATACCGTCAAGTTCGACACCAGCGAACCAAGAGTTATATCCCAGCCGGCCCGATAAACTAAAAGAAATCCCAGTTCCAATCCTATTATTGCAAATCCCAATAAAAAACTGGCCCAATTTAAATTTTTAAATGAATTTCCCAGATTTTCCCCGTTTGAAAAGAAAGGCCACAAAATCAAAGAAATAAAGGCCGCCGTACAATAAGTCACTGTCAATGAAAATAAAGGATTCGCTTTGGGCGCGATCGATTTTTGAAAAATATGATACAAAATATTAGCAATAATCGTTAAACTAATGGATAAATAGTATAACAAACTCGATCCCCACTTTCTACTTATTACCATATTACCACGTTTTTTTAAAAAAGGGTATCGATTTTGTCCCGGAAAATGCCGTGCCCTTGAAATCAACATAGATTTTGCACAGCTCAAAAGAATTTATTCCCAGAAAAAATCATTTTTCCAGAAATAAAAAATTTTTTCTTCTCAAAAATAATTCTTTTTTGATGGAAATAATTCAACGAGTCGTTCATGAAATCTTCTGAGCGACAGAAAGAATCATTTTTACCCTCCAAGGGATCATTTAAACCACAAAAAGGATTTCTTTTCCCATTCAAAGGGTCCATTGGGTCCCAAAAAAGATTTATTTTATCAACAGACCGATTAATTTTGTTCAAGAAATGATTTTTTCTATCACTCAATCCATCCCTCGGGCGCCAAAAAAAATTATTTCTGTGGTTTAAGTAATTTTTTCTTCCAATAAAAAATTATTTCTATCCCTCAAGGAATTATTTCTGCTCTAAAAAAATTTTTTCTTTCACTTCAGTAATATTTTCTTCGATGAAGTGGTTATTTATCTTAAAAAAATATCGATTTCAGGGAAAAACAATCGTTTCATCCCAATGAATGAATTTTTCCGTCTCTTTTTTAGATAGCCTGCCACCCCTCCTTCCCCCTCTCTTTCAAAAAAAGAGAGGGGGAAGATTTAAGAGAATCAAAAAGCGGAAGAAAACTTTGAAGTGAGTTGCTATTAAGCTTTTCAAGGATACAGGCCGAATGGTTAATGCACCCCATGTTGAGGAACCTTATCCACCTTAATCACTTCTTGTTCGGTTATCGATTGTAAGATAGCATAAACCGTTCGCAAATCACCAATTTCCATATCCGGAGTTACGCTAATCTTTTCCTCTCCCATTAATGATTTGTGGAAATTAAGCAATTCATTATAATAACCTCTCATGGGCCGAAATCCAATCATTTCATGCCCTCCATCGTTATAAAAAACGTTAATGACCCCGCACTGGTTGTCTTCCATGTATATCATTCCTTGGGTACCAAAGATTCGCAGACCAATCAGGGGTTTTTGGATTTCGCGGCCCGCCGGATAATAGGCAAACTCACCGATTACTCCATTGACAAAATGAAGATTGACCGTTACGGCCGCATAAGGACTGAAATCGTCCTTTTGTGGAGCGCCAAAGGCTTGTAAATACTGGATTCCTCCAAAAACATGACGGAGCCCGGATAACGGATGAATGGCTGCATCCACTAAATCGCCCCCCGGATACGCCGGGTGTTGTCGCCATTCCTTGGCTGAAAAGGTATCCTTGGTCATGGCGCACGGGAAACAATTGGTATTTTGATAAATAAAATAGACAGTCTCGCCAATTTTCTTCTGTTGAATCACATCGCGTAAAATATTAAATTCTTCACTATAGCGGTAATTTTCGGCTATCATCATCGGAATCCCGTAATGTGCCGGTAATTCCCGGGTCGCCTGGGCTTGATCGAGGGTCGCTCCCAGCGGTTTTTCTAAAATAATTGCTTTTCCCGACTGGGCAACAATCTCCGCCACAGGATGATTTTTACTAATCGGCACCATGATATCGATGGCTTGCAAATCTTTACGATCAATCATAGCCTTAAAATCGCCATATACATCGCGTTGAGGATCCAATCCCAAACTGCCGGCCCAACTTTCGGCTCTCTGACGATCCATGTCACACAATGCCCTGATTTCATATCGATCCGACAATTCCTGATAAGCCGGATAATGCAGTCTTTCCCAGGCAAGTCCGGTCCCAATGACTCCTACTCTAATCTTTTCCATATAAAAATCCCCCTTTTCATTCGTTAATTTTTCCCGAAAAAGGAGGATTCATAATGGCTTAATTATTACATAAACCCATAATTTAACACCGAAGCAAAGAGCCATCTCACCAATTATTGATCATTTTTCATTAATATTCTAAAATATCTGCTTTTCTCGATGTTTGAATCGGCAATGTATAAACTGATCCTGCTATGAACATAACGGTAACGTGGCCTTAAATGTTTATGCCCCGGGTGTTTGCCTTGATGAGGCCTTGAACATGGATATTTGTCATGATGAGGCCATCTTAAACCCAGTTGTTCTTCATGAAAATGCGGCCTTGGACCCAAACATCCTTCAGGATGGCACGGTCTTGAACCTGGATGTTCTTGTTGGTGTTGCCGCTCTGGACTTAGATGTTGATCGCGAGGCCGGATTAACCATGGGAATAACGCCGAGTAAGAAGGGGGTGAATGCTTTTCGACATTTCGAAAGGATTTTGAACCAGCCTGATGAATCCCGTTGTCATCCGGGGATTTAATTTTATTCATGGTTGACTGCCCCTTTCAAATAAAATTCACTTATTATTTCGGCAAATGGCAAAAAAACTTAAGCCATTTTTTTATGGTGATTCTTATTGATTAATTGTTAATCATCGTGATCAAAAAAACCAGCCCCAGGCTGGTTATAATGTTTTAATGGCGGAGAGATAGGGATTCGAACCCTAGAGGCTGTTACACCTACACGCGCTCCAGGCGTGCGCCTTCGACCACTCGGCCATCTCTCCAAAAAACTAAAAATTAAATTTTTAAAAAACTCTTGGTAAAACGATAACAATCATTCATTATTATCAAATGGCGGAGAGAGCGAGATTCGAACTCGCGAGGGACGTAAATCCCTACCCGCTTTCGAGGCGGGCGCCTTCAACCGCTCAGCCATCTCTCCGGATCGAGCGCTCTCCTATCAATGCCTATCTTCGGCGTTCCCGGAAGAACTCCTTTAATATATTACCACATTCCGTAGCCAAAACACCAGAGGTTATTTCCACTTTATGATTGAATCGCTCATCTTGAACGATATTCATCAATGTCCCGGCTGATCCAGCCTTTGGATCCTTAGCACCGTATACCAGACGACCGATTCTGGCCATCACCATCGCTCCGGCGCACATTGGACATGGTTCCAATGTAGTGTAAAGTGTGGCCCCGCTTAACCGCCATCCTTGTCTCAATTGGGCCGCAGTTCTTAATGCCAATATTTCAGCATGAGCTGTGGGATCACCCGTTGTTTCTTTAAGATTATGAGCTCTCGCAATAATCTTTTCTTCATAGACAATGACGGCGCCGATAGGAACTTCGCCAATCCGGGCTGCCTTACCAGCTTCGGCAAGGGCTTCACTCATAAACTCTTGATCGGCTTCATTTTGTTCCACAGAAAAAGTCTTTGTCATAACGACACCATGAATATATTAACACAGAATACCAGTACTATGCAAGTAAACATTTTTAGAAATTGCTAACATCCTTACTATTTTTATCTTCCCCTAAACATCCAAATTTCTGACTTCTTTAGCATGGGAAAGAATATAATCTTTGCGGGGCTCAACTTTATCACCCATTAGCATTGAAAATGTTTCATCAGCCACAACTGCATCTTCCAAGGTAACCCTTAAAACCGTTCTCTTATCGGGATTCATGGTGGTTTCCCATAATTGTTCGGCGTTCATCTCCCCTAATCCTTTATAACGCTGAACCGTGATTCCTTGGCGGCCGATTTTAGCCAGTAACGTTTCCAATTCCTTATCGGAATAAGCATAATATTCATTTTTATTCTGTTTAACTTGATATAATGGAGGTTGAGCGATATACACATAGCCATTTTCCACCAGAGGCCTCATAAAACGGTAAAAAAATGTTAAAAGTAAGGTCCGGATGTGAGCACCATCAACATCGGCATCGGTCATGGTAATGATTTTATGATAACGAAGTTTCGTCTCGTCAAAATCATCCCCGAAACCGGTCCCAAGCGCAGTGATCATTGCTTTAATTTCTTCGTTGGTCAAAACCCTGTCTAAACTGGCTTTCTCGACGTTAAGAATTTTTCCCCGCAAGGGTAAAATCGCTTGAAAACGGCGATCTCTTCCTTGTTTGGCCGAGCCACCCGCCGAATCGCCCTCTACCAAATACAATTCAGAAATTTCGGCTTCTTTGGTAGAACAATCCGCCAGCTTACCGGGTAGGGATCCGACCTCCAGCGCACTTTTTCTGCGGGTCAACTCTTTAGCTTTTCTGGCTGCATCCCGGGCTTTGGATGCCAATAAGCACTTCTCGATGATTTTTTTACCAGCCGTCGGGTTTTCTTCCAGAAATTCCGCCAATCCATCATTAAAAACAGTCTCAACCAAACCTCGCATTTCACTATTACCCAATTTGGTTTTCGTCTGTCCTTCAAATTGAGGGTATCTAAGTTTAACGCTGATAACTGCCGTAAGTCCCTCCCGGACATCATCACCAGATAAACTCGAATCATTTTCTTTGATCAAATTGGCTTTTCGGGCATAATCATTCAAAGTACGGGTTAAAGCGGAACGGAATCCCGATAAATGAGTACCCCCCTCATGAGTGTTGATATTATTGGCGAAGGAAAAGACGTTTTCCACATAACTGTCATTATATTGGACCGCTACTTCCACTTCGGTGTCTTCAACTTTTTTATAAATATAAATAATTTCTTTATGAACCGGGTCCTTGGTTTTATTCAAGTGCTCAATAAATGAAGTGATTCCGCCATCATAATGATAAACCACCTCTTTACCGGCTTTGTCATCCTTTAAAATAATTTTAATACCCCTGTTGAGGAAAGCCAACTCCCGGAAACGGTGAGTTAAATAATCAAAACTAAATTCCACACTTTCAAAAATTTCGGGATCCGCCTTAAACTTTACAATGGTTCCGCTTCCTTCAGCCTTATCGATCACCTTAACCGGTTCATCGGGTTTTCCTTTATGATAGCACTGATAATAAAGGTTGCCGTCTTTTTTTACCCATACTTCCAGTATTTCCGAAAGGGCATTGACTACGGAAATACCCACTCCATGAAGGCCACCGGATACTTTATAACCATCCCCGCCGAATTTACCGCCGGCGTGCAATATGGTTAAGACAACTTCCAAAGCTGATTTCTTAGCCTGGGCTTGAATATCGACCGGAATACCGCGACCATTATCATCCACGGTTACCGAACCATCTTCGTTCAATGTAACGATAATGCGGTCGCAATAACCTGCTAAAGCTTCATCAATACTATTGTCAACAACTTCATACACCAAATGATGAAGTCCCTTAATACAGGTGCTGCCAATGTACATGCTTGGGCGCTTCCGGACCGCTTCCAAACCTTCCAACACTTGAATTTGACTGGCATTATACTCAGAAGAATCGTTTGCTTTTTTTATTTGCTGATCCTGGTCCATTAAGAAACCCCTTCCAGAGAAAAGTTCATTTCTAGCTCGTCGATATAGCCCGCACGTTTTTTTAGTGTTTGGGACGATATCGGCGATAAAAAAACAGTTTTATCGGTAATCACGATGGAAGAAAATTCTTTGCTGATTTTTTTAACAAACCCTTCTTCTTGGGCGACTCGCAAAAATTCTTTGGTGCTACTGGCTCCCATTGAATTTTCGGCACTAATAATCGCCACAATTGACTTAGAATCGATCATAATATCTTCGCCAAGATGGACAAACATTTTTTCCTCCCTCAATCTATTCGAGTTTTTTTTATTTTTAAATGACTTAATCCTTCAAATTGACTGGGATCGCCAGTATTTTGCTCGGGGTGATGATTTTTTTGATAAGAAATATAATCCCGGATTTCCTGATGAACCTTATTTTCACAACAGGGACAATAATCAAACTTGGAATCAATGATCACTCCACAGGATAAACATTCTTTACCGCCTTCCGCCGCTTGCTTTTTCCTGACAAGATAGGATTTTTGCATTAACTTTTCAAAGCGCGCCGCCAAATCCGGGTCTTCAATTGAACTTTTACAGGTTTCGATTTTGGATAAATCCGTAGGTTCCAAAGAGAAATCATTAATGGAAAGAGCCGGATTGGATAAAGAACGTTTTATCGAGCCAATTTTGACTTTGATGCCCTTTAATACCCCTTTTCCAATAAATCTCCGGTACTTTTCCAGGAAACTTGGTACCATGAACAATATTTGCTGAGCTAGGGCCGGTACATCGGTTTGTAAATATAAATATCCATCCCTGAAACGTACAGCCTCAACTTTTTTGGCAATTTCCGCTCCGGCTACTTTAGGCCAGTAGTATACGGATAATTCTCCTTTCAGTCTTGACCATCCGCCGTTCTTATAAAAAAATTTTTCAATAATTGAACCAAAGGCGCTGCTAGCCACGGTCGATCATCCCTCCGGATACCTTAAAAAAAAGGGTATTTTGATCACCGATCGGAAAATCCCTCTTACTGGTGGAAGTCATGAATGTTTGAGCCGAATTGATTAAAACTGTCAATAATTGTTGTTTTCTTTGATCATCAAATTCAGACATAACGTCATCCAACAATAAAATTGGATATTGTCCCCGGCTTTCCTTTATTTTTTCCATCATTCCCAATTTTAAAGCTAAAGCCGCAGTTCTTTGCTGTCCTTGGGAACCGAAGTTACGAAGATCGATTCCCTCTCCTATACTCAAGCGGAGATCGTCCCGATTTGGTCCCACTAAGGTGACTCTTCGTTCCCTTTCATTATTTTTGACCATTTTCAATTCCACCCGAAACCGCGACTTAATATCTTCCTCACTGACACAATCTAAAACAGAATTTCGAAAACCGACGTATTCCAGGTTTAAATTTTCCAAGGTTCCGCTAATTTCGTGCTGGGCCCTGGAAATGTAACCTTTGACATCTTCGATAAAAGCCAGCCGATACTTGATAACTTTCGAACCTTTTTCCACCAATTGTTCATCCCATACTTCCAATTCCCGGGGATCACGTATTCCTTCTTTTAAAAGGCGATTGCGTTGTTGAACCACTTTATAATAGTTATAATAAATAAAACGATACTTGGGCTCAATGAGTGCCAAGTACAGATCGATAAAATCCCGCCGTAATTGGGGTCCACCCTTAATTAACTGCAGATCATCGGGAGCAAAGGTAATCAGGGGGATTTTTCCAAACAACTCACTGTTTTTAACAACTTGCCCCTCAATTTTGGTGCGCTTTTCTTTCTCAGCGATTCCTAACTCAATGATTAAGGGAAAATCATCGGATTCAAATTGACCTTTTAAATAGCAGGAAGTTGTTTCCCATTGGATGAGTTCTCCCTCTTTTTTGGTCCGGAATGATTTTCCAAAACACAACAAAGAAATTGCCTCCAGTAAATTGGTTTTACCTTGGGCATTTTGACCATAAAAAATATTAACCTGAGGTGAAAATTCCACTTGAAGGTGTTGATAGTTGCGGTAATGCTGCAATTCAAGAGATCGTAAAAACATCAATGTCGGATTCTTCCATCCAAAAAGTTGATAAACTACGAGAATTCCTTTTTACACCGATAATTTCAAAGGCATTACTACATACAAATACTCATCTTTTTCCAAAGCCTGCAGTAAAGTTGGTTTTTGATCCTGGCTATATTTGAAATTAATTTTCGTTGCCTCAACCGACTTTAAGAAGTCCAATAAGTACCTTACGTTAAAGCCGATTTCAATTTCTTTTCCCGAAAACTCAACGGGTAATTCTTCATACGATCGTCCTTTATCAGGTTCTTTGGCCGTTATAATCATTCCATTTTCGGAGATGTTGATTTTGATTGAATTGCTAACCAGTGAAGTTCTTTCTAAAGCTTCGATGAATTCATTTCTTTCAACCGCCACGACTCCATTAAATTCTTTGGGGACAACCTGTTCATAACGGGGAAATTGTGCTTCCACCAAACGGGAGGAAAGTGTGATTCCGGAACCTTTGATAAATATCAACTTGTCCGTTAAATGAACGGTTAATTTCTCCTCGTTATTATTACCGAAAATGTTGGCGATTTCTCTTAATGAGTGGACCGGAACCAATGCCGTTTTTTGAAAACCGGATTCCACAGGCACGTCCCGTAAAGCCAGCCGGTTTACATCCGTCGCCACCAAACGCAATTGCCCGGGAGTGATTTCCCATAATATGCTGGATAAAAAAGGTCTGGGATCATCCATCAAGGTTGCATACATCGTTTGGCGAATGGCCTCTTTTAAAACGTCACCCTTGATCTCCACTTGATTTCCGTCTTTTAATTCCGGCATCGTCGGAAATTCTTCAACGGGTAAGACCGGTAATTGATAAGATGAATGTTTGCTGGTGATCGTTACCATTTTGGAAGCTTCTTCATATTCAATCGTCACCGGTCCGGAAGGTAAATGGCGGATAATCTCAACGAACGTTTTACCCGGTAAAACAATAGATCCGGTCGTGAAAATTTGAATATTGGGGACATTGACTTCAATCGCTATCTCCAAATCCGTAGCAACGCACCGCAATGAATTACCGCTGGTCTCCATAAAAATTCCCGTTAAAATCGGTAAAGTTGATTTTAGTGCGAGCGCGCGGGCAGTGATTTGTAAAAAACGCGCTAATTCATCTTGAAGGCATACAATCTTCATTTTTTTACCCTCCTGTCAACAATGGTATTTCTAAATGATCAATTATTAATATTATATAATAAAAAAGTAGTAGTCATAGTCGAGTTGATACTGTGCATAAGTTGATCAAAAACAACTACCATCAAGCTTTTTAGAAAATCAAAGATTGTGAATAAAAAAGGTGGTTTTCTACAAAATAACACAATCCACAGAATTCAGAAAATGAGATCGATAAATTTTCCACAATCCGATCAGATCCTGTGCACAATTATTGACCCAAATTGTGGATTAAGTTTTTGATAATCCGATCGACCTCGGGATCACTTTTAATTAATTCTTGGATTTTATCACAGGCGTGGATAACGGTTGAATGGTCACGTCCTCCAAATTCTTCGCCGATTTTCGGCAGAGAATAATCAGTTAATTCTCTTACGATGTACATCGCGATTTGCCGGGGAAGAGTAACATTTTTGGTACGGCGTTGCGCTTTCAAATCTTCCATTTCAAGGTTATAAAAATCACATACTGCCTGTTGAATAATGGGAATCGTCAGCCGTTTGGCCTTACTTGACGAAATGACGTCTTTTAAAACTTCATTGGCCAGTTCCAGGGAAATTTGTTTATTATGAAAAGAGGCATAAGCGATGATTCGAATCAGCGCCCCTTCCAATTCGCGAATATTGGAATTGATTTGATCGGCAATATTCACCATCACATCATTGGGTAAATGCCAACCTTCCGTTGAAGCTTTTTTTCTTAATATGGCTATCCGGGTTTCTAGGTTAGGGGCTTGGATATCGGTAATCAGCCCCCACTCAAAGCGCGACCGGAGCCTGTCCTCCAATGTAGGAATTTCTTTTGGCGGACGATCACTGGAAATAATGATTTGTTTGCCGGATTCATAAAGAGTATTAAATGTATGGAAGAATTCTTCCTGGGTGCTTTCTTTCCCGGCAAAAAATTGAATATCATCCACCAATAAAATATCAACGGTTCGATAGGTATCCCGGAAATGGGGAGTTCGGTTAAACCGAATCGCATTGATCAATTCATTGGTGAATTTCTCAGAAGATACATAAACCACCCGGAAATCAGGATGATTTTTCAATGCAAATTGACCAATTGCCTGCATAAGATGGGTTTTACCCAAACCTACTCCACCATATATAAATAATGGGTTATAGGCTTTTCCCGGCGCTTCGGCTACCGCCAGGGATGCGGCATGGGCAAAACGGTTACTTTCCCCTACGACGAAACTCTCAAAGGTATACTTTGGGTTCAGTAGGGAGGGCTGTGGAATACTTTGCCCAATATGAGCGGTAGTTTCAGTTTCCGGCTTATTTTGAGCTTCATTACGCTCAGGAGTAATAAACCGCAATTCCACATCTTCTTCTAATAACTCTTTTAATGTTGTGGCAAGTAAAGGCGCATAGCGTGATTCAAGCCAGTCCCGGGCAAAATCATTTGGAACTTCAACAGTTAAAAGGTTTCCTTCCAAAGACACAGGTTTGGTTGGCTTTAGCCATGTTTCAAAACTGGGTTTGCTTAAGAAAGGAGATATTGATTCTAATGTCTTTTCCCAAATCGTATCTAAATTACTCATTAACCCCCAACGCTCCTTACGATCTAGTTATCCATATCTTGGGGATAACTTGTGAAAAACATCCCAATCGCTCGAGATTCCTAACGAAATCTGAAAGAGTGGAAAATAAAAAAAGCCTTTAACTTAAGAATATTTACATATCCACAAAATATAATTTATCCACAAAACTATTCACAACCTGTGGATAAATTCAAAGGACTATACTATAATAACAAAATCTAACCCTTTTGGCAATTTATAATTAACCAAGCCAGCATGAATTCTTCCAAGCTATATATGGATAAAAAAATTATCCACAATTTTTTTGCAAATAATTTTCGTTTTATCCTGATTTTCTATTGACACTATCTACCTTGATTATTATAATTATTATCGCAAACTTTATTGCCTAAAATGCGGAATGAGGTGATCTCAATGAAAATGACATACCAACCGAATCGTCATAAATATAAGAAGGACCATGGCTTTATGGCAAGAATGGCCACCAAAGCCGGACGTAAAGTGTTGAGCCGTAGGAGAGCAAAAGGTAGGAAAGTTTTATCCGCCTAAAGAGAACGTACTTTGACAAAAACAGCTATCATTAAAAAAAACGAAGAATTTCAAGGTATCTTTGAAAAGGGCCACTCTATTTACGGCAGGTATTTAGTGGTCTATTTTCTTCATACCTCTTTCGATTTTATCCGGGTTGGGTTTTGTGTTGGTCGGAAAATAGGAAATGCCGTGATTCGAAATCGAATCAAAAGATTGTTGCGTGAAGCTGTCTCTGCACAGTCTGTGGAAGATCTAAAAGGATTGGATGTTTTGCTTGTGGCTAGAAATCCTATTAAGGAAGCTACTCTAGCCAACATAATAATTGAAATAACGCATATACTTGGTGGAGTAAGAAAACGCCTGCCAAGAAAATCCGGTATTATTGAATGTAAGGGGGAGGATTCCCATTGAAAGGAGTAATCCTTCTTTTTATACTATTTTATCAAAAAGTTATTTCACCCATTAAACCTAGAACCTGTCGCTATTACCCGACTTGTTCACAATACGCTTACCAGGCGATTGAAAAATTTGGTTTAATGAAAGGGTTATACTATGGGGTGAAAAGAATTTTAAGATGCCATCCGTTTTCCAAAGGTGGATATGATCCAATACCCGAAAAGTGAAATGAAAGGATGTAAAATCATATGCCGATTTTGATCAAACCTCCAGGTGTCCATTTAAATTTATTTGACCAATTTATTAATTTGTTTGCCAATATGCTCAACTTTTTTCACCAGGGCGGATTTGGATTTGAATGGTCAATTAGTTGGGGTTGGGCAATTATCATTTTGACTGTTATCATTAAAATGATTCTCTTCCCGACGACGATTAAACAAGTACAGGCTATGAATAAAATGAAAAATATTCAGCCTAAGTTGAAAGAGATTCAGGAGAAATTCAAAGATAAGCCCGATGAAATGCAGCGACGGACCATGGAGCTTTATAAAAAAGAACAGGTAAACCCCTTTGGCGGATGTTTGCCGATGTTGATTCAATTACCAATTTTATGGGCAATTTTCGGTCTATTGCAGGATCCGACTTTTATTAAAAATTCTATTGGTAATGCTACTTTTTTGTGGTTTCCTTTGGTTCAGAAAGGTGATATTGCTTTAGCGGTCATCTCGGCGATCACTACATTTTTCCAGCAGAAATTAACAACTCCAGCCACGGGTGGGGATCAAAATCAAAAGATATTTTTGTACATCATGCCTGTAATGTTTGGCTTTTTCACTTATCAAGTCAATGCCGGAGTTGGTTTGTATTGGGTGGTAAGCAATATTGTCGGCATAGCCCAACAGTATATTATTAACGAGTACTTCACGGTAAAAGAACATATTCACAAAGCGGGAAATCATCCTGAGCCTGAAAAGAATTAAAATCTTTGGTCAACAAGGAAAGAAAATTTGTTGTATTGTAGCGAAGAATTTAAGTAGAGGCCGAAGGTTTTGGATATAGGGGGGAGATTATTGAAGTCTGTTGTTAAAATTGCCCACACCAAAGAGGAAGCGGTGGAAGAAGCCCTTCGTGAATTAAAGGCAACGTCGGATCAGGTCCGCGTTGAAGTCATGGAAGAGACCGCCAAAGGTTTATTCGGTTTTTTAGGCAGTAAGGTTGTTAAAGTGAAAGTTACTGTCAAGGAAGACTTGGGACAAGTCGCTGCTTTGTTTTTGCGTGAATTGTTAGTGAATATGGGAGTAATGGCTCAAGTTGAAATTTTTAAACGGAAAGATTGCACCACTTTGAATATTAATGGAAAAGACTTGGGATTATTGATTGGAAAACACGGACAAACCCTTGATGCCATTCAATACTTGGTTAATTTAGCGGTCAATAAGGATCAACTCGATAAAGAAAGAATTGTTGTTGATGTAGAAGGTTATCGGCGCCGCCGGGAAGAGACGTTACGTCACTTAGCATTGAAGGTAGCCGATAAAGTAAAACGCGAAAAACGCAAGCAGGTATTGGAACCAATGTCTCCTCATGAGCGGCGGATTATTCACGCTACTTTACAGGAATACAAAGAAGTGATTACTTATAGTGAAGGGGAAGACCCATACCGACACGTTATTATTTCTCCTCAGGATACTATGGAGTCCTAACCAGGTTATTTAAGTGAATTCAAGATTAAAGTAGGACCTAAGGAACCCGGTTTATCCGGGTTTATTTTTTACCAATTATTTTATCGATATGAACGCTATTCAAAATATTAACCTATAGGTTGTATTTTGGTTACTCATAAGGGAGGAACAAGTGAACATTAAAGATACGATTGCTGCTATATCCACTCCGATTGGAGAAGGTGGAATCGCTATCATCCGGGTTAGTGGTTCCAGGGCTAAAGAAATCGGATTAAAAATCTTGCAAACCCCAAAAGACAATTTTTTTAAGGACTTTCAGGACCGCCATATTTATTACGCAAAAGTCGTTGATCCCAAAAAGCAGCGGATTATTGATGAAGTCCTTTTTTTTTACAGCCGGAAACCCCATAGTTATACCGCAGAGGATGTTTTGGAAATTCAGGCTCATGGGGGAATGGTCGGAATATCGCGGATCTTGGAATTGATTTTGGACCAAGACGTCCGGCTGGCCGACCCCGGGGAATTTACCGAAAGGGCCTATTTAAATGGGCGAATTGATTTAGTACAAGCAGAGTCGATTATTGATTTGATTCGGGCGAAAACTGAAAAAGCTCATCAAATTGCATTATCCCAATTAACAGGACGCGCAACGAAAGAAATTTTGAAATTGGAATCCGCATTATACGATATCTTAGTTTCCATCGAGGCGGTATTGGATTTTCCCGAAGAAGGTATTCCTGAACCCCAAAGAGACCAGCTTTTTGATGAGATCATCCTTCTTGAAAATGAGTTTCAAGGATTGTTAAACCATATCGATGAAGGGCGCAAACTCCGTGAAGGGATTATGATTGTCATAGCCGGCCGCCCGAACGTGGGAAAATCCAGCTTGCTGAATACTTTTTTACAGGAAGAACGGGCTATCGTCACGGAAATACCGGGTACAACCCGGGATGTCATTGAAGCTCAAATCCAGATTCAGGGCATCCCGATCCGTCTTCTCGATACGGCCGGTATCCGGACTACTGAAAATCCCATTGAAAAAATAGGGATTGAAAAAGCGGAGCAATATTTGTCCGATGCCGATTTGATTCTGCTGCTGCTGGATGGCAGTCAACAATTATCCGCAGAAGATCAACTGATCCTAAATAAAATTCATGGAAAATCGGCTATTATTGCTGTAAATAAAATGGACTTACCCCAGAGATTATCTCTGGATGAGCTTGGTCCCCTACAGAATGAATATCCTATTGTGAAACTTTCCCTGGAAACGAAGAATGGTTTCTCGGAATTGGAGAAGATCTTAATCGAAAAGGTAGGACTGGGCAAGATTGCAGTCGATGATCGGCCTTTGCTATCGAGAGTACGTCATAAACGAGCCATAGAGCGAGGATTGGCTGCATTGGAGAGCTTTCATGACGGACTTAAAAGTCACTTGAGTGAGGATTTGTTAGCGGTCGATCTACGGTCTTGTCTGGAAGCTCTGGGTGAAATTACCGGGAAAAATGTTTCCAATGAAGTGTTACACGGCATTTTTGCTCAATTTTGTATTGGTAAATGAACGATAAAAACTATGATTACGATGATCCATAAGATCGTGATTATGAAGGAGCTGGCATAATGGAATATGATGTTATCGTAGTCGGCGCTGGTCACGCCGGGTGTGAAGCGGCTCTTGCCTCGGCACGGCTAGGTGCTAAGACATTGATCATCACAATATCTCCGGATACGATTGCGGCTATGTCCTGTAATCCAGCAATTGGTGGCCCTGCTGCTAAAAGTCATCTCGTAAGGGAATTGGATGCTTTAGGTGGTGAAATGGGCAAAATTATCGATCGTTCCTATTTAAATATCCGCCGGATCAATGAAAGTCGTGGCCCGGCTGTTTTGGCCCTCCGGGCTCAGGCCGATAAGCGCCTATATCAGTCTGAGATGACTTTAGTTTTAGAACGTGAACCCAATCTAACCGTAAAACAGGGATTGGTTTGTGATTTGCTGGTTGATGACAAAAGGGTAGTCGGTGTCAAGCTTAAATCGGGCAGGAACTATCAAGCCAAGGCGGTAATCATCGCCACCGGAACTTTTTTGGATGCTCATATCGTGATGGGCGATATACGCTATCAAGGGGGTCGTCAAGGGGAACCCGCTTCAGTCGAATTGAGCATGAGTTTAAAGAAACACGGTCTTATTTTACGGCGTTTTCAGACTGCAACTCCACCTAGAATTCATAATCAATCGGTAAATTATGATAAAATGGCGCCACAAAAATTGATCGACCCGGAGTGGGGTTATTCTTGGGATGGATTGAACCAAAAGCGCCCCCAAATCCCTTGTTGGATGACAGCAACCACTCCTGAAACCATTGGTACCATTATTGATAATATCGATCTTTCGCCGATCCGTTCGGGCGCCATTACTACGAAAGGACCTCATTTTTGTCCGTCGATCGACCGGAAAGTCATCAATTTTCCTCAGAAAACCGACCACTTAATATTTATTGAGCCGGAAGGAAGGTATACGGAGGAACTCTATTTACTGGGAATGACTACCGCTATGCCGGAAGAAATTCAGGAGAAAATATTGGCGACGATTCCGGGATTGGAGAATTCACAGATTGTCCGACCGGGTTATGCTGTCGAATACGATTGTTTGGATTCGTTTCAATTTAATCCCTCATTGGAAAACCGTAAAATTGAAAATCTTTTTACTGCGGGACAAATTAATGGAACCTCCGGTTATGAAGAAGCTGCGGTTCAAGGGCTTATTGCAGGTATTAACGCAGCCCGCAAACTTAAAGGACTCCCTGCTTATATCCCGGATCGAACCACTTCCTATATTGGAGTCCTGATCGATGATTTAACGACCCTTGGAACGGAAGAACCCTATCGAATGATGACTTCACTCGCTGAATTCCGCTTATTTCTGCGGCTTGATAATTCTTTAAGCCGCTTGGGAAGAGTTGGTTTTGAGCTTGGATTAAATTCGCACCAGCGTTGGAACCGGTTGGAACAACTTTTGAATGCCGGAACCGAATTGCAAGAACTTCTTACGAATACTAAAATGACTCCGGAATCTGATTTTTGGAAACATACGGGGTTGCCTAAACCCGATAGGGGATACCGTTTAAAAGAACTTGTCTTGCGTCCGGAACTGACCGATGAAATATTGGTTAAAGAATTTCCTGTTTTAAAAAGCTATCCCCAGCCCGTTCGGGAATTTATTTGGAATGAATCAAAATTGGCAGGGTATTTAGATCGCCAACAAAACAAAAGAACGCAGATGTATGAGCTCAATCAAATTGGAATCGATCCCCTTTGGGCAGCAGGATTGAAGGGTCTTTCGGAAACCGGACGCAATGATTTGATACGGATCAGACCTTTAACTCTTGGGCAGGCTTTAAGGATACCCACCTTATCGAATGCGGACCGGACATTATTATATATGAATTGTCAAAAAGGAAAGGAGCAAGGAGGAGAATATGGAGCAGCAGCCCTATGATGTAATTGTTGTTGGAGCAGGTCATGCCGGTTGTGAAGCTGCATTTGCAGCAACCAAGATGGGCTGTCGGACGCTACTTTTTACAATTAATTATAATAACGTTGCTTTTATGCCGTGTAATCCTTCCATCGGCGGCCCCGCCAAAGGGCATTTGGTTCGTGAAATCGATGCTCTTGGAGGTATCATGGGGCGAATGATCGACCGGACCTATTTGCAAATGAGGATGCTGAATACCCAAAAAGGGCCGGCAGTGTGGGCCTTGAGGGCTCAAGCCGACAAGGAAGTCTACCACCGGACGATGTTGACTGAATTGGAGAATATACCCAACCTATCTATTAGGCAAGCGGAAGTGGCTGAACTTCTTTTGGATACTTCGGGTCAATGCATGGGGGTGAGAACCCGTACCGGAATTGAATATCTCTCGAAGGCCGTTATTCTTGCTACCGGTACTTTTCTCCAAGGTCGTATTTTTATTGGCGGTCTTAATTATTCTTCCGGACCAATGGGCCAGCTTCCGGCCAATTGTTTATCGGATGATTTGAAAAAGATCGGCCTCCCACTCAGGCGTTTTAAAACAGGGACTCCCGCCCGGGTTCGCCGGAGATCGATTGATTTTACAAAAATGACCCCTCAGCCCGGAGGATTTGATGAGCATGGCTTTTCCTTTTGGGAACCTTGGCAAATCCGCCAAGAACATCTATGTTGGTTAACTTATACCCAACCGTTGACTCATCAGATTATTCGAGAGCATATGCAGGAGGCTCCCTTATTTTCCGGACAAATTAAGGGGGTTGGCCCACGATACTGTCCATCGATTGAGAGCAAGTTGGTTCAATTCCCGGATAAAGATCGCCACCAAGTTTTTATTGAGCCGGAAGGGGCAGATAGCGATGAAATGTATTTAGCCGGCTTGTCCACCAGTTTGCCTGAATATGTTCAAGAATTATTTTTACGGACCATCCCCGGGTTGGAAAAATTAGAAATCGTCCGTCCCGGTTATGCTATCGAGTATGATGCTTTACCGGGTTCTGAATTGAAACCATCCCTGGAACTAAAACATGTCCCCGGTTTATTTGCCGCCGGCCAGTTAAACGGAAGTTCTGGCTATGAAGAGGCGGCAGCCCAAGGTTTAATGGCCGGTATTAACGGGGCTCTTAAAGTTCAAGGCAAAGAGCCACTGATTTTGAAGCGCTCGGAAGCTTATATTGGTGTACTGATTGATGATTTAGTAACCAAAGAAAGTTTGGAGCCATACCGGGTATTGACTTCAAGAGCCGAATATCGTCTTACATTGCGTTCCGATAACGCCGATGAACGGTTGACTCCCTATGGGATTGATATCGGTTTGATCGATGACCGTGAAACCCGAATTTTTAATAAAAAAAAGCAACGAATCCACCATATATATAGCACATTTCAAAATCAATACTTTAATCCTGAACCCCAGATACGCAAAATTTTTGAGGAAGCTCAACTAACGGCTCCTAAAAATCGTTTTAATGTTGCTGAAATTCTTAAAAGGCCTGAGGTATCTCCTGATTTTGCCCAAAAGCTGTTTCCGGAACAAACCATGAATCCGAAGGATTTGAAAGAAGTAGCTGTTCGTTTTAAATATCAAGGTTATCTTGCCAAAGAGAATGTCCAGGTACAAAAGATGCTAGATTTGGAAAATAAAAAAATTTCCACAAACATTGATTATGATCAGGTTCCCAATCTCGCCCGTGAGGCCCGGGAAAAATTCAAGCAATTCCAACCCATGACTTTAGGCCAAGCTTCCAGGATTAGCGGAATTAATCCGGCCGATTTAACCGCTTTGCTTTTTTATTTGGAGAATACGATGAGGAATGCAAAATGAATGATATTCAACAATTACTAACCGACGAATTTGATAAAGCTTCCATCAAACTTTCGGAACATACTTTGTATCAACTATTTCAATTTATTGATTTTTTGTTGGATGCTAATCAAAGTGTAAATTTGACCGCCATCACCGATCAAAAAGAGGCTCTTTTTAAGCATATCTTCGACTCCTTGGTCATTTTTAACCGGCCGGAATATATAGAGGCCCGCCGGATTATCGACATTGGTAGTGGAGCAGGAATTCCCGGGATTCCGCTGGCAATTTGTTCTCCGGAAAAACAATTTATTTCGTTAGATTCGGTCCAAAAAAAGATAAAATTTCAGGAACAATTTTGCAAGCAATTTTGCATACATAATATTAATCCGGTTTGGTCAAGAGCGGAAGATTTTATCACGATTGGCAAGGAACAAGGGGGATTTGATCTGGCAATTGCCCGAGCGGTAGCCCCTCTCAATATATTAGTGGAATTAATCTTACCATTTGTATCAATCCATGGTTATGCAATATTGTATAAAGGAAAAGATTATCACAACGAATTGGATGAGGCTGAAAAAGCAATTCAGATATTAGGGGGGTCACTTATCGATTGTCTCACAACGGAGCTTCCTTTTTCTTACGGATTCCGGTCTGTGGTGATTATAAAAAAAATCAACCCTACTCCAAACGGGTATCCCCGAAAAGCGGGGATTCCTCAAAAGAAACCATTATAAAAATCAAATTTTTGAAATTTACTAATAGAAAGTTTACCAACAAAGAAGGAAGTTACGACCTTATCTCGAAAGAAAAAAGAAACCGAGGGGATTGGGAGTGACTTTTATGAAACGATCAAGAAAAAATTCAATAGAGGTTTTAACACAACGTGCCCACGATTTATTTAGTGTTGAAATGGAGGCCCTTCGGAAAAATGAAATCATTTTACAGGCCAAAAGGGGCCAACGGGAGGAGGAGTCAATTATGGGGAAAGTAGTCGCAATCGCCAATCAAAAAGGCGGCGTAGGAAAAACGACAACCGCTGTGAATTTGGGTGCATGCTTGGCTCAAAAAGGAAAAAGGGTTTTAATCATTGACCACGACCCTCAGGGAAATTCCACCAGTGGGATTGGTTTAAAGAAGAGCGAAATTAAGAATTGCATTTATGATGTTTTAATTAACGAGACTCCATTGGACCAAGTCGTATTACAAACCCAAGTGGAAAAACTAAAAATTGCACCGGCTACAATTCGTTTAGCAGGCGCAGAGGCTGAATTGGTTGGCATGATGGCTCGTGATCAAAGATTAAAAAGAGCGATTGAACCGATCAAAGATCAGTACGACTATGTGCTCATTGACTGCCCCCCTTCTCTTGGCAATTTGACGATAAATGCCTTGGCTGCAGCAGATTCAATTATTGTACCGATTCAATGTGAGTATTATGCGTTAGAAGGTCTTAGCCAGTTGATGAAAACCGTGCAACTCGTGCAAAAATACTCGAACCCCAATCTTGAAATTGAGGGTGTTGTATTGACAATGTATGATAACCGCACTAATCTCTCATCCCAGGTTACCGAGGAAGTACGCCGGTACTTCAATGATAAAGTTTATAAATCGGTAATACCCCGTAATATACGGTTGAGCGAAGCACCTAGTTTTGGCCTTCCGATTACTCTTTATGACGAGAAATCCAAAGGAGCCGAGGCTTATATTGATTTAGCCAAGGAAGTGATAGCCAATGAATAAAAATCGGGGTTTAGGCAAAGGCTTAGGTGCCTTAATTCCGGAGCTGGCCGAGGAAAATCAGATAACTGAGGCCCAATTTGAAGTCAACATCAATGACATCCAGACCAACCCGTATCAACCCCGTAAAGAATTTATCGACGATAAGCTTAATGAGCTTGCGGAATCTATTAGAATTCATGGAATTATTCAACCTTTGCTCGTCCGGGAGATGGGGGACAAATTCCAATTAATTGCCGGCGAGCGAAGATTACGAGCTGCCAAACTTGTGGGTTTAACTCAAGTTCCTGTTGTGGTCAAGGAAATGACCGACCAGGCGATGATGGAAGTTGCTCTCGTCGAAAATTTACAACGGGAAGATCTCAATCCCATTGAAGAGGCCGATGCTTATCAGCGTTTAATTGATGAATTTCAATTAACCCAAGACGAAATTGCTAAAAAGGTAGGAAAAAGTCGGCCTGCCATTGCGAATACCTTAAGGTTGCTGAATCTTCCCACCGAAATTCGCACAGACTTGGCCAAAGGGACACTTACCATGGGTCATGCGCGGGCTCTTTTAAGTCTTAAAACTTCCGATGAACAAAAACGTGCTTGGAGTCAGCTTCAACTTCAAGAGATGTCGGTCCGTGAGACAGAAGAATTTATTCGGCAATTAAATTCTTCTCCGCCTGTTTCACGTGAAACAAAGAAAACTATAGCGAAAGCACCCATGCGGAAAGACCCTAATGTAATCGAGATGGAAGATGAATTGCAACAGTTGTTTGGAACGAAGGTTATTATTCGCCAAACGGGGAGTGGGGGAAAAATAGAAATTGATTATTATGACGGAGAAGATTTTGAGCGGATTTGTGAAAAATTAATTCATTAACTTTTGACGGCGAATAATCGCCGTTTTTTTAAATTGTTTCACGTGAAACGGATTGTGTTATGACATAATACTTCTTTTGATAATTACACAGAAGGATAGGATGAATAAATTCAATGGATAAAGAAATGTTACTGCATTGGTTGGAAGAAATAGCTACGGGCCAATCTCGGCCGGAGGATGTCCTAAAGAAATTAAATGATTTTCCTTATCAAAATCTTGGTTTTGCCAATGTTGATACTCATCGTAATTTAAGAAATGGAAACTCCGAGGTTATTTATTGTCCGGGAAAAACCATCGAACAAATCGTTGCAATTTTTAAGAGTCTTGCAGATTGTTCTCTTAATGTAATGGCGTCCCGTGCTAGTAAAGAAGTTTTTCAAAGCATTAAGAGTCAGATTGAAGATGTTCGGTATTTTGAAGAGGCTAGAATTGTAGCCTTGTGGCGAAATCAAAAAGTCAGCCAGGGGGTTATTGGCGTTTTATCGGCTGGCACGGCCGATTTGCCTGTAGCGGAAGAAGCGTGCATCACTGCGGAAATTATGGGAAGCAAGGTCCAAAGAATCTACGATGTAGGTGTGGCAGGAATTCACCGCTTGTTTGACAAAAAATCAATCATTGATGAGTGCCGGGTGTTGATCGTTGTAGCCGGTATGGAAGGTGCTTTAGCAAGTGTAGTGGGAGGCTTAGTCGATAAACCCATTGTAGCGGTTCCGACCAGTATAGGATATGGAACCAATTTTCAAGGAGTTGCTCCGCTTTTAAGTATGTTAAATTCATGCGCCAGCGGAATTGGAGTCGTTAATATCGATAATGGTTTTGGAGCTGGGGTTTTAGCACATCGGATCAATTTACTAGGAGAAACTCCCGACAAATAAACAAAGATATAGAACGAGTTTTTGCGAAGAAATTATAGGTAGAAAATTTCGAGGAATTCAGAGTCTAAGAGCGACCCTATCCCTTAAAGGAAACTGGCTCAAATTGAGGGCTAATCGCGGTATTTCAAGCTTCGAAGCTCAACTGTCAAAACCGGCGGGTCGGGCCCACCCTTTAAGTGGATTTTGAAACAATTCCTTAAAAACCCTTTGCGTTTAAAGGGCTAGGGTAGGGACCTTAGGCTGTTTGTCAATATTATTTTAGGCTTAGGGATTCATGGTTTTCAACGACTTTTTCCTTTGTGAAAGTTGAGTTATGAATAAATACAATATATAGTTTAATTGTGCGTTTTGATTTCGATATATTGTATCTGATGGATAAGTTAATTCAGCAGATTATTTGGATGTAGTGATCTATCAGCTATCTATCGATTTAAAATCAAAAGAATATCTCGCGTAGAAAAATGACGAACTGTGCTTTGAAACTACGGTTTCTGGCCTAGACGTATCCTTTTCATGAGTTGGCAACCGGATATCACGAATTAACGAATAATATTTTGCAAAGCATATCTCGCACTCTGCGCCTGCAGCACCAAAAGGTGCTGACGCCTCTGCGGGAGAATAAATAGACGGCTTGAGTTGAAACCAAGCTGATTTATCTTTATAACCATTATATTGTATCTATTCTTTTCGGCGCATAAGTGCGCGTACGCTTACTGCAAACTTTCTTTGGGGGCACAATGATGAAATTACAAGTTTTTGGGATATAGCGCTACCTTTTTAACAATCAAACTTCTTCTTCCTAATCTGAGCCGATTCGCCGGCGGTTTCAGTTAAAAGTGAGTCTGCTTCTAATGAATGTTTTTTTAACGTAAGGCTTTTCTTTTAGAAATTGGTTGTAAAGAAGAAAAGAGCAATGAAGAATAAGAGATTGTTTTGAATTTAATTAAAAAGCCATAAAAGTGCATAAATGTATTTAAAGATGTCGATGAAAGGGTAAAAATCTAGAAAGAAAAATTTTTAAAAAATGGAGGAGCAGGTTGATGCTTTGCAGAATAATTCTTGTGGAATTGAAGAGTGAATAGATAAAACTGGAAAGGTTGTTGCTCCAATGAACGAGGTTACGTTCTTTAATAATTGGCTGGCCCAAAATATGCTGGTGATTTTCTTATCAATTATTGGATTAAATGTTTTGTTAATTATTCTTTTTTTGGCATCCTATTTTACATTAAAAAAGTATAGAAATTTGTTAAAGAGAGCGGAAGGCAGAGATTTAGAACCATTATTGCTTGAATTATTGGAGAAAACAAATCAGGTTTTTCATAAACAACAGCAGATCGATGATCGCCTCACAAATAATCAAATTTTAGCGGAACGGCATTTACAGAATTGGAACTTAGTCCGGTTCCAAGCTTTTGAAAATACCGGAGGGGATCAAAGTTTTGCCTTTGCAATGCTTGATGCCTTAGGGGATGGAATCGTTATGAGCAGTATTTTCGGACGGGAAGAAGCCCGAGTATATTGCAAGCCGGTGCAAAAGGGTTCATCCATTTATCCTTTATCGGATGAAGAAAAAGAAGCAATTGATAAGGCAATAAGAGGGATTGGGAAGAAAACTGAATAAATGAACGAAAGTTTTGGAAAGAACAGGATTTTTTAGGATTTTAGCAGGAAAACCCTGAAGATTGTCGAAATATAAAACCCATCCATTTTTCTGGAATTTGAAAATCGGCGGAAAAAGATGGGTGAGTTTTTTTCTTGAGGTGGAGCATGAAAGCAATCCTAAAATTTATAAAACGGAAATTTGCTAAGGGATTTACCTTTATGCTTGTTCCAAATTCCTCGGGAGGTCAGGTTAAAAGTATTGGTATTCCTTTTTGGTCGGTTTTGTGTATCACTGTAATCATCGGATTCAATTTGTACGTTTTTTTTGCATATACCATGCAAGTAAAGCAGATATATCATTTCCGGCAAGATGTTAAAGCCAAAAAACACCAGATTGCTAAGTTAGAAAAGGAACAACGGGAAGTAAAGCCTACATTACAAAAGAGTTATCAGATTGCTGAAGAATTAAGCCGCTTAAAATTAGAACGGACAAAAATTTCAACGATATGGCGGGCTATTCAACAAAAAGGTGCTAGAACGGGGAAAGCAAACTAGTAAAACATTCTTTAAATAACTACTCAATGATTGTGAACGTATTACTTAATGAGAGCGTATCTTTCCCATTTCTGATTACCATTTATTTACGATACGCCCTACTAGAATCTAGCCGGAATGATGCCAAGTTGTTAATGTCGAGAAGGTAATGGATTAAAACGGTATACGTTATCATTTTTTTGATTAGCTGTGGTTGATAGTAAAGGGCTTTACCTCCATTATGAGGTTCATATAAATGGCCAGCGGTTAAATTTTAGGATTTTTTTCAGAAATTAACGGGGAGGGTTACGATGCAATCTAAAGATGGAATTAATTCGCGTAAAGTGGATACCTTGGTCGGAAAAGAATGTAGTTTCAAAGGAAATTTAGAGGCTCCTGGCGGGGCGTTGCGGATTGATGGTTATTATGAAGGGGAACTTCATATCGGGGGAGACTTAATCGTAGGAGAAAGCGGTAAGGTGGTCGGTAACCTTGTCGCTCGAAATATTATTATTGCTGGGGAAGTGAAGGGTTCAATTGAAGCCCGGGGAAGACTGGAATTAGCACCTTCTGCTAAAGTTACCGGTGATTCGAAAATGGTGACTTTGGTTGTGGAAGATGGTGCTTATATGCAAGGGCTTTGTTCACCCCTGCCGAGAGGCGAGCTAAAGGAAAGAGGCAAGGCATTGCGAGTCGATACACCCACAGAGGCCTGAAAAAAAAACTCCTTAAACGGAGTTTTTTTTTGCCTTTTTTATAAATGATTTGGAGAGGTTAAAATACACCAAGATATTGATCGGTTTCCCATTGATGAACTTGACTGCGGTAGACTTCCCATTCAATGGACTTTGCTTCTAAAAACCGATAAAAAATGTGCTCGCTTAAAGTCTCAAGAATCAAAGGATCCTTTTCCATTTCGACTAAGGCCTCATATAATGAGTCTGGAAGAGCGGTGATATTTTCAAGTGACCTTTCCACCTGGGACATTAGAAAAATATTCTTTTGAATTGGCGCGCCGGGATTGATTTTATTGGCTAGGCCATCGAGACCGGCTCTAATCATTAAACTAAAAGCTAAATAAGGATTACAACAGGGATCGGGGCTTCTTAATTCCATACGCGTATTATTGCCACGGGAAGCTGGAACTCGAATCAAAGCACTACGATTGGAGGCTGACCACGATTGATAAACGGGAGCTTCATAACCCGGTATTAAACGTTTATAGGAATTCACCAAAGGATTGGTAATTGCGGTGATACCCTTGGCATGCTTAAGGAGTCCACCGATAAAGTACAGGGCTGTGGGACTGAGCTCATGAGCAGCGGTGGGATCAAAAAAAGCATTTTGGCCATCTTTAAAAAGGGATAAGTGAATGTGCATTCCCGAACCATTGATGCCGAATACAGGCTTAGGCATGAAAGTTGCATGCAATTTATGGTTTAGCGCAATGATCCGGGTGACGAATTTTAGGGTAGTCACGCGATCGGCCGTTGTTAAAGGATCCGAATATTTAAAATCGATTTCATGCTGTCCGGGAGAAACTTCGTGATGGGAGGCTTCAATTTCAAAACCCATCTCTTCTAAAGTAAGAACGATTTCACGGCGAGCATTTTCCCCTAAATCATTCGGAGAGAGGTCGAAATATCCCCCTTTATCATGGGCGACTAACGATGGTGAACCGTCATCATTGGACTTGAATAAGAAAAATTCACATTCTGGTCCAATATTAATTGAATACCCTAAATCTTGAGCTTCTTTGATGGTTTGTTTTAAAATGTAGCGGGGATCGCCTTGAAAAGGTTCCAGTTCGGGGGTATAAATATCACAGATGATTCTGGCGACGGCTCCTTCTTTCGGGCGCCAAGGGAAAATCGCAAAGGTATTTAAATCGGGCTTTAAAATCATATCCGATTCTTCGACCCTGGTGAACCCTTCAATAGAAGAACCATCAAACATGATTTCATTGTCCAAGGCCCGGGGAAATTGGCTAACCGGGATAGCCAGATTTTTGACAACGCCTAAAATATCGGTGAATTGTAGACGGATGAAACGGACATCAAGCTCCTTACATTTTTTAAGTACTTCTTCCTTTGTCATTTCGAATCCACATCCTTATTTTCTTTTGTGCTGCAACCAATTATTTAATGCTTCTTGATTATTTACAGGATATAAAGAAGTAAGCTTAGGCGCTTCCGGGCGGTGCGAACTGAACACTGCCGGAGTCGACGGGGCAGCTGGTATTGTAGGCGGTATTACGGTCTCTGTTGTTTTAGGACTATTGATAATCGCCTTGATACCATCCAAATTAAGCCCTTTTTCAAGTAAACTTTTGATTAATAAAAGGTTTTCCACATCTTGCGGCGTATACAATCTTTGATTACCTTTAGAGCGGGCGGGTTTGATCAGATCATTGGATTCATAATAACGTATCTGGCGAGCGGTCAAATTAGTCATTGTCATCACAACACTGATTGGATAAATAGAATCATTATTTGCCATTAAAATACTCCTTAATTCCAATCATTAATAAAATACCATTGTAAATAAGTATACGGGAATGTTAGAGAAATGTCAACAATTAGCCAGCATATGGAAGATCGAGGAGAAGCATGGATAAGTTGAGAGACAGTTGTCGCACTAAAGCCGAAACACGTTTGGCACAAGCTCTCCAAAGAAAGAAATGGTCATTTAAGCAGAACCATACTTTGGAAGGGTATGAGGTGGATTTTTGGTTTCCCAGTTACCGGCTGGCTATCGAAGTGGATGGATACACCCATTTAAGCACAAAGCAACAACGCTTGGATCAGAGTAAAGATCATTTTCTGATGGATAGAGGAATATTAGTGATTCGAATCAGTAATCAACAGATCCGAGAGAACCTTCCGGGATGTTTAGCAGAAATTGAACAAACGATCCACCGCCTAAAAGGAATGGATAGTAAAGAAATCCGGAACGATGAGTGGAAAAAGCGATTGCCCAGGCTTCAATCAACCAAAGAATCCAATCCAGAAAAGCCGAAAACCATTGAAGAATATTTTTTAAGCCTGGATGAGAAATCTTGAATGTTGTTCCGGTTCGCAAATGCACAGCGTGTTCCCAAAAAAGGTTGTAGACTCAGCCGAAGATTTGTAAGCTGCATATTGAACCATAGCTTTGGGATTACTTATCGCTTTCAAAGTTTTACACAATTGAATTTTGGCAATAGAATTGCTTAAAAGGGTAATAAAATTCTGCCTCAAATTCGAATAGAGCGCATTGACTTTTTCGATGTAATTGAGGGTCTCCCGGATTCGGGGTATTCTTCCTAACCGGGCAACTCGAGTCGGGCCGGCGTTATATGCAGCCAAGATCAGGTTGCTGTCGCTGAATAAAGTCTTTAAATATTTGAGGAACCGGGTGCCGGCATAGATATTTTGCTGAATATTAAAAGGGTCGCGAATATTCATCGGACGATAGACGCAAGACGTTAACTGCATTAAGCCGAGAGCTTTACAAGGGGAAATAGCTTTAGGACGAAATGAAGATTCGGCTGCAATTATACTCGAGATAAAGAAAGGGTCAAAACCAGTGGAGTCGGCTTCTTTCAGTATTGTTTTACATACTAATTTCTTTTGTTCCTGGGTTAAGGCGGGATTATAGGTATCGATTAGCCCGAACAATAATTGAAGTTGATACTCAAAAGCGCTGTTTTGCTCATTGCAGTCAAAGATATCCATTGTTTTAAAGGGAGTCATTGCGAATACGGAAGATGTAACCGTAAATAAAAGGATTGCAGTCAATGCAATTATATATTGAATGAAGTGTTTACCCATGAATAAAAACCTCCTATAAATACTACTTTATAGAAAGTATTGGTAATTGTTAATGATATTATACATTGGAAGGATATGAGGGTATTGGTTTCACGTGAAAAAATACTTTAACCTTGTTATTTCATTTCCCCATATCAGGATGATTGCTTATTTCCGCATGCCACCGCAATTTAGGATTACGGGCTGCTAAAGTTTCATCGACTTTGGAGATTAGTGTGCGGTGTGGAGCCGTAGTAACTATTTCCGGCGAATCGATCGCTTCATGGTAGAGGTCCACCATCATCTCAATAAAACGGTCTATAGTTTCAAGACTTTCGGTTTCGGTTGCCTCGATCATCAAGGCTTCTTCTATAATCAAGGGGAAGTAAATGGTCGGGGGATGAATCCCAAAATCTAAAAGACGTTTCGCGATATGAAGGGCCGAGATGTGGTGGGATTTTAAATTTGCAGCCGATATGACAAACTCATGCATACAAAATTGCGGATAAGGTAATCTGAAATATTGTTTAAGCTTAGATTGCAGATAGTTTGCATTTAAAATGGCATCCCGGCTAACTTGCGTTAAGCCATCGGCGCCCATGGCGCGAATATACATCAAGGCCTTGATGGCGACACCGACGTTGCCGTAAAATCCATGGATTTTTCCGATACTGAAAGGCCTGTTATAATCCCAAGTATATCCGGGGCCATTTTTTTGAACCACCGGATACGGCAAGAATTTTGCCAAAAAGCCTTTTACCCCAACAGGGCCAGCGCCAGGTCCACCTCCACCATGAGGAGTGGCAAAAGTTTTGTGCAGATTGAGGTGCATAATGTCAAATCCCATATCACCCGGTCTGATGAGTCCCATAATCGCATTGAGATTAGCGCCGTCGTAGTATAATAGCCCACCAGACTGGTGGACCAAGTCGGCAACCGTAGTGATTGACTTTTCGAAAAGTCCCAAGGTATTTGGATTCGTTAACATGAGTCCGGATGTTGCGGGACTTAAAAGTGACTTTAAATGGTTAATATCAACCAGTCCGGCATCGTTGCAGCGAACCGTCAATGTTTCGAATCCGGCCATTGATGCGCTGGCCGGATTGGTACCGTGCGCCGATGAAGGAATGAGGATTTGAATGCGGTTCGTTTGGCCCATTGATTCCAGATATTTTTTTAAGATGAATAAGCCGGTTAGTTCACCTTGGGCGCCGGCTGCCGGTTGCAATGAAAAGGCATCCATCCCGGAGATTTCAATGAGGTGTTGTTCCAATTCATAAAGAATCCCTAGGGTACCCTGGACCATTTTTTCGGGAAGCAAAGGATGGATTTGCAGAAAATCAGAAAGAGCTGCCAAGTCTTCGTTAATTTTAGGATTATACTTCATGGTACACGAGCCTAGAGGATAAAAATTGGTATCAACCCCATAATTACGAGACGATAGTTCGGTATAATGGCGAATGACGTCGATTTCGGCCAACTCCGGAAAATTTAAGGGAGATTGACGTAATTGGCCAGGTTTTATGTTTCGGCTGATGAAATCGTCGGGAACCCGAGTGCTTGGAAGGAGCCAAGCCCGTTTTCCGGATCCGGTTTTCTCAAAGATAACCTTAGTATCTTGCCGGAGATCACTTTTCACTTTAATTGCCTCATTTCATCTAAAAAAAAGTCAAGTTGGTCTTTGGAAAATATTTCGGTGGCGCAAATCAACAAGGTATTTTTCAAGTTTGGGCAGATTGAATGTAAATCAAAGCCGGCCACGATGTCTTTTTCTAATAAGCGCTCGATGTAAAAAGATGCGGGTTTAGGAGTACGGATGGGAAATTCCAAAAAAAAAGGAGTGGAGAATAATGGTTGAAAGCCAATTTTAAGAAATGCTTCCAAAAGATAATGGGCGTTATCAAAAGCTCTTTGAGCAACTTCCCGAAATCCAACCGGTCCCAGGGTCGCTAAGTAGATAGCTGCTCGAAGAGCACACCAAGTCTGGTTAGAACAAATATTGGAGGTCGCTTTTTCCCTCCGGATATGTTGTTCCCGGGTTTGAAGCGTTAAGACAAAAGCCCGGTTCCCTTTATTGTCAACGGTTTCCCCAACCAAACGCCCTGGAATATTTCGTTTAAATTGTTCACAGACGGCCATTAATCCAAGGTAGGGTCCGCCATAAGAAAGAGGCAGGCCCAAAGGTTGACCTTCGGCGACTACAATATCCGCTCCTAAATGCCCCGGCGCTTCCAAAATAGCTAAAGTCAATGGATCGACATAACAAATGGCAAAGGTGTTGCTATTTTTGACTATTTGCAACAGTTCAGGCATATCTTCGAGGAAACCGAAGAAATTTGGATTTTGAATCACGACTGCCGCAGCTTCGGTTTGAAGTAAATTTGCCAAATCCGATGGACAAATCAGGCCGTTTTGAGCCGGAATCAATTCAATGGAGAGGTTGAAAGATTGGGTGTAAGTTTTGATGACCGTCAAAAGATGAGGACTGAGGGTCTCCGGGAGCAAGATGCGGGATGGATTTTTAGATTTCTTTTCCCGGAATACCATTAAAATAGCTTCCGCTAAAGCCGAAGCGCCGTCATACAGCGAAGCGTTGGCGATCGGTAAACCAAAAAGTTCACAGATAAAGGTTTGATATTCAAAAATTGCCTGCAAGATCCCCTGAGATATTTCAGGTTGATAGGGAGTATAGGCAGTATAAAATTCGGAACGGAAGGCCAAATGGTCAATAATGGCTGGTATATAGTGTTGATAGGCGCCGGCTCCTAAAAAGGATAGTTTCGCTTTACGGTTTAAACCCGCTATGGTTCGAAAATGTTCAGCAAGTTCGACTTCGGTCATAGACGGAGGAATATTGAAGGGGTGATGTAGACGCTTATCGGAAGGCAGGTCTGATAACATGTCTTCGATCGAATTCACACCAATTTGGCCTAGCATGAAGCTGCGGTTATCATCCGTTAAGGGTAAATACGGGTGGATCATAGTAAAAACGCGGTCCTTTCTACTCAGGAAATATGCCAAAAAATGAATATTCCTACCACGAAGAGCACGAAGGCCACGAAGAAAAATGGGGGAAATCTTTAGTCTTCGTAATCTAAAAACGCAAGCGTTTTTATAGGAATTGTATATACAATTCCACTTCGGTGTACTTCGTGGTTAATTGGTTTTATTTCTTTATCTTCGTCCTTTCGCTTGCCCTAAAAATGCCGGGGTGGGAGACTACTTTGAGATAGCGGACTTTCTTGAATAAAAAGGCAGGCTAACGACTTTAGCCTTTAATAGTTTGCCTCGGATATCAATCTGTAATTCAGGGAGATCCGCTTGAGTGTAGGAGCATTCTACTAAAGCAAGCGCCATGTTCTTGGCTAAAAAGGGACAATAATTGCCGGAAGTAACGGAACCAATCAGACGATTGTCAAAGTAAACCCGGCAATTGGAGCGGGGAATACCTCTATCGATCATCTCAATCCCGATGAGCGACCGCGGTATGCCGGCTGATTTTTGCCGGCAAAGCGCTTCTTTCCCCATAAAAATGGCTTTATCGAATCGGATAAAACGTTCGAGACCTGCTTCAAGGGGGGAGATACTCGGGGTCAATTCATTGCCGTATAAAGGAAAACTCGCTTCAAAACGAAGAGTATCGCGGGCGCCTAAACCTATAGGCGAGATTCCCAAAATAGATCCGGATTGGATAAGCAATTCCCAAACATCAACAGCATGCTGTGGCTGTAGATAAATTTCAAAACCTTCCTCCCCGGTATAGCCGGTCCGCGATAGTAAGACCGGGAATTGATCCGCAAGAATAATTTGAGGCATAAATTGGTAATATTTTAATAAATGGATCGGGGAGTCCGTGATCTGTTGGAGTAAGGGAAGGGCATTCGGACCCTGAATTGCTAACTGCGCTGTTTGAGTGGAGATATTTTTCAGCGAAATATTAAAACCAGTGGACAGGGTTTCCAGCCATTGTAAATCGGAGGCAATATTGGAAGCATTAACAACCAAAAGAAACCGGGTGGGTCCGTAACAATATACCAGTAAATCATCGAGAGTCCCCCCACTCTCATTACATAGAAGCGAATAACCAATCCGGCCAGGCTCTAAAGTTGAGACCTGATGGGTCAAGGCATAATTCAAAAAAGGAACCGCATCAGGCCCTTCAACCATAAGTTCGCCCATATGGGAAACATCGAAAAGGCCGACGTGTTTTCTTACGGTCAGATGTTCTTTTACAATGCCGCTAAATTGGACAGGAAGTTTCCAACCGTGAAAATCTATGATTTTCGCTTGATACTTTTGGTATATCGGAAAAAGGGGTGTTGTCAGCATTTTGGCTTCCTAACTGTCTAAAATGAAAACATGGATTGAATTTTTCACCGGTACCTATTGGTGATGATGATTATTTGCAAATTTATAAACTTGATTCTTGGGGTGAGAAAAAATTTTCCTGCAAATCACTATCGGTTTGAAGCTCGATCATGGGCAGAATTAACTTTGATATGATAGTAAGAATTTAATTCCCACCGCCATTCTGTCAAAACAGGAATGGATGCTGCTATGACATCTGAAATCAAGCCCAACACGATTGGAATCCCTAGCAGTAGCAAACAATCCGCAGGCGTCCACAGGGAGTTGACCAGGCGGTAAAAAGCAAAGAGCGGTAAATAGCCGATAAACATGGATATAATTGGCACGCAGCCCGTCATCAAATTGAAGCAATCTTTAATCATCATCGTTCCCATGGTAACGGACAATATAGGACTTATCAAAAGGAATAGATAATAAATCCAGGGCAAGATATGAAATGATAAAGGAGTGGACCATTGGATCCATGTTAAAAACAATAGGACGGGCAGGATGAGTAATAAAAGGTTGTAGATGAAAATAATAAAAGTGCAAATGATCATTTTACGCATTTAAACACCCTCCATTAGTGTATATGAAAAGAAAGTATGAGGTAGAACTATCATCCGGTTGAGGTGAGAAAAAAGGTGAGTATCAAAAGGCGCGGACTCAAAATACTTCTGATAATCTTATTCACATTGTCACCGTGTATTCTACGGGCGGAAAATTCCTTTCATGGAATGGTAGTGGGTAGGTCGGTTTGTCTGCGGGCCGGGCCCGGTCTTCAGGAGGAAATTTTGATGCTTATGAATGAGGGCTTTTTAGTTGAAGTCATGGAAAAAAACCAATCTTGGTACAGGATCACGTATGGTAATGGCAATGAAGGATGGGTTTATCAAGATTATATAACCATGGAAACCAAGGCGATCCAAAACCGGATCGAACAGATCGATCAAGGGCGAAAACTTGCCGGGTTTGCGAAAATGTATTTGGGTTTTCCATATGCTTATGGTGGAAAAGGGCCTTCCGGATTTGACTGCTCCGGCTATACGATGTTCATTTATGGAAAATTCGGTTATAAGCTGCCTCACAGCGCTTCTTCACAAATGAACCTTGGCCAGGAAATCAGACGTTCGGAGTTGGCCCTGGGGGACTTGATTTTCTTTAAGACGATGCGCTCGGTATCCATTAACCATGTAGGAATTTATCTTGGTGATGGCAGCTTTATTCATGCAGCTTCAGGATCGGGGAGGATTAAAATCGATTCAGTCTTCAGCCGCTATTATAATAGCCGGTATTGGGGCGCCCGCAGGATATTGGTTTATAAATTGCTAAGGGATCAGGATTAGGATCGAGATTCCAAGTAACCGTAAAAAGAGTCCTCCGAATGTAAAGGAAGGACTCTTTTTACCATTGGCTTATGGATTATTGAAAAGGAGGATATTTGGATAATTCGTAACGGTTGGTGGGATTCCATAATAAGAAATCATGGACGCCATTGTCTTGTAAAGCTTTGATCTGCAGGCGCAATTGTTCCTTTCCATAAGTATGGCCCAGAGAAAAATCTTGAATCCAAGGACGGAGTTTTTTGGCGTCGCCCTTAAGTCGCCGGTTGGCATCTTGCATGGCTTTGGCAATAATCTCATAGGGATAAGAATCAGGATCTTTATAGCCGAAAGAACCTTTTGGATAATGAGACGGGTAGACCATTGGAGAGATATAATCAACAGCTGAGGCGACCTTTTCGAGTTTTTGCCCGATATTTAAATCATCCGGCATGGACAACACCAATCCGAAAATGTCGGCAGAAAGGGGAACGCCCATGGCATTAATGTCCTTTCTGGCATATAACAGAAAATCACGGATAACATCTTCCTTCAATTGACCCGTGGAATAGGGGTAAACACAATTGCGAAGCAAGCCGTCGCTTAAGAAACGAACATAATCAAATTGAATCTCTGAAAATCCCATGTCGATTGCTTCTCTGGCGATATCGACATTATATTTCCATACTTTCTTCGAATTCGGATCAACCCAGATCATGCCTTTATAATCTCTCCACAGGCCGCCATTTTTATCAAGAACTGCAAGCTCATTGTGTTTTTTAGCCAATATGGGATCTTTGAAAACGACAATTCTGCCGATGACATAAATCTTTTGTTGCTTTAAACGGGCAACCAGTTCCTGTAGGTTGGGGACCCGGTTTGAGCCGGCTCCGATTTCTTTGGCCAGGGGGATTGATGAAGGATAACTGATGGTCCCGGTGTCGTCTTTAAGATCGATAACTATTGAATTACTTCCGGATTGCTTGATAAATTCGGCAATACGGTTGATTCTCTGTGTGCCGGCAATCCAGGAAGTACTATAAGCGCCGATTACTGGTTTTGGTGTTAAATGAAAAGGTAATTTGGAGGCAGCCTGTTCCACCGCCGCCGGTTTGGGATTTTCCGGGATTTGTTTGTCGGATACTTTAGCAGTAGCTGTCTGTTGCGGCGTAAAGAAATTTTTTTCCGCCAGCGCCAGAGTATAAAAGCTGCCAAGTAAAACAAAGACCAGTAGAAATAGGTGGGTTCTCTTGATTTTCATTGTCGGTAAATCGCTCCTTTAATAGATGTACTTGCATTTTTCGCGAATTTTCCACACTTTCCTTTATGAAAAACGAGGAAACGACAAATATTTTTGCTGTAAAGAGGATAGTTCGATAAGAAATTATTATACTAAATAAGAAATTGGCAAGTAAGGGATGTGAAATTTTGCGAGCGTTTAAAAAAGTTGTTATTGTCATTGTGATTTTTACAATAGCAATATCCCTTTTCCATACAAATAACTGCCGGGCTGATTGGACCTATACCGTTAAAAGAGGAGACACTTTATACCGGATCGCCCAAAAAACCGGACTAACGGTCAAGGAGATAAGGGATAGGACCGGTTTAAACCGCTATCATTTAAAATTGGGGGAACGGTTAACAATTCCTTCAGGGAGCCGGGGGGCGGGCCCCCAAGTTCCTGCTTCAGGTAATATTAATTTACTCGCTCACGTCATTCAAGGTGAAGCCGCCAACGAACCATATATTGGTAAAGTAGCGGTGGGGAGCGTGATCATGAATCGAATCGAGAATCCCCGCTTTCCCAAAACGATAGCGGGTGTCGTTTATCAGCCCCATGCCTTTGAATCGGTGACCAATGGTATTTTTAACCGGCCGGTATCCAGTGAAAGTACCCGTGCTGCGGTTGATGCCGCCAGTGGCTGGGATCCTTCAGGCGGCGCCCTTTATTTTTTTAATCCCGCAAAGACAAATCACCCATGGATCTGGGCGCGTAGAATCATTACTCAGATTGGACAGCATCTCTTTGCTAGATAGTCATCCGCCCCGAATCAATCCGGATTATACAATGATGAATCTCACTATAGAAACATCAACTTATATAGAATGAAAATAGAAAGGAGGAATGTTTGGATGAAATTGGTTTTATGGATGATTCAACTTTTCATTCCATTCATTGTCCTTTATTCCATTGGGTACTATGTACCCGGCTTTAGCGCTTTAACCATACCCTGGCTCCTTTTTCTAGCGGTTTTAATTTTCGCCGCCAATCTTTTGGTTCAAAGGGGTTTCGGGGGAATCGGAAAACCTTTTGGAAGGATTATCATTGACTTTCTGGTGGCATCGGTCATTATTTTCACGGTAAGTTTAGCGATTGAGGGAGGCAGTGTCCCTTTGGGGGGGGCGTTGATCGCGGCCTTAATCATAGCGGGAATCACGGAACTAATCTATCCGGAAAAAGTAAGGCAAAGGAGAACAAAGTAAATGAAAAATTTTGTAAACTTATTGATAAAAATGGCCTTCATTTATTCCGTGCTTTTCATCATGATTCCCATGTTAGGGAAAAGCACCTGGACCCAAACCATCGTATTAGGTCTGATAGTAGGCCTTTTAACTTATATTATCGGCGATATGTGGATATTACCCAAATTTGGGAATATCGCGGCCGTGATAGGGGATTTGATTTTGGCCGCACTGGTAATCTGGGCCATCATGAAAAGTTTGCCGCAATTCGTTTTGACTTCCGGAGGAGTGTGGGCTATTGCCGCAGTGTTGGCAATGGGAGAGTGGCTATTTCACCGCTATTTATTGTCCTCCAAGACGCCGAATAAATAATTCTGATTATAAAGATGAATTAGTAATAATAGAAACGTTGCCGAAATGAGCGAGTGCGGCGTGATGAGCGGCGTATAGCGTCGTCAGTTGGTCGCTCCAGTCCTTCGCGTCCTGTGGACGCGCGCGTACATATTGAGTACGCTTCCGGTCTTCACTTCCCGCCTTCCTAGCTCTGCTTGCTCCTGACGCCGCAAGTATATTCTACGAAGTTGGCTCTCTCATTTCGGCAAGTTTTATCCCGGCGCACCGCTGTGAAAGCGCCGGATGGCATATTCTTTTGGCTAAAGTAGGCCCGCTCTGGATTTGCCAGTATTTTTTGTATCTCTTTGTAAATTTGTATCGACTCTAAAATAATGCTGGTTACCCGAGTTTCGGCGCTATACCCAGATGCGCCGAGATGGACCTTGCCGGTTTGGTTGAGTCAACTTTCTTGAATAAACTTGCGGCGTCAAAAGCAAGCAGTACTAGGAACGATTGAACGAGAACCGGAGGTGTACGCGCCTTCTTCGAAGGCGAGATGTACACCGAGGATCGGAGTGATTGAGTGACGACGTAATGCGCAGCTTTTCACACCGCACCCAACCAAACCGGCAAATTCTCTCATCCTATCAATCTTCTTTTCTTTATATCTTCTTCCTGAGTTACCTTTTAATCAGATAAATAATAATGTGTTATAAAAGCTGTTGGCCATCACCAACAGCTTTTATATTATGTCTTGGAAGAAGATCAGGGTTTAATATGTCAGACATTTTTTAAAAGATAAGATGTCAGTGGCAGGAAACTTGAGGTGATAAGCGAATAAAGAATCGAAAATGGAGGTGGAACAATTTGAGAAGTGATCGAGTTTTGCAGGGATTCGAACGGGCCCCTCATCGCTCTTTGTTCAAGGCAATGGGGTATACCGATGAGGAATTGACAAGACCGTTAATTGCGATAGCCAATTCAGCCAATGAAATCATACCGGGTCATATTCATTTGGATACGATTGTGGAAGCCGTTAAGGCAGGAGTCAGGATGGCAGGAGGCACTCCGATTGAATTTGGGGTGATCGGCGTTTGTGACGGCATTACCATGGGTCATGTAGGAATGAAATATTCCCTGGCCAGCCGGGAATTAATCGCCGATTCAATCGAGAGTATGGTGATGGCGCATTGTTTTGATGGGATGGTTTTGGTCCCCAACTGCGATAAAATCATACCGGGGATGTTAATGGCGGCCGGACGGTTAAACTTGCCGAGCATCGTCATAAGCGGCGGTCCAATGTTGGCCGGCAATTTCCGCGGTGAGCGGGTCGACCTGAACCATTTGTTTGAAGGTGTCGGCGCTGTATCAGCCGGGAAAATGACGGAAGAGGACCTGAAAGAGTTGGAGGAAGCTGCCTGTCCGGGTTGCGGCTCCTGTTCTGGAATGTTTACCGCCAATACCATGAACTGCATGGTGGAAGTATTGGGAATGGGATTGCCGGGAAACGGCACAATTCCGGCGGTGGATGCCGGCCGGGTGCGCCTGGCTAAAAACGCCGGGATGAAAATTATGGACCTGATCAAAAACGATCTCCGGCCAAAAGATATCATGACCGAAGAAGCTTTTACCAATGCGTTTACGGTGGACATGGCGATCGGAGGCTCCACCAACACAGTACTGCATTTACCGGCCATTGCACACGAAGTGGGGATTTCATTAAGTCTGGAATGGGTCAACGAAGTGGGCCGCAAGACGCCTCATCTTGCTTATTTAAGGCCCGGCGGGATTCATCATATTCAAGATTTGCATGAAGCCGGAGGTATCCCGGCTGTGATGAGAGTCCTTAGCGAAAAAGGGTTAATCAACACAGAAACGAAAACGGTAACCGGTCAAACGACCGGAGAAAATATTGCCGGCGCCAAGGTTAAGCGGCCTGAGGTGATCAAAACCATCGACCAGGCTTACCATAGCGAAGGGGGACTGGCTATTTTATGGGGAAATCTTGCTCCCGACGGTTGCGTGGTCAAACAGTCGGCTGTAGCCCCTGAGATGATGCAACATCAGGGTCCGGCCCGGGTTTTTGATGGGGAAGAGCAAGCAATTCAGGCGATTCGGGACGGTAAAATCGTGGCCGGAGATATTGTGGTCATCCGGTATGAGGGACCGAAAGGGGGACCGGGGATGCGGGAAATGCTGGGGCCGACTTCATCCATTGCCGGAATGGGTCTGGATAAAGAGGTTGCGCTATTAACCGACGGGCGTTTCTCGGGGGCATCACGGGGCGCCTCCATCGGGCATATATCGCCGGAAGCGATGGAAGGCGGACCGATTGCCCTGGTGCTGGAAGGAGACATCATCAAAATCGATATCCCCAATCGGAAGATAGATGTGCTGGTAAGCGAGGAGGAACTGGCCAAACGTAAAGCAGGTTGGAAACAGCCGGAACCCCGGGTAAAGACCGGTTATTTAAGCCGCTATAGCCGTTTGGTAACCTCGGCGAATACCGGGGCAGTAATTCAATAGACCGGGATTTGTAGGACCCAAAGCCTATAAGATTCTACAATAGGCAATGGCTTGGGACGAAAAAGTTAACATTTCCGGGAATGCGGGGCCGTCTTTTTTCAAAAGAGACGGCTTGAAATTTATTAACAGAATAACAGTGAGCGATTGTGGAATTTCATTAAATTAAACACTCGTTAATTATGGATTTTATAAATGCGAATCTTTAGAACTGTTTATTGACGAGTCTTACAAAATTTATAATTAAACATTGACAATTAATATGTCTGGCATTATTATAGAATATAAATATTCAATTTGGAATCCGGAGGATGAAAAATGAAAATATCGGGAGCGGAAATCCTGTTGGAGTGTTTACAAAGAGAGGGTGTCGATGTTATCTTTGGTTATCCGGGCGGACAGGTGATACCCCTTTATGATGCGTTGTATGATTCTAAAATTCGGAACATACTGGTACGCCATGAACAGGGCGCCGCCCATGCGGCAGACGGTTATGCCCGAAGCACCGGAAAAGTCGGAGTATGCCTGGCCACATCGGGACCGGGAGCGACGAATCTGGTGACCGGAATTGCCAATGCCTATATGGATTCAGTGCCGATGGTCGCCATCACAGGCCAGGTGCCGACTTCCCTGATCGGTGGGGATTCCTTTCAAGAGGCCGATATTACCGGTATCACGCTTCCGATTACCAAACACAATTATTTGGTTCGGGATATCAAAGATTTACCGAGAATTGTGAAAGAAGCTTTTCATATTGCCCGGACTGGACGTCCCGGACCGGTTTTGATAGATTTGCCCAAAGATTTGCAAGTCTTGAAAGAAAATCCGGAATATCCGGAGACAATCGATTTGCCGGGATATAAGCCGAACTATATCGGGAATGCCAGGCAAGTGAAGGACGCAACGGAAGCGCTTCAAAATGCCAAAAGGCCTTTGTTATATGTTGGAGGCGGCGCGGTTAGCGCCGGAGCCCATCAGGAGTTGCTAAAAATAGCGGAACTTTTGGAAGCGCCGGTTACAACCACTTTAATGGGGATGAGCGCTTTCCCAAGTATCCACCGCTTAAATCTGGGGATGTTAGGCATGCATGGTACGGCCGCCGCCAACTTTGCGGTGAGTGAATGCGACCTGCTTTTTGCCATCGGGGCCCGTTTTGACGACCGGGTTACCGGAAACCTGGAGACTTTTGCGCCTCAAGCTCAAATTATTCATATTGATATTGATCCGGCGGAGATCGGCAAAAATATCGGCTGCGCCATTCCCATCGTGGGGGATGTGAAATTGGTCTTGGAAATGTTGCTGGAGCGGTGTTCGGAGACCCGTCATCCGGAGTGGCTTGAACGCATTTCCGGCTGGCGAAAAGATTACCCGCTGCAATATGAGCCCAAGGGGTTAAAACCCCAGGAAGTCATTGAAGAAATTAGTAAAATCACCAAGGGGGAAGCCATTATTTGCACGGAGGTCGGCCAGCACCAGATGTGGGCCGCCCATTACTATCAATTTACCAGGCCCCGTTCTTTCATTACTTCCGGGGGCTTAGGCACCATGGGGTTTGGTTTCCCCGCGGCCATCGGAGCGCAGATCGGAAACCCGGACCGGCTGGTGATTGATATCGCGGGTGACGGCAGTTTTCAAATGAATATTCAGGAGTTGGGCACCGCCGTGGCTCACCAGATTCCGGTGAAGGTCGTTATTTTGAATAACTTTTATTTAGGGATGGTTCGCCAGTGGCAGGAGTTTTTCTTTCATAAACGGTACTCCGCAACGGTCCTTGAATCCAATCCCGATTTTGTGAAAATAGCCGAGGCTTATGGCGCCAAAGGATTTCGCGTCACAGAAAGCAAAGATTTAAAGGATGTTTTAACCGAAGGATTTGCAACTCCCGGGCCGGTCATCATCGATTGCCAGGTGGATCGGGAAGAAAATGTATTGCCGATGGTCCCGGCCGGGGGCTCCATTAACAAAATGATGGGGGTGAATAGCTGATGCGTCATATTATATCTGCCTTGGTAATGGATCGTTCCGGGGTGATGGCCAGAGTGGCCGGCCTTTTCAGCCGCCGGGGTTATAATATCGAAAGTATCGCCGTGGGACATTCCGAAGAGCCGCAACAGTCGCGAATGATTATCGTGGTCGATACCGCGGAAGACCAGGTTGTCGAACAAATTGAGAAGCAGCTGTATAAACTGGTCGATGTCGTCAAGGTAAACGATATCCCGGTCAAGGAAGCGGTGGAACGGGAATTGGCCTTGATTAAAGTCAACGCCGGGTCCCAGAACCGGGCTGAAATATTGCAGATCGTCGATATATTCCGGGCTAAGGTTGTGGATGTCAGCAGCCGGGCGGTTGTGATCGAGATTACCGGCGGAATTGAAAAGATAGAGGCTTTGATTGCCCTGTTACGGCCTTATGGAATCCGTGAAATTGTCCGCACCGGACAAATCGCCATGTTACGCACACCCAAAAAAGGGGATAAATAAAAGATCAGAGGGGGATATAGTTTTTTACAAAGCATTCATGGAGGGAGTGTCGCAAAACTACTTTTTAAGTGGTAAGGACACTCCCTTGTTGTATCTTGCGTTTTTTAAGGGTATTCGTCCAACTTGCGGGTCAGGGAAAGGTGGTTTGGGTGAGCGGATCGGTCCTTTCAATCACAGAAAAAATCATTTTTACCCTGGAAAGCATCCCTTGAATGAGTCAAGCGATCCTTTCCGTTACGGAAAAAATCATTTTGGCGACGGAAAGGATTCTTTCAACGGGAGAAAGGATCATTTTTGTCACGGAAAGGATCCTTTTTGGAGAAAAAGGGACCGCTCGGAGGGGGAAAAGCCTCTTTTTTGGAGTCGGATCGATCTTTTGGACGACTGAAAGGACTTTTTATGGGAAGAAGGGATCGATTCGGTTACGGAAATGATCCTTTGGGTGACCCCCTCGGTCCTCCGGACGACAAAATTGATCCTTTCCGTCATTCAAACGATTGAATGAATGGGAAAAAGGGTTTTTTCGAAATAAAAGGATCCTTTTCGTAAAAAAAGGATCAATTATGAAAGAAAAAAATCATAGTAATTTCGGATGAATGAAATTCAGGGGAAATTCGTTAAATCCGGCGCTGTGAAAATGGCGATCAATCCGTGAAATCCTGGTCCCAATTTGCCACAGAGTCGTCCACCCCGGCCCGCCGGGGCACGTGAAAGGATAAAAATAGGTTTTATCTCTGTGCCTCTGTGGCCTAAATGCTTTTTGGCCACAGAGACACGGAGACACAGAGAAAGAACTTCAAGGGCGTATTCCCGGGATTAACATGATAAATAATGGATGACCGTTTTTATCCGGGGTCATTTTTTTTATGTCCTCCTGCCCCTCCTGAGCCATGATTGCACCAACCACGATAATTCAGCCATTGGGTCACACCAAAAAGGGGGGTGGCCCCTTCCGTATTTGTGCATTTTGATCTCCTTAAAATCTTCACATCGGGTAGATATAATGAATTACGAGAAAGTTACCCTCTAACTGCGTCAATTAAGGCTAGACTCAAATGAAGGTGCTGTAGTAAGAGCAAATTTTATAAGTACTTTAAAACTGAACGGGGAGATTGAAATGAATCCAAAAATTTTAGTCATCGATGATGATCAAATGATTGCCAGTTCTTTAAAGCGAGTTTTGACCTATGAAAATTTTCAGGTAGAGGTTGCCAATAACGGTCAGGAGGGAGTTGCATTATTTGAGTCGACAAAGCCCGATCTCATTATCTTGGATGTAATGATGCCCGATATATCCGGAATTGATATTTGTCAGACTATCAAAAAAAAGTCGGCGATTCCGGTTCTTTTCCTTTCAGCTCGGGACGAAGTCGGTGACCGCGTACTGGGTTTGGAAAATGGAGGCGATGATTACCTCGTCAAACCGTTTGCTTTTGAAGAGCTGATTGCCAGGATCCGGGTATTGCTGAGGCGTAATAACATTCATACTCAAAAATCGCTGGATACGTTGAATTTTGAGGACTTGGTTCTAAATACCAAGAATATGACGGCTATCCGAAATGGAAGTCTTATTCAACTCTCGGCCACCGAATATCAACTTCTTTTCTACCTGATGTCAAACCCCCGGCAAGTACTTTCCAAGGAGGCGATCCTTGATTGGGTGTGGGGGTATGACTTCGGGGGTGATTTCAATATTGTCGAAGTATATATTTCTTATTTACGGATGAAATTGGAGCGGGAAGGCGGGGACCGTCTCATCCATACGGTCCGGGGGATGGGATACATCCTGGATTGCCGGCGCTACCGGCAAGACGCATCCTATGAGGATAAAGTAAAACGATGAATATTCGAAAACATTTAGTTGTTTGGCATACGATCATATTGGCCGGATTTTTATTGGTTTTCATCATGGGTTTGTTTATGGCCTTCCAATATCATCTTTATGCAGAAGTAGACGGCTCTCTAGAGTCTTGGGCCAGCCATTCCAATGAATTTATCGATCGAGAAATCTCCCCTGCTGATCAACATAATCCTTCAAGCTCCTCCCGGAGTTCATTTCATGCAAATCTGCTCGATTCATTTTCCTTGGTGATTCCCCTCGATAAAAAAATAGATTCCGAATATCCGATTTTATCCAAAAGAAGTCTTAGCCAATTACAAAATTTCCTAAAGTTTCATGCGCCAATAACACGGGATTCGTATGCTATGATTAGTTTAGATTCCCAGCCGTATCGGATTTATTACAAACCCATCCGAAACCAAAAAATTTTAGTTTTGGGCAGGTCGTTAATGCATGTAAAGGAAACCTTGTCCGAACTTACCGTCACCTTAAGCATTACCTGGATTATTGCCGTTATTGCTTGCGCGATTATTTCATGGGCGTTTGTGGGAAGAACCTTGAATCCGGTAAAAACGATGACGAAGGATGCTTTGAATATAGCGATATCTGGGGAACTGAGTCGGAGAATTAACAGTTTCAGTGAAAAAGATGAATTCGGTGAATTGTCGGGCGCCTTAAATCGAATGCTCCTTTCACTGGAGATGTCTTATACAGCCCAGAAAAAATTTTTGGCGGATGCCTCCCACGAACTAAGAACGCCTTTGACTTCCATTCGAACAAATTTGGAATTTATGAAGCGGGCTGTTAAGGCACGGGAAAATGAAAGGCTGGCCGCCCTTGAAGATACGATTTCCGAAGCCAATCGGATGACTAGACTCGTGAACGAATTATTGATGCTTACCAGGGCTGAAGCCGCGGGTTCATTGATACTGGAAAAATTAGATTTTTGTCAAGTTGTTCATGAGGTTTCACAAAGTTACCAATTACGACAAGAAATCCTTCACAAAACAATTGTTTTGGAAACACCCGGCCCGATTTGGATAAATGGCGATTCGGGAAGATTTCATGAGGTCATCGTAATCTTATTGGATAATGCAATCAAATATTCACCGGAGGGCGGTCAAATTCATATCAAGGCTTTCCAACAGGGGAAGTTGGCCTGGTTGGAAATGAGTGATGATGGTCCCGGCATACCCGAAAATGAAATCGAGTTAGTTTTTAACCGTTTTTACCGGGCTACCAATGTCAGGTCCCAAGTAACTGGAACAGGTCTGGGATTGGCAATCGTAAAATCAATTCTTAGTTATCACGGCGGCAATATCAGTTTGAACAATAAGAAACCGCGGGGTTTGTCGGTATCTGTAACCATCCCTGTTGTAAACCGATAGATTCGGCGGTAAGTTGGGGTTGGTTTCCAGATGAAACATTGATAAGAACTCTCAGGGTATTTTAAGGTTTCTCTCAGCTTAGGTTAAGGTTAAACTCGTATAATTCGACTATGAAATTCAATTGGCCCAATGATTCTTTAGTCTGTGGCTATCACGAAACATTAGTAAACCTATTTGTTAAATTAAAGAGCTTTTTTAATTGAAAATGAAAGGAGCGTCCATAGAATGAATCCGCGAAATTCAACGTTATTTCTGAGAAAGATTCAGAGTATCGCTGCTTTTGGATTGGGAATGTTGTTTTTATTCGCCGGGACATCCGCATTTGCCGATTCGAATTCATCCCCATCGGGGAAAAATTTAAATTCCCTGATATCGATTGCACTTTCAAACAATCCGGGAATTATTGCCGCAAAAAAAACTGCTGACTCGGCTATAATCAAAATCCGGACCGTATCTGTCTTTCCTGATCCGGAGTTGATGGTGGAATCGATGAACAACCCGCTCGGCTCGGTGATGGATTCATCAACCCAAGGAACAGAGGTGGCCTTGAGTCAAATGGTTCCTTTTCCCGGCAAATTGAATGCCGCCTCCAAACGGCAACAGGCAGATGCTGAAGTCGCCAATGAAAGCTATGCGCTGAAACGGTTGGGTGTAAAAAAAGATGTGTCTTTAATGTATTACGGTATTGCATCCATCGATGTAAGCCTCACCATCGAAAAACGGAAACAGAAACAACTGGAGGCCATGGGGGCGGTTATTGCGGCTCAATATAGCGGTGGTAAAGCCACTTTATCGGAATATATCAGGACCAACAATATGAAAGCCATAGTGCAAACGGAAGTTCTGGGGATGGAAGCCGAACGGGCCCGAATGATAGCTGAACTTTCCGCTATGTTGGGAGGGACCATTCTTCCGGAGACTACTTTTTCTTATACCCTCTCTCCGCTGACCCAAATCCCCTCGGAAAAAGAAATCCTGACCGTGGCTCTGGCCAATTTCCCGGAAATACGGATGAGAGAAGCCATGGAACGCAGCGCCAAGGCTGAGAGAGAGCAGATGAAATTAGAGTTCGCCCCGGACTTCACGATCAAAGGAGCCCTCGACTTTATGGCCGGTGGGGATAAAACTTACACCCTGGGAATTTCAGTTCCATTACCCCTGTTTTTTTCGTCCAAGCAAATTCCTTTAGCGAAGGCTGCAGGTTTGATGAGCGAAGGGGCAACCCGGGAGCGGGAAGAAACGGAAAACAAGGTTACCAGTGAAGTTCAATCCCGATATACGGCACTGAAGAAAGCCAATGAAACATTCATTTTGTATCAATCCACAATTCAAAGAACTTCAGAACAAGCATTTGAAGTGGCGTTAAAGGATTACCAGGTGAACCGGATTGGTTTTAGTGAATTGATCGATTCATTCCAAACCTTCTATGATTCATCTTTGGCTCTGGAAAAAACCAAACAGCTTTTAATGGAACAACGGGTTTATCTCGATTATTTCACGGCGGAAGCTTTGCAATGGGGGGAGAACTTATGAAATTGAAATGGGTTGGGATGGGGTTAGTAGTATTGATGGGTCTGTCGCTTGGAGGAATCACAGTTTATCACCAAATGAAATCAGCCAAACCAGTGGGGGACGATTCCATGAGCCAGATGGATATGGGCAAGGGAGCGGACTCCATGAGTGAAATTGAGATGAGTAGTAATTCGTCAAACGAACCCATGAAAATGGATCCGGAATCTATGGACTCCATGGGTTCCATGAACTCTATGGATATGGGGCAAGGGGACTCTAAACTCGCCGGATACAGCAAGGTTCAGCTTGACGCTAGAAAGCAGCAACTGATCGGCGTGAAAACGGAGATTGCAGGCAAACGCACCCTGAAGCGGCTCATTCGGGCCTACGGCGTTATTTCTCATGATACGGATCTATACTCTTCCCAGCAGGAGTATATAAGCGCTTATCAATATTATCGAAGTTTGACGGACGGCGACGAAAGCCGGCGAACCGCCCTGGTGATACTGGATGCGGCTAGAAAAAAATTAATCATTGCCGGATATAGCGATGCTCAAATTAAAGCGTTGGCGGAGCGGGGGAAACCCGATGATTCACTGATTGAAGGAACAAATTCAACCCGGACATGGGTTTATGCTCAAATCTATCCCAACGATCTACCCTACATTCAGCGGGGACAACGAGTCCGACTTTCCAGTCCCCAATTACCCGGAAGAAATTTTTATGGAGTTGTCGACTCACTCGATACAGTGGTTGATCCGGGGAATCAAAGTGTCCGGACGCGTATTTTGGCGGAGAATAGTGATGGTCGACTATCCCATCAAGGTTTTGTCAATGCGGAAATTGAGGTGCCTATCGGGACGGTGCTGGCATTACCGGAAGAAGCTGTCATTGATAGCGGCGGGCGACAAATCGCCTTTGTCCATACGGGAAATGGTTACTTTGAACCGCGGGAGCTCCTCGTCGGGCGGCGGGCGGAAGGATTTTATGAAGTTATTTCCGGAGTGAAAGCCGGAGAAAAGGTCGTCAGCGCGGCAAATTTCTTCATTGATTCGGAAAGTCAATTAAAATCGGCAACCGACAACATGGGCGGTATGAAGATGTAATCCATCGAAAGGAAAGGACACAGTAGATGATAGAACGGATTATTGATTGGTGCGCAAGAAACAGGACCTTTGTCTTTATAGGGATTGCTGGGGCCATTTTCTGGGCGATGTGGGCTATGAATCAGATTCCGCTGGATGCTATTCCGGACTTGACGGATACCCAAGTGATCGTCTATGCCCGTTGGGACCGGCCGCCCCAAATTATAGAAGATCAAGTGACCTATCCGATTGTCTCCGCCCTTTTGGGCGCCCCCAAGGTCAAAGACATCCGGGCTTTTTCGGATTATGGGTATTCTTACGTTTATATTATCTTTGACGATGGGACGGATGTTTATTGGGCCCGTTCCCGAGTGCTGGAATATCTCTCGAAAGTGAATTCGCAACTTCCCTCGGATGTGAAAGTGGAGTTGGGGCCGGACGCCACTGGACTGGGCTGGGTCTATCAATATGCCCTGGTTGATAAAAGCGGCAAAAATTCCCTGGCCGATTTGCGCAAATTTCAGGATTGGCACTTAAAATATGCTCTCCAATCGGTCAAAGGGGTGGCGGAGGTCGCCTCCATCGGCGGGTTTGTCAACCAATACCAGATTACTTTGAATCCCAATGCGCTTGCCGTCTATCAACTCTCCATCAGCGAGGTGGTGAAGGCGATTCGGGAGGCCAACCAGGAGGCGGGCGCCAGATTGCTCGACATTTCCGGACGGGAATACATGGTGACGGTTCGTGGTTATATCAAGGGAAAAGATGATATCGGCGAGGTAGTTCTCAAATCGATGAACGGTTTCCCGGTTAAGGTGAAGGATGTGGCCAGCGTCAGCTTCGGGCCGGATATGCGCCGGGGTTTAGCCGATTTTAACGGCCAAGGGGAAGCTGTTGGTGGCATTATTATCATGCGTTATGGTGAAAATGCCATGAATGTCATCACCGGGGTGAAAGAAAAACTGAAAGATGTCAAACTTCCCGAGGGGGTGGAAATCGTTCCGGTTTATGACCGTTCCGATTTAATCAAGCGGTCGATTGACACCTTAAGCAAAAAACTGGTTGAAGAAATGGTTGTCGTGGCACTGGTGATTTTGATTTTCTTAATGCATATTCCCTCGGCTATGGTCCCGATTATCACTCTCCCCATCGCCGTTTTGTTATCGTTCATTCCCATGAAGTATCTGGGACTGACTTCCAATATTATGTCCCTCGGCGGAATTGCCATCGCCATCGGAGCGATGGTGGACGCTTCGATTGTGATGATTGAAAACGGGCATAAACATTTAAATCTATGGCAGTTGCGGGGCGGGAAAGAAGATTACCGGGAAGTCCTCATTGAATCCATTAAAGAAGTGGGTCGGCCTTCCTTTTTTTCACTGATCGTGATCGGGGTTTCCTTTTTACCCATTTTCACCCTGGAGGGTGTTGAAGGGCGGCTCTTCCGGCCGCTGGCTTTCACCAAAAACTTCGCCATGTTCTTCGGGGCGGTGCTGGCCATTACGCTGGTTCCGGCGATTCAGGTCTTGCTGATCCGGGTCAAAAAATTTCAAATCCAACCTCACTGGCTGGGGAATGCGGTTAATAAAATTCTGGTGGGTCAGATTCATTCCGAAGAAAAGCATCCTATTTCCAAGGCGCTTTTTAAAGTGTACGGTCCGGTGATCGACTTTGTCTTAAAATACCCCAAGCGAATCATTGTTATTGCCGCAATGGCCTTTTTCTTAAGCATGCCGATGTTTTTCTTTATCGGCAGCGAATTTATGCCGCCGTTGAACGAGGGCTCAATCCTCTATATGCCGACCACCCTGCCGGGGATATCGGTTACCGAGGCCGGCAAACTTTTGCAGGTACAGGATAAGATCATTAAGTCTTTCCCGGAGGTGGAGACGGTTTTTGGGAAAGCGGGACGGGCCGAAACCTCCACCGATTCGGCGCCGTTTTCAATGATGGAAACGACCATCGTTTTGAAACCCGAGGAAGAGTGGCCGGTCCAAAAAAGATGGTATAGTTTTCTCCCCGGATTCATGCAGGGGCCGTTCCGGATTTTCTGGCCCGATCAGGTTAGCAAGGACGAACTGGTTTCCCGGATCGATAAAGCCCTGTCCATACCGGGTCAAGTCAACATGTGGTCGCAGCCGATCAAAGGCCGGATGGATATGCTCACCACCGGGGTGCGGACACCGGTGGGAATTAAAATCTATGGTGACGACATCGCCGAAATCGAAAAGATCGGCAAGCAGATCGAAGAGCATGTACCGATGGTCAAAGGTACCCGCAGCGTTTACGCGGAACGGACCGCCGGCGGTTACTTTGTCGATATTAATTTGAAACGCGATGAAATAGCCCGGTACGGTTTGTCCGTATCGGAAGTTCAGATGAATCTGATGTACGCGGTGGGTGGGGAAAATTTCACCCAGACCATTGAAGGCCGGGAACGGTTTCCGGTTAATGTGCGCTACCCCAGGGAGCTAAGGGATACGGTGGAAAAGATCCAACATGTTTATATTACGGCCATGGACGGGGTGCAGGTACCTTTGGCACAACTGGCAGATATCAGTTTAACCAGCGGTCCGGGCATGATCCGGGACGAAAACGGCCGCTTGGCGGGATATGTGTTCGTGGATAGCGGAGACCGTGATATTGGCAGTTATGTCAAAGATCTCAAAGAAACCATCCGCAAAAATGTGAAACTGCCTGTGGGATACACCATCGTATACAGCGGCCAATACGAATCGATGGAACGGGTTAAACAGCGGATGATGGTGATTTTACCCCTGACGATGCTGGTTATCTTCCTATTAATCTATTTCAATACCCGGTCCTATGTAAAGACAGCCATTATTTTATTGGCCGTGCCGTTTTCACTGATCGGCGTGGTCTGGACGCTCTTTTTACTGAACTACAATTTGTCCATCGGGGTCTGGTGCGGTATTATCGCCCTTTTGGGGGTGGATGCCGAAACTGGAGTGTTTATGTTGTTATATTTGGACTTAGCCTTTGATTCTTTAGTGAAAGGGGGGAAGATGAACACCCTGGCCGATTTGAAAGAAGCTATCCATGAAGGGGCGGTCAAACGGATTCGGCCGAAGATGATGACCGTGGCGGTGATGTTTATGGGCCTGTTGCCCATCATGTGGGCCGGGGCTTCAGAAACCGGCGCCGATGTGATGAAACGGATCGCGGCGCCAATGGTTGGGGGTATTTTGGTATCATTTCTGATGGAGTTGGCGGTTTATCCGGCGATATATCTCTTATGGCGGAAAAGGACATTACAAAAGATGAAAGGGGATTTTCAATGAAAAAAACATTGTTGTTATTCACCATTGGCAGTATGGCGGTTTTCGGTTTCAGTTTGTTGGCTTTTGCCGAGTCCATGACCGAAGGATTTAAAGATTATTTGATTCCCGGGAAAATGAACACCATGTTCTTTGAGAAAAAAGTGACGGTTTTTCTGACAACCAAGATGGATTTACCTGCTAAATTAGATGATAACGCCGGCTGGATGGTAGGACTCGATACCGATATGAATAAGGAGACCGGCGGGAAATGGCCCAAGATCGGTGCTGATTATATTGTATCGGTTATCAATCGAAACGGGAAATGGCAAGCCTCTGTCAAAAATGTCAAAACCGGGGTCAGTCATGCCATAAACGGTGAAGTGATGGTGGAAAAGAATAAAGTCGATTTTAGTATTCCTTTGAGTGAACTGGAGAATAAAACCGATTTTAGATGGCAAATTGCCGTCGTGAGCGGAGAGGATCAAAAGGCTTTGCCGGATGTGATGACCGCGTCCAAAAAGAATCAAAAAGGCGATGCCAGTTATGACGATACCATGAAGAGTATGAAAATGTAACGATAGTATCCAGTGCAATAATTTATTTTGATCCGAAATGTTCGAAATGAACGAAGGAAAAAGAACAGCCCTTCGCAAACTAACTGCGGAGGGCTGTTAATTTAAAAGCATGTTTTAATTTGTAATCGGTTCAAAGGAATATTATCATCAATCTTAGAAATTGTGTTTGATTATATTAACCTAATAGTTTATAAGGTCTAAAAACAGCTTTTACTGTTGATTCATTGAATAAAAGTAAAGCCTAAGTTAGAAATTGAACGATCAGGAATTGGTGATATGATGAACAGAGCTTATTACTTTAATTTCATCGAGTACAAGCTGTGTACTCTAGCAACAAGGATTGAGATACGCGGAAAGTTGAATATATTGGATCTGAATCTACATTCAGAAAATTTTTATATGAATTTTTGTAATGAATTATTTGGCTGGCAATTGAAAAATATGAATGCAATAAAACAAAATGTAGAGGCAATTGATTTGATTGATAAATCGAATCAAATTATCATTCAAGTATCTTCCACAACCACTATACTATATTCAAAATAAAGTTAAAAGGGCAAGGGGAAAAGGCGTGCTTTTCACTTTTAACTTATGTAAAGGGTGCCATGAGAAAAATCAATCCGAAAACAATTGCAGCCCTGGAACGTAAAATCCCGAGGGACGAAAACAGCTCCAAGAAGCATATGGCGTCTACGGCTGTACTAACTCCATTGTCCTCGCCCGCAGTATTAAGCTGGATAAACTGATTGTCCGCTATCAAAGATTATCCTGGATGAATGGCCACAATTGACCGGAGTTTACACGATTGATAACCTGGATTCACCGGATTGGCAAATCATGATTTACGAAGTAAGCTCTGTCGTCTCCAAAGCCTTACGTTCCTAAGTAGGGTAGGAGCGATGGGGCTTTAATTTTTTTCTGTAATAATTAGAAATATTTTCGAAATAACTTTTCAAAATTTGGAAACTACCAGGAAATAAGTGCTCCTTATAATGAATAACGGAAGGAGGGATATTCTCCTAAAGCCTATCCACCGTTGCAACGCATAATTTTAAAATTGGATTGATATCATGAATAAAATTGAAATTTAGAGAGGCGGAACAAAAATGAGGAAAAATAAAAAGTTTATGGTGATGGTGACTGTTTTCGTGTTGGGGGCAACTTTACTGACCGGTTCGGTCATGGGCCAGACTGAAGCCGGACAAGCAGATACCGCTATAACCGGCGGTACCTTAAAAGCGGTTGATGGTAATGCCAATACCATTACGGTAGCTATTGTAAATGGTGGCGAATTGGTACTGAGCCTTACCGGTGAGAGTAAGATTCAAATCAACGGAACTCTCTCGGATCTTACGCAACTGGCTGCTAAAATTGGTTCAAACGTAGATGTGGAGTATCAGGTAACTACAAAAACCGTGACCCATATTAGCATCAAGGAATAGGGCGAAAGATTTTCCAAAAATAGGATCAATTTAGAATCGATGAAAGACGAATGAGCTAAGAGGCAACTGTTCTTAGCTCATTTTCACTGTTAGGTTATTTACGATACGTCTACTAGCTTTGGCAGGGTTGTTGGGCGAATGCCTTCGTTGCTTTTTTCCTTAATTTTATCTATAATTATCATAAGCAGCAGTGGGTTGACTTGACGTTGAAGAAATAACGCCAGTAAAAAAGAGAATGGTAATGTTATAGAACGTTACGTTAGAAAGCGTTAACGTTAGGGAGAAAAAATATGCCGGATTTGGGCAAAGTTTTGGTAATTGATGATGACCAAAACATATTGGAATTGGTCAAGTTATACGGCGAAAGGGAAGGCTTCCAGATAATCGGGGTCCTTGATGGCGATCTGACCCTCCCCATATTTGAACGGGAGAATCCTGATGTCGTCATATTGGATATTATGCTTCCGGGTAAGGACGGGCTTACGCTGTGCCGTGATTTGAGAGCGGTACGAATGGTTCCCATCATTATGCTCACGGCCAAGGGGGAAGAGGCGGACCGTGTTTTAGGATTGGAAATGGGGGCCGACGACTACGTTTCCAAACCGTTCAGCCCCAGGGAATTGATGGCCAGAATCAAAGCGGTCCTGCGCCGTACTCAAGCAGTGGAAACCGAAAAGGGTATGAACTGGCAATTGAATTACCCGGGCCTGGATATCCAGGCTGATACCCGGAGGGTTTTAGTGAATGGCGAAGATATCGAAGTGACTCCCAGGGAGTTTGATTTGCTTTACCACTTGGCCCAGAATCCGCGACGGATTTTAACCCGGGAGGCATTGCTGAAAATTGTCTGGGGATACGATTATTTTGGAGATCAACGGACAGTGGACGTCCACATCCGCCGGTTGAGGAAAAAGTTGGAACCCTTGTCCTATGAATACTTGACAACGATTTGGGGTGTGGGATACCAGTTTACACCTCCCGTTAAGGAGGGAAAGACTACGCAGCAATGAATATCCATATACTTCAGGATAAGAAAAGGCGCTACGGTAAAGCCGGTACCCAAAGATTTTGGCCGGTTATCAGAAGTTTCTTGCCAAAGTCGTTTCATAAGAATATCTATACCAAAATATTGTTTTCCAATATGACGGTTTTTGTTTTTAGCTTCATTGCTTTGATGGGGCTCGCCAACTTTGTTATGAAACAGGTTATCGATAATCAGTTTCAGCAAGAGTTGTTACGCAAGGCCAACCTGGTTAATTTTGTCTTGCTTCGGATAAAGGTAAAGGAAGCGCCGCAGGCGCTTCCGGCGCTTGCGGCCCCTATGGGGCCGCTGGATAATTTCGAACAGGCTAGGAAAAATACCGAGTCCGTGTCAAAAGATTGGGAAAAAGCCCAAAGTCTGTTTAAGGCCGGTGTTATCAGTAAAGTAGACTATGAAAATGCCAAAGCGGCCTATCAAAGATTCCAAGCTTATCAGCGAAGTAATCAAAACCGGGGCAAGCAGAGCCTGTTAAAATTGTTGGCCGATCTTTTTAACGCCAGGAAGGTTACGGTTTTTAACAAGACAGGAAATATTGTGGATGCCTATGGAGAGCACAATGCAACCTCAGTGGGGCCGGTGGAGAGGAAATTCGTTGAACTGCTCGGCAAAGGTGAAGTCGCAATCACTCGATCCGTGGACCGGCAGAGCGGAAGGAGCACTTTTATTGCGGTGGTTCCCCTGTGGAACGAAGATAATACCGTAGAAAACGGTGTCGTGCTTGAAATGAATCCTCCGAAGCTTGACTTTGCTTTAAACAGAATGTATTTATCCATCGTGATTGGGGGAATCATTTTACTGATCGTTGTTATCTTTAACTCCATGTACTTGTCCATGTATATTTCCAGGCCCCTTTCCCGTTTGGCTGCCAACCTATCGGAAATTAGCGGAGGGCTCAATTCTATAAAGGTTGAGGGGCAATCCTTGGATGAAATCAATATTCTTGCCGGCCGGTTTAATATATTAGCGGCAGAATTGCAAAAGATAAAGACGGAAAACTGTAGAATGGAAGAAGAACGGGCCCGGTTATTTATGGAGGTATCTCATGAGTTACGGACCCCGCTAACCTCCGTTCAGGGCTTTGTCGAGGCCATCCGTGATGGAATGGTGCAAGACCAAGCTTTACTTGAAAGATATTTAGATACGATTTACGCTCAAACGGTTCATATCGCGAGGCTGGTCGATGACATGCTGGTATTGGGCAGGCTGGAAAGCGGTAATTTGACCATCGAAAAGCAACCGCTGGATATGATGATCCTAACCCAAAATGTAATGACATCGTTCGAGGCGGAAGCGATGAGCAGGAATACTTTGCTTTTATTGGATAAGAAAACGGACAAGGCCATCGTTATCGGCGATGTTGACCGGATGGAACAAATTATCCGAAACCTTCTCAAGAATGCGATTAAAGCTACAGAGAACGGGAGCATCAAAGTGAGCGTAGATAGTTGTCAGTGTAAAGACGAAATGGTTCTGACCATTCAAGATAATGGAATTGGCATTGCCGAGGAGGACCTGCCGCGGATTTGGGATCGGTTTTACCGGGGAAAGAATCAAAGCCGTAACCGCCTGCAGGAAAAAGGAAGCAGTGGTCTTGGGCTGGTGATTGTAAAAAAACTGGTCCAGTTACAAGGCGGCGCCATTACTGTTGAAAGTCAGTTGGGTAAGGGTACTACCTTTACCATAAGTTTTCCATCCTTTAATCCGCCCGGCTAATTTTGATTTCAAGCTGCGCTCCCCGTTAACACCGTAATCAACTGTGCTTTACCCTCTTGTAACATTCGGCAATATTTCCGAAATAAATTTTCAAAGTTTAGTCATTGTCCGGCAATATGTCTCCTTTATAATGAATAACAATAAGGAGGGATGATTGCAGTCAAGCGTATATGGTTTGGAATATTCGATCATAGCTTAATGAAGCAAATGGTAGTTTAATACAATCCTGAGAGTGGAATGAAAAAATTGGATTTTGTAGAAAGGTGGCGGAAGTGGTTATGAAATGGTTTACCAAGCTAACCGTGGTATTGATGGCTTTATTATTGGTCTTTCTGGCGGGTTGCTCCAACAATGAGAAAGCAATGGTTGAGGCAGTGATAAAGGGTGATACCGCTAAAGTACAAGGATATCTGGATCAAGGATTGAGTCCCGATTTGAAAGCCGATGATGGAAAATCCGTTTTAATGTTGGCGGCATATCTTGGCCATACCGATATTGCCAAGTTGTTGATTGACAGGGGAGCGGATGTCAATGCCAAAGATAACGATGGAAAGACCCCTTTGATGTATGCCGCTGAAAAGGGCAATATTGAAATGGCCAAGCTTCTCTTGGAAAAAGGGGCTGATATCAATGCCGTCGATAATAATGGCAAGACTGCCCTCCAAATCGCCCGGGAAAAGAATCAAACCGCAATGGTTGAATTTTTAAGCAATTGGGGGAAACCGGCCTCGATTGCAACACCGGAAGAAACAGTAACCCCAACTGCAACGCCGGGGTCAACTGAAACTCCAAATGATACCCAGGAAAAAACTTCAACCCCGGAACCTTCTGCTGCGCCGGTAGAGGGGGTTAATAAGCAGTTAGCATCGGTGTTCTTCGATTTTGATAAGGCAGTCCTTCGGGCCGACCAAACCGGGACGTTGAAGGAGAATATTGCAATTTTAAAGGATAATCCGAAGATGGAGGTTATTCTCAGCGGTCATGCCGATGAGCGTGGCACTGGGGAATATAATAGGGTATTATCGAAGCAGCGTGCCGAGGCCATTCAAAAGTATTTGATGGATCAGGGTATTGCTTCCGAAAGATTTGTTGTTTATGGGTTTGGTAAAGATTATCCTGTAAGAAAAGGTCATGACGAGGATTCCAGGAGTTATAACCGACGGGTGGATATTTTAGTATGGGATACGGTACTGTCGAAAGAACAAGTTATCCATGAAACCATAAAATAAGAAGACAATAGTCGATTTAAAGAGCAAGGGTTCAACTTTTAAGGTGTTAGGAAACAACGACCTTCCGAGGGATTTTGGAGGGTCGTTGTTTATTTTGGCGGGGAGGATCTGAAATTCATAGTTTACATAAAGCGTTAACTGAAAAATTATTTTTAGCTATTCAATATTCGCTAAACCTACACTCAATGTCCATATTGGCATACTACAATGAAAGATGCTGAAAATGTGCAAACAATGTAATGAAAATCGTTATTAAATTTTATGCAATAAGCAATAAAATTCATTAAATATGTCAAAGCAGCCATACTTATTCGTATTTCATTAGTTTTTACATTCCAATGTTTGAATATTAAATTTCCGGACTCGCTGAGGACAACCAAGGAACCCTCATACAGTGCCGGATGAGGTTATATGTCAAAAGGGGGAATGTGGAGAACAGTTGCAAAGGCAGGTCGGGAAGTATACCAGCTATTGAGGACTAAAACGAAATAAGGAGGAAAGTTTTTATGAAAAAATTATTGGTTATTGCTTTAAGCGTAGTGATGGTTTTCGTTTTCGCAGCCGTTTCCATGGCAGCGGAAGTTACTTTGAACGGTGTTGTCAAAGCCGGATATGACTGGTCCGGTGATGGCGGGGATAATGTAAGCTATACCGAACTTACTGCGAATGCTAAACTCAACGATAGCGTATCAGCAAAAGTGGTATATAAATGGGATCCGATCCGCAGCGGAGATGTATCAGGCACAGCGGGTATTGACGAAGGGGATTTCACAATCACTCAAAGCTACGGTACTTTTCAATTTGGTTATTGGGGATTTAACATCAAGGATGATGTCGATATTTTAAACGGTATCTTTGGCGGAAACGATATCAAAAATTCCGCTCAAATGAAGGCCACTTTCAAATTAACCGATCGTGTATCGGCGATGGGCTTTATAAGCCCGGTTCAGGATGGACTTGGCTTCTATGCGGCAAATCTCGCTTATGCGGCGGATCGTTTTGGCGTCGATGCATATTATACTGCTGCAGAAAATAAAGATTTTAAGGGTACCGGAGACTATGATGAAACAGAAGATGTTTACAGTAACAAGAATTTCATTTATAAAAGCGCTTATGCTGCCAATGCATATGTAAAGCCGACTGATTCCACCAAAGTATTTGTACATTATGGCAAGGCAACGATTATTGACGAATTTGCCTCAGATGTAGATCCGGAATCATTAATCGTCGGAGCAACCTTTGAATCTGAAGATATCCCTGTATTCGCCCGTTTTGAATATGACACCAAAAAAGGATTGGCTGATGAAGCTGCAAGAAATCCTTGGGGCTTCCGTCTTGGTTATAAATTCTCCAATGGCGTAATCGCTCAATATGATCGTCAAGTGGGAACCGGAGAAACTTATTATACCTACAACGGTGAGAGCGCTACATATGGTGATACCAGTAAATTGCGTTTAATCGTTAATTTCTAAGCTTGAAGCGGGTTTCCCCATTATAAGGTGAAATCGTATTGTTTTCGATAGTCTCCAGTATCTTTTGCGGCTGGAGACTGTCATTTTATGTCGGCCAATGCGGAGATAGCGGGAACAACGGCCTTCCGTGCGGTTTGCGGATGGACGTTGATTATTTTTGGCGTGTTTACATAAAATATTAACTGAATGAATATTTTTTGCAACCAAATATACATTGAATCGACAATGGATTAACACCGAATCTACACTCATTGTACACATTATCACACTACAATGGAAAACAAAATACTTAAAAAATGCCGATAAATTTTGACTTGAAACAATCAGTATATTTTGCTATTCCTGAGGAGTTGACCAAAATGAGAGCCACTGGAATGATTCGGCGGGTTGATGAAATCGGCCGCTTGGTTCTTCCGAGTGATATTCGTAAAACATTAAAGATCCGAAACGGGGATCCGATAGAGATTTTTGTTAATGGGGAAGAAGAGGTTATTCTTAAGAAATATTCACCTTTTGTTGATTTGATCGAAATTGCGGAAATCTACGTGGAAGCCCTCTATGAGTCGATAGGTTTTATATCGCTTGTCACCAACCGGGACATGGTCATTGCAGTAGCGGGGGCCTCTAAAGATGATTTTTTTGGTAAACTCATTTCAGAACCTGTGCAGAAGGCGATAGAAGAGCGTCAAGTTACGGTAATGCCGAAACCGGGGGAGCTTAGTGAGTGTTATCCTATCTGTGAAGGGGAAGAAAAGTTTACCGCCCAAGTCATAGCGCCGGTTATAGCCAGAGATGAGTTGATTGGGGCAGTTATTTTAGGCTGCAAAGAGGCCGGAGTGATTATGGGAAATATGGAAGTCAAGATTGCAACTACAACGGCCGGATTTTTAGCCAAACAAATTGAATGCTGAGATATTGTTTAATGTATTAAAAACCACATCGTGGGGCGGCCCCGAAAGTAAATTCGTGCCGGCGGACATGCTTGAAGAAATACATTAAAGTGGCCATATAGTATATTTCGTTGATTTTAAAGTGCTTTAATAGATAAAATGATAATAAGAAAATTTGGTTATAAGAACCTTCCGGGATGAGACGGTTCTTTTTTTGTGCGCTGGTATGGGGGTAACCGAGCGGATGAAAGTCCCAAGTGCGGGAGGTAGGAAGGTATTGCCGGGGATCATGGATTTGACATGAAAAAAGGGGCTGCCTTGAAAAGAGAATTCCACAGAGAGATAGGCAATATATCGAATTTTGCAGATTCATTGGCACAAGCTATCGCTTATCTCAAGTAGAAATTCTTTTGCGGCAGCCTCAATTAAGGAGGAAAGTTTCTATTTTTATGATACTGTTTCAACCTTAAAATAGCCTGAGAGGAAGCTTAAAAAAGGATGAGAAAGGAAAAAACTCCATGCAATCTGGTATTTGACGCAAAATTTACCTAAAGGAATTCGCAGTAAAAAAATGAATTTGGGGAGTGTCAAAAACATGATGAACGGTTTGTTCAAAAAATGTTGGCGACGAAATGGAGTTCTACCGGTTTTGCGGATCGCAGCTAACATTTACCAAAAGGTTTTCGGAAACTTGTGATTAATTTTTAGTCTGCGATAAAAAATGCAGCTCAAGATGATATTATCGGATGGTCCAGAAAATGTGTTTCCGGGATAGTTATTGCTCCAGACTTCAATAATTTTACTTTTCAGTAATACGTTTCCTTTTGACGTCATCCGGGATTGTTTTTGAGGACAACACGGATACCTCGCAAACAGCCTCCGGTTGCGATATATCGAAGGGAGGAATGGCTTACTAGCGAGAAGCATTAGGGATTTTGGGAATCGAAAACGGAATCGATTTAAAAATATCAAATAAAGATGCAATTATTAAGGAGGAAAGTTCGATATGAAAAAGTTATTCGTTATCGCTTTAAGCGCAGGGATGATGCTTTCCACGGCTGCAGTTTCCATGGCCGCCAATGTTACGGTAGGCGGAGAATTCAATTATGGTTGGGAATTAAGCCAAGAAGCAAATAAAGATAAGGATGCCTTTGCCGATACCAAAATTGGCGTCACAGCCGCCATCACCGACAAGATCACCGGTTTTGCCACTTTGAAATCAGGCGATTTGCTTGGAAGCGGCACTCCGAACACCTTTGTTGATGAATCATGGGTGAAGTTCAATCAAGGTTTTGGCAGCGTTCAGGTTGGTTACTTTGGATACACCGTAGACGGCGATGTGGATATCATCAGTTCTTTAGGTGATCTGAAAAACAAAGCTTCCGTTGCTGTGTCCGGCAAAGTTGCCGAACCGGTTACCGTAAGCGGTTATCTGGCAAGAATGGATGATGGCGTTACCAATGACAGTGATATGATTAATGCCTATGCAGTGAGCGTTGCTTACGATGTAGCCGCATTCGGCGCTAAATTCAATTATATCAACAGCGATGTCGACGGAGCAAAAGCAACCCAATCCATCAACGCTTATTACAATTTAGCTCCCGCTAAAGTCTATGTCGATTATGAAATGAAACCCGAAGTAAACGGCGATAGCCAAGATAACGCAGTTCTCGGCGCTCTCTATGACGGCAACAAAGTCTATGGCCGCGCAGAATATCAGGTTGTGAAACCCGATGGCCAAGATGACGCCAATGTTGGTTTCAGACTGGGTTACAAAATCGCCAAAGGCGCCAACATCGAGTATAACAACAGCAGCACCATGGGCGCCGATGCCGTATCTTCAGTCAAGTTAAACTACGTTTTCTAAAATCAAATCAAAAGAATCAAGGTTTCAGAAAGAGAGCAGAGGCTTATAGTCTCTGCTCTTTTTTTATTTTGAATGATGTTAATAATTTTTTAAAAAAAATTGTAATCAAAAGGAAGGTTTTTCCGGTTTTGTGTATAAGATCTAAAATGATATTTTATGTGAACCAAAGGGAAACAACGGCGGGACATTTCATAAAATTTTCCTTGACAAGTTATGTAAAAACTCATACTATAAATTTATTGGTAAGAGTATCTCTTTATAGGCTTCCAGTATTTGGATAGTGAGTCTTCCGAATGAGTTATGAGGGCAACAAGGATACCTCGTAATGTCATCCGGTTGCGATATATCGGGGGGAGGTGGTAGAGAGCAACGTTAGCAATGGGCAAGACTAAATTTAGTATTTAGACAAATAAGGAGGAAAGTTTTTTATGAAAAAATTATTAGTTGTTGCTTTAAGCGCAATCATGGTTCTTTCCATGGCTGCCGTTTCCATGGCCGCTGTAGCTGTTGGCGGTGAATTCAATTTCGGTTACAAAACCGAAGCTGCTGATACCTTAGATGCAGCTTTAGGCGGTACAGACAAAGGTACCGACTTCATTGAGTCCAAAGTTACCGTTTCCGGCGATGTCAACGATAACTTGGCGGTATTTGCAGCGATTAAAACCAATGATGGAAGTAACGCTGCCGGTACCAAAGGATTCTTTAATGATGAATTATGGGCTAAATTGAAATATGACGCCTTCAATCTCCAAGTCGGTTATTTCGGCTTCGGTTTCGGCGGCCCGAAAGATATCCTTGATGCAGCCTATGGCGATTTAAAGGCAGATGCCGGTTTGTTAGCTTCCTATAAGTTCACCGATGCTTTCACTGGTAAACTGTATTATGGCTATGATAATGACGTAACTGGCGCTGGGCTGGTAGATGCTGATAATAATGGTACTCCTGATGCCTTCGTATACTTCACGCAGGATGGAGCAGCTGGTGATGGCGCTATAGCAGTAGGTTTAGATTATGCAGCGGATGCTCTTAGCGTAGGATTAATTTTTGCCAAACCGAATTTCGAATACAATGCAACTGTTATAGGCCAAAAATATGAAACCGGCAATATCGTCGCTGCTAATGTCAGTTATGCTATTGGCGCTTTCAAACCTTATGTCAGCTATTCTTCTTTTAGTGAAACCACTAATAATGTAGATGCCGACAATAAGGTTATCATCGTCGGTTTCACCCTTGAATCCGCTGATATGCCTTTCTATGCTCGTGCTGAATATGATGTAGACAGCAAAAACGAAGTCGCTGGTTGGACGAAAGACCTGGATATCTATGGTATCCGTCTTGGTTACAAATTAAACGCCAATGCAGCCATTGAAGGCCAATATAAAACCGTTGCAAACGCAGCCGGTAATGATACCGATAAAGATACTTACATCAAACTCAAAGTAACCTTCTAATCTTAAAAAAAAGGAAGGCGGGAGATGAAAATCTCCCGCTTTTTTTTATTTTACCTCACCCCCGGCCCCTCTCCGGGAGAAGGTGATTCAGGGGGTTGATTCACGGAGAGGGGTGAATGGCCTGAAACTTTACCAAACCTTCTCCTTGAACCGGCTTCTTCTAATCGTCATCATTAGAAGAGGGTGTGCCTTCCAATGAAGGCAAGGGTGAGGTTGGATAGGCCAAAAACCGACCTCACCCCCGGCCCCTCTCCGGGAGAAGGTGATTCAGGGAGTTGGTTCACGGAGAGGGGTGAACGAACGAAACTTTACCATACCCTCTCCTTGAACCGGCTTCGTTGATCGCCATCGATATGAGAGGGTGCGCCTTCCAATGAAGGCGCGGGTGAGGTTGGATAGGCCAAAAACCGACCTCACCCCCGGCCCCTCTCTGGGAGAAGGTGATTCAGGGAGTTGATTCACGGAGAGGGGTGAACGGCCGAAACTTAATCAGGTTCTTCATCTTGACACTGCCTGCCTGAGAGAGTAATATCTATTTATACAACTTCGGGAGGGTTATGATGAACGAGGATATCAAAGAAGTCCTTTTCGATAAAGAGTTTATCGGGAAAAGGGTTCAAGAAATAGGCCGGGAGATTTGCCGGGACTACAGCGGTAAAGATTTGGTGCTGGTAGGTATTTTAAAAGGGGGAGTCCCTTTTTTGGCCGATCTGATACGGGCCATCGATATGCCGCTGGAGTATGACTTGATGGCGGTTTCCAGCTACGGCGCTTCCACCAAGTCCAGCGGAGCGGTGAAGATTTTGAAGGATTTGGATATGGGCATCGAAAACCGGGATGTGATCATTGTTGAGGATATTATCGATACGGGTTTGACTCTTCATTATTTATTGGAAAATTTACGCTCACGCCGTCCGGCCAGTCTAAAAGTTGCCACGATGCTGGACAAGCCCAGCCAGAGAAAAATGCATATTCAGCCGGATTATAACGGTTTTGAAATACCCAATGTGTTTGTGGTAGGATATGGGCTGGATTATGCCGGAAAATATCGTAATCTTCCCTATATCGGGATTTTAAAAGAAGCAGTCTATCAAAAATAAAAGCGGCAATTTGTGAGATTAGCCGCATTCCATAAAGGAACTGGCTCTTTCGAGGGGTTGCAGTTCTTTTTTATTGGCTTGGATTGGCAGCATAATCATAATATAGGTAAAAAGGATTTTAGATAAAGATGTCTAATACATGTCGATAGAAATATGTGACCAGGGGGGCTGATGATGTTTCAGTTTTTGTTTACTCAACATATTCTTTTGACCATACTCGACCTCTTTCTGGTGTTTATGGTTTGTTTTCAGTTATTCAAAATGATGCGGGGCACCAAAGGTTTTCTCTTTTTAAATGCGCTGATTATCATCTTTGTTGTTTATGCCTCCAGTAAATATTTTCATTTGATGATGTTCAGCTGGCTACTGGAACAGATTATGTTAATTTTGATGGTCGCATTGCCGATTATTTTCCAAAATGAATTAAAACAGGTTTTGGAAACTTTAGGCAGCCGGAATCCGATCATTAAATGGTTTATCAAGCCCCCGGTGATCGCGGTTGAAAGCATCGATATTGTCGCCGATGCGTTGGATAGCTTATCCGCCGAAAAGGTTGGGGCGTTGATCGTTTTTGAGCGGGAGGACCCCTTGACGGTGGTCAAGGAGTCAGGCTCATACATTGATACGGAATTGACCAAAATAATGATTAGACAAATTTTTTATCCCAACTCCCCTTTGCATGATGGGGCGATATTGATTAAAGGGAGCCGGATTCAGTCGGCGGGGTGTTTTTTGCCGCTGGATAATCAATTAACCCTTCCCCAGGAACTTGGCAGTAGGCACCGGGCGGGCTTGAGTTTATCGTCCCAAACCGATGCTTTGGTGGTGATTGTATCGGAAGAAACCGGCAGTATCTCTCTGGCTTGTAACGGGGCATTAGAACCCGGTTACAGCAGCGAGCGTCTAAAATACCGCTTAAAAGAGTTGATTCAACCGGTTCAAACCAAAGTCCCCATGGAAAAAAAAGTTTCTGTGAAGAAAACCGAGGTTTAATCGATGTGGTTAAAGTACAACCAACTGAAGATCGGTCTTGAGGTTCCGGAAGATCAACTCCAAGGCAAGCTGGCGGGGCGGTTGGAGATTCCGGCCGGCAGGATTAGGAATCTGACGATTCAACATAAATCGTTGGATGCGCGCCATAAAAACGAGATTTTCTTCATTTACACCCTGCTTTTTGAAACCGATGATAACGAGTATGAACTGGAGTCGGTATTCAAGCGCCACCCTAATTTGACCGTGGCGCAGCCCCTGTCACTGCCGTCCATTCCCGAATCCGATGTTCACCCCGGCGCCTTCCGGAAGAAAATACAGTGCCCATCGAGACCGGTTATTGTTGGGGCGGGGCCAGCCGGTCTTTTTGCTGGACTAAAACTTTCTTCCGCAGGGTTACGGCCGATTATCATCGAACGCGGAGATGGGCTGGATGAACGAATCCAGAAAGTAAATCTTTTCTGGAAAGACAGGGTTCTCGATCCCGATTCCAATATCCAATATGGGATAGGCGGGGCCGGGACATTTTCCGACGGCAAATTGATGACGCGGGTTAAGGATCCCGCTTTGCCGCAGATATTACAATGGTTGGTAAAATGCGGAGGACCTCCGGAGATACTTTACTGGCAGTATCCTCATATCGGCACCGATCTGCTGCGGGAAGTTGTAACCAAGTTACAGGAGAGAATCATAGATTATGGAGGAGAAATCCGTTTCCGGAGCTGTCTGACGGATTTTAAATTGAGCGGAAACCGTCTGCAATCCCTCACTGTCAATGACCAAACGATCATTGAAACCGACAAGGCGCTTCTGGCCATTGGGAATAGTTCCCGGGACACCTACGAACTTTTGGTTCGAAAAGGTCTCCGTATGCTCCCGAAGCCTTTTGCTGTCGGTCTCCGGATCGAACACCCCCAGGATTTAATTAATAAAGCCCAGTACGGTCAGTGGGCCGGACATCCCCGGTTGGGTCCGGCGGAATATCATCTGACTTATCAGCATCCCTCCAGCGGCCGGGGGGTTTACAGCTTTTGCATGTGCCCCGGCGGTGTGGTGGTGGGCGCCACTTCGGAACCGCAAGCGCTGGTCACCAACGGCATGAGCTATCAATTACGGGATAGCGGCATTGCCAATGCGGCGATTATCGTCACTGTCGGCCCCAAGGATTTTGGTTATCTGTCCGAAAAAGACTCGGTCTTGGCCGGAATTGATTTTCAAAGAAATTTGGAGCGAAAAGCCTTTCAGCTGGGAGGGTCAGATTATTCCGCGCCGGTTCAAAAAGTAGGCGATTTTTTACATCAAAAGGGGTCCCAAGAATTTCCCCAATTAAAGCCCAGCTATTTACCGGGTCATCTTCCGGCAAACTTGTGGAATTTGTTACCTGGTGATATTTGTGAGGCCATCGCCGACGGAATCTTGTTTTTCGGCCGGAAGATAAAAGGATTTGATTGGCCGGAGGCCGTTTTAACCGGAGTTGAAACCAGAACCTCCGCTCCAGTAAGAATTTTGCGGGATGAGTCACGGGAAGCCCAAAATATAACGGGAATTTACCCGGTCGGGGAAGGCGCCGGTTATGCCGGGGGCATTATCAGCTCGGCCCTGGATGGTTGGAAAACGGCGGAGCTAATTATAAATAAGCTTGAAAATTAGTTATTTGACATCATTTTAGGAGGAATAGAAATGGCGCGATTGTTCGGCACGGATGGAGTCCGGGGAGTGGCCAATCAAAGTTTGACTGCCGAATTGGCTTTCGGGCTTGGACAAGCAGCAGGGCTTTATTTTAAAGGGAATGGAGATTCGGATGAACGCCCGAAAATCATTATCGGGAAGGATACCCGGGTATCCGGAGATATGTTGGAGGCTGCCTTGGCGGCAGGAATTACCTCAGTGGGCGTGGATGTGATCAAACTTGGCATTATCCCCACACCGGGCGTTGCTTTTTTATGCCGTAATCTAAATCCTCAGGCGGGAGTGATGATTTCGGCTTCCCATAATCCGGTGGAGGATAACGGGATCAAGTTTTTCGATCACCAGGGTTTTAAGTTAACCGATGAAGTTGAAGATAAGATTGAGGATATCTACAGGCGCCAGTTGAAAAATTTGCAGTTGCCGGTAGGGGTTGGAGTCGGCCGGATTAGCGATTCCTACGAGAGCGTCCATCTGTACGAGGAATTTTTGGCAAACAGTATCGATGTTGATTTGAAAGGATTGCGGGTTGTCGTTGACTGCGGGTTCGGAGCGTCGTATGACCTGGCGCCGAAAGTTTTAAAGAGGCTGGGCGCGGAAGTTATCCCGCTTCATGCCATTAACGACGGCAGCCGCATTAATGTGAAGTGCGGTTCCACCCATCCCGGCATTCTCCAAAAAGAAGTTACCGCCAGCGGGGCTCATGTGGGTATCGCCCATGACGGAGATGCCGACCGGGTGATTGCGGTGGATGAGAAAGGGCGCCTGGTGGACGGGGACCAAATTATCACCGTTTGCGGCCTGGACTTGTTGAAGCGCGGCGTGCTCCGCAACCGGAAAGTAGCCGTGACGGTTTATTCGAATTTAGGACTGGTCCAGGCATTCAGGAAAAACCAAGCCGACGTGGTGATTACGGCTAACGGCGACCGTTATGTATTGGAAGCCCTCCGGGAAAATCAATTGGTCTTGGGCGGAGAGCAATCGGGCCATATTATATTCCTTGAGAAAAATACCACCGGGGATGGAATTTTAACCGCCTTGCAGTTACTGGCCGTGGTGGTCCAATCGAAAAAGAAATTATCGGAATTATCCGCGCAAATGGAGCGTTTCCCACAGGTCCTTGAAAACGTGCGGGTAGCCAAAAAAGAGGGCTGGGATAGCAATCCCCAAATTAAGGATGCCGTGAGTGAGGCAGAAAAGGCTCTGAAAGGCGAGGGCCGCGTGTTTGTCAGGGCTTCCGGGACCGAACCTTTGATTCGGGTGATGGCTGAAGGTCCTGATGAGGACCAGTTGAAACAATGGGTCGGCAAGATTGCCGGCGTCATCCAGAAGGAACAGGGGTGACCGGGAGAATCCAATTTCACGGCTATCGGCGGGTGGATTTTTGTATCCGCCGATTGAACATTCAGGGAATTTTTTGTTACCAAACCATCAAAGCCGGCGGCTCATCAGATATCCGGGTTCCCGCTCCATGGGATCGCAGACTGGGAAGAATTTGCGGCCGATTCGAATATTTATTTTTCGGCGGTTTTGTGCTACAATGATCTCATATTTAGCAAAAGGAGGGTAGGATGTACCACTATTTCAAAAGGGGATGAGAATGAGGAAAAAGGGCATAGCAAAAATATGATGATTTAGCGCCAGGACCCTGAATTGAATCTTTGCGGTCGGTTGAGAAAATCATTGGATTCGGGGTAGACGAGGAGAGGGATCTCGGAAATGGAATGTATTTTCCGCAAGTAATGCGTACATTTCATGAATCGGCGGGTGACCTCCGGTGAAGCACCATCGTTAAAGGCCTGACAAATCCGGCAGCAATGCTTGGGACAATAAGGCTTTAGTGAATTGAATATTGATCTGCTTTCACAAGCAGATTGGCCATAAAAGAAGAGTTTGAAACGAGTCTCTTTGATGAAGGGATCAGTGTAATTATCTTTAACTTCGGTTCATGAGGACAATTGCGGTCAAAATCTTTCGCTTGTTCTCCACCTAAAGTGGGGAGAGTGAACGATGCCTTTGGGGGCAAAATTCTTTTAGGCGGTAGCGCCTTCGAACTTTATGAGTTCGCGGTTGCTCTTTCTATGTACTATTTTCCCGCTTCTGAGGGGAAGGGTTCGTGTTCCGTGGAATATGCGCGTTAGATCAATATAGGCTTGGATTTCTTCGCGTTGTCCGATAACGAAGTATAAATTCTTGTTGAAAAGTATAGATTTCTCGCAGGTTTGTAAGAATTTGGCGTACAAAATCTCTGCAGGTATCTACCTACCGGGTGGCTATGCCAATATGCGGGGATATTATTGCCATACGTCAACTTATACTGGAAGTTTGCCTTAACCTTGATGCGGGGCAAAACACTTTAACGAAATATATTTTATGAAAGCCGATCTTCTGTGAAATTCTTAGGAAGATCGGTTATTTTATGATGAGGAGGAATTTATCATGTGTGGTATTGTTGGATATATTGGCGAACAGGAAGCGGTTCCGGTTTTATTGTCGGGTTTGAAACGTTTGGAATACCGGGGATATGATTCTGCGGGGGTCACCATCTATAATCAGGGAAAATTGAATTCCTGCAAGACGGTGGGGCGGCTGAATAAAATCGAGGAAAAACTGGCCGAGATCAAATTAACGGGGACGCTGGGAATCGGCCATACAAGATGGGCCACTCACGGTCGGCCTTCGGAACGGAATGCCCATCCGCACTACGACTGCAATCAAAAGATCTCGGTGGTCCATAACGGCATTATCGAGAATTATATGGGCCTCAAGGAATGGTTGCAGGAAAAGGGGCATATCTTCAATTCGGAAACCGATACCGAAGTGTTACCTCATTTAATTGAAGAGTATTACCAGGGGGATTTGGCTGCCGCCGTCCGGACCGCCCTGGCGAAAGTGGAAGGTTCCTTCGCCCTGGTGGTGATCTGCGATGAAAACCCGGATCAAATTGTGGTGGCCCGGAAGGCCAGCCCTTTGATTATCGGCCTTGGAAAGAAGGAGAACTTTGTGGCCTCCGACATTCCGGCGGTGCTTTCTTATACCCGGGAGATTTATATTTTGGAAGACGGGGAAATGGCGGTCATCACCGCGGAGGAAGTAAAGGTTTCCGATTTCAATGGTAGCGAGCGCCACAAAGACGTTTATCATGTGGAGTGGGATATTTCCGCGGCTGAAAAGGGCGGTTACGAGGACTTCATGATCAAGGAGATTCATGAACAGTCCAAGGCGGTACGGGATACTTTGGCCGGCAAGGTCGATCAAGTGGAAATGAAAATTCAGTTGCCGGAGGTTAGATTGGAAGCCCGGGAAATCGCGGATCTGGAGAAAATCCAGATCGTGGCCTGCGGTACGGCCTATCACGCCGGGATGGTCGGTAAATATCTCATTGAAAAGCTGGCCCGGATTCCGGTGGAGGTGGAAGTGGCCTCGGAATTCCGTTACCGGGACCCGATGATCAGTCCGAAATCGCTGACGGTTATTATTTCCCAATCCGGGGAGACCGCCGATACTTTGGCGGGTTTGCGGGAAGCCAAACGGCTGGGTTCGCGGGTGCTGGCCATCACCAATGTGGTAGGCAGCTCGGTGGCCCGGGAGGCCGATGACCTGATCCTGACCATGGCCGGTCCGGAAATCGCGGTCGCCTCCACCAAAGCCTATACGACCCAGCTGTTATCGTTGTATTTATTAGCCATCTATCTGGCGCAACACCGGGGAACCATTTCCCAAAACGAGCGGGTCGGCATGGTGGAAGCGATGGTGCATTTGCCCAGACAAATCGATAAAGTCTTAAATACCGAGACCAAGATCAAAGAATTCGCCGAGGACTTCAAGGGGTGCGAGGATATTTTCTTCATCGGCCGGGGTCTGGACTACGCGGTATCTCTGGAAGGAGCATTGAAGCTGAAAGAAATATCATACATCCATGCCGAGGCGTATGCTGCAGGAGAGCTGAAACATGGCACCCTGGCATTGATTGTGGAAGGGGTACCGGTTTTCGCCCTGGCGACCCAGCCGGAACTGTATGATAAAATGATCAGCAATATTAAAGAGGTTAAGGCCAGAGAGGCGACGGTAGTGGCTTTGGCGGTGGCCGGCGATCACGAGATCGCTAAGTCGGTGGATTACGTGATCCATATCCCGGTGACCCATTCCATGTTGACCCCGATTCTGTCGGTGGTGCCGCTGCAATTGTTCGCCTATTACGCGGCCAAAGCCAGAGGGTGCGACGTGGATAAGCCGAGAAATTTGGCAAAGAGTGTGACGGTGGAGTGACTGATATATGCTTTTAAATAAAGTTGAAGGGCTATCGTGCGAGTAAAGCACAATAGCCTTTTTTATTTTCTAAGGAGATGATCGGACCCAACAAAAAAACGATTGACACATGCATATATGCACACGTATAATACAATGGGAGGGAAAAAATGGGAAGCGAATCTAACCCCTTAGCATCAGACAATTATATTCAAGATAGTATTGATTTTGATTTTTATAAAGCGCTGTTTGATCCGGTAAGAAGTGAAATCATTGTTTACCTTGCCAGTCACGGTAAGAAAAATATCAGTGAAATTGCGGAAAACTTCACCCAAGACCGGTCGGTTATTTCAAGGCATTTAGAGTTATTAAATCGTTTGGGAATCGTCAGCAAAACCAAAGTCAACCGGTATATTTTTTATGAGCTCAACTGTAACCTGATCATTCACAAATTTGAAGAAACCACCCAAAATCTTAAACGGCTTATGCAAATGTTACAACCTTAATTAAAAGAAAAAAGGGCGGAATTGCCATTCTTGTTTAAGATATTAGTGCATATATGTGCATTAAAACAAACAAAAGAGGTGTTTTCATGATTTTGTATTTCAGCGGCACTGGCAACAGTTATTATACGGCGCAGGTAATAGGGAAGGTAACTGGCGATAAAATGGTTTCCATTAATAAACTTCTGAAAAATGGAAGCAGAGAAATCCTTAAATCCGATGAGCCGTATGTATTTGTCTGTCCCACTTATGCCTGGAGGATACCGAGAATCGTAGAGAACTATATTCGGGAGGTTCGTTTTTCTGGAAACAATCAAGCATATTTTATCTTAACTTGTGGTACGGAAACAAATAATGCCGTACATTACACCAAGAAACTTTGTACTGAAAAGGGTTTTGATTTTCGGGGATTTGCTACGGTCATTATGCCCGAAAATTATATTGCGATGTTTGATGTACCTGACCAAGCTGAGGCGGCTGAAATTATCAATAAGGCCACTCCGCAAATCGCTGACATTGCGGAGCGCATCAAAAAAGGGCAGTCTCTGCCGGAGGAAAAAATTACACTGGGCGGCAGACTTAAAAGTATGATATTAAATCCCCTATTTTATTTTTTATATGTGAGCGCCAATGGATTTTATCCAACCGATGCCTGCACCGGCTGCGGCAAATGCGCCCAGTTGTGTCCCTTAAACAATATAGAAATCGCCGATGGGAAACCTCAATGGGAGAAAAATTGCACTCATTGCATGGCCTGTATCTGTTCCTGTCCAAAAGAAGCCATTGAATATGGGAACAAGTCCAAGGGCAAACCACGATATTACAATGGAGGGTATCAGCAGGAATAAAGCAAATTATACTTAAAATTGAGTAAACCAGACACCATGCGTAAAGTTGACAGTCAAGAATTAAAGTGCAAGGCGAACAAGTTGCCTATTTCACCTAACCCCTCAATCCCCTTCCCTCCTTCAAGAAGCTACCATCTGGGACAGGGAAGGGGAGCCTTTGAGAGTGATAATAAGCCTGCATCAAGAAGCTACTTGGCAACATATGTATTCATAGGAAACCGACTTTCGAGTATGTGAAATCCTATATCCCAAACATCATTGGCAGAATTTGATAGAACCACTACCCCTGTTTTCTTTTTTTTCTCAAATCCAATAAACGTGCAATACCCCCCGGTTCGGCCATTATGCCAAAACTAAATAAATTATAAAAAAGGCCCCTATCCTCATCGGAAGGAAGTGTCGCAAAAGAAGAATGCTACTGCTCGGTGTTGGCTTTTTCGAAGACTAATGCTGAATATGGAAAGGAAATTATTGATGAGGTGCCGAATGGTGGTAAAATTGCCTGTATGATAGATGGGTTTTGCGGAAAATTATAAATCCCTGATGAACGGATTACCTCACCCGGCCCTTCGAAACCCCGGAAACCATTTTTATCTTTATATACCTTACGATCAGTTTATCCAGTTTCATAGTATAGGCCAAGACGACAGAGTCGGTACACCCGGGCACCGCCTAGGCTACCTGCTTTTTTCTTTCTTTAAGGCTTCTAAAGCGCCAGCGAACCAGCTTTTATGAAATTCTTCATCGATTCTGTTATGCCACAACATTTGGATTAAAATTTTATCCGTGGCTTTTTCGAT
>JAEVYU010000019.1 GCA_023392595.1 Bacillota bacterium | reverse complement strand
TCATCGGCACGTTGCAAAGTAGAGCACCCATTTTTAATCGTCAAGCGACAATTCGGTTATTCCAAAGTATCCTATCGCGGAATAGCCAAGAATTTGAACCGGTTCTTCATGCTATTTGCCAGCGCTAATCTGGTAATGTGCATCAGTGCTGGCAGAGAAAAAGAATTCTGCGGGATATAACTGCGCCCTTTTTCAGGGGGACACCCCTGAAAGTAGGCCAGATAGGGTTAATTTTTGGCTTTAATTGTTTCAAAAATTAATTTTACTCAAGGGAAACTCTGTAACGTTAATTAATCAGTGGTTCCCTATATTCCGAATGATTTTTATGTAGCCCATGCCAAAGCGATATATGATGAAATCAATCATGATAAGAAGAAGATTCTCATCTATCCAGTTAATGAACCTGGTACGATGCATTGTCAACAGGATTCCTTACTCAACGCAGCAGAAGATATTTCTGACTGGCTTGAAACTATTTTTGTACCGTCGATTACTCTTTCTGACTGAAATGTGATATATGGCAGAAGCTTCGCTCTGTATACTAACAGGGCGAAGTTCCTATTTTTAGCGTGTTAAAAAATTTTTATATTGACTCTCTGTCGACTTCAATTAGGTTATGTAATTTTGTAAAACATCACTTTTTCGATTTATCCTTTTAAAGTTTGGTAGGACTGAGACCCGGACGAAAGAGGAGATCCAAGTATTTTTCAGCCCGAAGTTACAATTCAAAAAATTTTATGCGAAAATAGCTAAAAAGCCTCTTTTATTTGTAGAGTGATTTTCTTTTCACGGACATAGATAAGGTTAGGTACGGCTAGGACTACCAAAGCGAAATGAAGCCCATTTTATAGGCTTTTTTTTGTTGTCTAAAAACCTCCCGAAAATGGGAGGTTTTAAATGTTTTATAAATGCTTTAGGCGATTACATTTACCCGATATTTGTTCGAATTTATCCATAATTGCATAGTATTTTTTATTTGTATCTCTTTCAAGATGTTCAAATTCCACGATACTTCCTTCCTTTATAAAAAGATTTCGACATTGAACGCTGAAATCTTTAGAGTTGGGAACAGTGAAAGAATTTCCAGCACTTGAGTTAGGAAGCCATCTTTTAGTTAGAGCCGTTCGCAATCGCCGTGTGAATTGTTATTTAACCGACTAGAGCAAGCCCCGGAAGCCGGCCAATGTACGGTGGGAATTCCAAGACGTTCTGAACAAAATTTTCCCCCACGACAAACTATATTAAGCATTCGTTATTGTTCGGCAACAGTATATAAGGCTCGTTTCCGAACTAAAATACCACAAGAGAGTATTTCCCTTCATACTATATTAGCCCGGGAAATCGATTCTCCCGAAGGCGAAGATCCCATTGAATGGTTTTTACTAACCACTATACCAATTGGCAGTTTAGAAGAAGCCGTACAAAAAATCGAGTGGTACCGTGAACGTTGGAAAATTGAACGGTTTCATTATATTCTTAAAAGTGGTTGTGGTATTGAAGATTTACAACTTGCAACAAAAGAAAGACTCGAAAATGCTATTGCACTATATTCCGTTGTAGCCTGGCGCTTATCTTGGTTAACTTACCAGGCACGGGAAACTCCTGATATTTCTTGTAGCATAATACTTGAAAAACATGAATGGCAAGCCTTATATTGTGTTGTAAATAAAACCCATACTCCTCCTGAAGATCCTCCGACTCTATCAGAAACAGTTTGCGCGGTCTCCAGAAACTCAATGAGGGCCTTTTATTTGTTGATTATTTTCGATCAATTCCGCCTTCTTTCTGAGATATGGGTAATGAATAGCCCCCAGGGGGAGAAACGAACTGTTTTTCTTTGTAGATTTTTAGCTTGGTGCTGGATGTTTTTTTATTGCTTCCTTGACAAAGACCTTCATTTCTCTCGATGCCGGGGAGAAAGCTCGGCTCCCTGGAGCCGCCCAATGAGGGCTAGAACCTGTTCATATTCCTTACATCAAGCGTATTTGTTGGCAGGGAAAGTTGAGTTAATAAAATTACATGGTTATAAAGATAAATCAGCTTGGTTTCGACTCAAGCCGCCTATTTATTCTCTTCAAAGTATTCCGGAATCTTCATTTGATTTAGAATAATTCAAATACATCCGATTTAGAATAAATATTAGTTGAAAATAATAATACTTATTTATATTACTACAAAAAATACATTTGACTATATTGTAAATAGTGGTATAATTTCATTTGTGTTACATCAATTTTATTGCATGGATATGTAATTGTAACCCAACTGATTATTACGATAAATAGAGTTAATGTATTTTTGGGTTTATGGGTTACGATAATCTAATGATTGATGTGGTCTTTCATAGTTGTAATATCGTATATACTCCATAATTCCGATCCGTGCCTCAGCTTCCTTAAGAAGTCCAAATAATGGGGGCTGGTAAAATGACTGCCTTGGACACTATTCATTATGTCCGGTTTTCCTTGATCTGGTTTAATGTTTTACCAATATATTAAAGAAGGTGGAATGATGCAGGCTTATTTAAAATCTCAGTCTTTAGAAGTAACACGAAATTTAATGTTACGCGATTTTTTGATTAATATAGCTTGCGATCCTAGAACATCAAAAAATGGCATTATTTTCGTGGATAACGATGGGTCGGAAATTGTAGAAAGTTATGCGGATTTGTATCAAATAAGTTTGAAAATATTACATGCATTACGGCAAAAAGGTCTGAAAAAAGGAGATTATTTAATCTTTCAACTAAGGACGGAACAATATTTTATCCGGGTATTCTGGGGTTGTATTCTTGGAGGAATTGTCCCTATTCCATTGCCTGTTCCTTTAACTTTATCAACAGGAACGGAAGCCTTCCAAAAATTGCTGAAAATTAATCAACAGTTATTCAATCCATTTATTGTGACTGAAGAAAATCTAATGCAATTTTTTGAGGAAGAATATAGGGATAATCAGTTACGATATATGATATGTGAAGAATTAATGAGTGATTTAAATCATTCTACCGTTGAGTTAGATGCCTTGGATAATGAAGATCTTGCATATATTCAATATTCTTCAGGAAGTACTGGAGAACCAAAAGGCGTACTTTTAAGTCAAAATAATGTTGTTTATAACATTCACCAGATTTCTGACAGACTACACTTTCACCTCAATAAGGAACATTTTGGGGCCAATTGGGTGCCTTTAACCCATGATATGGGACTGGTTGGGTTTCATTTAACTCCTCTGTCTAAAGGATTTAACCACATTATCTTAAGCCCAGACACATTTACGAAAAACCCTACGATGTTTCTGCAAAAAGTTCAAAAATATCATGTTACTCATTTTGTTAGCCCTAACTTCGGATTAGCATGGATGAATGATAAAGTAAATGACGATGATATCAAAAATCTTGATTTATCCTCTGTTAAGTTAATTCATAATGGAGCGGAACCGATTTCCATGGAAGTCGTTAGGCGTTTTTATCAGAAGTTCAGACCGGCAGGATTGAAGTCAAATGTGGTTTACCAAGTCTATGGAATGGCGGAAGCCTGTTTAGCAGTGTCGATGCCAAAAATTGGAGAAGACAATCAAAGTATCATTATTGATAGAACTAATAATAGGATTGGAAATGACATAAAAGAACTTCCCATAGATGCGTCCAATGCTATGGAGTTTGCCGCGGTAGGAAAACCTATAAAGGATTTGGAGATTAAAATCGTTGATGATAGTGACAATCTTTTGTTAGAAGAACAGATTGGAAATATTATGATTAAAGGACCCAATGTATTTAAAGGGTATTTGCGTCAAGACGGTGCCCGTTTTACGAAGGATGGGTTTTTCTCTACAGGTGATCTGGGTTTTGTAAAAAATGGATATTTATATGTAACGGGACGAAAAAAAGATATAATAATTGTTCATGGGCAAAACTTTTTTGCGAATGATCTCGAAAGAATTCTGGGATCTACATTGCCAATTGATTTTAATCAAACGTTAGTTGTTTCTTATTTTGATAATGCAAAAGCAAAAGATGAAGTAATTATTTTTGTACGATATACAAACAATTTGAAAGACTTTGAGAAGATGTACCATAAAGTTCAGGAGACACTTTTCCAATCCTTGGGATTTACTGCGGACTTTGTGGTTTTTCTGACAAGTTTTCCGAAAACAGCAAGTGACAAACCTCAGCGATATAAATTACTTGAACAATTTCGCAATCACCAATTTGAAAATGTTATGAATGGTTCAACCATGCATTTTTCTCCCACAACAGCGGCTCCGCGAAATGAGCTTGAAAGCAAAATAGCGCATATATGGCAATCTGTTCTTGGTATTGAGATGATTGGTATCGAAGATAACTTTTTTGAAATTGGCGGCAATTCACTGAAAGCTGCGATGCTTATCGCAAAAATACAAAAAGAAATGGATATGGACCTAACGTTACGTCAATTCTTTCAAAAACCAACCATTAAAGAACTTGTTGCATCGCTTCAGAACACTGCAAAAACCGTGCATCAAAAGATCCCGTCCATCGGGAAAAAAGAGTTTTACATGGTCTCATCTGCCCAAAGAAGAATGTTTATTTTAAATCAATTTGAAAAGCACAGCACCCAATATAATAATGCGGAAATATTAGAAGTCAAAGGAAATCTTGATCGAAACCATCTACAACGGAGTGTCGACCAACTTATTCAAAGACATGAAGCATTCCGGACATCTTTTGAAATAACTGCAGAAGGAGTTATGCAGAAAGTTCAAGATGAAGTCGAAAATGCAATTTTATCTTATGATATCAGCGATAAAAATAATCAACAGGAAGCGGTAAATGAAATTATCAAAGGTTTCATTAAACCCTTTGATTTGCATCAAGCCCCATTAATAAGGGTAGGGCTAATCCAACTCGCCAAAGAAAGACATATCTTGATGTTTGATACTCACCATATTATTTCTGATGGGATGTCCAAGGAAATTCTAATTAAGGATTTCACTGCAATTTATAATGGTGAAATATTGCAGGAATTAAAACTCCAATACAAAGATTTTGCAGTGTGGCAGAGTCAATTATACAAAAGCGAAGAATTTAAACAACAGGAAACTTATTGGCTTACGCTATTTACTGGGGAGATACCTAACTTAAATTTACCATCCGATTATGTTAGGCCGGTAATTCAGAGCTTTGAAGGGGACAGGCTGTTTATTAAATTCGATCAGAAAATAAAGGACGGTCTTGATAAAATCAAGACGCAGACGGAAACAACGCTGTATATGGTGCTTTTAGCGGCGTTGAATATCTTATTATCGAAATACAGTGGACATGAGGAGATTGTAATCGGATCTCCGGTTGCGGGCCGCTCGCATACAGATCTTGCGAATATTGTGGGTGTATTTGTAAATCTATTGGCAATGAGAAATTGCCCCGAAAGAAGGAAGACATTTAAAGCTTTTCTTACTGAAGTAAAAGAAAATGTCGTAAAAGCACTTGAAAATCAGGATTATCCGTTTGAAGAATTGGTAGAGAAAATTTTGGTCAAAAGAGATGTTAGCAGAAACCCATTATTTGATGTGTTATTTGCCTTGCAAAATATGGATAAAAGCGCTATTGGAATAGCAGATTTAACAATTACCCCTTATGCAATCGAAAATCCAGTATCAAAGTTTGATCTTTCAATTTATGCTTATGAACTGGAAGATTGCATAAAATTGGAGTTTGAATATTGCACAAAACTATTTACCAAGAAAAGTATCGAGAGATTTGCAAATTCCTATCAAAAAGTGATTGAGCAAGTCATCGAAAACCTTGAGCAGGCGATCGAAGAAATCCAAATTATCAATGAGACTGAAAAAACGAAGATTTTGGTTGAGTTTAATGGTGTCAATAGAGAGTATCCGGTAGAAAAAACCATTGCCGAACTGTTTGAAGAACAAGTGCAAAAGTCGCCGGATAAGGTTGCATTGATTTTTGAGGAGCAATCCCTTACTTATAAAGCGTTGCAAATGCAAAGTCATCAATTGGCGAAAGTATTGCGAAATAGGGGAGTAGGTCCTGACAGTATCGTTGGAGTTATGGTAGATCGTTCTTTTGAAATGATGATTGGCATTTTGGGAGTATTAAAAGCTGGGGGCGCATATTTACCGATCGATCCAAGTTATCCTTCGGATCGAATTGATTACATGTTGGAGCATAGTCAAACCAAAATAGTCTTAACTGAAGCAAAATATCGGCGTAATGTGAGGCAAGACATCGAAACGATTGATTTAAAAGAAACGGATATCTATGTGGATGACGGGCAAATCTTACCTAAGATCAATAGTTACAAGAACCTTGCTTATGTGATTTATACTTCGGGATCGACCGGCAAACCTAAAGGTGTAATGATCGAACAGCAGGCTTTGCATAATTTTATCAATGGAGTCGGTGAGAGGATCACTTTTGCCCAGGGCAGTAGAATATTGGCGATTACGACGATCTCATTTGATATCTTTGCATTAGAAACAATATTGCCATTATGTATGGGATTGGAAGTAGTGATTGCTGGAGAAAAGGATCAGGTAAGTCCGAAATCTTTGCTTAAATTAATTCGCGACCAAAAAATCGCGATGCTACAGGTAACTCCATCCCGCATGAAGATGTTGTTGGGCGAAAGCAGGGAGGATGATTTTATTAATATACATACATTAATGGTTGGGGGCGAAGCTCTTCCAGATCAACTCTTCGAGGAATTAAAGAAAAAAGGAAAATGGAAAATCTACAACATGTACGGACCGACGGAAACTACTGTTTGGTCAACCATTTGTGATTTAACTGACCAAAGTAAGGTGACAATCGGTAAACCTATTGCGAATACACAGATTTATATTTTAGATAGCGCTAATAATATTTGCCCCATCGGAGTAACCGGAGAATTATGGATCGGAGGCGATGGATTAGCGCGAGGATATTATCGGCGTCCCGACTTAACTGCAGAAAAGTTTATCAATAATCCCTATCAAGCCAATAAAAGAATTTATCGGACCGGGGATTTGGCAAGATGGCTGCCGGATGGAAATATTGAGTGTTTGGGTAGGATCGACCATCAGGTGAAGGTACGTGGATACCGGATCGAACTCGGGGAGATCGAAAATCAACTGCTTAAAATAAAAGGGATCAAAGAAGCGGCGGTTATCACTAAAGAAAATCAAGAGGGAGAAAAGTATTTATGTGGATATTTTGTCTCCGATCAAGAAAAGACCGTAAGAGAGCTCAAAGAAGCTTTGCACAAGTCTTTGCCGGAATATATGGTACCAGCCTATTTTGTAAAATTGGATAAACTTCCTTTAACCCCTAATGGTAAAATCGACCGGAAAATGTTGCCACACCCAAAGGAAAATCTTGAAAGCGGTAGCACCTTTGAAGCCGCCCGAAATGAATTTGAAACAAAATTGATAACTATTTGGCAAGAGGTATTGGGAAAAGCCAAAGTCAGCATCAATGATAACTTTTTTGAAATTGGCGGCAATTCAATTAAGATTGTGCAACTTAGCAATCGGCTATCGGAAGCGTTAAACCGGGAGGTTGAAGTTATCACGTTGTTTCAGTACCCCACCGTCAGCAGTTTTGCACAATATATCACGGGGGCGTCTGAATCCGATATACAAACAGCAGGCGCACAACAAAAACCGAGTGATTTGCATTCCTATGAAACAAATAAAAATACTGAAGTTGCTGTAATCGGAATGTCCGGTAGATTTCCCAAAGCACAAAACATTGAAGAATATTGGCAATTGCTCAAAAAAAGCAAAGAAGGCATTTCGCGGTTTAGTGTTGATGAATTGATAAACTCCGGAGTAAGCAGTGAAACTCTGGAAAATCCTAAATATGTTAGAGTGGCCTCCCTGCTGGAGAGAATTGAATACTTTGATGCGGACTTTTTTGGTTACTCCCCAAGCGATGCTGAAATCATGGATCCTCAAATCCGGATCTTTTTAGAATGTGCCTGGGAAGCTTTGGAGGATGCGGGATATAATCCGGAAAAATATGAGGGAACAGTTGGCGTATATGCAGGGGCATCTGCTAATTTTTATTGGCAATACTTGACGTTTTCTCGTACAATGAATGGAGCTTCAAGCATCTTTAATACCATGCAGTTAAATGACAAGCAGTTTCTGCCAACCCAAGTTTCATATAAATTAAACCTGCGAGGTCCGAGTGTATATGTAAATACCGCATGTTCCAGTTCCTTGGTTGCAATTCATTTGGCTTGCAACGCTTTAGTTAATCAAGAATGTCAAATAGCGATTGTCGGGGGAATTAATGCGACGCAATCCGAAAAGGAAGGTTACTTATATGAAGCGGGAATGATTTTGTCTTCAGACGGATATTGCAGAGCTTTTGACGCTGAGGCGAATGGGACGATTTTTGGAAACGGGATTGGCGTGGTTGTATTAAAGCCTTTGGAGAAGGCAATTGCGGATGGCGATCAAATATATGCTGTCATTAAAGGTAGCGCGATTAATAACGATGGAAAAGATAAGGTTGGCTATACCGCACCAAGTGTGAAAGGACAACGGGCCGTCATTGAGAAGGCGTTGGAGGTAAGCAAGGTTTCTCCGGAAAGCATTAGCTATGTAGAGACCCATGGGACAGGAACAGCTTTGGGGGATCCGGTGGAGATCGAAGCATTAAGACAAGCCTACTCTTCGGGACAGAAAGGATACTGTGCCATCGGGTCTGTGAAAACCAATATTGGTCATTTGGATGCCGCCGCAGGCATTGCGGGCTTTATTAAAACGGTCTTGGCTTTGAAACACCGTGAAATTCCCGCTAGTCTACATTTTCAAATACCAAATCCCAAGATAAGTTTTGAGCGTACTCCATTTTACGTTAATACCGAATTAAAGCAGTGGCCAGCAAAAGCAGGCGAACCGCGAAGGGCGGGGGTAAGTTCGTTTGGCATTGGAGGGACCAATGCACATGTAATTTTAGAAGAAGCGCCTGTGATTCATCGAGAAAAAAAAGAACGAGAATGGAATATATTGTGCATATCTGCGCGGACGCAGAATGCTTTAAAAGTATTCGAGGAAAATTTAGTTGGACACTTGCAAAAGAACTTGAAAGCAAATTTGGGAGATATCGCTTATACACTGGGGGTAGGCCGCAAAGCGTTTAGATATCGAAAGGGAGTAATCTGTCGGAATGCTAATGAAACTATACAGATACTCGCAAAAGGAGATCGGGGCAAAGCTCGGCTGGGGCTTGTAAAAGAAGAAAATAAACCCGTGGCTTTCATGTTTCCCGGTCAAGGCGCACAGTATGTGGCAATGGCCCTAGGATTGTATCAGCAGGAAACACGGTTTCGTGAAGAGATGGACCGTTGCTTTGTAATATTTGATCGCGAAATGGGCTATAATCTTAAAGAAGTCCTTTATGGAGAAGCAGGTGATCCAAAAAAGATTAATGACACCGAAATTGCGCAACCATTATTATATATTATCGAATATGCGTTAGCACAATTACTGATAAGTTGGGGCGTTGAACCTGAATGGATGGTAGGTCACAGCATTGGAGAATATGTCGCAGCGACGCTTGCGGGAGTACTGAATCTAGAAGAAGGAATTAAGTTAGTCGCTGTGAGAGGAAAATTGATGCAAAAGATGGCCAAAGGTTCAATGCTTAGTGTGATGCTCAATGAGCAGGAGGCGCAAAAGGTTGCCCGAGGTAGGGTAGCGGTCGCGGCCATAAATAGTACCCAGATGTGTGTTCTTTCGGGGAAAGAAGAAGAAATTATGGCTATCGAGCAAAAATTAAATTCTCAAGAAGTCGCCTGTGTTCGGTTGTATACTTCCCATGCGTATCATTCGCAAATGATGGAACAAGCCGCGGAGGAATTTCGTGAATATTTGCAACAATGCAGGTTTCATGCACCAAAGAAAAAATATCTATCAAATCTTACGGGAGATTGGATTAACGAGAATGAAGCGACCAATCCGGAATATTGGGTAAAGCACATGCTTAAAACCGTCAAGTTTTGTAAAGGGATCGAAAAACTATTAAGAATTCCCAATCTTGCTTTCATTGAAGTGGGACCGGGTAAAACGTTAAGCACATTTGTGAAGGGACACGAAGCATATAATGCTGCGCATCTCGTTGTGAATTTCATCCGCCATATTAAGGATAAAAAATCTGATGAAGAATATACAGCAGAGCGGCTGGCGGAAATGTGGGCAAACGGTGTCAACATCAATTGGGAGAAGTATTATCAACCAACAGGATCTCAAAAGATTTCTTTGCCAACGTATCCATTTGAGCGGAAACGTTATTGGCCGGAGCATTTTCGAATGCCCAATCCATTTATGCCAGGAGACAAAAACATTGAATTAGTGGGGCAAAGCCTGATAACATTGAAGGAAGTTAGCATGACAATCGATGATAAATTACACGAAAGACCAGAATTAAGCGCAAATTTTTGTGAAGCTGAAACCATTATAGAAAAAATTTTGGTTGAGATAGAAGAAGAACTATTGGGAATCAAAGGAATTGGTGTTAATGATGATTTCTTTGAATTAGGCGGCGACTCTTTAAAAGCGGTGATGTTGGCAACCAAAATTCAGAAGAAACGAAATATTGAAGTAACCGTTCAAGAAATATTTGAAAGACCCACGATTAAATTGCTTGCCGAATATTTCGAACACACTGCCACTAGAGCGTTTGAGCAAATCCAACCTGTAAAAAAACAAGATTATTATGAAGTTTCTGCAGCACAAAGACGGTTATATATTTTATATACCATGGATAAAGACAGCACAAATTATCATATTCCGAATGCTTTAGAAATTGAAGGCAATTTCGACACAGATCAGATGGAAGAAGTGATTCGAAAGCTTATCCGTCGCCACGAAGCATTGAGGACTTCGTTTGAACTTGTGGGTGGTGAGATTTATCAAAGAATAGCGGATGATGTAAAATTGACCATCGATTACTATGACGTCACATCTGATGCTGATAAAGAGCAAAAAAGTGTAGAGATCCTAAGGAACTTTATTCAACCTTTCAATTTAAATAAAGCGCCGCTGTTTAAGGTTGGGTTAATCCGGACCGAAGCAAATAAGTATTTGTTCATTGTCGATCTCCACCATATTATTTCGGATGGCACATCAATGGGGATTATTGTCCAAGAGTTTATTCAGATGTATAACGGAAAACTACTACCTGAACTCAAAATTCATTATAAAGACTATGCGGCTTGGCAAAATAACAAGTTAAAAGAAGAGGAAGCGAAAAAACACGAGGTTTATTGGTTGAAACTTTTTACAGGGGAAATTCCCAAACTTAATTTACCCGTTGACTATCCAAGGTCTTCCGTACAAAAGCGGGTGGGAGCCGCCTTATATGAAAAACTGAATCCAGAGATCAAAATTGGCTTAGAGAAAGTGGCCCGGCAGACAGGTGCAACGCTCTATATGGTTATGTTAGCGGCGTTTAATGTTTTGCTTTCTAAATACAGTGGACAGGATGATATTGTGATTGGAGCGCCGATTGCTGATCGGCTTCATGCGGATTTGGAGCATAACGTCGGTATGTTTGTAAACACGCTGGCTTTTCGAAATCATCCCAATGGAAGTAAGTCATTTCAGGAATTTTTAGGAGAAGTTAGGCTAAATGCGTTGCAGGCATACGAACATCAAGATTATCCGTTTGACGAGTTGGTCAATAAATTGCATCTGCAAAGATCCAAAACACAAAATCCCTTATTCGATGTGATGCTGGTACATCAAAATAGAAATTTTGAAATGGATAGTTTAGCCCAAAATCGGATAAAGTTTTATCCCATAGAAAACAATTCCGCCATGTTTGACCTTACGATGAATTATTACGAAGAGGACGGTCAACTATCCGTTGCCTTGGAATATTGCGCAACTCTCTTTAAAAGGGAGAATATCGAAAAATTGATAAAGGACTATACATTGATATTAAAAACCATCATAGATACACCGGAAATTCAAATAAAAGAGATTAACATGGGAACCGGATTAAAACTGTTAAAAAAGGCCGTTTTAGATTACAGTTTTAACTTTTGAAAAAACTGCGAGGTGATATAATGATTAATAAACTTGATGAAAATATTGTGTTGTCTGGATTGGAGAAGGAACGAGGATATTGGTTGAATCAATTATCCGGAGAAATTTGTTTTACGAAAGTAGAGGTTGTCCCTTCAGAAATGCAAAGCAAGATGGTATATCATTTACCGGATTCGCTCTGCTCAAAAATAAGTAGTTTGGCAAACCACTCTCTTTTCGGGATTTATACCGTTTTACTTAGTGGATTATACTTTGTCCTTTATCAATATTTTACATATTCGGATATTGTGATTGGATCCCCGGTGTTTAAACAAGAATCAGGCGATGAACTGTTGAATTCGGTTTTGTTGTTAAGAATGCAAATGGACGGCCAGCTCACTTTTAAAGAGTACATTCAAACGATTCAGGAGAAGTTATACGAAGCCAATGAAAACATGAATTATCCTTATAAAAAAGTGCTAGAGACTATTGGCTTTGACCCCGATGAGGGCCAACATCCATTTAATACATTTATTGATTTCAAAAATATTCACCAAGACATCAACAGTCCTTTGTGCGATCTACTTTTGGAATTTGTTTGGGACAATGGTGAATTATGTTGTAACGCCCGGTATAATGAAAATTATGTCACTGGGGAGATGCTTGGTAGATTATTCGATAGTTTTACTTGTTACTTTCATTTAGTATTAGCAAATTACAATGTCAAATTAGGAGACCTAGACCTGCTCACGGCAGCACAGAAGCATCAAATAATCAATGAATTCAATAACACAAAGGTAGATTATAAAGAAAAACTGATTGTGTCGTTATTTGAAGAACAAGTTTTTAAAACACCTAATAATATTGCGGTCTTTTCCGAAGATGCGACGTTAACCTATCATGGTCTGAATCAAAAAGCCAATCAACTTGGATGTTTATTGCGAAAAATGGGCGTAAAACCGGACAGCGTTGTTGCGATTATGGCAGATAAATCCTTTGAAATAGTTGTCGGGATTTTTGGGATATTAAAAGCCGGTGGAGCGTATTTGCCAATCGATCCGGTGAATCCCAAAGATAGAATAAACTTTATGCTGAAAGACTGTAATATAAACATTTTATTGACTCAAAAGAAGTATCAAAATTATATTGATCCAACAGTTAAGATTATTTATTTGGATGAAGAAATTTTCGCTCAAGAAAACGGTGCAAATTTGGTACCAGTTAACACAATAAACGATTTAGCCTATATAATCTATACTTCCGGTTCAACAGGAACGCCCAAAGGAAGCATGGTAGAGCACAAGGGGTGGCTAAATTTACTGTTATGGTTTGTGTCTACTTTCGCAATCACCCATCAGGACAAAGTATTCCTAATTTCCTCTTTGTCATTTGATTTAACTCAAAAAAATATTATTGCGCCCCTTATTGTAGGAGCAAGCATCGGTTTGCCAAAAAGCGGCTTGTTCGATCCAACCAAAATACGGGAATTCATTAAAAATCACCATATTACACTTTTAAATTGTGCTCCCAGTGCATTTTACGCAATTCTTGAATACGAAACCAATGATTATCGCGAAATTGAGTCGATTCGCAATCTGTTTCTAGGTGGAGAGCCGATTTCCATGAAATTTCTGGAAAAGTGGGTCTGCAGCGGAAACTGCCGTACTGCAATATGGAACACATATGGCCCAACAGAATGCACTGATATTGTCTCTTATTGCCAGATCGACCCTTCGCCTAAGGCAAATGTACTGATTGGTAAGCCGATTTGGAATTGTAAATTATATATCTTAGATAGTCAACGAAAGATAGTACCCATTGGAGTACCTGGAGAGCTTTGCGTATCAGGGATTAATGTCGGCCGCGGTTATGTGAATCGTAGGGAGCTTAATGCGGAAAAATTTGTTGAAAATCCCTTTGAAGTAGGCGCGAGACTTTACCGGACCGGCGATCTTGCAAAGTGGCTTCCAAATGGAAATATTGATTTTTTAGGCAGAAAAGATTATCAAGTGAAGATCCGAGGCTATCGGGTAGAACTAGGAGAGATTGAACGCCGGTTAATGAAATATGATGGTGTCAAAGAAGCGATTGTTACCGTTAATCAAAGAACAGATGGGGATAAATATCTGAGCGCGTATCTGGTAGTGGATAAAAAGGTAACGACATCCGGAATCAAAAAATATTTGGGGGCCGAGATGCCAGATTATATGATCCCTATTGTATATATGCAATTGGAAAAATTTCCGTTAAATATTAACGGAAAGATCGATCGGAAAAAATTGCCGCCGCCAGAGAATAACCTGAGTCTTGGAATGGAGTATACTCCACCCGCCAATGACATTGAAAGCCAAGTATATGATGCGTGGAAAGAAGTACTGGGATTGGAGAAAATTGGTACCGGTGATAATTTTTTTGATATAGGGGGCAATTCTTTACAGGCCCTAAAAGTTGCCTCGAAATTATCGAAAAACTTTGATGTTGAAATCAATGACCTCTTTGAACATCAGACAATAGCCTTCTTCGCAAGTTGCTTAAAGGCAAAGCATACTTCCGGTAATTTACTGGATTCTACGAAGAAAAATATTTTGTTGAATTTTGTAAATCAAGAAAGCGCGTTGCATTATGATTTGGTCCAAAACCGTATTGGTGAATATAGGCACAAAAACGAAAAATATCAACAGATTGATTTGACGCAACAAAAACGATATAAAAATATTCTGTTAACCGGTGCGACGGGATATTTGGGTTTGCATTTGTTAAATGAGCTTTTAAAATCCACGGATGCAAAACTCTATCTTTTAATTAGGGGAAGTTCTGTTCAAGAAGCGGAAAACAGATTGGTAGCTAAATCTCTGTTTTATTTCGCAATGGATATAACTAAGCAGGATAAGCAACGGATAACTGTTGTAAATGGAGATTTATCAAAAGAATATTTGGGGTTAAGCTCCAGGGAATATCATTTGTTGTCCCTTGAAGTAGATTGCATTATCAACTCGGCAGCTAACGTAAAATATTTTGGCCAATATCAAGAATTCTACGAAATCAACGTAAATGGGACACAGCAACTGATCGAGTTTGCACTTGCGGGAAAACAAAAAGATTTTCAATATATTTCTACGATGGGACTTAGTGCAATCTATCGTGAGTGTCCGGAATTGATCTTTACGGAATATGAAACAAATTTAGAAAAAAACACGGATAATTACTATATTTCCACCAAGCTGGAAGCAGAAAATCGGTTATTCCATGCTAAAGAAAAGGGTTTAACGGTCAATATTTTTCGTGTGGGCAATCTGGTTTTGAATTCAAAAACGGGCAAATTCCAAGAAAACATCAATGAAAATGCCTTTTCAAGGTTTATTCGCGGGTTTGTTAATTTGGGGATTATTCCGAATTTGAAACAAAAAGCGATTGATTTTACGTATGTCGATTTAACGAGTAAAGCAATAGTGCTTTTATTTAATAGAGCCAATTTAATCAATGAAGTGTATCACATCTATAATCCACAATTGATTAGCTTGTATGAACTGGGTAATTATATGCAACAGCTTGGAATCCATTGCAAAGCGTATACCAAAAATGATTTTGTTGATTACTTGTTCAATTATGCTGAGACTAAAGAAATTCAAGATGATATTATCAACGTTATTTTGTATATTAATGTATTAAACACTCAAATGCAGAGCTATTGTTGGAAAACAGAGCTTTTACTCAAACGATTGGGATTTGAGTGGCAAGAGATCAATGAATATCATGTACAGAAAATGATGGAGTGTTATTGCAAAGCTTAATGTGTGATAAAAATGTAAGGAAGTTGTTTGAAAAATAAAATTTGGGAGAGGATTAACATGTTAAAGAAAGGCGATGTGATTGAAAACAGGCTAACCGGTGAAAAGCTAGTCTTTATTGCAACAACAGCTGAAACCCAGGGGAAAACTTTAGAGTTCGATTATTTTTTAAAGCCTAATTCTCCTATTGAAGCAGAGCATTTTCATCCGGAAACCGATCACAAAATTGAAGTTGTGAAAGGGACGTTTACTGTTAAGATTAACGGTAAAATAAGTCGGGTTGCTGCCGGATGTTCAGTAATCATTCCACCTGGTTCACCGCATAAAGGATGGAATGCCGAGAACGATGAATTGCATTTAAAGATCTCTATGAGTCCCGCGATGAATTTTGAGGGTTGGTATGCCTTGTGCTCTGACTTGGCTAAACGTGGAAAAACAAGCAAAAATGGGACACCGGATTTATTGCAATTGGCAGTCTTTATGTATGAAAATCAATGCCAGTCATATTTTCCAAGGTTTAAAGGGTTGCAAAAGTTTCTTGTAAAGCTTGCTGGTCCCATCGGGAAGCGCTTGGGATATAGGTCGTCTTATGTTTCGTAAATAGGGTTGTATCCAGGATTGGGACATATTAAAAAATAGCATATTCCGAAGTTGCTTTCCCGGTTAATACTATTTTTTGCCTAGGAAGGCATTTGATATTGATGGGAAAGCAATTTATCGTATTATTAGAACGGTGGTCAGTCTATATTCGAATAACGAAACAGAGGGACTGGGTTGGGATCAATTGTTGATGTTTGAAGCGTAGATAGTATATGCTCGGGATGCTAGACTAAATTCTGCTTTAAACTTGCTATTGAAAGGGATATGCGATGAAAAGGTGCTGGTTTGGGCTTACAGGAATCGTAATTGGAATGAGTTCTTCGGTGATCATGCAAACGTTTATTGCAATATCGTTACCTACAGTCACTGCACAGTTAGGTGGAATGTATTTATACAGTTGGGTATTTGGGGGGTATATGCTTGCCTCGACGGTTACTATCCCGCTGTTTGGCAAACTGGCGGATTTATTAGGACGGCGTGTCCTTTATATCTATGGTCTCATTGTTTTTGCGGTAGGTCTTTTTTTGGCGGGTTTTTCCCAAACGATGCTGATGTTGGTCATCTTTCGTATAATCATGGGAATCGGAGCAGGGGCTATATCACCGGCAGCATACGCCGTGGTAGGAGATTTATTTCCCGACGATAAACTGACAAAGATCTTTGGTATGCTGGGGATAGCGCAGGTAATTTCATTTCTGCTTGGGCCTTCTTTGGGGGGATTAATTACCGACTCGCTTTCATGGCGCATCGGGTTCATCCTGTTTGTTCCGCTAGAAATTATGGCCGGGATCTTTGTTTGGTTAGGTGTACCAGGAAGCGCTCCTAATAAAACGATTGATTTAACGCATGGGCTGGGGTGGAAAGAGATCATTAAGAAACTAGACTGGCAAGGTTCGCTACTTATTGCAGTTGGACTTTTTAGCTTTTTGTTGGTTTTTCAGTTGGTTGGAGGGAGGCATTATGGGCAAGGCAGTGCGTTTATCTTAATATCTTGCATGTCAATCGCGTTATTTTTCTTTTGGGAGCGAAAGCATATTGCTCCTGTATTGCCACTGAAACTTTTGCGCCAATCGCAGTTTGACATGACGATGTTGACTACTTTTTTATGGGGAGTACTCAACAATGCGGCGATTGCATATATTCCCTTATATTATCAGAGAATTAGAAGTGCCAGCGCCACACAGACAGGAATATTACTTGTACCGTTAATGATAACTGCTGGTATCGCCAGTGGACTTTGTGGCCGAATTACTTTCCAAAGGCAGCGGGGTGTTGCTGCAGTAGCTTGGCTTTTTGCAGGAGTAGCGTTTTTGGGTTTAGTCTTTTTAGGTTGGCATTGGCAAAACTATTTGACGATGCTGTTTTTTATCCCAGTTGGTTTTTGCGTAGGTTTGTTGTTGCCTTTTTATTTGAGTAGCGCACAAAGGCTCTCGGATGTTTCTAACCGGGCTTCAATGGGAGGATTAATCCAATTGTCACGCAATCTGGGAGGAGCAATGGGTGTATCCTTACTAGGAATATGGATCTCCGGCAATCTAAAAATGGGCATGGCATTACAAGCAATTTTTCTAAGTCTGTCCTTTGTCGCTTTTTTGGGTTTGATACTAACGTGGCTTCAAAAAAATTAAACGTGAACGGGGGAGTTGCTTTGTTAGTATGGTTTAAAGATATACATGCGGCAGATGTTGAAACGGTGGGAGGAAAAGGGGCCAATTTAGGTGAGATGTTTAATGCCGGTTTTCCGGTTCCGCCGGGTTTTTGTGTTTCTGCTGAGGCGTATCGGATGCATCTAGATATGGCCCATTTGTATCCACAGATTGAGGCGTTAATGATTAAGAAAAATACTAGTCAGTTGCAGATTGGAGATGTGGCGCAGCAAATTCGAACATTGATTGAAGAAGCGCCTATGCCTGAGGCGCTTCGCTGCAAAATTCAGAAAGCTTATGCTTGTCTAGTTAGTCAAGGATATGAACGGGTCGCCATACGTTCCTCCGCAACTGCGGAGGACTTGCCAGAAGCCAGCTTTGCCGGTCAACAAGAGACATACTTGGCGATTCGCGGGTCATCGGAGACTTTAATCTATATTAAAAAATGTTGGGCTTCTCTCTGGACGCAACGTGCTATTACGTATCGGGAGCAAAAAGGCTATGTACACCAAAACGTCGCCTTGGCCGTTGTAGTTCAGGCAATGGTAGATGCGAAAAAAGCGGGAGTTTTGTTTACGGTAAATCCGTTAACCGGAGCGCAAAACGAAATGCTAATTAATGCATCCTATGGTCTTGGCGAAAGTATTGTTTCGGGGCGAGTAACCCCAGATAGTTATTGCATTGGTAAAAAGTCCGGAAGATTGGTAATTGAACAAAAATTAGGGAGCAAAGAGACGCAGATCTTCACCGCAGCAGATGGCCTGACATATGAGGAATGCGTACCGGAAGTCAAACGCAGTCAATTTTGCCTGGCTCAAAGTGAAATCAGGCAATTATTGAATTTAGGAATGAAAGTCGAGCGATATTACAACAATCCTCAAGATATTGAATGGGCGTTTGAAGAGGATAATTTGTATTTGCTACAGACAAGGCCAATTACAGCCATTGTCGACCCAAATTTACAATTTGTCAAAACGGACAGGCAGCATAGTACAGGTCAACAGAAGACGTTGGAATATTTTAAGGAACATTTTCCCGATCCGCCATATCCAATTGAGTTTCAATCAATGAGTTCGTTAAGTGAAGTGAAAAATGCAATTTACCAAGAGCTAGGGATTTCTATGCCAGCAATTTCTCAAATGTTGCATATGGACGAAAACGGGGTAATATCTTTTGGAAAACAGTTGTTTCGCCTTAACTTCCGTATAGTTGGCCTACCTTTTAATGTCTGGAGGCTAATTAAATCATCCGCTCGCAGTACTGCAGTGCAAGATGAGGCAAAGTTGGCAACCATCCTGCAAGATATGACAAAGCTTCCGCTGGAATCCCTGTCAAATCAGCAATTGGTGGAATATCTGAAAAGGGCAAACGATACGGCGGTTGAATACGGGAAAATTCATTTTCGTGTTTACAATTTTCCGATGGTTATCTATGGACATAAACTGAAAGTTTACCTTCAATTGGCGCGCGTTGCGCAGAAAGTTAACATTTATGATTTACTTGCCGGACTTGACTACAAAACCGCGTTGGTTGAAAAAGCTTTATATCAGCTTGCTGTATATGCCAACGGATTACCGGAAGTTAGACGGATATTAATTAAAGAACCGATAGATCAAGTAGTTGCGGAATTACATAATTCGCAGGAAGGAATGGATTTTGTTAAGCAGATGGAGCAATTTCTTAAGGATAATGGTGCACGGACTATGAAAGCCTATCTGCCATTTGCTAATGTATCGTGGTCAGAAGATCATAAACTTTTGTTAAACACTTTGTCGGTGATGTTGCGTTCGGAAAATATAAACGTACATGAAAATAAAATGAGGCAAGCAGAGCAACAGTATTTTGCCCGTATAGAAGAGATTCTCCATAAATTACCTGGTTTTTTAAGACGCGGATATTTACTCTGTTTAGAGCAATTTCGCGCTGCCTATAAAGGACGTGAAGCCACTTTATATGCGATTGAAGAATGTCATGTGGCAGTAAGGAAAGGATTGCATGTAGCAGCAGGTAGATTAATTCAAGGATATTACCTTGATTACAAGGATGATGTGAAGTATCTGACTTTGTCTGAACTATATGCAGTATTAAACGGTAGCAGTTCTATGGAATTGATCCGACAAAAGCTATCGAAAAGAAAGAGTTGTCGTCATCAAACAGAGTCGGTGTGGTATAGCTCAGTAGAAAAAGAGACGGGAGAAGCAGGAGATCTATTACATGGCTTGCCGAGTAGTCCGGGAATTGCAAAAGGGATTGTTAAAGTAATTGATCGCCCCGACGAATTCGGCAAGTTGCAACAGGGAGATATTCTGGTCTGTTCATTTACCGATCCGACCTGGACGCCTTTGTTTGCGCTTGCAGCGGCTATCATATCGGATACGGGTGGTCCACTTTCTCATGCTGCTATTGTGGCAAGAGAGTACGCAATTCCTGCTGTTTTAGGAACAAAAGTGGCAACGGCACGCTTGAAAGATGGAGATCTGGTCGTGGTAGATGGTTCAAATGGAAGTGTAGTGCTTTGTAAATAAGCGGAATAATTTGTTTTAATCGCAGCTAAATTTGTTTCATAAATTGAGTGTTTTTGCCCATCGCCGCGAAGAGGTAAAATAAGAAATATATAATATAACTCAACTTTCGAGATCGAATTGGGTAAATAACACTTGATATACATGGGTAAACCCATAAACCATTACGAAGTTGACAATCAATAAATTTACGGATCTTGTGGCAACATTAGAAGAAATATCCGTTAGTAATTCTAAAAGAGTTGTTAAAGCAACAGCCCAGTCAAGCTCATTGAATTCATCGGCCAGATGCATAAACAAGCCGCTTAAAGTTCGTTCATCTGTATTACAACGCTGTTGCCAGGCTAAAAGAATATATCGTGTGAAGACAATAGTCGTATAACTGATTAATAAATCATGGGAACGGCCTTGAAATTCTTTTTGTAAGCGGAGCAAGGGAGGACATTTGAAAAATGTCTCAATATCTCAGCTAATACTGTAAATACGAATAATTTTTTTTCCGAAAAAGAGCAATCTGTTCTTAAAATGGCCAGCCATTCATTCTTTTTAGTACGATGTCTTACAAATACGACTTTTACCTGAATATTTGGTATCATATATGTTTGAATTGTACGTAGCATTCCTTTTTGACCAACTAACGGCCCAGCGGCTTGATAGAGCGCTTTTACGGATAGCAACCGTTTATTGACAAGATACCGTGGATTAGAGTTTTTGACCATTCCAATAACATCAAGGCCTTGCTCACGTATCGCCTGAATTAATGGTGCGAAGGTGAACCAACTGTCCATTAATACATAAGAAGCTGATACGCCTTGTTCCAAAGCATGTTTGATCATTTCAGGAATAAGTTCCGGTGCTGGTTTTAAGGCTTCGATTCGTCTTTGTAGCCTGAAGAACGTTTTTCAACATCAGCAGATATGCCGTTGATTTGAGAATTGGCCGAACTAAGTAAAGCAAAATCCAATGGAATGAACGTTTTTCCATCAGACCATCCTAAAGTCAACTTCGAAATCCCTTACAGTAACAACTTTCAGCATTGTCAAAGCAATGGGTAAGTAGTTCCACTGTTTTATTACGGTTACGATCAAACATCGAATCGTCAACGATATATAAGCATCCTTTTTAGCTAAAGCATATACTTTCATGACAGTCGACGAACTTAAAAGTGATAGAAAGTGTCGCCAGGCATAACCGTAATGATTTAGAAAGCAGTAAACCGCGTCTTTTCCGGGTAGAGATTGGCTTTTATTGCTTTGAAGCAATTGAAACCAGTTTTTATGGTAAAAAACCAACCCAAAAACGAGTTGAAATAACTTCGAACAGGGAAAACCAAATTTCTTTTTAAATCCGGATTTTCTTAGGCACTGTGTGATTTGAAGCTCATCAAATGCCGTTTGAACTTCACCAGGTAGTTGATTAATTAGGCCTTTTTGTTCTATCATGGAGGAGACCACCTCTTCTTTGTGATGGATAGTGCTTTTTCGCAAATTCACTATACCAAATGGAGAGGTGTTTTTACATTATTTCTGGATTTGTCAACTCCTGTTCATTTTCGCTTAAATCTTAAGTGCCATGTCGTTTTTATTCGGTTTTCAAAGTGCGAAAGTTGAGTTAATAACAATTGAAAAGTTGACGAATGAACGCAAAAAGTAAAATACCTACCCCAAATAAAGCAGTGACATAGTAGACGAAGAAAATCCTTAAATTTATCAAGACTTGAATTGTATTCTTCGTAATTGCTTGTTTGCTTTGTTGCGGCTACTTGTTTAGATGTATTGATTTGAATAATCTTATGTTCCATTTTATTAATTTTTTCTTCTATTTAAAAACCATTTTTAATATTTCTTCATTATCAATCATGTTGAAGAACTCTTCAATTAATGCTTTGTTAAAAGTACTTTTTATCTGCTTTATTTCGTCATCATTGATATCTAAAAAGCAATAAGATCATCTAATTTTTGAGAAAGTTCATATTTGGTTTCCTCGTCTCTGCTACTAAAAAATCCATTTCCAACAAGGATTGAAAAAGTGGAATAAACCAAGGAACTTGTTATATCTTTCACTGTATCAATTGTAGCGTAAAATATCCTCGACAGCTTTATACATTTCAGCTTCGAAGCCTGCCCCTTTAACGCGATAAACTTTGTCCAAGTTTATAAAGGTAGCGGCAAGAGCACCAGCAACTATTGAAATACCCATTTCTGTCGTTTTTCCATGATAACCAAAATACCAACAAGGCGCAATAATGACTACGAGAGAAAGAAGACCTTTTAAAAAAGCAATAACTTGATTGGTTTTTATGCTTGTAAACCATTTAAGTCCCATGAATCCGTCACCTCTTCAATTAAGAATACTGATATGGAATTATTTTCTATGATGTATACAAAAATCCTGATCAGTGTTTTAATTAAAACTCATGACTTTCAAGAGCGCCCAATCAAGTCTAACGGTATTGAAGCAAATCTCATACATTTGATTTCAAAGAGTAGCAAAGCATCTTTTCGTTGTTGTCAAATTTATCCCAGGTTTTTACCACTTTGACCAAGCAGGCGCTGGATCTCCCCATTGAAGAGCGTATAATTCTGATGCAACGTTACAGCGTTGGGCATTTTATAAATCCCGAGGTTGAGAAAGCTTGGTTGGATGAGGCTGACTGGAGATGGCAAGAAATTGAGGAGGACAAAGTGCAGTGCCTACCAGCGGATCAAGTAATGAAACAAGCCCGCGAGAATTTGGGCCGTTAATACTTGACTACCATCCGGAAGCATCTTTAGAATTAATTGAAACAGTTGACTTTATTTTTACAGCGTTTTTTTTTACGGACATGGATAAGGTTAGAGCGCTTAAGACTACCAAAGCGAAATGAAGCCTATTCCAGTAGGCTTTTTTTGTTGTCTAAAATCGGGTTTGGAGCGGGAGGGCGGGGAGGATGGGGCGCTATGTTTACTTATTTGGTTTCACAATGCAGATGATTGTTCAACCATTTCTTCGTCGGAACTTTCCTCTTAAGAATTAAATTTATATAATTGGTTAATTTAAAAACATCTATAGATGAATAAATTTTTGAATGCTCGACTATGAACGCAAACCCAAGTGAAAAGAACTTAAACAGCAGTCCTGTAACAAAGCAAAAAAGATTTTGAAAAAAAGAGAACCACCTGTTAAGCTTGAGGTGTGACCAAACACCAAAACAAACAGGAGGTTCTCAAAATGAATCAAAATGAAAAGTTGAGGATGATAAAAGAAGGGACAATGGTAACCGGAATAGATATTGCAAAAGAAAAACACGGTATACAACCCATGCTCCATAACGGTACAACCTTATGCAAAACTGGAACAAATTAAAGAATCAAATAACTGTAAAGAAATAATCTTTGGCTTAGAACCCACTGGCCATTATTGGAAAGCATTAACCTGGTATTTAACCCAGGAAGGATATACCGTAGTTCTAGTCAATCCATACCATGTAAAGAAGTCCAAAGAATTTGATGATAACAGCCCATCTAAAAACGATTTCAAAGATCCCAAGGTTATTGGCAAGCTGGTAATTGAAGGCCGTTTTTTCGAGATCTATCAGCCGACTGGACCATGGAGTGAACTTCGGACATTAAGTGTTAACCGAAACCAACTAAAAGAAAAAGAAAATGCGGTTCTGAACAATGTCCACGCAGTAGTTGATGAATACTTTCCGGAATATGAAACAGTTTTTAAAGAACTAACCGGTAAAGCATCCTTACAGATATTGACGAATTGCCCCATGCCAGAAGACTTAAAAGTATTAGGAGTTCACGGCATAGTAACCGAGTTTAAAAAAGCAGTTAAAAAAGGCGTTGGAAAAAAGCGGGCGGAACTACTGTACAAAGCAGCTTGTGATTCGATTGGGGTTCCGGCCAATAAAGCAATAAGGCTTAAATTAAAACTTTTAGTTCAAGAATTACACTTACTCGTAGAGCAAATAAACAGCATTGAAGCCGAGATGGAAAAACAACTTAAAGCCACCGGTATTAGTCAATATATCTTAAGTATACCCGGCCTCGGAGTGGTAACCGCTGCTGGAATCCTAGCTGAAGTAGGCGATCCCAATCGATTTACTCACTGGAAACAGATTCGAAAATTAGCTGGTTTTAATTTAGTAGAAGATAGTTCCGGTAAGCACCAAAGTCGACGGATTATTTCTAAGCGAGGACGGTTTGCTTTACGGAGTTACTTATACCAAGTAGCATTTGTGATGGTCGCTCATAACCAAGAGTTTAAACAGCTGTATAACTATCTGACGAAGCGTCAATCAAACCCGCTAAAAAAGAAACAGGCTTTGATTGTAATTGCTATCAAGCTAATTAGAATCATGATTAGTCTAATTAAGCATAAAGAACTCTATGATTCAATAAAGGTTTTAGGTTCTTATAGACAAATGCAAATCGCTGCTTAAAGTCTTTAAGTGGAGGAGCATAGGTAAATCCATGAGGGCATGACCCTGTTTGACAGCAATTTCGCCCTCCACTTATATATCTCCAAGGTTGAACGAAGGACTGTAGGGGCATTGACCCTGTGAGACATGATAGGGTTAACCTGGAGAATCATATTTGTTTGTTTTGATATTTAGTTTTCTAGATACAAGAGGAAATCAATGAAAGATTATCAAAACTTAAGTTTTAATGAGTTAATCTTAATTCATTGAGATAGGATTAACATGGTTTTGTGAATTTACAGGATTTTTTTAAAGCCTTATGAATTATCTATTTTTGCAGCCCAATTTTACCAGGTCTTAATCCTGTAAATCCAGTGAATCCTGTCTCTATTAACTTTTTTAGGCCCGACTTTTTCTAAAGAAATTTAATTCAAATATATAAATATATAGAATGAATAATTATGGAAAAGCAGAGTATATATATATGGATACCACTTTAGCAGGCATAATTTCAGGTATAGCAGGCTCAGCAACTTGTTTGGTTCTAGGACTGGTTTTTCGATGGATTGGCATGACCGACCGAACCTTTGATAACTTGGCTCAAGTATTTATCCTATCTAAAGAGTGCCCAGGGGCTTTGGCTTTTATTATGGGATCAGTTGTTCATTTAGGAATCGGTGGAGCATTAGGGGTCATGTTCGCCTATTTTATTCATGCGACTGCTCAAAAATATATAATGATCAAAGGGATTTTTTTTGGAGCAATGGTTTTCGTTTCTTTTGTAGGGTTAGGAAACTATTATCGAATGGCTCTATTTACCAACATGCCGCCTCTAGCATCATTTTTACTTTGGCTAGCATCCATGATATATGGGTTAGTTATGTCATTCACATTATACAAGCTGACTGAAATGAAGTGCTAATGGTGAAGAATCACCATTTACGAAGCAGGCCCCTTGGTTGATGGGACTGTTGCAAATGGCATATTCATTCGTATATTGTATATCTCGTTGACTTTAAATATTTTTGCAACAGCCCCATTGGAATCAATTGCTTGCCTTTAAAAATGATATCTTAAGACTCTGGCGCTGTAAAAATACGGCTCAGATAAACCGATGAATGAAGTAAATTGTTTTACCAGCCCATCCCGGATTCTTTCCATATTTCTTCGCTAAATCCTTAATAGGCCGTTTGTTTCCTTCTTTGATAATATCATCTACATCTTCATATACATATTCCTATTTTCTAAGGCCCTCTATAGAGGGTTATTTTTTGTCTTTTATTTTATAAACTATCGTTCAGCATTAAAATATATTAATATAACCATGATTAATATTTAAATTCTTTATATTAACTATATACTTGAAAACAGATAATATTAGGTATATAATAAAAAACATTAATTGGAAATTTAATCCACTCCTTGAATTGCTCCAGTTAATGCTATCTTGGTTCGACTTCAGACTTTTAACAATTTTGGGGAGGTATTGCCATGTATATCCTTGCTTATAATTGTTATGTTTTTAATGCCGCCGCTTGTTTGATAAAAGACGGCCAACTGGTTGCCTATGCGCAGGAAGAAAGGTTTACCAGGGAAAAACATACCGGGGATTTCCCTGCGCGTTCCATCGAGTATTGCCTCAAGGAGGCGGGAATTACCATCAATGAAGTTGATTATGTCGGTTTTCACTGGCAACCGTTTCATAAATTCCATCTGCGGATAGCTCAAGTGATTAAGAATTTGCCGAAATCGCCGCACATCTATCATACATATTCCGGCGAATGGATCCATATGGTGTACGCGAAAAGACTTTTTAAGGAACATTTCGCCGCCCAGTTACAAGACCGCCAAAAACCTTTCAAGTTTTACCGGGTCAAGCACCCTGTATGCCATGCCGCTAGCGCCTTTTTGGTTTCGCCCTTTCAGGAAGCCGCTATTCTAACGATGGATGGCAGTGGCGAAATAGCCAGTACCACGATTTCCGTTGGCGAAGGCAATACCATCAAAACCATTAAAGAAATCAATTTTCCGCATTCCCTTGGCTACATATTTGTGGCAATCACTCATTATCTCGGCTTTACACCCAATAGCGACGAATATAAATTGATGTCCTTAAAATCTTACGGGATGGAAGATCATTATTATGATGTAGTCAAAGAAATCATTCAATTAAAACCCGGTGGGGAATATTCGGTTGATTTGAGTTATTTTAATTACGATAAAGGAGTCCGCGATCCATGGGTATCCCGGAAATTTATTGAAACTTTCGGTCCCATTCGCCAAAAAGATGAACCCATCACCGAAGGGCATCAAAATATAGCCTGGGCCTTTCAAAAAAGGCTTGAAGATGTGGCGATGCATATTGCGGAATATATCCACAGGGAAACCAAGAAGGATTATTTATGTATTGCCGGCGGCACCGCATTGAACTCGGTGATGAATGGAAAATTGCTGAAAGAAGGACCGTTTAAAGATATTTTCGTCCAACCCGCCGCCAATGATGCGGGCACCTGTATCGGAAGCGCCTATTATATTTACAATTCCATTTTGAATCAGCCCCGCAATTTTGTATTCAATACCGCCTATTTAGGTCCCCAATTTGGTAACGAAGAGATCCGAATATTTCTGGACAATAACGGTATTCAATACCAATACTTTGAAAAGGAAGATGAATTGCTGGTCAATGCCGCCAAATTAATTGCGGACGGCAATGTTATCGGCTGGTTTCAGGGACGGATGGAGCTGGGTCCGAGAGCTTTGGGCGCCCGCAGTATTCTGGCGGATCCGCGCCGCCCCGATATGCAGGATATCCTCAATTTAAAAGTTAAACATCGTGAAGGTTTCCGGCCTTTTGCGCCTTCCGTCCTTGAAGAGTACGCTTCCGAATACTTTGATTGTGATCGGCCTTCTCCCTATATGCTTTTTGTAGTCGACGTAAAAAAGGACAAGCAGAAAACCGTCCCCGCCATAACCCATGTTGACGGTACCGCCCGTTTTCAAACCGTCAATAAGCATCAAAGCCCAAGATATTGGAAATTAATCAAGAAGTTCCAGGAACTCACCTCGGTTCCCGTAGTCGTCAATACTTCATTTAATGTCATGGGTGAACCGATTGTTTGCACGCCGGGGGAAGCGTATACGTGTTTTGAGTCCACCGGAATCGATTACTTGGTGATGGAAAACTTTATTATTGAAAAAGAGAAAGTTGGGTAAGGGTTGATGGATCAATTAAAGCAAAAATATGGTTTTTCAAAGTATTTGTGGCTGTTTTTTCTGGCAGCCGGCGCCATCGGTTTTTTTCTAAGCTGGGTGGCTTTTCCCCATCACCGGGAAAAAGCCACCTTGATTCAATATATCATTCAAATCATCCTATTCATTATTTTTTTGTTAGCCATCAGTCTTTTTCCCAATAAAATGAAATCCCGTTATCTGCTGTTGACGGTGCCGTTCATAATATATCTGGGTTTTTTTTCCCCGAAAATGACCTACCTGGCCTGCCAGGGAAAAATGGACCCGTATTATTCATTGGAATTCAACTTTTTATATCCCGGATTGATTATGGCCATCTGTTTGGCATACCGTTTGGGGGGCGGATCGCCGGGTAAATGTTTAAAAACCGGCTTAAACGGTATGATTTTGATTTTTTCCGGATTTTTAGACCTGATGTGGTTCGTCACCAACCGCTTGGACTATGCCAAAACTGTGGGCACAATTCCTCACATCCAGGTGATCATCGGCCATGTCCCAAGCTTGAATGAATTAATTGTTTTTATGGCAATCCACTTTATCCTATTGATAATTATCAATTGCCTGCCGTTTGATAAATGGATGAATTCAACGGAGCAGTGAAAGTGTTTTTTTCACTTCCCTAATTCATACTTCGCCGGAATCATGAGTAAAACGTTCTCTAAATAAGTACTCAATGATTGTAAACGTTTTACTTAAGTAGAGCGTATCTTTCCCATTTCTGATTACTGTTTATTTATGATACGCTCTACTAGGTCATAGAAAAGAAGGGAATGATTGATTTGAACCCATTGGAAGTTTCAATCATTATTCCGACCCGAAATAAAATATCCCGGTTGCGGCTGGTTTTATACGCATTATCATTCCAAGTCAACCAAAACCATGAAGTCATTGTAGTCATGGATGGTTACAATCGAGAGGATGTAGCGGCGTTTCATAAAATTAATTTACCCTTTAGGCCCGTTTTGATCGTTCTCCACCAAAATACTGGCCGGGCCGCAGCCAGGAATCATGGAATCAGAAAGGCATCCGGTGAAATTCTGATTTTTATGGATGACGATCGTATCCCCGGGCCTCATTTTATTCAAGATCATGTTTTGGCCCATCAGCAGCAGCGTTGTATGGTTTTAGGCAAAAGGATGCAAATATTTTTAGCCGAGGAAACCATTGGCAAGTTGGGCGATATTGAGGAATTTCGCCGTCGAATGGGAAGCGTTATAACCTCGGCGAAGCGCGATCTAACTTGGCTGAAAAATAGGATATATTTATTGCCTTGGGTGAGTCCGGTTCCCTGGCTTGCCTGTGTGACCTCCAACTTATCCGTTCACAAACAGGATATGATGGAAGTCGGCATGTTTGATGAAAATTTTATCGGTTGGGGATGGGAAGACAGTGATTTGGGCTACCGGTTTTTAAAAAAGAAGATCAAGCTCATTAAAAAATCCCGGATCATCAATTATCACATCGTACACTCGAAGTCCAAGAATTACAAGGAAGAGGAATTAAATAATTATCAATATTTTTATGCCAAAACCCAAGGGGACTATATTACCCGATTGTCGTTGATTGTCATCCGGGTGGTCAGAAATACCGGATTTTTGTTGCAAGATATGATCGAACATTGTCAGGAGCGGTTCAATGGCTAACATCAAAGCCAGTATTATCATCCCGACCAAAGATAAACTAGCCCGGTTACGGTTGGTTTTGAAATTTTTAGAAAACCAAATGACCGATGAAATTGAAGTCATCATCGTTTTTGACGGGTGTTGTCCGGAAACCATCGACAGTTTTGGAGCCTATCAGTTTTCATTTAACCCCTTACAAATCATTTGCATGAGGAATAACGGACGTTCCGCCGCCCGAAATTTAGGGATTAAACTTGCCCGGGGCAAGGTAATCATTTTTTTGGATGATGACCGGATACCTGGTGAAGATTTTATCAAGCAGCATTTGGAAGGGCAAAAGGAACCCTGTGTATTGCTGGGACAGCGGCGGGATGTTTATCTAACCGACAATGAAATCCAAAACCTGTTTTTCGTTACGGATCAAACTCAGCGTTACCGGCAAATTATTGATAAAGCAATTGTAGCTAAAGAATCCGTTCCGAAAATCCGGCGTCGCTTTTTGTTTCAACCCGGGGGTTCGCTAGGATGGATGGCTTTTTTTACCGGTAATGTTTCCGTACCCAGAAAGGACTTAATCGCAGCGGGTTGTTTCGATGAAAAATTCCGCGGCTGGGGCCATGAAGATCTTGAACTTGGATACCGCCTTCATAAGAACGGGGTTCGTTTTCAAATATCGGCTATTTTAAATTATCACCTGTCCCACCCGAGCAACACCAAAGAACAATTTAGGGACTCCCGAAAGAATTTAAAATATATGATTAAAAAGTGCCGGGGGGATATGAGGACCCATTTGGTTTTACGCGCTATGCTGGCTAAAATGTATCTTGAAAGGTTCATTGATTTTCGATGACGGCTAAATGGGTCAATAAATTTCGAAGCTACTTCATCTGGCTGCAAAATCGTTTTATGGATTGGATGCTTTCCAGAAATTGGGTACTCTCAAGATTGGAAAGTTCCCAGGGGAAATCCATCAAAGAATTCATGAACGATTTGGGGATGGTTTTTCTATATAAGGTAATCGGTTGTGTATTTACAGCGGTAATTTCCATCTTGGCAGCACAGTTGCTTTGCCCCTCCGGATATGGAGAAATCAATCTGGTCAACAATATCTCCAATATACTGTTGCTGCCAATGATGGTTGGGATCAACTCCTCCATGTACAAATACTTGCCTGACAGCCTTCCCCGCCAAAATGACCGGCTTAAAACTGCGGCTTTGATTGGAAACTTCATTTTGATGGGGCTCTTTTCGCTATTCTATTTTCAGATAGGTATTTTCGTCAAAAACACCGTTAAAATTGGGATTCCCATCTGGCAAATGGGAATCTTGGCTACGATAGTTCTGGACTTATACATTTTAAGCGAATCTTTTATGCGCGGCCAAAAAAAATATCTTGCATTAGCCCGCTTGAAAGTGGCCGGCAGTTTCATTTTCTTTTTACTGTTCCTGTTTTGGTATTATTTCCAAACGATGGATTTCGATCATTACTTTTATGCATTTTTTGCAGCCCAAGTCCTGTTTGTCATGGCGGCGCTCTATAAAAGCGATTTCCATTCTTTTTCCCTGTCCGGATCGGCTTTTAAACAGATATATCATTATGGTTCTTTGAATATGCTTAATAATTTGCTGATCATCCTGATCAGTTCCAGTGACTTTTTTATTGTCAATTACTTTTACCCGGGCAGGGATTTGGGGATATACTCCATTTATCAAGGCTTTGTACGGGGCTTGTTTTCAATTATGTTTTATGAAGTCTTTGCGGTTGTGTTCTTGCCTGCGATTTCCAGAGCAAATAAAAACCGGCTTTTTCATACCATTCAACGATTCGTTCCGCTTCTATGGTTAATCATTGTTTTGCTGACAGCAGGGTTCACTACGGTGGTCGTTTTGTTATCCGGAAAGGAATATCCTCTCAATCCGGGCTATATTTTATTAACTGCTTCGGCAATTGGATTTTATGCGATATTTCAAATCTATAACTCCATTTTTACGATGGAAGGAAACCAAGGCGCTAAATTCTGCCTCATTCCGCTGATCTTCACCATTCCCGTCGCCCTCCTCATCCAATATCACTTTACCCGATACTTTGGAATTACCGGTACGATGTATGCGGTGATGATGACCAATCTTTTGCTGGTGGCCGTCTTTGTCGTTATGCTCCATTGGCTGAAACGGGTTCTCAAATTATTTCCGTAAAGATGGTACGGCTACAGATAATGAGCGGTTGGTTTTCAATTAAGGAGTTAAAGAAAATCAGCTTACTCCATCCCACATCTTCCATATTCCTCGCATAGAGCCTTTGTAACATTTGGAGACAGAAAGAATGATTTTTGTGATAAAAGAATGAATCCATGAAATCCTGATCCGACGATGAACCATGAAACCCACGAAAGGGCACGAAAAGAGGATGACCGTAGCAGTGGGGTTCTAATTTTGTATTTTTCGTGGTCTAATCGTACGGGAATCAAAATTTGTTTTATAGTTATCCCCTGACAATCTTTAGCCCTACGCTTCAAAGTCTTGTAGGGAAAGGGTTTATGCGCGAAAAAATTTTTTATGGTTTCGTAAGCGGATACGATTTGTCAATAGATAAGACGTGAAGGGTTCTTTGACGCTTACGACGAATTTGACGGAATTGGCAAGTGAATTGTCGCCATTTGCTGGTTACAGAGGGACATTGGATGGGTATAATGGTGACAGTCCCCCCAACAAGGCAGGACGCAATCACAACCAAAACCAGATGTTGATAGCAAAAGGAGGGCTCATTGATATGGCGACTCATACTCGTGTTAAAATCCCGGCGGGATTTTGGGCGGGGTTACGTCAATTAGGAATTTCCGCCCAGGACGTGGTTCGAATGGCACGACTACCACTCACCATCATTACTGAACCAGTTGTCACCACCGCCGAATATTTTGCAATCTGGCAGGCTTATTCCGATCTGATGGATGACGTTGCCCAAGGAATTCTCAGGCTTACGACCGTCTTCGAAACGGCACATTACCCGGCAGCCGTTTTAGCGACTTACCATGCACGTGACTACCGCGATGCCCTGAGGCGGATGGCCCGCTACAAACGACTGTGCCCTCCTGAAAGTTTACACATCACCGAGGAAGGTGAGCACTGTGCAATCGAACTAAACTGGTTAGATACCGAGCAATCCGGTCCCCCAATGCTGGAAGGTATCACACTGGCTTTTCTTTTGGAGCTGGGGCGCCGGGGCACAGGTCAACCTTTGACAGCAAGCTTCGTTGAATTTTCCCACTCAATGGGAGATATACAGGCACTCGAATCTTACTTCGGCTGCCGTATCCGGACCGATGCAAATTGTAACCGGTTAACGCTCCATCAAGGAGATCTGGACCGACCCTTTGTCTCATATAACGCAGAGTTGCTGGAGATTCTCACTCCCGTTATGGACCAATCCTTGGATGAGCAGCAACACAGCCGCTCAATAACAGAGATGGTCAAGTGGATCATAAAACGGAGCCTAACAGGAGGACGCCCCGATATTGGGACTGTCGCGGGCGAATTGGGAATGAGCGATCGTACCTTGCAACGCCGTCTTACTGCCGCAGGTACGAACTTCAAGCATCTGTTGACACAAGTCCGACATGAGCGGGCACGGGAGTATTTGACCGATCCCTCGCTCGATATTAAAGAAGTGGCTTTCCTGATTGGATATGAAGATCAGAACTCGTTTTACCGCGCCTTCAGTTTTTGGGAAGGTGACACTCCTGCAAATTGGCGTACTGAACATCTAGGTACCCATTGGATAAAATGAAAAATATCCGTACTATTTTGGAATCTCTCAAAACCTGATAAATGCTGATAGGAACGTTGGTTTTTATTAACTTTTATATAATCACGATGAGTAAATTAAAAAGGGGAAATGGATTATGGATATGGGATTAAACAATAAGACCGCTTTAGTTACAGGATCAACCAAAGGAATAGGAAAAGCGATTGCCGTTGAACTTGCCAAAGAGGGCGTAAATGTATTGATTAATGGACGAAATGATCGAGAAGTAGAGCGAATTGTGAATGAAATCCAATCAAATTTCCCGGCTACCTTTCCTCAAAATGCTACAGCGGATCTGGTGGATGTTCAATCAAGAGAAACTCTATTTGAAAAATATCCCGATATCGATATTCTAGTTAACAATATGGGTATTTATGAAATTATGCAATATCAGGATATTGACGATGAAGTATGGGAAAGATACTTCCGTACCAATGTTCTTGCTGCCAATGGATTATCAAAATTTTATTTACCTAAAATGTTGAAAAACGGTTGGGGCCGTATTATCTTTATTGCCAGTGAAGAAGCCATTATGCCTTCAGGACAAATGCCTCAGTATTGTATGACAAAATCAATGTTATTATCGCTGTCAAAAAGCTTATCAAAATTAACAATAGGAACAGAAGTTACAGTCAATTCGATCATGCCGGGACCAACACTCTCTGAAAAAGTGCATCAAATCATTGAGAATATGTACTCGAATGAAAATATGACTTTTTTAGAAAAGGAGAAAAAATTCATGACGACAAACCTGCCTCAATCTGAAATCCAGCGATTTATCAAGCCAATTGAAATCGGTAGACTCGTTGCATTTGTATGTAGTCCTTATGCATCCGCATTGAAAGGTTCTCCAATCCGTATGGATGGGGGAATGGTACCTACTATTTTTTAATATTGTTCTGTTTTGAAGAGAAGAGAAAATTTGATTGAGGTTCTTTGCCAGTTAATTTTGGTATAAATGACAAGCTACTGAGTGTCCCGTTTCCACTTCTAAAAGCGGGGGAAGGGATTCACTACACTTTTGGATGGCATAGGGGCAGCGGGTTCTAAATTTGCATCCGAAATCGACTCTGGTTTGCACACCCAAATCAGGAATGATCTGATCTAAATTAGGGATTTTGGGATCGGGAATTAAAATGGAAGATATCAGCATCTTGGTATAGGGATGCAAAGGATTGGTGTAGAGTTGGTTTGAAGAAGCGATTTCCAATAAATTCCCCAAATACATCACGCCGATCGTATTACAGATATGTTTCACCACGGATAACTGGTGGGATATGAAAAGATAGGTCAGGCCCAGTTCGCTTTGGAAATCCTCAAGCATATTCACAATTTGGGCTTGCATGGAGACATCTAAAGCTGAAACCGGTTCATCGCACAAAACGAAGGATGGATTGACCGATAAAGCGCGGGCTATCGAAATCCGTTGCCGCTGCCCGCCGCTGAATTCATGGGGGTATTTACTCAAGTCCTTCCGCTTGAGTCCGACAAGTTCAAGCATTTCGGCGGCCCGTTCTGTTCTTTCCTGCTTGGTGAACATATTGTGGATCTGCATCGGCTCACTAACGATTTCCAGAACCGTTTTGGCAGGATTCAGCGAAGAGTATGGATCCTGAAAAATCGACTGCATTTTTTTCCGGAAAGGCATTAATTCTTTTTCACCCAGATGTCCTATTTCGACTTCGTCGAAGAATATATTGCCCCCGGTTAATTCATACTGGCGCAAAATACTTTTGCCGACGCTTGATTTGCCTGAACCGGATTCACCAACTAAACCAAAGGTTTCACCCCGAATGATGGAGAAAGAGACATCGTCAACCGCTTTGAGAGGATTGCTCTGGAAATGAAAACCATTGGATTTTTGTTGAAAGTATAACTTTAAATTCCGGACATTTATTATCTTTTCTTTCATGGATTATTGGTTCTCCTTAAGAAAACATCTTACTTTATGGACTTGGTTATCATCATAGAATTCCGGTAATTTTTCAGCACATTCTTTGATCGGGCAGGGACAACGGTTGAAAAATGGGCAAAGAGCATCATTGAAAACGCTCCCGTTGTTATCCGGCAGCTGAACCAATCTTTGATTGCCTTCATTCGGCAGGGAATTCAGCAACGCTTTGGTATAAGGATGAAGGGGCCGGTCAAAAATATCAAAAACGCTGCCTTCTTCAACAATCAGTCCGCCACACATGATGGCAACCCGGGAACACATCTGAGCGACTACGCTCAGATCGTGGGTTATGAGAATAATGGCGGTTTTCGTTTGCTGCTGAAGGTTTTTTAAGAGATGCAAAATTTGGGCCTGAATCGTAACATCAAGGGCGGTTGTCGGTTCATCGGCGATAATAATTTGCGGTTTCGAACTAATCGCAGTGGCGATCATAACCCTTTGACGCATCCCACCGCTCAGTTCATGGGGGTAACTTTTCATTCGTTGCTTGGCATCGGGAATACCCACCATATTAAGCAAATCAACGGCTTTTGCTGCAGCTTTTCGCTTTGAAAGCTTGTTATGACGCCGGATCACCTCTACCAGCTTGTCGCCGATTGGATAAACCGGATTGAGGGCCGACAGGGAATCTTGAAAAATGATCGCGATTTTATTGCCGCGAATGTTCATGAGTTCCTTACGGGATTTTGTAAGAATATTTTGGCCTTCAAAAATAACTTCGCCGTTTTTTATTTTACAGTTACTAGGCCCCAGCGCTAAAATGGATTTGGTGGCAACGCTTTTTCCGGAGCCGGATTCGCCTACAATTCCAAAAATTTCACCTTCATTTAAGTGGAAATTCACCCCACGGACGGCCTTTAGTTCGCCTTCAGCGGTATAAAAAGAGGTTTCTAAATTTTTTACATTCAATATAACCTTCATAACAATATTCTCCAGCGGATTATTTAGGCTCAAATATTCTGCGAATCACTTCTCCGATATAATTGAAACTGAGAACAGTCAGCAGGATCAATGTTCCCGGGAATATAGCCAAAAAGGGAGCATTTACAATATAGCCCTGGGAATTATTGAGCATACTTCCCCAAGATGCCGTCGGGGGCCGGACGCCCATACCGAAGAAGCTTAATGCCGACTCCATCAGGATGGCGGATGCGATATTCAATGTAGCTGAAACGATAATCGTGGGCATAATATTGGGAATAATATCCTGGAGGATAATATTCCAATTCTTTTGACCGGATATTTTGGAATAAACGACGAATTCCCGCTCTTTCATGGAGATAGCTTCGGCTCTGACGATCCGGGCGATATTCATCCACGTCAGCAGTCCAATAATGATGATTACATTTTGGATTTCTGGTTTTAGATAGGCATTCATCACCAGCATGACTAAGAACGTAGGCAATGACATGAGGGTGTCGACCAGTCTCATCAGAACAGAGTCGATGATTCCGCCGAAATACCCGCTGATAGCGCCCACAATAACTCCGATGGCTGTTGATAAAATCATCGACAGGAATCCGACTAACAGGGATGCTCTTCCGCCATACAGGCATCGGGTAAAATAATCCCGGCCCATATCATCCGTTCCGAAGAAGTGGCTCAAACCCGGCGGAAGCAATCTGCCATTTACGCTTAATTGGTTGGGGTCGATTGGATCCAAAAAGGCAAATATCGAAGATAACGACAGTAATGAAATGATCAATAATCCTGCCAGTGCAAGCTTATTGGAACGAAAAGCTTGTTTAAGATTTCTGGATAAATTTGAATTCATGAACAGCCTCTCATATTATTGAATGCTTTTGATCCTGGGGTCGGCAACACTATACAGCAAATCGGCAATGAAGTTTCCTACAATAATTAAAAGAGCTGTAAACAGAGTGATGGCCATAATTAGAGGATAGTCAAAAGTCATCACGGAATTGACGGCGAGTTGCCCCATGCCTGGCCAGGCGAAAACAGTTTCAGAGATAATGGCGCCTGATACGATATTTTGCAACGACATTCCCAGAATCGTAATCACCGGCAAAATGGCGTTTTTTAAAACATGTTTAAATAAAATGGTAAACTCGGACATTCCATAGGCGGTTTGTACCATGCAATAATCTGCTGATAATTGGGTAATTGTACTCGAGCGGATGTAACGGGTATAAACTGCTACATTGCTCAATGTTATGACCGTACATGGCAGAATCAGATGTTTTATCAAATCGAAAAAAGAGCTATTGGATTCAGAATACATTCCAATACTGGGTAGCCATTTTAAGTGGACGGAGAACAGATAAATCAGAATAATTGCAAACCAAAAAGTGGGGATGGATATACTGATAAATGAAAAGAAGCTGATGATTTTATCAGCCAAACGATTTCGATATCTGCCGCTAAAAAGTCCCAAAGGAATGGCGATCAGAATGGACAGCACGAACGATGTCCCCATCAGCAGAATACTGGCAGGCAATCTCTCCAGTATTTGCCATAGTACGGGACGGTTATTCACCAGAGAATAACCGAAATTGCCGCTCAGAATGTGATGCAGCCATATCAGATATTGCTGGTATAGCGGTTTGGTAAGACCGAGGCTCGCTCTGATTTGAGCTATATATTCTTCGCTCATATTTGGTTGGACATAACTGAGCACCGGATCTCCGGGTGATAACTTGATAAGCAAAAAGCAAAAAATGGAAACCAAGAACATGATCAAGACCGATTGGATCAAACGATTGAGGATTCTTTTCATAAATTGGAAGCATGACGGAAATGATAATTTCCGTCATGCTTATTTCACCTAATTTCGATATTTTTTATTTACGGTAAATCTTTGCGTAGTCGTAATAAATCGTTTTGAGGATGGCCTTATCAAAGCCGCCATAATTGCTGCTTGCTGCGTAAAAACCTTTCGAATAGGCAATTGGGTAAACGTACATCCGGTCGTTGATGATTTGCTGAATTTTCCCATATAGGGCAGTTCTTTTGGAACTATTTGGCTCAATGGCTCCTTTTGTCCATAGGTCATCTAATTCTTCATCACGGAAGTGGGAATAATTTGATCTGGAGCCGCTGGATGCAATATCCTTGTAAAGGTCAGGCTCTTCACCCAGTGTATAAAAATGGAGGACCAAATCATAATCTTTATTATTGACGATTTTGATCTTGTTTTTATAAGTGGCTTCATCTAACGGGGTTAGATTCACTTCGATTCCCACAGCCGCTAATTTCTCTCGGATATAATTGGCTTCGCCGTCCATCACTTTATTGGTAGAGATATATAACAATTTGAGTTGGATATTTTTTTTATGGGAGGCCGCCAGTAAGCTTTTAGCCCTTTGCAAATCGTTATCGTGCTTTGCCAAATCCGATTTATAAAAGAGAGTATCCGGAGTAAGGATTGAATAAGCAGGGCTGGCAAAATCACTGGAAAGATAGGCGAAATTAACCAGTTCCTTCTTGTTCAGCGCATAAGCTATAGCCAGTCTGAAATTTTCATCTTTCAGCACATCATTATTGGTATTGAAGCTCATGGCGTTCACACGGCCCGAGTTGTATTTATTAATAATGACCTTGCCGGATTTATTGATGATATCGTAATCCTCGCTGCTGATAAGTCTGGCATTAATATCGCCACTGAGGAGCGAAGCGTTGGCAGAGTTTGCATCCTTAATGATCTTGAAGGTTAGCGTATCGAGATATGGTTTACCATCAAAGTAATCATTGAATCTTTCCAAAACCACATATTGACCGGGTTTGTATTCTTTGAATTTGAAAGGGCCGGAGCCTATCGGAACATTATTTTTGGTGCTTTTGCCGATGTTGGGTTCATTCTCATAAATATGTTTTGGAATTGCATAGATTTGGGACAGTCCTCCTAAAAAAGCAGCCGAAGGTTTGGGAAGGGTAATGGTTGCCGTTAAATTATCAACCTTGGCAGCTTTGACGGTCTTTCCATCAATGATGCCATAGCTCTGGTAGGGGACATTTTGGCTTTTGTCAACCAATACATTCATTGTAAAAACGATATCATCTGCAGTGATCGGTTTTCCGTCATGCCATTTCAAATTGGGTTTTAATTTCAATATGTATACGGAATTGTCACGGTTTGCGGTAATACTTTTCAGAAGCCCGTTACCATAGAATATCTTGCCGCCGACAATTTCAAAGAATGGGCAATACAGTGCCTGCTGCACATCGAAAGTTACCTGGTCCACCACATAGAGTGGGTTTAATACCAACGGATCCGTGCTTTCGGCAATTGTAATATTGCCTCCAAATTTTGGAGCGTTTTTAGCAGTTGGTTCTTTGGCAGCAGCTTGAACTGTTTGAGAAGGGGAAAGCGGCTGGGAATGAATAAATACTGCAGAAAGACCCGAAAAAAATAAAAAACCCAAAATTATGGTTATAATGATAATTTTCTTCAATTCTAATCCTCCTTGAAAAAAATATGTTTTTAGTATAATAAATAGTTTTATCGAAAAACTTTAATCATACTATACCAATATGATAAATGGGATATATCGGATTGTCAATATTCTTTTCGAGTAATTTACTTTTTTGTCAAAAGTAAAGCATCAATATAATCTCTTGACAATAAATGAATGATCGTTTATTATATAAATATCAATAGGGGTGCTCCGATGAGAAGAAGAGATGACGAAAAAGAAAGAAGTATCAAAGAAGCAGTCATTAAGTTAATCCTGGAAGAGGGGTTTCAAGGGACATCGATTTCAAAAATCGCTAAAGAAGCGGGAGTGTCTCCGGCAACCGTCTATATTTATTTTGAAAATAAAGAAATTATGCTTCAGGATATTTACCGTGAGTACTCCGAAGAAATTTTTAATTATCTTTTAAATCGAGTCCATCAAGAAATGGAGGGCCGCCAACTTATCGAAATCCTGATCCGAAGCTATTATAACTACATTCAAGAGCATGAAGAAATTTTTCACTTTGTCGACCAGTTTTCAAATTGTCCCTCACTAGCGAGTGGTTGTTGTACCGAAATAAACGGCATGTGCAAAATCAATCATTTGATAGTCGAGATGAAAAATAAACATATCATCAAGGATTATAGCAACGAAAATTTGTTTGCAGTGATATTTTATCCAGTTAAATCAATTGCAGTCAATCACCGCAAAACTGAACCCGAAAGAGCGGCGCTGCTTCAAGAAATGATTCAAATGATCCAGGACGCTTTATTGATATAAAGTTATATCAATATAAATGGAAGAAATTTTGAAGGCGAGATCCAAAAATCTCGTTATATTTTAACAAATAATTAAACGAGCGTTCGCTTATGAATGCTTCGGAAAGGGTGAATTCCATCATGAACTTTGGCAAAAACATTTTTGAAAAAAACGATCAGGCGGGAATGGTAATCCCCATATCGGATACGGTTTTATTACAGGGGGTAAATTCCATTCTTTGGGTCCCCGGGCTCAGTGAAGAGGAACTTGAAAATCTGAGCAAGGAAGATACTACCAGCATTGCCTTAACTCTCAAACAAAACTTTAGTCGTAAACGGTTAAAAGAAGAGGATTTTTACAAGATAGGCGTTTCCTTTCAAGTTGATGAAGTGGAGGAAACCGAAAAGGGCTACCGGCTGAAGATTAAGGTTTTAGATAGAGTGGAAATCAAAACCCTGCGAATTGAAACCGATTTGATCCATGCCGAATATGGTATTTCTCCTGATGATATCGATCTCAATGAAACCAGCCAGGCCGAAATGGTAGCTTATCTGAAAAAAATCATCCGGGAACTCAGAGAGAACTACAAAGGGTCAGAGCAATTCATGAAGATATTTGATGAGTTTAAGGACTTAAATTCATTGATGATGTTTTTATCGCAATTTATGCCCATATCCAACAGCGAAAAGTATGATTTACTTGAAACGCAGTCCTTAAAGGCGAGAAGCTTAAAGTTCATCGATTATCTGATCAAACTAAAGGAAACTGTGGAATTACAGCTGGAGATGGCCGAGAGGTTTTCTGAAAAAACCAATAAAAGTTATCGGGAATCCGTACTTAGGGAACAATTAAAAGCCATCCAAGAGGAATTAAATGAAGGCAATGGTGCAGGCGGGAAAAAGGATAACGATTATCTGCGCAAAATTGAAGAGGCTGGTATGCCCGTTGATGTGAAGAATACGGCTCTTGATGAATTGAATAAATTGGAAGCCGGGGGCCCGAATAGTCCGGAATCGAATGGTATCCGTAATTATTTGGATCTATTAGTGCAACTGCCTTGGAAAAAGAGTGAAGGTAAACCCATTATTTTGGAGGAAGCGCGACGGATTTTAGATGAACAACACTATGGCTTGGACAAAGTGAAGGAGCGAATCATACAGCATTTAGCCGTAATGCAGCTTAAAAAAGATAAAAAGGGTTCGATTTTGTTGCTGGTCGGACCTCCTGGAACCGGAAAGACCAGTCTGGGGAAGAGTATTGCCGAAGCTCTGGATAGAAAGTATGTCCGTTTGAGCTTAGGCGGAATCCGGGATGAAGCGGAGATTCGAGGACATCGTAGGACTTATATCGGAGCGATGCCCGGAAGAATTATTCAAAGTATCAAAAAGGCCGGGGAAACCAATCCGGTGATGGTTTTAGATGAAGTCGACAAGTTGATGGTTGGTGGATATAGCGGCGATCCTGCCAGTGCTTTACTGGAGGTACTGGATCCGGAACAAAACAACAGTTTTTCCGATCATTATTTGGATCTGCCTTATGATTTATCGGATGTTTTCTTTATCGCCACCGCGAATTCTCTGGAAAGTATTCCCGGTCCGTTGCTGGATAGGATGGAAGTGATTCAAATCTCCAGCTATACAACGAATGAAAAGTTCCATATTGGGAAAAATCATTTACTTCCTGCAGTTCTGGAAGAGCATGGATTAACTGCCGAACAATTGGTTGTTGAAGATGAGGTGTTACAAACAATTATCAGTGACTACACCTTAGAAGCCGGAGTCAGGGGATTAAAAAAACAATTGGCTGCCCTTGCCCGAGTGGCCTCTGAGAAAATCGTATCGACAAAAATAGAATTGCCTTATCAAGTTAAAATGGGGAAATTAGAGGAATTGTTAGGAAAACAAGTTTCCAGACACGATAAGGCGGAGCTGGATAACCCACCGGGAGTTGTCACCGGGCTGGCATGGACTCCGGTTGGAGGCGAAATCCTTTTTATTGAAGCAACGGATATGTCAGGCAGCGGCGAAGTGACCCTAACCGGTAAATTGGGTGATGTGATGAAAGAATCAGCCAGAATTTCCTTAAGCTTATTAAAATCACGATTACCCTTGAACGCCGTTAATTTTAAGGAAAGGGACTTGCACATTCACGTTCCATCAGGGGCGGTTCCCAAAGATGGCCCATCTGCGGGTATTACATTATTTACTGCCCTCGCTTCCTTGTTCACAGGCATCAAGGTTGATTCCAAAATTGCCATGACCGGAGAAATCACTTTAAGAGGAGCTGTATTGCCAATCGGTGGTCTCAAGGAAAAATTATTAGGAGCTCAAAGAGCGGGTATTACAAAGGTTTTGATTCCAAAGGACAATGTGATTGACCTGAAAGATGTGCCTGAAGAAGTGAAGAAGGAACTTACCATTATACCCGTAGAGACTATCGAAGATGTGCTGAAAGAAACTTTAGGGATTTCCTTGCCTCGAATTCAGCATGTGATGAGTGGGAAGTTATATGGAGAGGGAACTTTCCAACTTACCGATAAGGCGTCGTAGATGCATTGCCTGGGTTGTCCTTCTTACACCGGCGAAAGTCGGAAGAAGCTTGTTTGGCCCATGGCGTTCCCGTAACTGAACAATCCTATGTCAAAATAAGAAAGAGAACCGTTACTATTTTCTTATAGTATTTTAAAAACCGACGGCCCATTATCTGTAAAGGTAGCGGGCCGTCAGTTTGTGTAAAATCTTATTTTTAAAAAACCCGCTCCATGTTTGGTAGCGGTTCAATTTTTTAAAGATTTGACCAAAAAGAATAACACTCAATCCCTGGGGAGATAGGCGTCATCAGAGCGAGGCTGGAGAATGATGGCGTAAAAATGAAATGATAATCAAGCGGGAAAAAATATTACGTAAGAAGCAGGAATCCGGAAAATTTTGTTTAAATATATATACATAGTGTATGAAAGTAACTTGAGCCAAATAAGGGGAACGCTGTGAAAACTGTTGGAAATGCAAGTTTACTGAAAGATATCAATACAAGTATCATTTTAAACGCCATTAAAGATCGCGAGCCGATATCCCGTGCGGAACTGGTTAACCTGACCAAACTGGCCCTGCCGACCGTGTTAAGGATAGTAAATCATTTGATCTGTGAAGGTAAAGTGATTGAAATCGGTAAGGGCGATACCAGTTTTGGACGAAAACCCATCATGTTGAAGATTAATCACATGGGAGCGTATTTGATCGGTGTCAAAATCAGCCGGCGTCTGGTCGTCATTTTAACCGACTTTAACGGCAAAATATTGGATCAAATTATAGAATTGACCGATATCGGAAGCGGTCCTGCCGGTGTCGTCAAACAAATTAAAAACATTGTCGATAAGCTCATTGCCGAGCAAGCCATTCCCGTTGAGAAAATAGCCGGAATCGGAGTTGCCACCCCGGGTTCACGTTTTAAGACCGGTTCATTGATATCCTCTTCAGTTTTTGCCGGATGGGAAAATGCCAATTTTGATGAATTACTCAAGGAAAATCTGCCTGATTTCAAAACCGTATCTTGTAATGTCACCATTTGCGGCGCGATTGGTGAGCAATGGTTCGGCTTAGGCAAAAATATCCGCAATTATATTTATGTCTATGTAGATTACGGGGTGGGCGGCGGGGTGATTATCGACGGCAAAGTATATTTGGGCCGGGATGGCTATGCCGGTCATATTGGACATAGCGTAGTCAATTTTGAGGGGGAACCTTGCTATTGCGGCAATAAGGGTTGCTTGGAGATGTATACCAGCACCACAGCAATTGTCAGGAAAATTCAAACCAGCCTGAAAGATGGGGTAAGGTCGATTCTGAGAGAACAGGTTAAAGATTTTGCCGACATCAATTTTAATATGGTCATGGAAGCCTATAAGTGTAACGACAAGCTGGTGGTTGAGACCCTAGCGCAGGCCGGAAGAATTATGGGAATCGGGATTGCCAATTCAATCAATATGTTTAACCCGGACTTGGTTATTATGGGAGGTGAAGTATGTTATTCCTGTCTTGTTTTTACCGAAGAAGCGGTTAAAGCCGCCAAGGAAAACACTTTTGCCTTAAAGGCGAAGGATATTGAGATTGCAGTCAGCAGCATTGAACAGCCCGAGGTTCTTGGCGCAGCGGCTTTGGTGATGAATGAAATCTATAAAAAACCCGAAGTGTAATTTTTTTCTCTAATTATATACATTTTGTATGTATATATCAAACTGTAACATTGAAGGAGTGGTTGAAAAGATCTTTGGAAGGGATTTTTTAAAAGAATAAACAATGGAGGAGAGCCAATATGTCAATAGTATCGCCGGAGTGTGATCAAAAAACCGCTCCGCAAACTGGGAAAATGAAAAATAAGATGTCGCTTGAACGGATTGGTTTACTTATTTCACTGGTTTTGTTGATTATTACATTTTCAATGATATCCCCGTATTTTTTAACGTTGGATAATTTCTCAAACATGCTGTTGTCACTATCCTTGATCGGAATCGTCTCTGCCGGGATGACTATCGCTATCGTCAGCGGCGGCATGGACATGTCAGTCGGAAGTAACATGGCGTTGGTTGGAGTGATAGTCGGAAGTATGCTCCATAGCGGGATGTCGCAATGGCTCTCGATAACTGCCGGCTTATTCATTGGATTGCTGATTGGAGCTTGTAATGGATTTTTCATTGCCAAGATAAAAATCAATCCTTTGATTACCACCTTGGCGACCATGATCATCGTAAGGGGAATTGCTTTCCTTTATTCAAACGGGCTGTCATTTGGGATATATGGCACAAAGCCGGAATTTCCTGATTTCGGATATTGGGGCCGCGGTATTTTATTCGGCATTCCGGTGCCAGTCATTTTGATGATTCTGGTGATCGGGGTCGTATATATCGTTTTAACCAAGACGATTTTCGGCCGGGAGATTTATTCATTGGGCGGTAACAGCGAAGCGGCCCGTGTTTGCGGGATCAACGTCGAACGGAATACGATTGTCGTGTACTTGATTATGGGTGTATTGGCGGCTTTTGCGGGGATTATTTTGGCCTCCAGGCTAACCGCCGGCGTCCCCAGCGCCGGAACCGGTTATGAACTCAATGCCATCAGTTGCGTGGTCCTGGGTGGCGCAAGCCTTATGGGTGGACAGGGCCGGGTTGAAGACACCGTTTTAGCTGTGCTCGTTTTGGGAGTTTTGGGAAACGGTTTCGTGTTGCTGGGACTGTCCAGTTTCTTGCAGGATGTGGCCCGCGGCGTGATACTGTTACTTTCTGTGGGAATTGACCAGATGAGGCAGAGGAGGGCGGCTTAAGATGGCCTCTCAACCTATTTTACGACTTGAGGGAGTCTGTAAGGGATTTCCCGGAGTTCAGGCATTAAATAATGTTTCGTTGGATGTAATGCCGGGTGAAGTCCATGTTCTGATGGGTGAAAATGGCGCCGGCAAATCCACACTGATCAAAATCATCTCCGGTTTGTATCACGCGGATCAAGGCGATTTGTTTATTGACGGACAGCCGGTTAAAATTACTTCTCCAAAAGTGGCGCGGGAACTGGGTATCAGTACGGTTTATCAGGAGTTGACCCTGACCCCGGCGCTTAGTGTAGCTGAAAATATTTTTATGGGGCGTTTGCCAAAGAAAAACGGTGTTTTTATCGACTGGCCGACTCTTTTCCGGGAAGCCCAAGAGTTGCTCGCTACCTTGGAGATTGATCTCAATCCGAAAGAGCTGGTTGGCAATTTGTCTGTGGGTTACCGGCAGCAGGTTGAGATCGCCCGCGCCATTTCCCTGAATGCCAAATTAATCATTTTTGATGAACCGACGGCCGTGTTAACCGATGAAGAATCATCCAAACTTTTTAAAAATATCCGCTTGCTACAAAGTCGGGGCATCGGCATGATTTACATCTCGCACCGGATGGCGGAGGTATTGAATATAGCCGACCGGATTACGGTGATGAGAGATGGCTGCAAGGTATCCACCTTGCTTGGGGCGGAAGCCAAATACGAGGAACTTGTTCGGTTAATGGTCGGCAGGAATATCGATAAAAATGCGCTGACTTCAAATCCGGTTCTTCGCACCCAGCCCTTTTTTGAAGTTGAAAATTTGTCCCAAAACGGAGTTTTGAAAACTTCCAGTTTTTCGATTTATCACGGCGAAATTCTCGGAGTCTATGGCCTGGTTGGTTCGGGAAGAACCGAAATGGCCCGGTTGATTTTTGGGTTGGAAAAACCGGCTTCCGGTACAATCAGGCTTGACGGCAAGTTATTAAAGATTAAAAATCCGGCGGATGCCATCAGCGCCGGAATCGGTTTTTTGCCTGAAGACCGCCGGCATCATGGGTTGGTACTCAAGCTCGATGTTGGCAAAAATATCAATTTGGCCAATCATGATTATATCCAAAATGGCGGATTCATCAAATTCGGCCTGGAGAAAGAGCTGGCCGAGAAAGGTGTTGGGAAGCTGGCTATTAAAACACCGGGATTGCAACAATTGGTTGAAAACTTGAGCGGCGGCAACCAGCAAAAAGTCATCTTGGCACGGTGGCTTACCCATGTTCCGGAACCGAAATTGTTGATTCTTGATGAGCCGACCCGGGGGGTTGATGTCGGGGCTAAAGCGGAAATTCACCGGCTAATCAAAGAATTGGCCCGGCAAGGGATGACCGTTTTAATGATTTCTTCGGATATGCCGGAAGTGTTGACAGTGAGTGACCGGATCATGGTGATGCGGGAGGGGGGGATCGTCGGCGAACTGCTGCAGGAAGAAGCCACCGAGGAAAAGATAATTTTCCTGGCCGCGCACAATCAAGCAAGTTGAATTTTAAAAAAGTGGAGGAATTTGTAATGAAAAACAAGCTTGTGATGAAAGCAATCTTTGGTTTGGTCGTCGTAATGATGATGGTTTCGGTAACTTTTGCGGCTCCGAAACAGGTTATGGTTGGTTACGCCGTAATGAGAATGGTTGATGAATATTGGGGCAACCAGATTGAAGGAATGAAACAGGCAATCAAGGAAAGCGGCCGCCCGATCCGTCTCGAGGTAGCAGACAGCAATAACGATGGCCAAACATGTTTGCAAAATGCCCTGAGTTTAATCGGCCGCGGTGTGAAAGTATTAATGGTCAGTACCCCGGATCCGAAAATTGGCGGCGCCATTATCGAAGCAGCCAAAAAGAAAAAGGTCCCGGTGATTTCATCAGACGTATATGTTGAAGGTTCTTACTTTTTGACCCATGATGAAGTCAAAGCTGGTGAATTAATGGGGGAATATGCCGGCAAGTATTTCAATAATAAATTTAGCGGCAAGAAGGCCGTTGTTGCCATCCTGACTCACGCTGCAGTTGCGGCCCAAGTTGATCAAAGAATCAGCGGATTCAAATCCGCCTTTAGCAAAGTTATACCAGGTGCCAATTATTTACCGATTATGGATGCCGAAGGGTTGCGGGAAAAAGGCGCCAATGTCATGGCCGATATTTTAACGGCTCATCCCGATGTAAATATTATGTTTGGGATTAACGACGACATTACCTTAGGAGCCGCTTCGGCAGTGGAAGCCCGCGGTTTTTCAGAAAAAGTTGCCTGTTTTGGCCAGGGCGGTATTGGTGAAGCCAGTTTTCAAGGTTTATTGGACCCTAAAAGCCCTTTCAAAGCCACAACTGCTTTTATGCCCAATGGTCACGGCCGAGCCGCAGTCACTCAATACATCATTCCTTTAATTGATGGCAAGAAAGTCCCGGCTAAAGTATTTTCACCGTTAAAAGTCGCAGATATCAAGAATGCCAAAGAATTTTTGAAGTAAGCGGTGAGTTGTGAACGGGAAGAGGTTATAAGGGTAAGAGATAACCTCTTCCCTCTTATCGAGACGAGTTTGTTCCGAACCGGAAAGGGGGCTTAAGGGGAGGCATTTGTTTTGTTGGCCGGTCAGGCTATGCAGTTCAAATTATAATGGAACGCGAGGTTTTCCTTGTGAAAGGATTAATAACGGACATTCAAAGGTTTTCACTCCATGACGGGCCAGGGATCCGGACTACCGTTTTTTTAAAAGGATGTAATCTATCCTGTGCTTGGTGCCATAACCCTGAAACCATAAATATCAAACCAGAACTCCTGTTTTATGAAAGAAAATGTATTGGCTGTCTTCATTGCGTCTCGGTGTGCCCTACAGGAGCTCAGACAAGCGTTAATCATCAACATCTTTTTTTACGCGACGTTTGCAATCATTGCGGAAAATGCGCGGAGGTATGCTATCCCGGGGCTTCCGTAATGGCCGGACAAGAGGTGACGGCGGAAGATGTTTTGAAGCAAATTTTGTTGGATAAAACATATTACCGGGAATCTGGCGGCGGGGTGACGATTTCCGGCGGTGAAGCCATGGTTCAAAGGGATTTTACTTATGAGGTATTGAGATTGTGCCGGGAGGAAAATATCCTTACGGCCGTTGAAACGAATCTGGCTTCTTCCTGGGAGAATATTCAATCACTGTTGCCGGTACTTGATCTTTTCATGCTGGACATTAAGCATATGGATGACAACGAGCATCGCAATTGGACTGGAGCCGGAAACGGTTTTGTTCTGGAAAACCTCCAAAAACTATCCCGGGTTGAGATCCCGCTGATTATCCGGACGCCTGTGATTCCCGGAGTCAATGATTCCGAGGAAGTTATCGGGAAAATCGGTGTGTTCATTTCTCAAATACCAAATTTGCAATATTACGAGTTACTGAAGTTTAATCCGCTAGGCGATACGAAATATCAAGCACTTGGAAAGGCGAACCCGTTTAAGGAGGCGCTTTTGATTCCGGATCAGATAATGGAGCGTTTAGCAAACACGGTTCGCGGGTTGGGTGTAGCTGTTAAAATCGGTTAATCTTTTGCCAAAAGGTGTGAGGATGATGAGGGAATTGATCATGAATGAATTTATCAACAAGATACCTGCCGCTAAAAAATTATCTTTCAAAGAAAGAATTGCCATACTCCGAAAACGGAAAATCGAACAGACCAATCAAAAGGTCTTAAGTGAAGGCGGACTCAATGAGGATGATTATGGCAGAATCGTTCCGCCGGAAAGTTTTGAATGGAAGATTATCCCCAACCATCCGGACGGCTCTTTTTACGGTTATCAAGGCTGGGCTGAGAATTTTTATGACCTTATGAGTAAACACCCGATCTATGTCGATCCCTTGGATGCCTTCTCGGGAAAATGGATGTTTTTTCTCTCGCGGATGAAGGGTCCAATCTGGCCCCCGGAATACGATTATTCTCATCTGAAGCCGTTGTTTGAAAAATATAACATCATCTGCGGTATAGGTTTTGACGCTCATTTCGCGCCGGATTACAAGATTGGTTTGGAACTCGGCTGGGGAGGATTGCTTGAGAAGCTCAACCATTATAAAGCTGTCCATGGGCAGGAAAAGTATGAGTTTTATGAAGCCGAGGAAAAAGTAATCCGGGCGATTCAGATCTGGATTCGCCGCACCAATGATTTCATTGCCGAATTGGAAAAGCTCGAACAGAATTCCCAGTTGAAAAAGAACCTTCATGATATGTATGAAACCAACGCCTGGGTCATCGATAAACCACCCCGGACTTTACGGGAAGCTTGCCAATGGATTTGCTGGTTTAATATGGCGACCCGAACCTATAATCGAGATGGAGCGGGCTGTCAGTTGGACGAGTTGCTGCGGCCTTATTATACAACGGATATTTCTGCGGGATTAATTGATGAAGATGAAGCCCGTTTCTATATTGCCTGTTTGCTTTTGAATGAAACCCATTATTATCAGTTGGGAGGACCGGATCGTGACGGGCATGATATGACCAGTCATGTTTCTTATCTGATTTTGGAGGCCGCCGACCTGATTAATACCTCATGTAATTTGACAATCCGGGTCCATGAAGGACTTGATCCGGAGTTTTTCTTGAAGTCGGTCTCCTATCTATTCACCAATAAAAACGGTTGGCCGAGATATTCCGGGGATAAGGCTTTGGTGGATGGATTCACCCGAAGCGGGTTTCCAGCCGAATTGGCCCGGCAGCGTATTGCAGTTGGTTGCAACTGGATGTCCTTGCCCGGCCTGGAGTATACTATGAATGATTTGGTAAAAATAAACACAGCCAAGGTTTTCGAGACGGCTTTTTTTGAAATGATGGAAACATGTAAAAATCCCAATGTAGCTTTACTATGGGACCGTTTTGAAGCCCATCTCCGCAAAGCGGTTGAAGTAACAGCAGCCGGAATTGAGTTTCACTTAAAATATCAAGTCTATAATGAACCGGAACTGATTTTAAATCTGCTTTCCCATGGACCGGTCCAAAAAGGCCTGGATATTTCCAATGGCGGCGCTCAATATTATAATTTGGCCATTGATGGCTCCGGCATAGCGGTAGTGGCCGACTCATTTGCCGCACTCGAACAGCGCATCGAAAAGGAAGGAAAAATTACTTGGGATCAGATTACCAGCCAGCTCCGGACCGATTATACCGGAGTCGAAGGAGAATATATCCGGGAAATGATGAAAAATTCTGAAAAATACGGCCAGGGTGCTTCGCTGGGCGATGAATGGGGTGTCAAAATCTCCCGGCTGTTTACAAGCTTGGTTCGAGAACAAAATCAACATTATGCCGAGCATGTCTTTATCCCCGGATGGTTTTCATGGGCCAATACGATTGACTTCGGCAAAACGGTCGGAGCGACTCCCAACGGACGGAGATCCGGACAGCCGGTGAACCATGGCGCCAATCCTCTACCCGGGTTCCGCAAAGATGGCGCCGTAACCGCTTTAGCCAATATTGTAGCCGCAATCCAGCCAGGTTATGGCAATACTGCGCCGATTCAATTGGAACTAGATCCCAGCCTGGGGAGTGATCAAGTATCCATCGAGAAAATCGCCGATTTCATCCGGACGGTGTTTGAAATTGGCGCAACATTATTGAATATCAATATTCTCGATCAGGAAAAGATCCTTGAAGCCCATAAGGATCCTTCCAAATATCCGGACCTGGTTGTACGGGTTACAGGGTTTACAGCTTATTTCTCGATGCTTTCTCCCGAATTTCGCCAATTGGTAGTTGATCGAATTATTAAAAGTTAAAGCTCCATTATGAATAACGAGAGTCATCATAGAGCGCAATTTACTAGGTGCCGGGTGACTTTTTTTATTCTTATCATACTCGGGATTGTTAAACCTGAAGGTTATAAATACGTGACATCATAGTTAAGTTCTTTAATCAAGAGATTATCGTAAATTTGCTCACTACAAAATCAGTCGGGTATTCGTTAACGGGACAGTGTTTTGGGTAACGGCAAGCGGGGAAAACAGCTCCGGGATAAACGATTCGGTGGACTCAATAATCGGATGGATGTCTGAAACCATTGATGATTGAGTGAATGTCCTCCGGGGAGGAAGCCACAAAATCCGGTTTTAAAATCCAATCGGAAGGTTTTGAACCGCTGTAATTAACAGCAATACATTTTACTTCAACTTGGTGGCCTCTATGGTTCAACACAGCCTCGGCGTTTTTGCCAAACGCCACATCTTCCTGATGATCACCAATATAAAAAACAGTTGTATTGTTCAAGCCGACATTCAACATGTTCAGGCATTTGATGAACCCGGCCGGGTTTGGCTTTTGCTCTGTCCATGGCACTTCTTCATATCCGACGATTGCTTCGAAATAAGGCGATATTCCCAACTTCTTCAGTGTTTTTCGTATCGAAATGGCACAATTTCTGGAACAAATCCCCTGTTTAACATCTCTAACTAGTTTGAAAAGCTCACCGAGACCGGGAAAAAGTTCGGGTGTTAATCGGTTTTTTAACTGGAAGGTACTCCATAAATCACCGGCTTTATCGATTTGGCTTTCAGATAAGTTATAACACTCACGGTACATTTCCTGCCAGTCCTTGAACTTGTGATTGGCCCTACGGTATTCTTCAACATCGGTTAAAACTAAAGGCAGATGTTGTTGAATATCGGGAATAAAGTTTTGTAAAATTTCAACCGTAACAGCCATATTTTTTTTAGTGCTATCGACCAGCGTTCCGTCATAATCCCATAAAATTGCCGATAATGCCATTACCTTAAATACCTTTCTTAAAAGTTATCCATACATTCGCCAAAATGTGAATAAACCCTTCATTGCCCAATAGAAAAGGAGCAATAAATACAAAACATTAATAAATTAATTTTTGGATTGAATGATCTGTCTTATTTCCCTAATGATTCTAATTTCGAATATTTATTTTAGTTATTCTAGTAACTATAGAAAGAAATAATTTTAATAGACCGTCCTATACAAATAATTTTTTAATATTAATGTTTGGAAATTGTTATTTTTTAAAAATGGGTTTATAATATAATGGATAATTTAAAATAATCAACTAATGATGATAATAGCAAATTCGGTAAAAGCCGAAGACGCAAAGCCGTGGGTCTAAAACTAAAACGATGTATCTTTAGTCATGGCAGCCAGGTTACCGAAAAATCAGTTGATTTTTTTATTGGTTTTTAAAGATTTTTTAATTAGATAATTAATTTTATCAAATTAGAAAACTTTATATTGATTTTAAAGAAAAACCAAAAACGAAGGAGGATGCTTGAAGAATGAATCAACAGCTCCCGGATAAAATGAAAGCTTTAGTACTTTTTGCACCCGATGATGTACGGATGGTGGAAAAACCTGTTCCAAAGCCTGGACCCGGTGAGGTATTAATTAAGGTCGCTGCGTGCGGGATTTGCGGTACCGATGTTAAAATTATTCATAAGGGTATACCAAGGATGCCGGCCTACGGGGAATTTACTTTCGGACATGAGTGGGCCGGTACGATTGTAGCTTTAGGTGATACGGTTGATGAATTCAAAATTGGAGATCGCGTAGCAATTGAAGCTCATAAGGGCTGTGGCCGTTGTGAAAACTGTATAGCTGGAAAATACACATCGTGTTTAAATTATGGACGGATCGATAAAACTCACCGTGCATCAGGAATGACTGTGGATGGTGGATTTGCCCAATATGCAGTTCATCATATCAATTCTATCTATAAGATTCCGGATAATTTATCTTTTGTGGAAGCTACATATGTAACTACTTTAGGTTGTGCTCTTTATGCCATCGATATGGTGGGCGGATATATCGCAGGAGATTCTTTATTGGTGATAGGTCCCGGACCGATTGGACTGTCCGTGGTTCAAGGTGCGAAGGCTCTTGGGGCAGAAAAGATTATCTTGGCAGGCACCCGGGAAGACCGACTTGAGATTGGTCGGAAGCTTGGAGCCACTCACACCATCAATATTCAAAATGAGGCCGATCCATTGGCAAAGGTCATGGAAATTACCGCTGGGAGAGGTTGCGAATCAGTTTTTGAATGTGCCGGAAATAATGCATCTTTTGACCTGGCGATTAAGTCAACGAAAAAAGGCAGTTCCGTTTGTCTAATTGCCTTTTATAAAGAACCGGTTACCGCAGACCTGGAGCATATTGTTTTTAATGGAATAAGTCTGTATACCGTCAGGGGGGAGGGCAGGAATAATTGCAAGCGGGCACTATCTTTAATGTCTCAAGGGAGAATTGATACCAAGCCGATATTAACGCACACTTTCCCACTGGAGGAATTTCATAAAGGACTTGATTATTTTGTTAATCGTAGAGACGGTGCCATGAAAGTAGTTATTACAATCGAATAAATGATCCCTAAAAAGTTATGTTTGGTGCAATTTCTGCAGTCCGACTTTGTAAATTTGGTTTATCATCGGTTAAGAAAGGGGAAAATGGATGGAGACTGTAGTACAAAGCAATACGAAAGTAAGTTTCAACCGTAAAATGGTTTTTTTTCTGATGGGGTTGTTACTTTTGGGAATATTTTATCTCTTACCGGCACCTGCCGGGATGAAAGCGACTGCGATGTGCACTTTGGGTGTCATGGCAACAACGGTTTTTTGGTGGCTTACAGAAACCCTCCCTATTTCAATAACAGCGATGATGATTCCGGTAATGCTGCATTTTACCGGTGTACTTCCAATTGATCAAACGGTTGCTCAAAGTTTCGGGGACGGATTTGTTCCTTTCCTCATAGGGGTATTGGCACTTTCGGTTGCTTTCAGTATTTCCGGTTTGGGGAAACGGGTCACTTATATACTGTTATCTCTTTCCGGAACCAAAGTAAATCGGGTCGTAGGTATTTATTTTTGGGTATCATTTGTTATTTCCATGTTTATCACCGATGTGGCGGTTGTAGCGATGATGTTGCCGATTACTGTAGGTTTGTTAAAATCAATTGATGCTAAACCGGGAAGCAGTAATTTGGGTAAGGATTTGATGATGGCGATCATGTTTGGTTCGACTCTTGGCGGTATTTGTACGCCCTCAGGAGTTGCCGCCAATATTGTAACCATGGGCTTTATTGCCAAAAATGCAAAATTGAGCATATCATTCCTGCAGTGGACGGCTATTGCCACGCCCATTTTTGTGGTAGTTGGTTTTTTTGCCTGGTGGCTTATTTTGAGAATTTTTCCGCCGGAATTGAAAGAGTTGCCTCTGAGCAAGGATGTGTTTCATAAGGAACTCAAAAATATGGGTGCCTGGACAATGCAAGAAATCGTTACTTTCATCGTATTTTTACTCGCAGTGGTTTTATGGTTGACCGGGGCTTGGAACAAGCTTCCAATTTCCTTGGTTTCTTTACTTATATTAGGTCTGTTGGCCTTACCGGGCTTCGGTCCTTTTAAGACTTGGGGCGAAGTAGAAAAGCACCTGGAATGGGGCGCTTTATTACTGGTAATCGGCGGTTTTTCTTTGGGAATTGCTGCTTCGCAGAGTGGATTAGCCAGTTGGGTGGCTGAAGTAGCTTTAAAGCCTATGGCTAGCTTACCGGTATTTTTACAGCCCTTTGCTGTTACTTTGCTGGTAGCTGTAGATTCGCTTGGATTTTCAAGCTTTACAGCAGCAGCCTCCGTAAATGTACCATTTTTAATCGCTTATGCACAGCAAAATGCACTACCGGTTTTGTCATTAGCGATGATTGGAGGCTTTGCCGCATCAACTCACTTTATTTTAGTTACGGAGAGCCCTTCGTTCGTTTTACCGTATGCTTATAACTACTTCAGTTTTAAAGATTTTCTGAAAATCGGTATCATCATGACTGTTTTTTGTGCGGTACTCATTAGCATCGGGTTTATGATTGCCGGAATGCCGGCTGGAAATCCGCTTCACTAATTTTTTGAGGAAAATAGTCGCTTTAACTGGGGATTTAAATTATAAGGCCTATTTATTAAAATTAATATGCTCTTAACGTTAGTGGCCTTTGGTTTAAATCCCGGGTTGGCGATTTTTTAATGAATAAGTACTGATTAGCTGGAATAAGATTAATTTTTTAGGAGACGTAAAAAATAACTAGGGATATAACATACCAAATTATTATTTATTTTAGATAATTTGGTATGTGTTAAATAAATATTATTAAAATTAATATATTAATTTACGGATTATTGCCGATTAAATAATAATAGATGAATTTGGAAATTGAATGGAATATTATACTGATTCCATAAGATTGCAATGATGTGGCGACAAAAATGGAGGAGAAATTATTGAAACAGCGATTCCTTGGCTTTATTAAGTTTTTATCGGAAAAGATTCATCTTTTTAATTTTTCAAGGCTTAAAATTTTTTATCAGATTCAAGCAATCGTTTTGGTAATGATCGTTTTTTTAATCATCCTGGGATTTTCCAGCGTCGCTATTATTAATACGATGCAACAGTCTACTTATGTTTCATTTGTAAACAGCAATAATTTATTATCGAACCTCTCCAACATTCGTGTTTATTTTGCGCAAGCACAAAATAATTATCAACTGGCTATTTCTGGACAAGCAGATCTTTCTCAAACGTTCCCCGATGATACAGAACCAACCATTGATTATTTTAACGGGATTGATAAAAAGTCTACCGAGATTATTTTAAATCATTTCCAAACTGCCCAGGAGATTTGTCAGTCACCAGCCAGTCAAGTTAATTTTGCCACTTTTCGTGAACAGCTGGAGGCCTGTAACGGTCCGTTAAACCGCATTCAAAAAAAATTAATGGATTTGAGTTTAGAGACTTTTACCAAGAACAAACAGTTTTCCGAATCGGCTAAAATGATTACCCTTTTCATTCTGGTTATAAGCGGACTCATCGCCTTTTTTTTGGGGCTATTAATTTCGCGTTCGATCACCAACCCGCTTAAAAATATTTTATTTGCTTCGAAAGCTTTGGCTTTGGGAGATTTGACCCAAAGCATCGATCGCTATGGTTGTCCGGAAGTTGTTGGAGTTGTTGAAGGATTGAATCAAGCTATCAACAGTTTGCGAGAATTGGTAAAAAAGATTAATTTTCAATCCGAGTCTTTGCTTTCGGCGAGTCAGGAATTAAAAAAGGCTTCTTCGGAAACCGGCGACTCAGCTAACCAAGTGGCGCAGGTTATGGAACAATTGGCAGCTGGTGCAGGTGAGCAAACGAATCAGATATCCCAAATCGCTCAGGGCGCTCACTTGCTTTCTGATTTGGTCATGAAAGTTTCAAAGGATAATCAAGAAATGGCGGCAGGATCGGAGAAAGTAACCGAATCAGCTCAACTAGGGCAAAAAACAAATAACGATATCAATAATATCATCAACGAAGTTTTTAGTACCGCCCAACAAGCGGCTGATTCGGTTGATGAATTGAATAAGGCTTCCGTTAGGATTAGTGATATATCTTCAGCCATTACGACGATCGCTGACCAAACAACTTTGCTGGCTTTAAATGCGGCAATTGAGGCGGCACGGGCCGGAGAACATGGTAAAGGGTTTGCTGTTGTTGCCCAAGAAACTGGTAAACTGGCCGAACAGTCTAAACAAGCAGCCAATGACATTGCTACGATTATTTCCGAAATGAAACTTAAGATTGAACAAGCCGTAGCCGTAATGCAAGAAGGAATTGAACATTCCCAGGTGGGAAAAGATCTGATAGCAAAGTCTAATGTAACGTTGTCGGATATTTTTAAATTACTGATTTCCAATAAGGATCAAATAGAAGAAGTGGCGGAAACGGCAAAAAAAATGGTTGCACGGAATCAGAATGTTATTGATGCCATCAGTGCCATCGCGGCAATTAGCGAAGAAAGTATGGCCAGCACTGAGGAAATTTCGGCAACTACCGAAGAACAAAGCGCTGCTGTTGAAGAAGTTGCGGCACTTGCCGAGAATTTAAATGATATTGCAGATGATTTACGTAAATCGGTAGCTTTTTTTAAAATTGGCCATGGCCGATAAAAAATTTCCGTTGAGATTTACGGGTGAGATATTATATGATGCTAATTTTGAACCTATCATTTTGCGGCAATTGTTTTGTCGAAGGAGGTGTTGGGGGAAAACCTAAATTTGTAGGGTAAAATACTTTAAAAAATTATCACAGGATTTTAAAAGGAGCGTTCGATGATGCGAAAAATTTCAGTTGTTTTTTTTCTTTGTTTATGTTTCGTCGTACCATGCTTAGCAGCCGGGTACCCGGAAAAACCAATTAATTATATTATTCCGTTTACTGCGGGTGGAGAATCCGATTTTGCCGCTAAATTGCAACAAACACAATTAACGACTCTTTTGGGACAGACAGTTAATATTGTTTTTAAACCGGGAGCCGGGGGAGCGACCGCTTGGGCGGAATTGGTCAAGAGTCAGCCGGATGGTTATAATCTCACTGTTTGTAATTTGCCTCATATCATCATTCAACCGATTGAAAAACCCAATATTGGATTTAAAACGGAAGATATTAACATGGTTTATATTTTCAATAGTACTCCCAATATACTTATTGTTGCACAGGATAGCCCTTTTCGTAATTTAAAGGATTTGGTTAAATACGCTAAGGCCAATCCTTCTGTGGTTACAATCGGCGGCAGCGGTATTAATACCGCAAATTATTTGGGTGTTATTGAATTAGAGAAAGCAGCAAAGACTAAAGTCACATATTTGAATTATCCTGGTTCCGGGACGGCTTTACCAGCTTTGTTAGGCCATAGTGTTTTGGCTTTAATGACTTCTCCTACAATGGCAGTGAGTTATGGAAATAAAATAAGGGCCTTGGCAGTTCAATCTGCAAAGCGTGTAAGCGGTTTTCCAAATGTCCCTACTTTTAAAGAAGAAGGCTATAATATTATCGAAGGTACTTACCGGGGTATTGCCGTTCCTCCGGGGACTCCGATGAAAATTATGAAAGTTTTAGAGGACGCTTTCAGCAAAATTAATCATACTCCTGAATTCAGACAGGAAATGGAAAAGTTGGGCTTTAAAGTAGAGGATTATGGAATTGCGGCTTCCAAAAAATTCATCAACGAAAAAAAGAAATATTATTCTGGGTTTATGGAACATTTGAAACAGAGCGCCCAATAATTTAAGAATTATCAATGAAAAATAAGGGACCATCCTAAGAAATGGCCCCTTATTTTATTTCCGGCTTTTGGGCGGGAATTTTCGAGAATAACGGTGGCTTGACAGAAAGAGGTCTTTAAACCATGCAATTTTATTTTTGAGGTAATGCCGACTCTTTTGAGGAGTATTTCCAATCCTTGTCATCCATTTCCCGGAAGAAGCGGACGACTTCTTTTACCAACACCTCAACCATTTTTTGGCCTTTAGCGACAGTAGCTTTGCTTGGGTCGCCGGTTGCTCCAGTATTGGTGAGTTCGGCAAAGTTCCATTTGATTTCTACATGTTCCGGTAGATTTGGCACTACGCCTTTGGCATATTCCATCTCGATTAATTCCGGGAAAAGGGCAAGCCCGATAGAAGTTTCGCCTTCTCCGGCGTGGCCGAGCCCATTCCATACCTCAAAGGTATCGGTGGGTAATAGTTTACCGGCTGTAACCCACCAGGCATCCAGGGCGGCGATTCTCACATTGGGATGGGCTAATTTAATAGCACGGGCGGCAATTTCAATGGGGGCAATGTTACCGTCGTGTCCGTTCATGATGAAGATTTTTTCAATACCGTTTTTGACGGTGCTCTCCAGAATATCTTTTAAAACAGCAATTAAAGTTTCCGGCTGTAAGGTCAGAGTGAATGGAAAATGGGCATAGTGTTGACTCATTCCGACATTAACGGGGGGGAGGACCAACAAACCATCGATTTGTTCGGCCACTTTCTCGGCCAACATCGAAGAGACAAAGGTGTCCGTTCCAAAAGGAAGATGGAAACCGTGATTTTCACAGGAACCTACTGCGATAATCGCTTTATCGAATTTAGGACCGTCTTTGTATTGATGACCGGTCATTTTTTGCAGTAAACTCATGATAAAACCTCCTTATTAATAGAAAATAATAAAAAGGGCTCCGGGATATCTCCCGGTAGCCCTGGCATTTTTATGGAGACACGATTAGGGAGTCACTGATTTCACGAATTTGAATTGGCCGTCAACAACCTTTAAGACAGCGACCGATTTCAAAGGGACCCGCGAGTTTGCCGGATACGTTATGGTTCCGGTAACTGCTTTGAAATTGGAGGTTTTGGCCAAAGCATTGCGAATGGCCGGGGGATTGACGGATTTGGCCCGTTTAATGGCATCGGCAATCAAATACATGGTATCATAGCCTAGAGCTGCAAAAGCATTCTCCGGATCGGATTTAAATTCATTTTTATAGGCTTGAACGAACTTTTTGACTTTCGCTTCTTCACTCGTCAAGCTGGCATGGGTGGTGAAGTAAGTTTCAATATTGGCGCCTTTGCCGCCTAATTCGGTCAGCAAGGGGGTATCAAAACCGTCACCGCTAATGACTGGAGTATTGATTCCGGCAGCACGGATTTGTTTCACAATGATGCCGCATTCGGAAGGGCCTGAAGAAATATAGAGCAAATCCGGTTTTTTAGCCAAAGCTTTTAACCGGTTGACTTGGGCCGAAAAGTCTTGGTCGCCGGTTTTGAAGTTATCTTCTAAAACAATAGCGTCTTTCCCGTTGATTTTTTTGAAACGTTCTACAAAGTAGGCTGCTAAGTTGACTGTGAAGTCCATTGCAGTATCCTTTAGTACATATGCGGTTTTCGCTTTCAAATCTTTGCTGGCGAATTCGGCGCCAACATAGGCTTGGGTGTTATCGCCATAAGGTGTCATGAAGAAATAGTCGCCCACTTGGTCCGGCATGGAAGGCAGGGTTGCGCCGGAAGTAATGAAAGGGATTTTGGCTTTCTGAGCAATAGGACCGGCGGCAAGCGCATAGTTGGAATCGCTGAAGCCGACGATTGCCGCAACTTTTTCAACATTGACCAATTTTAAAGCAGCATTGGTGGAAATGGATTGATCGGTTTTTCCATCAAGACTTACAACTTGGATTTTTCGTCCCAACACGCCGCCAGCAGCGTTAATCTCTTTGGCTGCCAAGATAAGACCGTTAAGTGATGGAGCGTCCAGAGAGGACTGGTCGCCGGTAAGGTTATAAATAGCACCGATTTTTATAGGTGCAGTGGCTGCAAAGATATTGCAGGTGAATAATAGCGTAATCACCAGTAATGGTACAAGAAATTTTTTCATCGTAAATACCTCCATTAAATTTAAGTATGTTTTGAATGATGCCAAGTTAGTTTAATTTAATGAGAGTAACCACCACCTTTGTAGAGCTTGGATTTGGAATGAAATCTGGTCCAGGAGAATTCCCAGCGGCCCATTAAGCCGTTAGGACGGAATAGAATGACCAGAATTAAGGCGATTGCAAGAATAATCTGACTTAAACCATATAGCGGTGGTAAGGTAATTCCCCAAAGCGTGATTCCTGATTCAAGATTGCGCAAAAGCTCCGGTACCAATGTCATTACCAGTGCGCCAACAACACCTCCGGTTATGCTGCTCATACCGCCGACCACCGACATAACCACTAAATTGAAAGTTTGACCATACGAGAAACAACCCGGAGTAATCACCGTAATTAAGTGACCCCACAACGCCCCGCCGATACCGGCGAAAAATGCGCTTAGGCAAAAAGCCAATAATTTGTGGCCGGTTAAATTGACCCCCAGGCATTCGGCTGCCAATTCATCCTCTTTAATAGCATTCATACCCCGGCCGTAAGCGGAATGAATCATTTTGGCAACTACATAAATGGTTAAAATCACCCCGAACCAAATCCACCACACATTGGTAAAAGACTCCAAACCGTTGAGGCCACGGGCTCCCCGGGTCAAACCATCCATTTGGGTGATGCAGACTTGGGTGATGACCAGGAAACCTAAAGTTGCCACACTTAAATAATGACCACGGAGACGGAGCACCGGATAACCGATAAGCAGAGCGCAGAGAGAAGCTGCCAGCCCACCCAAAAGTAAAGCCGGCAAGAAAGGAAGTTGCAATGAGACCAGCCAACCGGGAAGTTGGGGTAAAAGAAATCCTTTTTTAACAGCTGGAATGGTGAGAATGGCGGTAACATAGGCTCCAACCGCCATAAAACCTGCGTGCCCCAAGGAAAAAATCCCGCAAAAACCGTTGGTGAGATTTAAACTGACAACTAATATGATGTTGATGCCGATCAAGTTGATGATCTGCATATGGTAAGGAGACAAAAAGTGGTTTAATAGATAGAGCACTCCAGTAAAAAGCGCAAGAAAAGCAATGGTAAAAAGTTTGGCGGGTTTGGCGTTCATCATACTTTTCTCCCTTCGGCCTGTCCGAGTAAGCCGGACGGTTTAAAAAGCAAGACCAGAATCAACAGGATGAAGACAAAGGCGTCCCGGTAGCCGGAGTAAGAGGGAGGCAAAAGGGCTACAAGCAGAATTTCCGATAGGCCCAGAACATAGCCTCCCAAGGCCGCTCCGGAGACACTGCCGATCCCTCCGATAACAGCGGCAACGAAGGCTTTTAAGCCGGGGATAAAACCCATTAACGGCTCAATACGTCCATACTGTCCAGCCAGCATAATTCCGGAGACTGCAGCCATTCCCGAACCCAAGGCAAAAGTAACCGCAATGACCCGGTTGATATCGATTCCCATTAACTGGGCCACGCCGATGTTTTCGGAACAAGCGCGCATGGCTGTACCCATTTTCGTGCGGGTGACGTATAGGGAGAAGGATATCATAAGGAACAGTGAGAGAATAATAATAAGCAGAGTCATATTGCTGATGGAAATATTGCCGAAGTTGTGAATTAGGGTTAATATTTCCGGGATTTCAAATTTGCGGGGTTGGGCGGTAACGGTCATGATTCCGGTATTTTGGATGATGATTGAGACCGCCAAGGATGCGATCAGCGCCGCGACATCATTGGCGCCCCGCAAGGGACGGTAAGCTATCCGTTCAATAAAAATTCCAAACAAGGCGGCAAAGGCCATTGCTAAAATCAAAGCAGCCCACAAAGGAAGATGCATTCCGGTGATGAGGAAAAGGGCACAATAAGCGCCAATCATTAGAATATCGCCATGTGCAAAGTTGATTAGTCTTAAAATGCTGAAGGTTAACGAAAAACCAATGGCAATCAACGCGTAAATGCTGCCTAGACTGAGGCCGTCAATGGTGTTTTGAACCAAATAAGCTAGACTCATAGTATTTATCCTCCTAGATAGGCGTTTTTCACAGCTTCATTTTGGAGCAACTCCGCCGTCGTGCCGGAAAGCTTGAGGGAACCGGTTTCCAGCACATAAGCACGGTCGGCGACTTCCAAAGCAGCGTAGGCATTTTGCTCAACCAGTAAAATCGTTTTACCCTCTTTTTTCAATGCGGCGATTACCATATAAATTTTTTCGATAATTAGCGGAGCGAGCCCGAGGGAAGGCTCATCGAAGAGCAGCATTAACGGACGGGACATTAGAGAGCGGCCGATAGCCAACATCTGTTGTTCCCCACCGGAAAGAGTGCCGGCAATCTGATTTTTGCGTTCGGCCAAAATAGGAAAGAGCGTATAAACCCAGTCCAAATCCTGGTGAATTTGTTTTTTGTCCGTGAAGCGGTAGGCGCCGATTTTTAAATTATCAACTACACTAATCCTGGCAAAAATCCCCCGTCCTTCTGGACAATGCGCCAATCCCAGGCCCACAATTTGATGAGGATTGACTTTCGTTAGATCTTGTCCGTTAAAGAAAATCCGACCTTTGCGAGGCTTAAGCATACCGGAGATGCCCCGCAGGGTACTGGTTTTTCCGGCGCCGTTGGCTCCGAGCAAGGCCACTAATTCGCCTTGTTTTACATTCAGCGATAAATTCCTGACCGCTTGAATATTGCCATAGAAAAGATCAAGTTCTTTCAATTCAAGCACTGGTTTTTGACCTCCCCAAGTAAGCCTCGATAACGATGGGATTCTTTTTGATGGTATCCGGTGTTCCTTCGGCGATGATTTTGCCGTAACTTAAAACTTGTAAACGATGGCAAAGATTCATCACCACATGCATGTCGTGTTCAATGAGGATAATTGCCAAATCGAATTCATCACGCAGTCTACGGATGTTTTCGGTCAGATCGGCGCTTTCTTGGTGATTCATTCCTGCAGCCGGCTCATCCAATAATAACAGTTGGGGTTTGGTTGCCAAAGCCCTGGCGATCTCCAATTTGCGCTGAACACCATAGGGAAGATTTTTGGCCAGCTGATTCCGGATGTCAAGAATACCTAAAGCCTCCAAATATCGCTGCGCCTGAGAGATTAGTGCTTTTTCTTCTTTCCCGAATGTAAAGGTTCCCAGTAAGACGCTGCCTAAATGGTACTTTTTGTGGATTTGTGCGGCAATCAACACGTTTTGTAAGGCCGACAACTCTCCGAACAATCGGATATTTTGGAAAGTACGGGCCATACCTCTTTTGGCGATTTTGTCCGGACGGAGTCCGGTAATTTCATGGCCTTTGAGTTGGATCCTTCCTGAACTGGGCGGGAATATGCCGGTCAGTAAATTAAAGACCGTGGTCTTACCGGCGCCGTTAGGGCCGATTAGACCCACAATTTCCCCGGAGAAAATGTTGAGTTGGTAATGATCTACGGCCAGCAAACCTTTAAATTGTTTGGTCAATTCACTGACTTGTAATAAAGTTTGAGAGTCTCCCATAAATTCACCCCTTATTCATTGGATTAGATTTGATGTGCGATGTGAAGGGCCTGATCCAGGTGGTGAATCATTAACCGTTTCGCCTCGGCGGTATCCTTGGACTGAATCGCCATAAAAATTGCCTTGTGCTCTTTTAGGCATTCCAAAAGCCGCCCGGGATATTGCAGAGTCTTTTCGCGGCTAACCCTCAACATGTCGCTGATGGATTTAATTAAACTGATGAGAACCTGGTTATGGGTGCATGCAGCCAAACTGAGATGAAACATAATATCGGACTCCACCCCGTTTCCTTCTTGAATAATTTCAGACTCCAAATTGAGTAGGGATTGTTGGATCAGTTCAAAATCTCCGGGTTGGCTTTTTTCAATGGCAAGTGAGACGATATGACTTTCCAGCACTTTGCGGACTTCCATAAAATCGGTAAACATGTCTAAATCGCTTTTGAGCGCAAAAACGATCGACTCCAAAATTTTACTGGCGCTAAACTGTTTAATGATGGTCCCACCGCTTTTTTTTCGTTCGATAAGACCCTGGGCTTCCAGACTGAATAAAGCTTCACGGACAGCGGTGCGACTGACGGAAAACATCTCGGCCAGTTCCAGTTCGGTAGGGAGTTTATTGCCGGACTGAAGCTCATTTTTTAAAACCATTTGTTTGATTTGGAAAGCGATTTCATCGCTGATCCGATTAATTTTAATATTTTTAAACATACGGAACTCCTATAGTCGTTTTATATTACTGTAGGACTGTATGACATAGTAATTAACAACAAAATAACACATTGCATTTCTGCAAATTATGGATAAGTAGTGATTAGGCAAAAAATATAAAATAAAAGGGTAAAAATCTAAAATAAGCTAATTAATTATGTTAGCTTTTAATAAATAATAACATATATATAACAGAAGTAATGTTAAATCCTTATGAACTTACTTCAAAATAATTATCTCAATTGTTGGAATTCAAACCTGCGCATTTATGGGGGCTTTAGCTGAAAGAAAGTAAATAAAAAGCTCCGGCAAATAAGACCGGAGCTAGAGGGGATCTATTGTGACGAATCGTTAAAATACCGGGACAATGCTTCCTTTATATTGGGTGAGAATAAAAGCCTTAGCTTTTTGGCTGGTTAAGGCTTTGGCCAGTTTTTTTAAAGAGGGGTTATTTTTATCTTTGGCGCGTACCGCCAGGATATTTGCATAGGGAGAATTGCTGTTTTCGATGAATAAAGCATCCTTAGCTGGAATCAAATTTGCCGGTAGCGCATAGTTGGTGTTAATAACGGCAATATCGACATCCGTGAGAGTTCTTGGTAATTGGGCCGCCTCTAACGGCTTAACTCGTAATCCCTTTGGATTTTTAACAATATCCAATTCGGTTGCGCTAAGTCCGGCATCTTTGCGAAGTGTGATTAATTTAGCGTTTTGTAATAAAAGTAAAGCACGTCCGCCATTGGTGGGATCGTTAGGAATCGCTACAGTTGCTTTATTACCTAATTCTTTTAAAGACTTGATTTTTTTGGAGTAAATACCCATCGGCTCAATGTGGACTTTGGTGATATAGGTAAGATCCAATTTATGATCGCGGCTGAATTCGGTGAGATAGGGAACATGTTGAAAGAAATTAGCGTTCAATTCACCTTCGGCTAAGGCCAGGTTGGGCTGTACATAGTCTTGAAACTCGATAATTTGTAAATCGATTCCTTCTTTGGAGAGCAGTGGTTTGATTTGAGCTAAAATTTCAGCGTGGGGCGTCGGTGAAGCTCCCACTTTCAACACAACGGCCGAAGCTAGCAAAGTTTGACTGCCCACGCATGAAATGATGAGCATTACGAGAAAAAATAAAATCAATAAACCCTTTTTCATGATTTTCCTCCTGAAAATATTTATTTTGAATTCCCTGTTTTTGAGATGATTTAAAATAGGAATATCAATGAGCAGAAAGGCGTCTGGCTAACCAATTTCCGAGAGACTGCATCCCCTGGACTAATATAACTAGAATAATAATGGTTGCCAGCATAATATCACCACGGAAGCGTTGGTATCCATAGCGAATGGCCAAGTCGCCCAATCCGCCTCCGCCAACGGCTCCGGCCATAGCGGAATAGCTGACTAAACTGACTGTGGTAAGAGTTATGCCTAAGATTAAACCGGAGATGGATTCCGGGATCAAAACCTTGGCAATAATTTGCCAGGTGGTTGAACCCATAGCTTGAGCCGCTTCGATTACCCCCCAATCCACTTCCAAAACGGCAGACTCTACGACCCGGGCCAAAAAAGGAATCGATCCAATCGTTAAGGGTACGATGGCTCCGGCAGTTCCAATCGAGGTGCCTACCACAAAACGGGTAAAGGGAATCATGGCTACCAATAAAATGATAAAAGGCAATGAGCGCCCCACATTAACAATGATTGACAGCACATTGTAGAGAGAGGCATTGGGACGAATATGCCCGGGACTTGAGATAACAAGCAAAATGCCCATGGGGATTCCTATTAAAATCGATAGAATTAAGGAAATCCCCACCATATAAATGGTTTCCCACAGAGCGTTACCGAGTAGATTCAAAATTTGCGGGTTCAACACTGTTCAGCACCTCGATTTTTAATCCTTGTTGGCTCAGATATTCTAATGATTGAACAACATTTCCATTAGGACCCGTGATTGCCACGACCAGTGAGCCGAATGGAGTCTCTTTAATGGAGTCAAGGTTCGCATAGATAATATTGACATCGACATTGAATTTACGGATTAAGGATGTAATAACCGGCTCACCGGCCACTTCCCCAATAAAAAAGATATGAACCATTTTTCCAGCCCATTCAGGGTGGCGGATGATAATCTTTTTCTGCTTGATCTCGGGAGGAATGTCGATGTGTAAAACACTTCTGATTAATCCGCGAGCCGCATTAGTTTTGGGAGAAGTAAATATTTCCGTGACCGGTCCTTGCTCTGCGATTTTACCGTTTTCAATGACGGCTACCGTATCGCATATTTCTTTAATTACGTTGATTTGATGAGTAATGAGCACGATTGTCAAACTAAAACGACGGTTTACATCCAGCAATAAATCTAAAATCGATTGGGTGGTTTCCGGATCAAGGGCTGAAGTGGCTTCATCACAAAGCAATACCTTAGGATGATTGGCCAGGGCCCGGGCGATACCGACCCGTTGTTTTTGTCCACCGCTCAACTGGGCGGGATAAGCTTTGAGCTTGTCTGATAAACCGACCAATTCGGCTAATTCTTCAATGCGTTTTTTTTGGTCATGATGGCTTATTCCGGCAATCTCTAAAGGATAGCCTATATTTCCAAAAACGGTACGGTTGGCAAGCAAGTTAAAATGTTGAAAAATCATGCCGATTTCCCGTCTGGCTTGGCGCAAATTTTTTCCCTTTAATTGGGTGATGGGATGGTCGCCGATTTGGATGCTACCGCTTTGAGGGATTTCCAACTTGTTAATACAGCGGATCAGCGTGCTTTTTCCGGCACCGCTTAAACCGATAATTCCAAAGATCTCACCTTGTTTGATTTCAAGATTGACATCTTGTAAAGCGATTACTTTTCTATCGCCTTCTCCATAAATCTTAGTGACATTATTAAAATGAATCATGGTCGTCGCCACCTGGATTAAACCCCTTTCGAGAAAATTTCCATGAAAACCAAGTTGGGGATGAATATAACAATAAGTTAAATGTTTGTAAAAAATACAAGATTGTTATCATCTTATAAATTATTACTAACAATACCTTGGTTTATTGTACTTCATTTTATTTGCTAAAACAAGGAAATTAGGCTGGATATTACTCATTGTTCATAAGATGAATCATAACGGAATACCCACTTCTTGCTTTTAAAAGGGAAAATTAGTAAAATAAAATATTATAAGGAACTCCTTTTGGCGAGATTGCGTTTTAATAGATAAACTTTCAAGAAAGGGTGATCTGATGTTTACCGGCCCAAGATATAGCAAATCTTTTTTTAAGAATTCGTTTTTGACTTTATGCTTCACTTTATTGGTAACTGTTGCTTTACTCGGAATCACTGGTATACCGGCTTATGCCGCATCCAAAGCCGATTTGGCAAGCTCTTCAGTTATTTCACGTATAGCAGCGGAAAGCTCGCCCAGTGTGGTTTGGATTTCAACTACTTATGAAACCAAGAAATCGCCTTTATCCCTATTTGGCCCGATGGGGGAAAATGCTGCGCCGCCGTCCCAGGGGCTGGGCAGTGGCTTTTTCTTTGACGATAAAGGCTACATTTTAACCAATGCTCATGTAGTTTCCGGCGCTAAGACCATTGAAGTGCTTCTTAAAGACCAAAAAGACCCCATCAAAGCGACTTTAGTCGGTATTGATCAGGAGTTGGATGTGGCTATCATCAAAATTGACCCTCCCCAAAAAATACCTTATTTGAAACTGGGCGACTCTGAAAAGACTCAAACCGGTGATTGGGTTATCGCTATCGGCAATCCATACGGCCTTGACCATACGGTCACATTGGGCATCATCAGCGCCAAAGGGCGCCCGCTGGTTGCCGGGGGCGGTAGTAATGGCCAGGTATATGACGATATGCTTCAAACAGACGCTGCCATCAATCCGGGCAATAGCGGCGGCCCGCTTTTAAATTTAGACGGGGAAGTTATCGGTATCAATTCGGCGGTTAGCGCCACCGGTCAGGGACTTGGGTTTGCAATACCCATTAACAAGGTAAAGGAAATTCTCGGGGAGTTGAGAAATAAGGGTAAAGTCAGCCGTCCTTGGATGGGAGTGGCTTTGATGGATTTAAAAAATGTCCGGGCCGATGTTCGCGCTTATCTTGGAATCCAAAAAACGGAGGGCGTTTTATTGCAAACCATCGTTGATGATTCACCGGCAGCGAAGGCAGGATTGAAACAGTACGATGTCGTCCTGGAAATCGATCATAAAACGGTTGAAGATTCTCAGGGCCTGATATATGGGATCCGTCATCATAAAGTAGGAGATAAAGTCAATTTGCTGGTCCTCCGTAAAGGGGAGCTGATGAAAGTGGAAGTAATTTTGGATGAAAAGCCACAATAAATTCGGAAGATTTTAAGGGACTATCCCAATTTGTTTAAGCTTCGGGACGGTCAAAGAGATTTGATTGTCCCGAAATTTTGTATCGTAGCGCTTTATCCGGATTGTCGCCGAACTTGACATTTCACCAAAAATATAGTATATAAAAAATAGGATTAGCACTCGGAGGAAGCGAGTGCTAACAAAAACCATCGAAGGTTGTTTAAGAATGAAAGTTTTTACCAACCTCTTTATTCTGAAGGGAGCGATATTGATTGAGCAAGAAGCAGTTCAAGGCGGAGTCCAAGCGGTTGCTGGAGTTAATGATTAATTCAATTTACACGCACAAGGAAATCTTTTTACGGGAATTGATTTCCAACGCCAGTGATGCGATTGATAAATTATACTACAAAGCATTAACTGACGAGAATCTGAAGTTTGACAAAGATAACTACTTTATCCAAATCATTCCGGATAAAAAAGAGCGGACCCTCACAGTGATCGATACCGGAATTGGGATGACCAAGGAAGATTTGGAAGATAATTTAGGAACGATTGCCCGCAGTGGATCGCTGGCCTTTAAAAAAGATAACGAGTTGAAAGACGGATATGATATTATCGGCCAATTTGGGGTCGGCTTTTACTCCGCCTTTATGGTTGCCGATACCGTGACGGTTGTCAGTAAGGCGTTGGGTAGCGATGAAGCGTATCGTTGGGAATCTCAGGGAGCCGATGGTTACAATATTGAAAGTTGTAACAAGGAAACTGTGGGGACCGAGATTATTCTTACATTAAAAGAAAATACCGAAGATGAGAATTACGACGAATTTTTAGAGGAGTACCGTCTGAAAGGCATGATTAAAAAGTATTCCGATTTCATTCGCTACCCCATTAAAATGAATGTCACCGCCAGCAAACTCAAAGAAGGCAGCAAAGACGAATACGAAGAGCATGTCGAAGAACAGACCGTTAACAGTATGGTCCCGATTTGGCGTAAAAACCGCAATGAGCTCAAAGACGAAGATTATGAAAAATTCTATGAAGAAAAACATTACGGATTTGATAAGCCGGTAAAACACATTCATATCAGCACGGATGGTGTGGTTAGTTATACCGCTATCCTATATATTCCGGAAAAAACCCCCTTTGACTACTATACCAAAGAATATGAAAAAGGGTTGGAGCTATATTCAAGCGGTGTGATGATCATGAATAAATGCCCGGATTTACTGCCCGACTATTTCAGTTTTGTCAAGGGATTAGTTGATTCGGCCGATTTATCGCTCAATATCTCCCGCGAAATGTTGCAACATGACCGGCAGCTCAAATTGATTGCCAAAAATCTGAAGACCAAAATCAAAAATGAGTTATTGGAGCTATTGAAGAGCGATCGAGAAAAGTATGAGAACTTTTACAGTTCTTTCGGCAGGCAGTTGAAATACGGTATCTATAGTGATTTTGGGGCCAACAAGGACATGCTCCAAGATTTATTGATGTTTTATTCTTCAAAAGAGAAGAAACAAGTGACCCTGGATGAATATGTCTCCCGGATGGCGGAAGGTCAAAAATACATCTATTACGCTACCGGCGAATCGGTTTCCCGTATTGAGAAGCTCCCTCAAACAGAATTGGTGGCCGATAAGGGTTATGAGATTCTCTATTTAACCGACGACATTGACGAATTTGCCGTCAAAATGCTGATGTCCTATAAGGAAAAGGAATTTCGTTCGGTATCCAGCAAGGATCTGGGTATTGAGGATAAGGAAGAGCAAGAGAAAGCCGAGACGGAAGAAAAGTCCCACAAAGAGTTGTTTGAAAAGATGAAAACCATCTTGGCGGATAAGGTCAAAGAAGTACGGGTATCCAAACGGTTGAAAACCCATCCGGTATGCCTGGCCAGCGAAGGGGAAATCTCCATCGAAATGGAGAAAGTTTTAAACGCTATGCCCTATAATGAGCAAAAAGTCAAAGCCGATAAAGTTTTGGAGATTAACCCCAATCATGAAGTCTTCAAGGCCTTAACCGGGATTTATGAAAAGGATCCGGATAAATTAGCCCTCTATACCAATCTTCTTTACAATCAGGCTTTGCTGATTGAAGGATTGCCGGTTCAGGACCCGGTAGAATTCACCAATGACATCTGTAAGTTAATGAGTTAATCTGAAGCAGACAAAATAATGTGACCTGACAAATTTAAAAACAAGCCACTTTTGAGCCGAAAAGTGGCTTGTTTTCGTTGTAGAGGACAAATAATGACGTTTTTTGGTAGGCAATAGCAAAAAACGAGCGGATTTTGTACTTGAAATACCCTATACTGTGATTAGTAATGAACCAAGGAAGGGAGTCCTTGGGTGACATATTAATCCTTGAATACCGGAGGAGAAAATGAAAAAAATACAGATAAAGAGCAGTAATATCGTATTCGGTGTATTGATGCTGGCCGCTTTTTCATGGTGTTGCTTTTCATTGGATGTCAAAGCGGCTGTCAGTCAGAAAGTTGAATGGAAGTCGGTGGTTTTCGGGCAGTCCACTTCCGCTGCAAATAATTCCATTACGGTTGATACGGCCGCACAATCGGTGACGATCACAGCCGGTGCGAAAGACGGCAATGTAACCGGAGGAAAAGTAACCGGTGCCCATGATGGAATAGCCTTTTATTATACGGATATTCCTGCCGTGAAAAATTTTGAGCTTTCCGCGAAAGTCAAGGTGAATTATTTCGCCAAAGCCACCCCGGATAATCAGGAAGCATTCGGAATCATGGCGCGGGATGCTGTCGGAAAAAATTATGATGCTACGGTATTTCCTTCTAATCTGGTTTTGGTCGGCGGCTACCGGGGAAACATTCAGTCGGTATTTCGAAATAATGTAAAAGACCCTTCCGGCGCTGGCGCTGCTATGGAAGATGTCTTCAAGTTTGGTGACCGGCCGGCCAATGACGGCACGGCGACGTATCTTTTGAAATTAAAAAAGACCAATACCGGTTATCAGGTAAGTGTCGATAATAGTCCGGAAAAACTTTATTATCGTCCGAAACAACTTGAGGTACTCGATCCGGATCATGTTTATGTCGGCTTCTTTGCGGCCAGGGTAGCTTCGATTACTGTTTCCGATATCAGGATCTCAACTTCGGATGTGGCGACTGATCCGCCGGGAGTCCCAGAACCTCCGAAACCGGTTGCGGCTCAAATAAATGTTCTGTCTCCGACCACGGCATCTTTACCTGGTTATGATCTTACGATATCAACCAACGTGAAGGGCCGTTTGGACATTAAACAAAATGGCGCTCCGATTCATAGCGTATCCATCAATGAAGCGGAACCCTTCATGAAAAATGTAATCTTAATTGCAGGCAAAAATACTTTTGAAATCTCACTCACTCCGGATGCGCCGGGAAGTGTCCCGGTGAGTTCCCAATACGTGGTAATCTTTAAAACCTATGGTAAACCAGGGCAGGCTCTTTATGTTTCCCCCGAAGGTCAGGCCACAGCCACCGGAGGGCTTAAAGACCCGATTGATATTTACTCGGCGGTTCAATTCGCCCAGCCGGGGCAAATCATCTATGTCCGGAAAGGGGTTTATAGTCTCACAACTCCCCTGGTGATTGAAAAGGGGAATAACGGAACCCCGGCAAAACCTAAGGCGCTTTCGGCATACTTGAAAGAAAAACCCGTGCTTGATTTCGGTAAAAAATCCAATGGAGTTATTCTCGGTGGTGACTATTGGACGATCTACGGCCTGGATATTACCAATGCCAGCTCATATGGCTGCTGGATTTCCGGAAATCATAACCTTCTTGAATTGATTCATTTGTATGCCAATGGAGATACCGGGCTTCAAATTAGCGCTCTTTCATCGGAAAAAGCAGTCCATTGGCCGGCCAACAATCTGGTATTGAATTGCACTTCCCACGATAACCGAGATAAGTCTGAAAATAATGCCGATGGATTTGCCGCAAAATTAGCTTGCGGTGAAGGAAATGTATTCAGGGGATGCATTTCTTATAACAATTGTGATGATGGTTATGATTTTTACGCAAAGTTGGAAACCGGGCCGATTGGCGCCATTGTCATTGAAAATTGTATCGCCTATGGCAACGGGAAGCTTTCCGACGGTGCCAAAACCAAAGGCGACGGCAACGGATTTAAACTTGGCGGAGAGGGACTACCCGTCAAACATATCCTGCGGAATTGTTTGGCTTTTCAAAATGAAAGCGCCGGTGTGACCAGTAATAGCGATCCGGCTATTGTCGTTGAAAATACGACTTCCGTGGATAATAGAAAATTCAATTATGAGTTTTCTTATTATGCCATGGCCCAACCTCAGTTTTCGGTCAAAAATAACATCTCGTTTCATACCAAGGCGGGAGCTGCCGATAGCATCCCGGCCCATGGAAGTGCAGCCGATAATTATTTTTATAACGGCGCGGATTCTGTAAACCTTAGCGGTAAAAAAATAACCTCAGCTGATTTTAAGAGTCTTGTTGCACCGGTAACTTTTGTCCGAAACTCCAAAGGATCGATTATGATGAATGATTACATGGCGCTGGGTCCGAAATCATCCGTTACCGGGGGATTCAATATCCAAAGCTTCACGAAATAACCCCATTCTTATCAGACATTTCCTCCTATTTCGCTATACCCAAAAAGAGGCCAATCCAAACAGGAGCAGCCTCTTTTTGACCATTTTTCAGATGTCTCCAACCAAACTCACCTCCATATTGCCATTTGCAACTTGGTGCAGGTATTGAAGGATTTTTGTCGAAAAATTCTATCCAAACATCGGGTAACCAAAGAACTTTATAATCGGTTGCCAGGATTAACCCGCAAAACATTCATGGGCCATGATCGCTCGGAATAATTTAAAAGTCTTCAATGGGCGTGGCCGTCCAATGACTGTCTCAACTACTGGATTGGAGTCATCATTTTATCCGTATGCAGAGCTGCTTCATTAACCTCCGCTATCGAATTGAATTTTCCGGTTGGTAGCTGACTTCAAAACGCCAAGCTGGGAGCTATCCCCGGGGTTTTCAGCGTATGTACTTGAGTTATGGGCAACAGGGAGCATCGGAGTCAATTTGATAACCATCTATCGAAGGAAACTAATTTTACGAATCATGCTGTTAATAGCTGCACTCCAGCTTTATATAAGAGATAAAGGCAGCCTGGTATTTGCAAACGGGAGATTTCTCACCCAAAGTATTCAACCGATCCATGTCATCTGGCTCATCATCATGGCAGGGATGATTCCAAAGTTTTTTCCGCAAAAAGGGAATAGCATGGGCTGCCGTAAACAGTTTCGGTCTGCTTTTGAACCAAGCAATCAAAGGTTTGCAGGATCTGAAATGGCGAGTTGGGTTCAATATGAAAACAAAACCGCTCGGAAAGTCTGGGCTTTATGGTTTGGCGCTAATGGAGTGATCGCCTTTTTTTATCATTTGAAGATCATCGGCCAATCCGAGCTGCTATTGTTGTCCTTATTTTATTTGGTTTGTGATATGGTTTGCATCTTGTTTTGGTGCCCGTTTCAAGATTTGATTATGAAAAACCGCTGTTGCGTTACTTGCCGTATTTTTAACTGGGATTCCATCATGGCCTGTACCCCTTTGCTTTTTGTACCCAGTCTCTTTTCGTGGAGCCTGGCGTCAATTGCCCTGGTTTTGCTGCTTCGTTGGGAGTATTCATATTGGAGGCATCCGTGGCGCTTTTTTGAAGGAAGTAATGCCAGCCTGCAGTGTAAGTACTGTAACGAGAAAATTTGCAGGACTAAAAAAACTCTTCATGTCCGGCCTATTCATTCGCGATATATTTGATAGATAACACTTAATAACCTTTCCACTTGGAGAGGTTATTATTTTAAAGCCGTTGATGCAGGAATGAAACGAATCTTTTTAATTCCATTTTAAATCAAGCAATTTGGGTCAAGAAATCCAGACCTTTCATCTGTTATTCTATAGAAAAGGAGGTAAACCAATGGAGAGCTGGGATAAAATAAACGCGGTGCAGCGGATGCAAGATTACATAGAGGTCAATCTCAAGATGCCGATAACCCTTTATGATCTTTCGCGGGCGGCAGGCTATTCACCCTGGCATACTTTGCGGATTTTTAAGGAACTCACCGGAAAAACTCCTCTGGAATATATCCGTTCCTTGCGGTTGTCCCGGGCAGCTTTATGTTTATGGGAAAAAGAAGCGAAAATTATCGATGTCGCCCTTGATTTTGCCTTTGATTCTCATGAGGGATTTACCAGAGCGTTTTCCAGTAAATTCGGGCTCACTCCGCAAAACTACCGCAAGGAGGCCCCTCCACTGCCGTTGTTCATGCCCAGCCGGATCCGGGATTATTACCTTATGTTGCAGAAAGGGGAAGTTCAAATGAGGGAAAAAGCGAAGTTAAACACGGTTTTTGTCCAGGTTATTGAAAGGCCGGTCCGGAAAGTCATCCTGAAAAGAGGAATCCGAGCGGATAATTATTTTGATTATTGCACGGAAGTTGGTTGCGATATTTGGGGCATTCTTTGCAGCATGAAAGATGCTTTGTATGAACCGATCGGGATGTGGCTCTCCGAGAAATTCCGCCTTGCGGACACTTCGGAATATGTTCAGGGAGTTGAGGTGGCAGTTGATTATAGCGGTAAAATTCCGGATGGTTTTGACATCATGGATTTACCCGCATGTAAAGTGATGGTTTTTCAAGGACCACCCTTCGAAGATGAGAAGTTTGAAGAAGCCATCATCGATCTATGGCAGGTTATGAAAGATTACGATCCGCAGTTTTATGGCTTTCAATGGGCTGATGACGAAGGACCCCGGTTTCAGCTGGCGCCCCTTGGGGAACGGGGTTATATCGAGGCCAGGCCGGTGAGGGGATTGAAATAAAGAATCGGTTCCTCCGGTCATAAGGGTGCTCCGACAGCATTATCCTATTATGATTTTTCAATCAAATGATGACAATCATTGATGGAATGCTTAAAAATAACCCTGCTTTTAAGACCGGCAGGCAATGGTATGCCGGTGATCATGTCATGTTCGCTTCTCAAGGCATACCCTGTCTTACGGTTACATCAGCCGATTTATTCGATCATGTCATGGAGTTGATCCATACCGGTAAGGATACCGCTGCTCAAATTGATTGTTTATTGATTCACAAGACAGCCGCTTTTTTAGCAGAGGTAATCGAAACAATAAGAGATATTTAATTTTTTGGCTCTTAAACTATTTTGGGAAATATGGCTTTCCAGTCATATTTCCTTTTGATTTTGGCTAAACCGGTAAGTCAAACCGTCGTTATTTCGGATTGTTGAATGTCGCAACATGATAATTGTTATTCCTAAGTCTATTGATTAATTGTACTCGGTTACTGACTCCAAGTTTTTTATAAATATTTTGAATATGAGTTTTTACGGTAGTCTCCGTAATAGATAAATTCATTCCGATGTCTTTGTTGGATAGGCCTTGCGCCAATTGGGCGAGAATTTCTTTTTCCCTAGGGGTCATGATTTCACTTACGGTTTTTGTTAAAGGAGGTTGGGAAAACTCAAAAAATCGATTGACGAGATATTTCAATAAGCAAACGTTAAGATAAAAATAGCCGGTGGCAAAAACAACTATATTTTCCGGGAAAGACTTAACAATCGGAACGATTGTTTGTGCGAATAGAACGAATAGAATGATTGCGGTAAAAATATAAAAATTTCTTTCTATGATGTTGTTGATGTTTTTGATCTTAAGGCCAAATATTGAAAACGAATATACAAATGCGCCTGCGAAAATCAGACGATAGATTTTAAAACTGATGAAAGATTCAATCGGGGATTCGTCATGGAGGACACCAAACAATGATGGCGTAATGATACAAGTTAATCCACATAAAAATAGAATTCCAAATACATTATTCACTTGCCGGTGAGGGTTAACTTTGAATAATTCATTGATGAGCAATGGAAATACAAAGATATAGAGACTTTCCAAACCATAATTGATAAGAGGATAATAATGGTTATACCAAAATGGAATATTGGCATACCGATAGGCTACACAGGTTAAAAAGATGAGTTGGATGGTCCCGATTACCCAAAATGTACTCATATAAATAAAAGCTTTCCAGCGGCTTTTCAAGTAAGCCCAAAATAAGATGATAAAACTAAAAAAGCCGATCGAATATGAGCATGTGAGATAAAAAAATAATAAATGCTTCATCCTGTCACCTTTTCTGGTAGAGACGCACCCAATCGATAATGAAATACTGAGGCAAGGGGGTCAGTATACCATCTGACTGGGGAGTATTATAATATAAGAATAAATTCCCGGCAGTCGTTCCTAAAGCAAGAGAAAATGGCCTGTCCGGAACGTTTCGATTTGTTTGATAGATTCGTAAATTATCGACATACCAGCGAATGGCCTGAGGTTCCCATTCCATTGCAAAAATATGAAATCGGGCAGAATTGTCCTGAAGGCTTCGGGTTGATTGGTCTTCTTCCAGATATTGGCGGAATATGTTCGTGCCCCAGTTGTTATCTGTAAAAACAGTATATGAATTTCTCCCCGACATCATCATCATTAAAATTTCCTGTGAAATTTTTCCATCCGTTGGGCGTAAACTGGCATAAGATAATAGTCCTTCGCCTACGGGCAGTTTAGCCCGGATTTCAATCCTTCCATAGGTCCAAGCGTATTTATCAACAGTTGAAACCTGACCGGAAGTATAACGAGTGGTGGTATAAATATTGCCGGGATTCATCCAAACTTTACTCTGTGTCCCAAGCAACAAATAGCCATCTTTTACAAGTACGTTTTCAGCATTGACTTTTTGGATTTCTTTTTGATAGCTGCCATAATCACAACTGCGGTCACTTCTTATCCATTTCGTCCGGTCGAGCGATAGAGCATTAAAATCGTCATCCCAAACCAGGGACCAATTTCCTTTAACTGGATAAATTATAGGGTGATCATGAATGATATGAAAAAATAAGATAGTGCCCAAACAGGAGTATCCCAGGACAATTATCAAAAGAATACAGTTGAACTTTTTCATCGGTAGTTCCTTTTCTTAACTGTCTATTATGATTATTATTTTGAATCATTTCCCAGAATTCCTGCCGGCATTGCGTCGATATTTTCTCCTCAGTTTGCATAGTTTTATAAGCAGTTGTCACTAACTTAGTTAATGCGGGTATTTTATCCTTTGATACCTGTCAGTTGGATTCCTTCGGTAAAATATTTCTGGACCACAATATAAATCAATATGACTGGGGCCATTACCAGGATGACGCCGGCTCCTTTAACCGCTTCACTGGCTATGGGTAAGTTAGTGGAAGGGTTATAAAGGTAAAAGTAGCCTAGTGCCAGCGAAAGTGTTTTGGTTTGCCCAGCCATGCCAAGATAACTTAGGGGGCGAGTATATTCATTCCAGTGAAACACGAAGGAAAAAAGAGCTACCGTAATATAGGCATTTTGGGCAAGCGGCGCTACAATCAGGCGAAAAGTTTTTGTAAGGCCGGCACCGTCAATTGCAGCCGCATCTTCCAAGTCCTTGGGAATACCGGCAAAGACCTGGCGGAAAACAAAGACAAATAAGGCGCTGTATAAACCGTTTCCTACCAATTCAGGAAGCAGCATCGGCCAAATGGAGTTTTGCAATCCTATCTTTTGGAAGAAAACATAATTGGGCAAAACCAGAGCTTGATTGGGAATGACGAGAACCGTCAGAACTAGGCCCAAGATTAATTTCTTGCCGGGAAAATTCAATCTAGCCAAGGAGTAACCGGTTAAACCGCAAAAAATAGTCTGTCCAATGATGGCGCTCACAGTTAATAGAACGGTAGTTATGAGGGATGATGGATAACTGAGCAATTTGAAAGCATCATAATAATTCTTTAGGTGAAAATGAATGGGAATCCAGCGTATGGAGGGATCTACCAAATCTTCCGCTGTAAATAACGATAGCAACAGCATATAAAGAACCGGCAATAAAAAGAGAAAAGCGCCATCGATAAGGAAAAAATAGAGCAGAATTTTTTTAATGACAGTTTTGGAATGATCATAAAAAGGGCGGGTCTTCACTACCGCTCCAATCCAGATGGCCTTTTCGCGCAGATGGCTAGTAACATGATATTTCATTGACGATTCTCCTAATATGGTATTTTCCGGTTTACAAGATAGAATAGCAACCCAATCAGAGCCACAATGGCAATGATAAAAACCCACATTCCCGCCAAGGCCATTCCGTACTCATTTTGATGATAAAAAAGTTCATTCACATAGTCCCAGATAAATATTTGGGTATTGCTTTTGTTAATTAACCGCATGGTTGTAGCCAGCCCGGTGAATGATTCGACCACAGTGATTAACAGATTGAGGAGAATTAACGGTGAGATAGACGGAATGGTAACCCACCAGAACATATGCCAACGGGTAGCACCGTCCATTTCAGCGGCTTCATAAAATTCCGGAGGGACATTGATGAGACCTAAAAGAAACACCAACATTTGAATCCCGGTACGCCAAATACTGAGCATTATAAGCAAAATAATGGAGCTGATAATGGAAATGAATTCGCTTGAGAGATGGATGCCGTACTGGCTTAAATCGGGATTAATCACAAGGATCCGTTTAAAAAGGATGGTTCCGGTCATCGTGGAAACCACATCCGATGCGGCCACAACCGGTAAAAAGTATACAGCGCGAAAGAAATGAACCCCTTTTAATTTTTGGTTGATGAGCAAGGAAAGCAGTAATGCAAAACAAAGCGTAATCGGAGTACTCAAAAGCCCATATATAAACGTATTCATGATGCTTTTCCAAAACATTGGTTCGTTGAAGACCCGGAAATAATTTTGAAAACCGGCCCAGTGTAGCTCTCCAACCATTGTAGTGCAAAATGTAACATAGAATGAATACATCAAAGGGTAGAGAGTAAAGACGAAGAAGCCGGCTAGCCAAGGTCCGACAAAAAAATAGGCGGCGATTATTTTTCTTTTTTCAAATCCAATCAAAGGGTATCCTCCTTATTTGAACGCTCCAGCAAACGATGGCCCGGGATTTGCAGATGCTTTTTCGTTAGAAATCCTCCTGCGATGGCGGCCACGAGAAGAATCGATCCGATTTCGGAAAGTAATCCCCACCAGGGTTGATTTGTCGGGATGCCAGTAAAGACGGATATTAATTTACTGCTGAAAATGCCCAAAATTAAACCGCTACCGCCCCCAACAGCCGATATAAAAAACGATTTCCCCAAAAACCAATTGAAGATTGGAAAATTACCCGGATGAACCATGTCCCGGAGTATGGTTTTCTGGACCATCTTCATTTTATCGGTAGCAACAATAGAGATAATCCCAATGCAGCCGGTTATCATACAGAGGAGTGCAAAACTCGATAGAATGACCATAATGATAATCGTTGTTTTCCACTGAGGATGGGTCAAATCACCAAGAGTTTTCAGCACAAAAACCTCATCGGCATCATGCCGGAATCGAAGAATGCTTTCAATCCGATTTCTTAAGATTTTTATATTTCTTCGAGAATCATAGCCGCGGGCATAACTCAGCCAAATTCGATCGTAATCATATTGATGAAACAAATCTTGATAGGTGGTTACGGGAATGAAAATCGTTTCTTGATGGATTTTTGCGCCAAAACCATATGGAAGAGGCTTTGGATGCAAGCAACCTACGATACGAAAAGTAATGCCGTTAATTACCAAACCATGTTCCAAATAGTCTCCGGCTGGGAAATAGCTTTTTTGAATTTGCTCATTAATGATGCAAATCCGTTCGTGGTCCCACAGATCACTTATTACCAGGAACCGTCCTTTGGCAAGGGTTCGGTTATGAATCATCAGAAAATTGGGATCCGTCCCTAAAATGCCAATTCGAAGTTGTTGACCTAAAAGGTTGACCGGAATGCGGCGGGCGAATCTTTGCAAAGAAATAGAGGTTATACCGGTGATTCCTGCGATGGCCCAAGCGTCATTCATATTAAAATTTGTGACTTTTTGCTGCGCCTGCACCGGATCCCGATGAGGATAAATTGTCATGAGAGTCCCACTGGGACCGGCTATTATTTTATGAATCGTTTTATGAACGCCGGAGATAATGCCTATACCTACTGTAAGCGCAGCAGTTCCAAAAGCGATTGTCAAAATGAGTAATATCATTTGAAACCGCTTGGTTCTCCATGTTCCGGTTATTATCGATAAAAAATTCTTGGCAGTCATTGCAAGTCTCCATTCCCTAGGGATATCGGTTGTTTATAACCTTCATCGCGGTTTATTACGATGACCCGGTTGTAATTGCGAAGAGCCCGATCACTGGACGCGATTACGAATTCAAAAGGTTTCAGGCCTTCCGTAATTTCGATTCGATCTGCGTTATTGATGCCGGTTTTTACATGGATTTTGAGGGCTTGATAGATATTATCCCTGATTAGCCATTGCTTTTCGCGTTCCCGGTTCAACCCCAGCGTTTCACTGCAATCTTTAATAATATAAACGAATTTACGAACCTTTCCGTATGGAGGATGTATGGCAAAGTAATTCCGGTCACCTTTCCGGGAGATGGTTTCTTCGTGAATCGCTTCAATCGGAACAGTCACCGTCAGTTTAGCGCGTCCAATCCTCACACGTACGTCAACATTGGTACCGGGCATTATGGGAGTCCCCGGCTGAATTCGAAGTTGAATCCGGGGATTGCTGTAAGTATTATCGGTTTTTTTAACCGGTGGCAGGATTTGAATAACCTTAGCCGAGTAAGGCTCGGAAATTGAGGCGACTCGAATCTCCGCTCTATCGTCCGGTTTGATTTTAAGGGCGTTTTCAGCTGGAACCTCCGCTTCGACGTAGAGCGAATTCATATTGATAATTTGGCCGAACATTGTTCCCGGAGTTGCTGTTTCTCCAGTTTTGAGTGAAAGTAGGGAAATTTGCCCGCTAATCGGAGCTATAACCGTTAATTCCCGCAGTTCTTTTTGTAGAATACGTTTTCGTAAGTATTCCGATTCCAGCTCGGCTTCAGTTTTCTTTAAGCCTGGCGTCGTATACTCTTCCAACTTTTTTTGATTCAGCTCCTGTTCGATTCGGGTAATACTGCTTTGACATTGAGTAATCTCCAATCTTTTGGCGTCCGGATCCATAACGGCGAGTATTTGACCGGTTTTCACTGGATCGCCTTCCTTAACCAGCAAGGTATTGATTTTGGTTGTGGAGGTAAGATAGATATTCTGGGCATCTTCTGCGTTAACGATCCCCGTGACTTCAATATCATCAAACAAATCATTCCTGTTTACCAGTGCTACCTGGACCCGGGGATACCGTATGAGAAAATAGCGATTGAGTTTAAAGCCAATGTACAAAGCGCCTATTAGAATGAAAAAGACCGTTACGATGATAATTTTATGTTTCATTGATGAATCCCCATTTTTTAGATTCTTCCTGAAAGCCATAAATAATGCCATAATTGACATCCTTTGCCTTCGAGAAACCAGCGAAAGGCAAGATAAATAGCAAAATATCCTAATATTTGAATGAATGATTTAAGCCGCCTGAAGCCGTCGATTATCTGAAGCAGGGAGGTGCCCGATAGAATGAGCCAGATCCCGAATAAATCAAATCCTCTTACGATTTCACGATAAAATAAACCCATCCGTTCCACTGTAAACAAGGAAAGAAGGCCAAGTCCCACGCCGGGCGTTAGATCGCGCAGATCACTTAAGCCCGTGAAACCAATAGAACCGATGATAATATAGCCGGTTACTTGTCCCAACAAAATAATCATTGCATGGATTGAAACCATTCCCAAGTGTTCATGAAAACTGCCGATACCCTTAAGAATTTTGGATATCCGGAAAAAAAAATAGGCAATCACCTCTAGGACCAATGTCAGCCAAAGAGGTTCTAAAATGACCCCAAGCCAGCCGGAACCGGTGACAGTAATCATGGCTTCCGGCAAAGTGACACTAAACCCTTTGATGAGAGGTTGAGCGTATAAATAGCAAATATCAAGATTTTGAATGAGTATCAGATGTATGACAGCATCAAGCAATCCAATACCGGCTGTAACATACCACCAATTCATTCTCCCCAGCAATCCTCGGATTGCCCCGGCTTCGCCCAAAAAGGCATTGATAACATCCCGGGAGCGTAACCGAGGTTGCTGTATTCCTGGATTCTTCGATGAGATAAAAAGGGGAAATTTTAATTTGCACATATTTTCACCTCACAATAATATAATTGAGCGCCGATATCTTCCTCCCGTTATAGGAATAGGCGTTGGAGCCATAATTAACAATTGTTTTGGTTCCATCGTCGTAGGCGGTTAGATAGACATCCTTCGCAATTTTTTGGTGATCGATGATCAGCCGGTTTTGCAATACATGTAAATTTTTTTCATAAATACGGTATTCATGGATGACCTTTATACGCCAATCGGTATATTTACCGCTTACAAGGGGGTTGTATTGGGCGTAGATGAGTTCGTCGACTGAATTCATGGTTAAATAGGCATTGGGAATGGCTCCGTATTCCAGTGATTTTAAAAATTCCCTACGGCCATCGCATCGAATGTTGATGGGGTTAAAGGAGTAAGGCACCCATCCATGATAAACAATCGGAATGAGAGGAATCGATTCGTCACAATTGTCAGATGATCGGGCCGGTAAATCGTAAAAAGCAGCAACATTGGGATACAAAAAATCGGAACTTGCGGTAACGGCGATCGGGTTGGTTTTGGAAATCATGTGGAAAGAATCCCGGATCAAATCCGCCGTTGATTGGTAGCCCGCGGGATGATCTGGATCATAACAATTGAAAAATCCCTGGTTCAGGCCATCAAAGAGCAGGAGACCTTTAAGTTTATAATCTTGAATCATCCGGAAATCTTTTTTTAAAAAGTTTTTCCAGGCCACTTCCGGACATAATAGATATTCTTTCTGACCAAAACCGATATCAATCGGTATATTTTGGATATCTTTCACGGTATCGCTGCGCTTAAAGCCATGACTTTTTCTAAATGCATAGGAGTTGTCAAATTGCAGACCGATGGAGATCCCAAGTTGTTCGGCAACTGAAATCAATCGTTTCAACCCGTGGGCGCCGCCAAGGCGACGGTCGGGAGGAAAGTGCCGAGGATTATCACCGAGATAACCCCGGTTTGACCAACCTACTAATATCACTTGAATATGAAGCACTCCCTGTTGATGGAGATCTTTGAGAATTGTTTCCGCTTGTTTAAATTTGGTAAGACAGATTAAGCGAGAGGTATCAAGATATTTCTCATTTACTGCCATAAACAGTCGCAACCGGAATTCCTTTTGGACGGGAGTCGTTTGGGAGGGCCTCATTGAAGTTATTGATATCTTCCGGTATTTCCGGGCGATACCCACATAAGAAGCGTCAGATCCTGTCAGAAAATAGTAATTCATGATCCGGTCACCACCGTCAAAAACCGGACTGGAATGAAGCCGGCCAAGTATATCGTAGGTTAATTCCCGAAAAATCAAACGTGTTGATATGGCCGGTCTTAAAGTAAGCGGACTAATTTCTACTCCCATCTCGGCTTGAAATTGGCCCTGAGATATCATCCCTAGAAAAGCTGCATTTTCTTTAACAACTCCCAAAATGGGTAAACTTAAAAAAATGTTTTCAGGATTGGTATAATCAGTCAGCTGTAAAACCCGGGTGCTTTGGCCATTATCCAACCGGGTATTCCAACTGAAACGTTCACCATAAATACGGGCCGGTTTATAACTTTGCGCGTAGTGATCCGGTTTGACGATTCCACCGCATCCGTCGGGAATAACCAAATAATCGCGGCTGTGGCGTGTAAGAGGGCCGAAATAGGGCAGAACCCGAATGTCCAATAGCCGCCCCTTAGGGTCCCTAATCTTTTTAAACGGGATGACAATTTGAAGATTATGGTCCCTGCCCAACGTATAAACCGCCTGGAAACCGATTTGGCAATCTGTAAAATAAAAGCGAAAAATTGCCCCTGAGGGACAGGAGATTAATTGTTTCTGACATTCCGGTTGACCGGTGAAGACGGTCTCCAGATTTCCGGAATCATTCAGATACCGGACGATAAAAGCGGATTGATAGGCAACTTTCCAGTAATCGGCGATTGTTTGATAGGCTGCGGGAACAATTTCCGTCGAAGAATCCGCCTCCCACTTAAAGTTGATCCTGCGGTCCCTAATCCGAAGTAGCCCGGAACTAGGTTGAATCCATAATTCAAGCTGTCCGCTGGAGGATATTCTCCGCCAGCGTGATTCGCTGTTTTGGGAATCCTTTTGCATCAAGAGCCCTTCAGCGGCTAAACAGCCATATTCCCAAAAAGCAAACCCGATGTAAATCAAAATGATACAGCGAAAAAGTAACCATCCGGATTTAAGTCTCATTGACACCGCCTAAACCTCCAATCATCAAGAGTTAAATTTATCCGGCCAGCCGGGTATATATTTCATAAATCAAATCATAACAAAAGCTTATCAGTTGGCGGTTAAGGCCAATCAAGAAAATAACAAAAAGCAAAACCAATCCTGTTGCTGCCAGATTAAGCAAGCCGACGGACAGGGCTTTGCCCTGGCTAAAATCTTCTGATACTTTTAGGGTCATCCAAAACAACGCTGTCGCCCAAAATATCAAAAGATAATTGAGACACTGATATACCCATAATTCATTATAGGTAAGAATGTGGCTTATCAAAGCCAATAGTGGAAAGCCAATTATCAGTGGAGATGCACTGACGGCAATTCCGGCCGAAAGATCCTGATAGGTTGCTATTCCTTGAAATAATTCGCCGACTTTATAAGCCACTCCAGACCCAATCCATGCTAAAATCAGAATAACTGCCGAGTCACGGCAAAAAATATTGAATGAAAACACTTGCCGTTCCCCAATAAAAATTGGATTAGTACAATACCGGCTGAAATAATAACTGATAGCCAGGATTAAAACAAAAGACCATGCAATCGCAGGTGTCAAAATTTGTTGGGAATTTGTCAAGAATGTCCTGGGACATAATAAGATTTTAATTGGCGGCCAGTCACGCCATAATGGATGGAAATGGGATGATATTTTGAAACCAAAAATGATAAGGCTGACCAGTAAGGTCCCGCAAAGGATTCCGTAATTGATTAGAAAATCATACCGAAAACTAACTAGAGATTGGGAATATCGCCAATAGTCCCGTAAATATTTGAACTCTTCCATAGCCTTCCAAAAGCGGCGTTGATGGAAGTAAACTTCCCCTAAAATACTATGAATATATGGCAATTGGTTGTTTAGGATCAGGGCTTGCTTCAAATAGGATTCGGCTCGATCGGGATTGTCGTCGTCATGCAGAGCCCGGTTGCCGAGCTCAATCAAATGGATGGTTTGGGATGGGAGAAATTGGTTAATGATATTGCCTTTTGATGAGGCTGTGAAAATAATCCCCTGATTGTTCACAGCCAAGCTGCCGGAATTCTCTGCATGAAATTTGCAGATCTCCTGGCCCCGGGAATCAAATTTGATCACCATAGAGTTTTCGGGTACTGTTGCATAGAGATTTTGAAACGAGTCAACCCAAAGGTTTCGATAATGATAGCCGGTGACAGTTCCGGTAAAGGCCATATCAAAGCGTCCTTGATAAGAGAATTTGATAATCCTGCTTTCACCGGTATCAGCGTTGTATACCGCAAAATAAAAATTTCCCTCATTGTCAAGACAGAAACATTCAGGTAGAGCCGGCAGGTTATTGAACCGCTCGCCTTTCTTTCCAAGGATGCCTTCGTATTTGCCATTGTAATCGAATGTTATTATTTCGAGCGATTGGGCATCCAAAAGATAGATATATCCTCGGGGATCAACCGTCATACCTGTAAAGTTATAATAACGATCGGGGGCGCATTGCAGATTGAGCTTTTGCAGGAAGACACCCTGAGAATTTAAAACCCAGAGCTGGTTATCTTCAGAACCTTTTAGATAAATCCGGTCTTCAAGGATCCAGATGGAACCTGACTTTGTCAATGCCTCCACTGGAAGAGGCAAATGAATGAGACGCGCCAGGCTTTGAGATAGGTTAAAAACAATAAGTTGGCCGGTTTTGAAGTTTACAGCATAAAGTTGGTCATCTATGCCGACGGCAAGCTTCCATTGAGGATTTTCTTCATCCGGGGCTGTTAGCGGGAGTACCAAAGGATTACCTTTGGGAAAATAGGCATCCCATTGCGCGGACGATCTTTCTACAATGCATAATGACAAAAGACAAGAGAGAATGATGAAAAGTCCAGGCTTTATGAAATGCTGTTTTTCAAGGAATGGTATGGATATTATTTTCTTTTCTCCAGTTATCATCGGTATCTTCATGAAATTATCCTTATCATTGCGGAATTGATAATCAACTTTAAATTAAACTGCCCCCCATGAGCTTTAAAATACAAATTTTCCATGGTATAATCAATTCTATTTTAAGAGGGTTTTTATTTCTATTCCAAACGGATGATATCAATCCATCGGATGATATTTTGATTCTAATACTTTGGGATGAGGCGATATAACCGAGATTGGAAGAGGTCTTGGATGATTTGATTCAATGTAAGTTCGGAAACACTTATGTATTATGAGAGATGAAAGAAGGGGCGAGGGAGCCCCCTTTTTGGAAAGTACTGGAGTGAAGGAAGATTAAACAAACCCGGTAAGAAGACCAAGAAAGAATTTGTAATTCTATATTTGTCCTCGGGGAGTAATTCAAATCCGTTTCTTAGTTGGTAATCACTGATACGATTTCAATCATTGGTTCCCGGCGTCAGCTTCCTGAAAAATTGCTCCGGATGGCCGGGAGATTCAAGCGGAAACTTGGCGTAGTATTTCTCCGTCCCTGACGGAGCGGATAAATCAAAGGTGTACCAGTTGTTAACCGCCGGGGAACCCAAACAAACCTCGACGGTTCCAGTTGTAACATCAAAGATCTCCGACCACAGAGTGCCGAAGCCATCATGATAATAGTGGCAGCACAAACCCTCCGGAACGGGTTTCGACAAAAGTTCCCGCAATTGCTCTTTACTTATGGGTGGGTTAGGGTTCCCGAGAAACGACGCGATTTTTTGATACCGGACGACCGACATCCACATCCGTCCCCGATCGTAGGCGATCATTTCGGGAAGAGCGTAATGATTGGTAGACCAGAGGGTTTGTTCTTGGGTATGGGGTCCGATTCGTTTGATGGCCCGTTTGGAAGAAAACATTTCGATGAGCGCCGATTCGCCGTATTTATCGGTGAGCAATAGGTTCAGATGAAACGAGATTGGAATGATCCGGATAATTTCCAACGCTTCCGGAACCGAGTGGCAACGGTCAAGCACCGTCCGGACTACCGCCCAGAAGCGGCATCCATCTTCAGCCGGCTGCACCAGGGGACATCCGGCGGACATGGTGACGCACAGCCCGTGTTCGTTCATGCCGTCGATACGGCCGAATTGTAACAATGAAAATCCAAGATGGGCAGCTTTGCCGTGAATACGGGTGGTACAAAGGCGGAAATCATCCTGGAGGCTCCATTCATAGCTTCTGCCTACATAAATGTGTCCCTCTGCGGTAGCGGAGGAGAGAAGCGCCATCTGGCTGCAGCCGCAGCTGAAGTTACTGCCGTGGGAGTACGAAAAGGGATAATAAATGATATGCTCAAGGGGAACTCCTAGGCTATCCGCAAATCCCTGGATTTCATCGTTCAATCCGGGGCAATGTTTGTCGAAGAATTTTAAGATTGGCTCCATTTCTTTGGGAGTGGGATATTTTTGTCCCTCGGGCGGGGAGGTAAAAAACCTGACTGCCTTGGTGTCATTTTGAATCCACTCACCTTGTTTTCTGCCGACTTCGTAAGCTGTTCCTTCCAATACAACCTTTTGAAATGAGATTTCTTGAAATGGGGTTTCGTTCATGTCTACCTCCTTGATTGATTTTTTTTAGGTAATATGGTAGTAGGGATCGTATCACAGGATGTGGAAAAAATCCTGTCGAACAACAGCATAAAATGACAGGATTGTTTGGAGATAAAATGATATGCTGATCTTGACTGGGGGCGGAAAACGGTTTGGAGTGGCTGCAAAGAATGACCGATGCGATTGATTATATGGAACAACATATCGAAGAATCCTTGGATATCGCGGAGGTTTCCCAAGTCGCCTATGCGTCCTCCTTTCATTTTCAACGGATGTTTCACATGCTTACCGGCATCACGGTCATGGACTATCTGCGCAAACGCAGGCTTACCTTGGCCGCCCAGGAATTGGCGGTCCGGCAGGTCAAGGTCATTGATGTGGCCTTCAAGTATGGTTATGAAACACCGGAGTCTTTTGCCAAAGCCTTTAAACAGTTGCATGGGATCAGTCCGACTGCGGCGCGGGCCTCCGGTCAAAAACTGAAAGCATTCCCGCGCATCTCATTTCAGATGTCATTGAAAGGAGATCAACAAATGGATTATAAAATCGTAGCGAAAGAAGCTTTTCAGGTCATAGGTAAAGCGCTTAAAGTCAGTACCAAGGATGGTGAGAATTTAAAAAGGATCCCTGCCTTTTGGACCGAATGTTGCCAGGACGGGACCTGCGAAAAACTTTGCATGGATAAAGCCCAGGAAATGCTGGGCATTTGTATGGATATGGAACAGGATAAAGAGCAATTCACTTATATGATCGCAGTTAAAAGGGGAGAAGAGCATAGCGGAGGGGAATTTGCCGTCCGGAAGATTCCCGCATCCACCTGGGCAGTTTTTACTTCGACCGGTTCCATGCCGGATGCCATCCAGAAGGTATTTGAGCGAATATTTCAGGAGTGGTTTCCGGCCACCGGGTATGAACATGCCGACGGTCCCGAACTTGAAGTGTATCCGCCGGGTAATTTGAATGCCCCGGATTATCGATGCGAAGTTTGGATACCGCTTGTAAAGAAGCAAGGAGGTGGCAGGAGTTTAAAAAAGTATGAATGAAACATTGCATTTTGTACCATCAGAAATTTCGGTTGGGAAAAATCTCCTTTGGTAAAGAGGAACCAAACTGCGGAGAACGGCGTAAAATGCCAAAGTAAGAATAGCGGATATTCCGGGAGGGCTCCATTGGATTCAAGGGAAATCATTTTATTGTTAACGGGTATTATTGCCGGGGGAATGATTAACTATTTATTTTATATGCTGTCCAATCGAAGACTGACTAAACTCAATACGGTGTTAATCAATCATTTGGAAGGCTTCATCCAAAAAATCGATAAATATCTCAAATCGATTGATTGTCCTTGCAGGCCTGTGGCTGAAGTCTAAAAGAATCCTTGATGGCATCCGGAACCGGTAAAGTGATGTTTACCTGAAGGCGCCGCTGATTATCATTGGGGCGAATAATCGCTTAAATTTAGGGAACTTTATACTTCAAACTTTCTATAAGAGGATATTGATGGAGGATAGATTTTCCCCAGGAATTTTTGCCGGAGTAATCGGTGATCTTGTCTTACAGCTTTATTTTATCATCCTTCGTTCATTGCGGCTCGTTGATCGAACCTATGTCGATTACGGAAAAGTATTGTTAATGACCCAACCTTTTGACGGAGCTTTGGCTTTTATCGTAGGCATAGCTTTTGAATTCATTATCGGAGGACTGTTGGGAGTCATCCTTTCCTATATGATTAAATACACGACCAGCCGATTTTATCTGATGAAGGCGATTTCTTTGGCAACAGCGTCATGGTTGTTTTTTCTTGTACCGGGAACTTTATATAAATTACCGTTATTTTCAATTGTTCCGCCGGATATTAGTTTACTGATGTTAATTGGTTCTATGTTGTGGGGAGCGGTTACGGCGGTGGCACTAAAAATTTTAACCAAGGGTTTTACGGTTTTTTATAAGCAATCGTAAAATGACCAAGGGCCGTCATTGTCCGAAACGGGACGCCAACATCAACAAGCAAGGTCAATAATTATCTTCCGCGATTTTAACCAATCGCGTGATATAATCATTCACCGGAGTCGGGATTCCAAGCTTATGGCCATATCTGACGATAGCGCCGTTTAGAGAGTCGATTTCGGTTTTTCTTTTATTGCGCATATCCTGGGCCAAGGAAGGATAATGGTCGCCGATGGCCGGTATCACGTTGATTTCCAAATCCCGGATGATTTGTTGATAGTCCAGGACCACTCCTTCGGCCTTGGCCACTTGAATGGTTTCTTTGGCGATTTCATCGACCATTCGTTTGCCGTCCGGATGGGAAAAATACTCCCGGATCCGCAGGTGTAAAAGGCCGCAGGGAGCGTTAAAACAAATATTATTGACAGCTTTGGTCCAGATGTCCTGCTGTACATCGCTTTTAAACTGGGACGGCAGACCTCCGGATGTCAGATCCGTTGCGATTTGTTGCGCCATGTCGATGGAGGCTTTTTCCTTGGCCAGACTTCCCAGATAGACAGCAATCCCTCCGGCTACTTCCCCGGCAACGTCTCCCGGACCGTTCATTCGGCCGGCAATCCGCAAGACCCCTTGTAAAATGTGCTCCTTCGGCAAATATTGTTCCAGGAGTTCGGTATTGCCCAAGCCGTTCTGGAGAGTACAAATATAAGTATTTTCGCGGATTAACTCTCTGGCTCCCTCCATTGCCGCTACAGAATGAATTCTTTTCACCAATAAGATGATCACTTCCACCGGCCCGGCTTGACGGGGATCGGTGCATGTATGGATGGTGATGGTTTCTTTATTTTGATTCATGGTAAGCTGTAATCCCTGTTCTTGAATCTTCTCCATATGTTCTTGATAAGGATCAATTAAGGTAACTTCGGCTCCGCTTTTGGCCAGGGTAGCCCCGATAATGCTCCCCATGGCTCCTGCCCCAAGTATTGCATATCTCATGATTTTTCCACCCTTTCTTCCGGTAAGGCACTTTAGTTATTAGTTATTGGTTATTAGCTGTTAGCCGAAAGTAGGAGGCTAAAATCCGGCAAAATCGCAGCTGTGAAATTTTAAAAAAACTATCGTAATTACCAGATAAATGATACAATAGCCCTTGAAAAATGAAAATAACAAAGTGAATTAATATTGTAGTTTTGATTATCGTTTTGAATAATTTTTTTAGGAAAGGTCGATAATTTGTAAAGGGGAATACCCATGGATAAGATAGACATTGAAATGATCAAACTGTTGCAGGAAGATGGCAGAATCACCATCAGTCAACTTTCGCAAGCCTTATCGTTAAGCCGGCCCAGCGTAACCGAACGGTTTCATCGCTTATGCGATCAAGGGGTGATTGAGGGATTTAATGCCCGGATTTCCTTGCCCGCTATCGGCCGCAATATTTTGGTAATGATCCAAATCAGTCAAATCCGGACCGGCCCGGAAGAGTTTGAAACCATGGTCGCCAAGCACCCGGACATATTGGAATGCCACCGGGTTACCGGCGCGGTCAGTTATTTTTTGAAGGCCGCCGTTGCCGATATGAATAGCCTGAAAAATTTGGTGGACCATTTTGTGCCTTACGGCACCATCAATACTTCGGTGGTTCTGTGCTCACCGGTCTCATACCGGAGTGTGCTTCCCGAGGGCTAATACGGGTTTTTCAGTTTTGCATCGGTACAGTATATTTTTCCAAAACGGTATTACGCTTTGGGTCTGGGGATGGAGAATGGTTATGTCCGGACTTTTCTTGACCAGTTGGAACCTATGGCGGAAGCGGGGATGTTGGATTAAAGGGTAATCAATGGAATAGTTCTGGAAGGAAGCGGTTGTTGCACAGTCAATGTGCGGTAGCCGTTTTTTTAATTTGAAAAGTCTTTCGGGAAAGAAATGATTAGTCTATTTATACCTTTATTGGGCTTGGCGGGCCGATAGCGTTTGCAGGCAGGGAGTGGGGAAATAAATATTTAATTGCACAGATTGAAGATTCAAAATAAAACACTGATAAAATAATTGAAAATTATAATTTAAATATTATAAATATATATTTTGTATTGAAATGCACTCAATAATAGTGTAAGATTACATACAAGTATTTGTAAATTACGTTATTCTCTGTTTTTGACGGATGATTCGGATTTGTCTGATAGAATTTATATCGTTTGTTTTAATAAAAAAATACTAGGGAGGGGTTAAAATGGCAAAAGAGAGAGGCACGTCGAATGTTCCATTGATTCTGGGTATTATTGGTGGTGTGTTGGGTCTTCCCGCAGCGGTATGTTCTGGAGCATGTGCTGCAGGATTATCAGCTGTAAGCGATTCAAGTGAAGCTGCAACCCAGGCGGCAGGCAATGCATTTTTGTTTATTGGATTAATCGGGGCGATTCTGGGGATTATTTTTGCAATATTAGCTAAAAAATCACCTAAAGTTTCGGGACTTGGGTTAATCGTTGCAACTGTCTTGACGGCGATTACCTTAGCAACTTTTAACTTTTTAACATTTATTGTAGTTATATTATTGTTGCTTGCTGCAATTTTTGCCTTTGTACAGAAAAAAGAAGTAGTCGAATAATTTTACAAAAAGATAAAGAGCCGCAGAAATGGGACTCTTTATCTTTTTTGAGGATATCGGTATGTATCAGGTAATTAAGTTCACTGTCTTTGGATCCACTGCCATAATATCAACGTATAATTTAATGATTGCGATAGGGATAATTACCGGCATCATTCTATTCGAATATAAATGCGATAAGAATGGAATTTCCAAAAAAGAAATTGATAATTTAATGGTTGTTATTTGTGTTTCCATTGTTTTTGGATTTATTTCAGGGGCAATATTCGATAAATTTGTCCACTATAACAATATCAAAGATATACTGTCACATCTTTTGGCTTTCACCGGTATTACATTTGCCGGCGGATTATTGGGTGGAGCCCTCGTGTTTCTAATTTGTTATAAAATGATCATGGGAAACTTTAGAAATGTGATGATACATATCAATCATATTGCGCCTTCTTTGGCTATAGCGCATTTTCTCGGTCGAATTGGATGTTTCTTCGGCGGATGTTGTTTTGGAAAACCGACAAATTCAATAATAGGAGTCCGATTTCCAGTAGGATCATTGACTGACCAGCTATATGGGCGCGTGGTCAAAGTAATTCCGACTCAATTAATCGAAGCATTATTTCTTATGATTATTTTTTTCATTACTTACTTCTGGCTTCGAAAAAATGCATTTTCTTATTATTTAATTCTGTATGGTATATTCAGATTTATGATTGAGTTTTTTAGAGGAGATGACCGGGGAGCATTATTTCAAACAATGCTTACCCCATCTCAATGGATCTCCATTTTGATGATTTTAATAGGCGGATTTTTATTATATATGAGTCACAGGAAACAAGAGACACACAGAGGTTTCTCCCCGAGGGCCTAAAAAAAGGTTTAAATAAGGGTTAATGAAGACAGAATGAACAGGATTTACAGGATGAAAGAGTTGCGGCGCTTCCGGGCGAGGTAGTGACCCGGCAGATTGCTTCCCTGGAACACAAAAACCGCATCAATAATTTTGCCCTTTTGGTGTAAAAAAAGCTATTGCCAATGAATTAAAAGGTTCATTAACAATAGCCCCTTATTTTAAGTATGGTTTCCAAGATAACGGATTAAGGCAAGACAAGGGAAGCTTGATAAACAGATACTGATTGATCAATCGAGATGTTTTGATCCCAAGCGACCGGGGTGTTCTTCAACTGGGAATGATTGACGGACAGCTGCGGGATGGCATTCCGGTTATCCGGGAAAAGGATGGTGCTGGTAACAAAATAGATTACGAAGCAAGCTGCGACAATACCCAAGCGGCGAATCCATATTCTATGGTTCGAAAACGAGAGGAAGGAATCCTCTTCGTTTACCAAACGGGAATGTAAATTCTTCAACGGGTCAAAATCAAGAGGTTCCTGAATTACATTTTCCAAAAATTCTTTGATGTGAAGCAGTTCTTGATACTCGTTTTCACATTCGCAGCAACTGAACAAGTGCTTTCGTAATTCCCGAGTTTCCTCGGGGCTAAGTTCACGATCAATAAAAGATGAAATTAAATTTTGGGCGTGTTGACAATTCATCTTTCTTTAACCTCCTTACCTTGAACATAGGGAAGCAAGACCCGGCGCAATATTTTGCGGCCACGGTGTATTCTTGATCGAACCGTCCCAATCGAACACCGAAGAATTTGGGCGATTTCCTCATAGGATAAGCCCTGAATATCACAGAGGATAACGGCCGAACGGTATTCTGTCGGCAACTGGGCTAATCCGGCTTGAATTTGCTCTCCTAACTCAAAACGGACTGCTTCCTGTTCAGGATTACTGGTCCAGTCGGCAATTTCGACCGGTTTTTCATTTTCCAGATACGGGCTGGGTTCATCGATGGAAGAAACCAGCGGCCGGTTTTTCTTTTTTCGGTAATGGTCAATATACAGGTTGTGAATGATTTGATAAAGCCAACGGTCAAAAGCGGTACCGTCTTCAAACTTATTAAACGATTTGTAAGCCCGGAAGAAACCCTCCTGCAACAAATCTTGGGCTTCGTGGTGATTTCCGCACAAACGGAAAGCAAACTGAAATAAGGGTTTTTCATAAGTTCTTACCAGGCCCTCGAATATTTCGGTTCGATCTTGAGCGACTTGGGTTCGGGATAATGCTTCAGCAATAATGTTTGACATCGGTCCACCTTCTTTCATAAGGAATAAAGTTCGTATATTATTGATTTTAATTATACCAAAAGTTTATGAAACTTGTATAAACAGTTTTTACCAAATTTAGCGGCTAAAAGGCAAACTATTCCGGTTAGGGGTATTGATATTTCTGTCTAATTGTTGGGGCTTGGCCTCCAACTTCACTTTCATCACCCGCATCGAGCCATCCCTAAGAATTAACAGTTCGATTTGCGCGCCAACCTTCGCCTTACTTACTTCTTTGACGACATCTTGGGGACTTTTTACTTTAATATGGTTTACTTCTTTGATGATATCGCCGTTTTGAAGGCCGGCCTTACTGGCGGGGCTGTTTGCATAAACTTGAATGATCGCGCCTTCCAGATTGGTTAATCCATAATAATTGGCAAGTTGATCATTGAGCGCCGTTAAAGACACTCCCAGCCACGGAGCAGCAGGACGTTGAACTTTACCCTTCTCGATCAGTTCTTTTGAGACTTTTTTCGCCAAGTTGACCGGAATTGCGAACCCCAAACCTTGGGCATTGGCAATGATCGCTTCATTGATGCCGACAACTTTTCCGGAAAGATCGACCAAAGGCCCGCCGCTGTTTCCCGGATTAATTGCTGCATCCGTCTGAATCAAGTAGCCCCTATTGTTGGGATCATCGATTGATCGCCCCAAAGCGCTGATGATTCCGGCAGTTACCGTATCATGAAAACCATAAGGATTACCAATGGCTACCGCCCATTGTCCGGGGACTAAGCTGTCGGAATCCCCCAAATCGGCAGTAGGTAAATTTTTAGCGTTAATTTTGACAACGGCCAAATCGGTTTGAGGATCGGTTCCGATAACCCGGCCGTCGAACTTTTTGCCGCCTTGGAGAGTCACCTTCAAATTTTGAGCGTTGCGGACGACGTGTTCGTTGGTTAAAATGTAGCCGTCGGGACGGATGATAAACCCGGACCCGGCGCCTCGAACTTGTTGTTGTCCTCCGCCAAAAAGCCCCGGCGGGAAGAAATCGCGAAATTCATCAGGAATGTCGGGCGTGGCGGTTACCACTGCCACGGTATCAATGTAGACAACAGATGGGGCCGCTTTCTGCCGGGCGTTAATAATGGAGTTGCCGCCGACTTGTTCGTTGAGATATTCAACTTTTTTAACCCCGGCTTGACTTGTGTAATTCAGCCGGACTGGATAGTTGGGATTAAACATTTTGGGCAACAAAACCACACAAAGCGCCGCTGTAAAGAATGAAGAAATTAATGCTATTGCCAAATAACCAAGATATTTTCGATTCATGCTTAAAACCTCCGTTTGGATCGCAATCGATTTGCTTTTTATTTTTCCAATCCATATTGTTCTTATAAATGCCCGCTGTTAATACTTGGTTTAACGGTACCCGGTTAAAAAAGTTCCCGCTTTGTGCGGAAAATTCCTGGAAAAAAGGAGGAATTTGGTACAAAGAGTGGAATACAAATAGCTACAATTTGAATACCATAAATATTTGGGAATAATATAGAAAGGGCACATAAAACTTTGGCTTTAAGTATGACAGGTTATGGTCGAGGGGCGTTTTCCAGTGAAGATTTCAATGTAACGATCGACCTCAAGTCAATCAATCACCGTTATTTAGAATTATATTTTAAAATCCCCAAAAGCTACAGCTTTCTAGAAGATAAATTGCGGCGTGAGATCTCCGGTAAGATTTCACGGGGTAAAGTCGAAATATCGGTAATCATCGAGCAACTCTCTCCCATTAATGACCAAGTGGAATTGAATCAATCGTATCTTCGTTCTTATTTGAGAGTCATCCGTGAATTGAAAGAGAATTGCGGAATTGAAGGCGAGATTGACATCAAAACAATGATTACATTACCGGAACTTCTTGAATATCATCAACCCGATATCGACCCGGAAAAATTGTTTGAAAATGTAAGGCAGGCTCTAAATATTGCTTTGCAATCTTTAATAGAAAACCGTAAAATAGAAGGGCATGGATTGTGCCGGGATATTTACGATAAATTGTCCACTCTCGAAAATTATCGTCAAGAATTATTGGTACAAGCCCCTAAAGTGGTCACGGTTTATCAAGAAAAATTAGCAAAACGGATAGCGGAACTTACTGACGGAATTGAGGTCGACCAAGGCCGATTGGCCCTTGAGGTTGCCGTTTTTGCGGATAAATCCGACATTACTGAAGAATTGGTCCGTATTGAGAGCCATTTGAAACAATTTTACCAAATATTGGAAATTACTGAACCGATAGGCCGGCGAATGGATTTTTTGATTCAGGAATTAAACCGGGAAATCAATACTGTCGGTTCGAAAGCAAGTGATATTACTATTGCACAACTGGTGATCAACTTCAAAGCTGAACTGGAGAAAATACGCGAACAAATTCAAAACATTGAATAGGAGGTGAAACTAATGGCTTTACCGAAACTATCACTGGAGGAAAAACGTAAAGCTCTTAAAAAAGCTCAAGAAGTGAGGAGCAAAAGAGCAAAAATCCGTCAAAACCTGAAAAATGGGAAGACTAACATCTTAGAAGTGCTTGAAAATATTAATGACGATGTGGTTGCAAAAATGAGAGTAGTCTATTTGTTAGAATCATTACCGCGTATCGGCAAAGTGAAAACAAAAAAGATCATGAATGATATCGGTATTGATGAGACCCGTCGTATTCAGGGCCTCGGAAACCGCCAAAAACAAGCTTTAATAGAGAGACTTGGCAGTAATTAAGAAGGGAGCCCTGAAGTAAAAATATGGAGATTAAACTAATCAACATCGGGTTTGGAAATATCGTTTCCGCCAATCGCATCATTGCTATTGTTAGCCCCGAGTCATCACCCATCAAAAGAATTATTCAAGAAAGCCGTGACAAGGGTATGTTAATTGACGCTACTTATGGCAGACGTACCAGAGCGGTTATTATTACCGATAGCGATCATGTAATACTTTCGGCGGTCCAACCTGAAACAGTCGCTCATCGCTTAAACTCCAAAGATATATCGATAGACCCCGAAGAATAGGAGAATCGTTTATGCCGCGCGGTTTGTTAATTGTAGTTTCTGGACCGTCGGGAGTGGGTAAAAATACCGTTATAAGTGATCTTTTTAATTATCTACCCAATTTAAATTACTCAATCTCGGCCACAACCCGGACCCCGCGTCAGGGAGAAATTGACGGTAAAAATTATTTTTTTCTTTCAGATTCTGAGTTTACCCAACGTATTGCGGCAGGCGATTTTCTGGAATGGGCTCAAGTTTATCGGCATTATTACGGAACACCCAGATCTTACGTTGAAAAAATGCTGACCGGTGGTTTGGATCTTGTCCTCGACATCGATGTGCAGGGGGCTGCTCAGATAAAAAAAGCATTACCTGAAGCCATTTTGATTTTTTTGGCTCCACCTTCGCTGAGTGAATTAAAAATGCGTTTGATGGGCAGAAAAACCGAATTGGAAGCGGAAATTTTGCTGCGCCTTACGAATATCGATAAAGAGCTGCAAGCGGTCCCCGAATATGATTATTTTATCGTAAATCGAGAAATTGACTTGACATGCCGGCAAATTGAATGTATTATTCAGTCTGAACGGTTGAAAGTCAGTCGCCAAGAGAAGGGATTTCTGGATAAAATTTTTCGTGGCGAATAATCTAAGCATATAGGTTGCACTATAGTTTTACGCACATACGTTTTTGATGACCACACAAGGAGGAATAAGATGATTTATCCACCGCTCGATGAACTTTTAACACATGTCGATAGTCGGTATACTTTAGTTACAGCATCTGCGAAACGGGCTCGCAAAATTCTCGAAGAAGAACAATCAAGCGAAGAAAAATCAAATAAAGCGGTATCCACAGCGCTACGAGAAATTCATTCCGGTAAGATTAAGATAGAAAGAACAAAAGTGGGAATCAAATAAATTCAACCGGATTGAGTTGAGTTTACGGATAGTGTGAAAAGTTTTTATCCATGGATTGAATTTTGGGGCTGTCTCAAAAGAGACAGTCTCTTTTTTTGCATGTGAGGGATCGAAAAAGGGCATGAAATATAGTAAAATAGAGGCATGAAAAGACGAAATAATAACAAAGTAACGTTTAAAGAATATACCA
>JAEVYU010000009.1 GCA_023392595.1 Bacillota bacterium | reverse complement strand
CAACGCTTCAACATTAGAGTCTCCTCTACTGTTGGTTGTCAGCTACCGGGCTGCTTGACCATTACCCGGACTGGACTTTCACCAGTTAGCAATCGGAATCTTAATCTAGGCACGCACCTAACCCCCGTCCCCTTCCCGATGCGGGAAGGGGTGTCGGAGTAATGATTTAGGACAAAAATTAGATTCTCAACTCAATGATTGCCATCCAAACCAAGATTTTGAGTAAATCCACAATTCCTTAAAAGTTCAATACATTTCTTAACTCGATCACCAGCCCCGGCAAGACCGTAACCTCTATTTTATCTTCCTCGGTATAATTCTCCGGTCTCCCGTATCCCCTGTCTTCCTGCAGGCAAAACCGGGTCACGATTTTGGTTTCCGGTTCAACAAGCCAATATTCCCGGACCCTGGCTTGCTCATATTTGTTAAATTTGATAATCCGGTCGTTTTTGGCCGTATGAGGCGATAAGATCTCAACAATCAACCTAGGGACCCCATAATACCCGGTCCCCGAGAGCCTGGCCGGATCACAGACCACCACTAAATCCGGTTGAAATACATGGGTGGTATCTTGATCTTCCTCCCTCTGATAGGGAATCCGCACATCAAAGGGGGCGGTAAAAACCTGACAGGTTTTTACCCGAAGGAAAGTTGCAAACTCCATGACCAACTGGCGTACTATGGCCTGATACTGCCAGCCCGGGGCCGGTGTCATCTGCACCGGAATTCCGTCGATTAATTCATACCGCTCAAGGGTGGTCCATTTTAACTTGAATCCGGCAAGTAACCCCAAAAACCTCAGTCGCATTTAAACTTGCCGGATCGAGGTTTAAATAATCGGTATGGTATATTTCTGGTTCGGATCGGGAATGGACAAAAAAGTTCACCTCCACGAAAGATCCTCCTTGCTTCATTATACCCGAACCCTTGAAGAATTCAAACTGCCAGTTTTTCAGCGGGAACCGGGTTCCCTTTGATAGACCCGTTTCCCGTTGATAAAAGTCTGTTCACAGACTGTATAGGTGAAAAAGGGGTGGCCGGAAAAGATCGCAAAATCGGCATCCTTTCCCGCCTCCAGGCTGCCAAGCCGATCGGCGACGCCGAGGATTTCCGCGGGGTTCAACGTTACCGCCCGGAAAGCTTCCGCCTCGTCCATTCCTTCCCTTACCGCCAGTCCGGCATGGATCGGCAGCCACTTGGTGTCGGAGGAGCCATCCGCTTGAATGGCCACTTTGACTCCGGCCCTGGCCAGGATCCCCGGGTTTTTCAAAGTAACCCCGCTGACTTCCATTTTCTCGCGGCCCATCAGCAGAGGACCGACCGTAGCCCGGACCCCTTTGCCTCCCAAGATATCGGCGATTTTATAACCTTCGGTACAATGTTCAATCACATAATCCAAATTAAACTCTTCGGCGATCCGGAGGGCCGTCAGGATATCGTCCTTACGGTGGCAATGGATCCGGGCTTTGATTTCCCTCCGCAATACCCGGCCCAGCGCTTCAAGTTTCAAATCACGCTCGGGCATTTTCGGGGATTTGCTTTCTTTCAGCGCTTCCGCCTCGGCCTCCGCCATTTTGTGCAAATAATTTTCCGCCGCCACCAGCGCCTCGCGAAGTACTGCGGCATTGCCCATCCGGGTCGCGGGAAAATGCTTTTTGTGCTCGCCATAAACCCGCTTGGGATTTTCACCCAGGGCAAACTTCATTCCCTCGGTGCCGGGAAGAATCATTTCTTCCGGAGTTCGGCCCGTTGTTTTTATGGCCATCCCCATGCCGCCGATAATATTGGCGCTACCGGGACCGGTATAGACGGCGGTGATGCCGGCGGCCCGCAAATCTTCAAAAGCCGGATCGTCGGGGTTCAGAGCGTCAATGGCCCGGAGTTGAGCCGTATTGGGATTGGTAATTTCATTGATGTCCAGATTGGCCCAAACCGCAGGTTCGCCATAGATGCCCACATGGCTGTGGGCGTCGATCATCCCCGGCATAATCCATTTCCCTGTGGCATCGATTATTTCCGCCTCTCCCGGTATGGAAATATCTTTTCCAATAGCCTTAATGGTAGCTCCTTCTATCAACAGAACGCCACTGTCGATAATACCGCCGGTAATCGTCACCAAACGGCCATTCTCAATTGCGATTATCATCAGATTCCCACCTTAAAAAACCGAATTAAAGGATGCAATCCCGCAGGTGCCGGTAACAATTGCAATTATCATATCATTCCTTTCCCAATAGATATTTTTAACAAGTGTCCACCGGTCCAAACGATATCACTTCTTTTCCATGGTATCATAAAAGATCTTCATCAATCTACTTCTTTGAATAAACTTTGCGACATTTCCCGACACGCCCGAAACGGTAACCCTGTTGAACTAAACCGCTGTCACGGCGGCTTTGGTTAACCGTCGGGGACCTTGCTTTTAATCATAAAATTTTGCCAATGGTCACTCAAATACTTCCACAAAGTAGCACCCATTCCTTTAAGATTTGATGTGGCAACTCCAAAGCTAAAAAAACGAAAGGAACGATTTTTATTAGAATATGACCGGATATCCCTTGACTTAACCGATATGATTTCAAAAGGACGCACCGTAGCCGTTCTTAGAGAACCAAACTCAGAACCTCCGATGCCGCCCGCTTTACTCCGCCGCTTTCAAAAAATGATTCCCGGATCTTGGCGGTATTCTCAAGATAGCTTTTTTCATTCAATATCTTTAAAACGGTTTCTCGAATTATCCTTGCATTAAGATTTCTGCGGTCCAATACAATCCCCGCGCCTAGGTCCTGAACTCTTTTAGCAACCAAACGCTGTTCGCTGACTTGCGGAATCATGATTAAAGGGGTATTCGCACTTAAACCTTCGTTCGTGCTGTTCATTCCGCTATGCGTGATAAATAAAGCCACTTTTTGCAGAACTCGGACTTGGTCTACAAATTCATATACTTTGAAGTTTTTTGGAACCGCATCAAAAGAAGAAGCGTTTAACCCTTTTCCTAACGATAAAATAACTTGATACGGCAGATCCCCTAATGCCTCAAAACACATCTGAAAAAATTTAGGATCGCGGTTATAAATCGTTCCCAAAGATATATAAATGAGTTTCTGTTTTACCGGAAGCTTGTCAAACTGAAAACTAGGCCCGACAAACTTGAACTCCGGACCAAAACTTTGACTACAGGGTTGGAAATATTTTGAAGTGTAAATCAAGTTAACTTTCTCCCTGTTCACTATATAATCAAAAACACTATCTTTTTTCATTCCATATTTTGAATAATACGAATTTAGCCTATGGCTTATTTTCGGCAAATACTTTATATGTCTAAAAGAAGCGACTATTGTTTCCCAGGCAAATTCCGGCGCCGACCGAAATACATTCCAATTAAAGGCAAATGTAGTAAGCGATGACACCGCCGGAACTTTGGTTACGAATGCGGTTGTTTTCCCCCACAATGCAAATGAATCATGAATAATAAAATCAGGCTTTTCCTGTTCAGTCTGGGAAATCGCAAACTCGGTCAACTCGTCAACCACGCCGGATAGTATATTTATCAACTGAATTGCTGTATTTGTTTGGTCAATTGGTTTGTAGCTAATTGTTCCAGGATGGGAAGGGGGGGAAAAATCGCTTGCAGCTCCGGAGCGTGTCGAAACGAAGGATCATTGTAATGAATAACCATCACACCGCGTCTTATTAACTCCTGGATAAGGGGAATCGTTGGATTTACATGTCCATGGGCAGGTACGTTAAATACTAAAGCTTTCAATGATCGAATCTCCTCAATTCATATTTCCCTGGTAATCAGCGTCACGATGTAGCGTCTATATATCATCGCGCGCATATTTTAACGGATATAAAAGTATTCTATCCATATAAGTTCTGGATATGAAAGTCCGAGCAATCGAAGGATTGGGGCCAATACAATCCAACCAACTATACATCGTTCACTCGGTTTTAAGCTGAACCATCGACTTTTCAAAACTTGGAATGGTTTTTATACTGTGGCTGTTTGACAACCTCCATAATTAATCTACATCTTCTCCATGATTGCTCAATAAATAAACGGTATGATATCCCTATAAAATTAAAATATTTTCGAAAAGGAGCTGTTTCCAATGACCAAAGCAATCGCCTGTGTAATCCTAGCCATATTTTTAGTCGGGGCTCTCACAATGACTGCCTCAGCCTTTGGCCCGGGCCCTCAGGAAGGAATACCAAGCCGTTTAGCGGGGGGTCTCAATCTAACCGACGACCAGCAACAAAAACTCCTCGTCATTCGTCAGGATTTTCAAAAAGATACTTTAGGAATCAGGCAAAAACTGGAACTCACCCGTTTTGAATTGAAAAAATTATGGAAGGCCCAACCCTTAGACTCAAGTAAAATCAACGCTCAAGTCAAGGTTGAGACTGACCTACGAATCCAACTGGTGCAAAAGCGCAGGGAAATGTCTGAAAAAGCGAAAGCGGTATTAACACCCGAACAACAAAAAACCCTCGAAAACTACCGAAATCGTAAAGATGAAATGCGCTTTAAGCGCGGCAGGCATCCCTACGGGGCCTTCAACCGGATGGGTCAAGCAGCAAACAATACCATCCCGGCTCCTGTCCAATAAATACCGGATTTTTAAAGACTTCTTAAAAAAACATCAATGAACGAAAAAACAAGGCTAACTTCGAGTCAGCCTTGTTTCTTGATCTTTCGATTTTATCTCTCTAATTTACCTCGTAAATTAATTTACCCCGTAAATTAATTCGCTGCCAGTCTCTTATATTTCTCATTTCTGGCTTTGGCGTCTTCTTCCGCCCGAGTGTAAAGGGCTTCAGCTGTATCCGGGAACTGCTTCTTCAAAGTGGCGTAACGGACTTCGCCCATGATGAAGTCACGGAAATTGCCGGTCGGCTCTTTGGACTCGAGGGCAAACGGATTCTTGTTCTCGAGAGCCAAATCTGGGTTGTAACGGTATAATGGCCAGTAACCGGCTTCCACAGCTGCCTTGGCTTCATTTTGGCTATGGCTCATATTAATACCGTGGTTGATGCAAGGAGCATAAGCAATGATCAAGGAAGGCCCTTTGTAGCGCTCCGCTTCCAGCACCGCTTTTAAAAGTTGATTCTTATTGGCGCCCATGCTAACGGATGCTACATAAACATATCCGTAAGCCATGGCCATCATGCCGAGATCTTTCTTTTTCACATTCTTACCGGCTGCTGCGAATTTAGCAATAGCGCCGGTCGGAGTGGATTTAGAGGATTGACCGCCCGTATTGGAATAAACCTCGGTATCCATCACCAAAACGTTGACATCCTCGCCGGAGGCCAATACATGGTCCAACCCGCCGTAACCGATATCGTAAGCCCAACCGTCACCACCGAAGATCCAGATGGATTTCTTGGTATAGAGGTCTTTCATACCGGCAATCTCCGTTAGAACAGCTTTTGCATCCCCGCTGGCCTTGGCGGCTTCCTGGTCGATAAGGGCTTTGATTTTATCGCCGGCTTTCTGAGAAAGCACTGCGTCATCTTTACCTTCCAGCCATTCACCGAAAGCGGTGGCCATATCTCCAGATACACTGGCTTTGGCTTGTTCGACCAAATCAGCCAATTTCTTGCGGCGCTGGGTCATTGCCAAATTCATACCGTAACCGAATTCAGCATTATCCTCAAAGAGGGAGTTCGCCCAAGCCGGACCATGACCTTTTTCATTGGTGGTATAAGGATTGGTCGGCGCGCTTCCGCCATAAATGGAGGAACATCCCGTAGCATTGGCGATCATCATCCGATCTCCAAAGAGCTGAGTAATTAATTTGACATAAGGAGTTTCACCGCAACCAGCACAGGCGCCGGAGAATTCAAACAACGGCCTCTTAAACTGGCTGCCTTTTACGGTTTCCGCGTTAATGTCGATGTCCGGAATGGGTTGAGCCATTGAGAAGTTGTAGTATTCGGATTCTTTTTCGGCCACTTCTTCCAGCTTCATCATTTGTAACGGTTTTTCCTTGGCCGGGCAAATGTCGGCGCAGTTGCCGCAACCCGAACAATCCAGCGGCGATACCTGCATTCTAAATTCATATCCGGCAAATTCTTTACCCGTGGCAGCTTTGGTCTTAAATCCCGCCGGAGCCTTGCCGATCGAATCCGATTTGATCAGATACGGTTGAATAGCGGCATGCGGACAGACAAAGGAACATTGATTACATTGGATACAGGTTTCCGGGGTCCATACCGGGACATTAATGGCGATACCGCGTTTTTCAAACTTGGTGGTCCCAACCGGCACGGTTCCATCCGGAGATAATGCGCTGACCGGGAGTTTATCGCCTTCCTGACGAAGGATCGGTTTAATGACATTTTTCACATACTCGGGAACATCTTCTTCCGGAATCACGGCGCCAGTAGTTGCGGTAGCCCATGAAGCCGGGTATTTGATTTCTTCCAAAGCTTCAGCAGCGCGATCCACGGCGGCGATATTCATATTAACGATCTTATCGCCTTTCTTACCGTAGGTTTTCTTGATGGCATATTTGATGTAATCGAATGCTTTCTCAACCGGAATAATATCGGCGATTTTGAAGAAAGCAGCCTGCATCACCGCATTGATTCTACCGCCTAAACCAACCTCGGAAGCGATTTTAACAGCATCGATATTATAAAAACGGACTTTCTTTTTGGCGATGGTTTGTTTCATGCTGGCCGGTAATTTCTCTTCCATTTCAGCCAGGGTCCAGGGAGAATTCAACAGGAAAATGCCGCCTTCTTTAATACCGTCCAGTACATCGTAACGGGTGACGTAAGAAGGATTGTGGCAGGCGATTAATTCGGCCTGATCAATCAAATAGGTCGATTGAATCGGAGCTTTGCCGAAACGCAAGTGGGAAATGGTGATTCCGCCCGATTTCTTGGAGTCGTATACGAAATAACCCTGGGCGTACATATCGGTGTTATCACCAATGATTTTAATGGAATTCTTGTTGGCGCCGACGGTGCCATCAGAACCAAGGCCGAAGAATTTGCAACGGTGAACCCCTTCCGGAGCGGCGTCGATCGATTCTTTAACCTCCAGGGAAGTATGGGTTACATCGTCATTGATACCGACCGTAAAGTGGTTCTTGGGCTGGCCCAAAGCCAAGTTGTCATAGATTGCTTTCACCATTGAAGGATTGAATTCTTTGGAACCCAGCCCATAACGGCCGCCTACGATAACCGGGGTTTCTTTTTTCTCCATAAACATGGTACAGATATCTTCATATAAAGGTTCACCGAGGGAGCCGGGCTCTTTGGTCCGATCCAGCACGGCAATCTTCTTGACGGACTTCGGCAACACTTTGAGTAAATATTCCGGAACAAAAGGACGATAGAGGTGAACTTTAATTAAGCCGACCTTTTCACCCTTCTTGTTTAAATAGTTAACGGCCTCTTCAATGGCTTCACAACCGGAACCCATTGCGATGATAACCCGTTCCGCATCGGGAGCGCCCACATAGTTGAAGGGTTTGTATTCGCGGCCGGTCAACGCACTGACCTTTTTCATGACTTCTTCAACAATGGCGGGAACTGCATCATAATATTTGTTGGCAGCCTCACGGCCTTGGAAATAAATATCAGGGTTTTGAGCGGTACCGCGTTGATTGGGATGTTCAGGGTTCATACCACGTTCGCGGAACTCCTTGACTTTCTCCCAATTGACCAGCTTGGCCATATCTTCATATTCGATTTGATCAATCTTTTGGACTTCATGAGAGGTCCGGAAACCATCGAAGAAATGTAAGAACGGCACTCTGCTCTCTAAAGTAGCCAAATGAGCAACCAAAGCCATATCCATAACTTCCTGGACTGAGTTGGCGGCAAGTAAGGCGAAACCGGTTTGACGGCAGGCATTGATATCTGCATGATCACCGAAGATTGATAAGGCATGGGCAGCTAAAGCCCTGGCAGAAACATGGAATACGCTGGGGATTAATTCACCCGCGATTTTATACATATTGGGGATCATCAGCAACAATCCCTGAGAAGCTGTAAAGGTACTGGTGAGAGCGCCGGCAGCGAGCGATCCGTGAACGGCGCCTGCAGCACCTGCTTCTGATTGCATTTCAGCAATCCTCACTGTTTGTCCGAACAAATTTTTCCGCCCTGCTGCAGCCCAGTCATCACAGGACTCAGCCATAGGGGACGACGGAGTGATCGGGTAAATTGCCGTGACATCGCTAAATGCATAAGCGACATGAGCAGCAGCCGTATTACCGTCAATCGTGACTTTCTTAGCCATAAACGTTCCTCCTCAAATTTATTTTAAACTAAATCATGATTAGAAAATTATGGTAATTGATACACAGGGATAGATTTTATCCCTATATTTAAAATATTACCTCCACTATAATACCTTATTTTATATTGTTCTAAAAGATCTTTTACAAAAAATTAAACACCTCCGGAAAAACTCGCCCTTAGGCGCAGAAAAACTCCGGAGATGTTTAACCTCGATCCGGCAAGTAAGTGACAATTTTTCTGCGATGACGCAGAAAAATTGGCCGAATCGGGTTTATTGTTTGAATCAGGCAAGTTTAAATGCGACTGAGCTTTTTGGGGTTACTTGCCGGATTCAAGTTTAAAAAATTTTATTGTTATCCTACGGGAATGAGAACAAAGATTTCACTTCAACTAACAAAACGTCGAATCTTGCCTGTCACATCTTGAGCGAAATTTTGAATGTGACCCATGACGAACTCCGCCACGTCAAGCTGATCATTTTGAATCAGCGGCGTTAAATCCATTGCATATCCCAACGCTTCCGCGGTATCCACTGCGTGGGAAGCCGAAAAAGTAGCATGTGCCCTGCGGCGTCCCATAATGGCTAAATCATACCTTTTTCCACCGCAAATCTGGGAGTCGAAAACTCCTGCCAGGGAAGACCCTAAATTTTCATGTTCGGTAAGATCAAACACTACTTTCTTCCCGTCATCCAGCCAATCCAGATCGCGCCATACTTCACAACCGTATAATTTTTGCGGGCGCATTTCCCGAGGAAGTTCCCGGATGGCGCGCAATACTTTTAATCCGGTAGCAACGTGAGTCTCATGTTTATCGGCCAGGTTATGGGTATAAATCACTTTCGGCAGGGCAGCCTGAAGCAGCTCTTTTAAATCCTCTATGTCATGGCGTTCTTCAGCATTTTTCACCTCGGAACTACTGTAATTGAGTAGCACCTGCGCGGCATACTCGCCGACAAAAGCGGCTTTTTTCTGTTCCAGTTTTCTGACTTTTTGCATGGCCTCATCGGTATAACCGGCGTAAATACCGCTGCGCGCGCTCCCGGCCCCATTGGTAACCACCACACCGGTAAACCATTCTTCTTCCCTGCCGAAACATTTTAAGATACCATCCAGGGCCATAAATTCGATATCGTCCTGATGAGCGGAAATACCCATCACGGTTGTGCGTTTTATGGCATCCTCAGCAGATTTCCCATCCGGAACGAAGATTTCGGCTCCTGTTTTATATAACTTCATTTCGAAGACTCCTTTTCTAAGCGTAATACCGGTAAACTGGCGGCAGCGATTGCCTGACCAACCCGGCGGTCATTTTCATCCGGCAAGTGAAGCGTAATACCATTTGCCAGCTCCGGAAACTCATTTTTAAGGACTTCACGGGCCACGTTTAAAATAATCTCTCCGCCTGCCCCTGAAGTGACTCTTCCCAAAATCAACACGTGTTTAAGGGAATAAAAGGATGCGTAATAGGCAAGGGAATAACCCAAATAACAGCCAAGGGTTTCATAAACCTTTTTCGCCCCTGAATCCAAGTTCTTCATCAATTCCTGAACGGCTTTCAGTTTTTCGGCGGGTGTCAGGTTTGGATCGAGTTCAATCCCAGCCTTAGGCGCCAGACGAATCACGCCGTCCTGGGAAAAATATTTGACTCCGCAGCCATAGTCTCCGGACCACTCATCGACTGCCGCCCCGGTGCTCAAGTCAACCGGGACAAAAGCCAACTCGTTGAGCCAGCCGGTAATATTTCCGGCGCCATCAATATATCCCGCAGCCTCGCTGGTTCCCATGGCGATTCCTAAAATCTTATTGTCTTCCAGGGACATGGCGCCCGCAAGGGCTGTAACGTCGCCATCGTTGCGGACTTGAATTGGAATATTTCCCAAGTCCGAAGCGATTCTCCCATAAATATCTTTGATCTTTTCATCAAATAAATCCTTTGGCACCTTATTAAAGAGGGAGGCCACCATGGTCCTGTTGTTGACATAAATTCCGGCGGAACTAACCCCGATCCCATCGACCCTCGGCAGGAAACCGGCGGCCTTTTCGATAGCCGCCCTGATTTCCCGGTAATGATAATCAGGATCGCTTTGAGTCTTGGGATGCCAAATCACTTCTTCACTAAAAACGACTTTACCATCGTCCAGGGCTGCCACTTTCCGGTCGCTGCCGCCGGCATCAAAGCCGATCCTGTACCCATCCAAGGCTCCGCCAAGAGTTTCGGTCTTTTCAAATGCTTTTGGAAATTGGGATTCCTCGCCGATCCATTCGACTAGAAACTCTTTCTCATAGACTCGGCTCATAAAGTCAGCGTCGAACTCCCTGCTACCACCCTGGGAATAGGCTTGCTTAATTTGCTGAAACAGTTTCCGGGGGCCGAAAAAACTTATTTTCCAACCGCCATGAATCCATAAAAGCGTCTTGATTAGCCGTTCGATGTGGGAAAAATTACACTCATCCCTATCTTGGCCTTCGGGAAATACTTCCGTATTCAAAACTCTCACCTGATGTTGATCCCTTTCCAAGCCAATCAGCACCGGGGTCCCTTGACCACTTTTTTCAACGGCCTCGGAAAATGCTTTATTTTCTAAAACCGCCGGAATAAAATCGGGATCCAGCACCGGAATCATTTTGGGTCGAATTTCACCGATCATCGCACTCATCATCCATTCTCCTTTTGCCTATAGAGTTTTTGTTACTTTTCGAAGCCCCCGGGGAGTATCGGGATCCAGTCCCTTGGCCAACGCTAAAAAATAGGCAAACATCTGTCCGAATACCACTGAGATATAGGGGGTAATCTCCTCCGGATAATCTTCCGGGATGTAAAAATTCTCTGCGCAAACCGGCAATAAACTTTTTTCATTGGTAATCAATAAAGTATGGGTGCCGATTTCTTTTAAATAGGTCAACAAATCCAAAGTACCGGCCATTGCCGGGCCTTTAAAAGCATAGACAATCACCGGAAACCCCTCATGCAACATTGCAATCGGTCCGTGTTGAAAATCGGCGGTTGAAAACCCCCGGGCATTCACGTAACAAGTCTCCTGAATTTTTAGAGCGCTTTCCAGTGCTGAAGCATAATTAAATCCGCGAGCCAAAACGACACAGCTTTCGGAATCCTTAAAAGGTCCAACTTTAGCAGCAATCTCATCGGAGCGTGAGATTACCTCATCGATTAACCGCGGTATCAATTCAAGATGCCCATCGATGCCCGACCATTTTTGAATCAGCGCGGCCAAAACCATCATCGAAGTCGTACAGGTCTTGGTGGCGGCCACACTTTTTTCCTCTCCGGCCCGGCAATCCAAGAGATACGTGGCTTCCTTGGCCAGGTTTGAATTGGGGTAATTGGTAACGGCTATGGATAACCCTTGTTGCCGGTTACTTTCCTTCACCACGCCGATCACATCCGGTCCTTCCCCCGACTGTGAAATCGCTAGGGTCAGAGCAGTGGACAGATCCAGCTTCCGTTGATATAAATTAACAATGGAAGAGGCTGCCAAACATACGGGTAATCCTAAAAAATATTCCCCCAAATATTTGGCATAGATCCCGATATGATCAGAGGTTCCTCGGGCCACTAAGAAAGATGAATGGATGGGTTTTTGCCGAATCGAATTTACAATTTTATCAATCATAGCCTCGTTGGCGGCCGCGGTTTCCTGCACCAAACGCGGTTGTTCCTGAATCTCGCTATACATATGATGGGTCATGATTTTGTCAACCTTCCTTATCGATAATATTTGTGAATAAACGAATAAACGGCTTACGATGCCTAGTAGAGCGTATCGTAAAAATAACAATCAGAACCGGGGAAGATACGCTCTACTATGAAAATAAAACTTCGTCGTTTTAGGGTGTATCCTTCGGCTCGTTTTATTTTCATTGATTCTTATGACAGCCCGTTTGAAGGGCTGTCATGCGTACTACTTAATCAATCGGCATCCTGCCTTTAGCCTCAAGGTTCCCGTTTAAAACTTTCGCTAGAGCCCTTAGTACCAAGACCTCCGTACTGTATGTAAAAATCTTGGGGTATTCCGGTCCAAATGTTGCAAGTTCCCGGGGATTTCTGGTACTAATCAGCAATACTTGCTTCATGGCGGCCAATTTTTCAATACAGCGGATTTGTCCGGGTGAATTGAAAACATTACTGACCACAAAAACAACTTTTCCGGCTTCAACGGCCCTTACCTTGTCCAGTAGCCGCTCAATCGCACCATCGGATGGATTCTCATCACAATGGTAATGCGTGCAAGGAACCTGAATCGCTCTTAATTCATCGGCCAATCGGTCAATCTCGGTACAATCTTCCGCAAAGGTTGCCCGGCCCATTTCCGGGGTCATCAGGATGAGCGGACTGTTGTCAAATTTCCAGTTCTGATGATAGTCCCCTAATGTAACAACATGCTCGGCTAATGTTCGGGCCAACCAGGATGAATGGAAAGGAGTCTGAACTTGTCGGCCAATGTTCTTTTTCCATTTGACAATTCGCTGATAGGATTCTTCCAGCCGCGATGTTTTAATTCTACCACTTTTCACCCCATCGCGCACAGCCTGATAGCTTGCATGTTGGTGCCTGAGCGTATGGCTGATGACGATGATATCCGCTCCGGCTTCAATGGCTCGCAGCGCATCTTCGGGATACGGAACCAATTTTTGAACGGCGTCCATTTCCAGACAATCGGTCAAAATCACGCCTTGATAGCCGAGTTGCTCCCGCAACAATCCCTGGATGATCCCAGGGGATAAGGACGCCGGATTTTCAGAGTCAAAATTTTGATATTTGACATGGGCCATCATGATAGAAGCGGCTTGCAATTTCATTAATTCCCGAAACGGAATCAAGTCACGTTGTTTCAACGTTTCCACAGTTTCACGGCAGACCGGAATCGAGATGTGCGAATCTTCTTTGCAACTGCCGTGCCCGGGAAAATGCTTCCCTGTAAACAGCATGCCGCTATCGAACAAACCCTTGGCGTATTCCCGGCCCATAGCAGCCACCAATTCAGGCTTATCGCTAAAAGCCCGCGTGCCGACAACCGGATTGGACTGTAAAGCCAAATCCAGTACCGGTGTCAAATTGAGATTGATACCCATTGTTTGTAAATCATTTCCGATGGTCCGGCCGGCGAAATAAGCGGCCGATAATTCATGGGTAGCGGCAATCCCCATGTTCCCCGGCAACGAGGTAACGATTCCCCTTAAGGGCGAAAGACTACCGCCTTCTTGATCAACAGCGATTACCAATGGAATACCGGGGCGGACCGCAGCGTTCATTTCTTGCAAATCTCCGGTTAATTTTTGAACTTGAGAAATACTTTCGATATTCCGGCGAAAGAAGATAAAACCGCCGACTGGAAAAGTCCGATAATCCTCTCTCATCTCCTCTGTTAGCTCCCGGCTTTGAAATCCAAATAGAAACATCTCTCCTAATAATAAATCCAGCTCATCGTAACTCATCGGGGAATAACTCCTTTTATCGTCGCATTCGACTTACATACATTCACTTACTTGACGGCTCCGGCGGAAACGCCTTCGGTAAGTTGCTTTCGGAAACCCAAATAAAAAATCACCATCGGTATTAATCCAATCATTAAAGCTGCAAATTGTTTACCATAGTCGGAAGCCAGGGCCCCGGAAAATCTAAAAATCCCTACCGGCAGGGAGCGCAAGGTATCTTTGGATACCAGCATATTAATCAGCATAAACTCATTCCAAACGCAGGCGATATTCAATATTGCCAGTGTGATAACAGCCGGCCGGGCCATCGGTATAATAATGGAGAAGAATACCTTCAAATAACCCGCGCCTTCCATCCGGGCCGATTCAATCACCGCATCCGGGATACTTTTGATATATTCCGTACACAAGTAAATTCCCAACGGCAAACCCATCCCGATATAAGGAATAATCACCCCCAAGCGGGTGTCCGTTAAATGCAACAAACTGGCCACCAAAAAAAGAGGAATCATTAACGACTGAATGGTTAATAAAATACCGATCACAAAACTGCCATGTAAAAAAGTGGTCGCCTTGAACTTAATCTTGGCAAAAGCAAATCCGGCGGCTAGTGATAATAAAACAACCGCTAAAGTCGACCCAATCGTATAAAATAAACTGTTGATAAACAACACTCCAAAATTTCCGATTTTCCATGCTATCGGGTAATTGATAATCGTCCAGTGAACCGGCAGGCCTAATTTATTCAATTGAAACTCTTGGGTCGTTTTCAATGAACTCAGCAGCAACCAGAAAAGAGGATAAATTGTCAGGACCGTAAATATTACAAGGACGAAATATATCAAACCATGGGCGATTCCACTCAGATCACTATCAACCTTATGACTGCCACCGGTTTTCTTTTTCATCAATCTTTCCCTCCAAACCGTTTCTCCAGCGCCTTGGTAAGTATGACCAACGCAAAACTAATCACCACCATGAAGATGGATATCGCATTGGCCAAACCGTAATCAGGAGCGCCTCGAAATGCACTATCATACATATAGAGCGACAATACGGAGGTTCGGCGGGCCGGATTGCCCTGGGTCATGGCGAAAATGAGTCCAAAACTATTCAAGGAACCAGAAATGGCTAAAATAATACAGGTGACCACAACACCCGAAAGGGCGGGCAATATGATATACCGTAATATCTTCCCTTCCGATGCGCCGTCAATCTTGGATGCTTCTAAAATTTCCGGATCAATCTTTTGGATTTGGGCCAGGAAAATAATTAAATAATTCCCGGTATACATCCACAAAATAGCCAGAAGAACCGGGACCATTGCAGTTTGGGGGTCAATCGACAAGTTGTTTTCCCATCCCGGAATCAGCTGTTGAATGATTTCAGTGAAGCTACCGTAAGGAGAGAAAAAAGATTGCCAGAGGATTCCAACGACAATAGTTGAAATAATGGTCGGTAAATAAATCATCGACTGAAAAAAACCAGCCATTTTCACATGTTTCCGGTGTAAAATATAAGCCAAAATGAAGCCGATCGGTATTTGGCCAAATACCGAAATGATAATGATAGTAAAATTATTCTTTAGTGAAATCCAAAAATAAGGATCCGCAAACATATCCAAATAATGCTTGAATCCGATAAAGTGGATATTTCCGGCTGTTAATTCTCCCGAAGTATAGTTGGTCAAACTAAGCACCAAGGAATATAAAAACGGGAAAGCCATTACCGCATAATAGATCAGCACAGCCGGCAAAACCAAAATAAGATAAGCACGCAGTTCCTCAGTCCACCATTTTTTCCGCTGACGGTTCCTGAGTTTCCCCTGAACAATAAGCATTTCTTCCTTCGCCATGATTACCTCCGCGTTTAAAACCCATGGTTGATTTTCGGCCTGGTCTAAAGTCATGGTCTCATAGTAAGCGGTAGCTAATTGATTCTTATGACAGCCCGTTTGAAGGGCTGTCATGCGTAATGCCTTGAAAGTAAATTTACGTTCAGGATATACAATCATGCAGTATGTAAAAATTTTTCTTGTATATCGGTTGATTATAAACTGCTTTTTCGGCATCCTCCGCCTCAAACCGTCCATACTTTAGGTTTGAAATAACCGCTTTCCCCCGGGAAGCACTTTCAAATCCGTCGAAATTACTTTTGAGCCGCCTTCCAAGCGTCATAGGCCTTTTGAGTCACCGCAGCCACTTGTTCCGGAGTGGAAATACCCAGCCCAATCTCTTGGAGGCCATTGTTTAGCGGAGTTACGATACTGGCATCCAGTTTATCATCCAACACCCAAGTTGCATTATACGAGCTGGAAGAAAAACGTGCCCTTTCTTTGGCAAAAGGCTCCAAGTTATCACTGGTAACACCTTTGCGATCCGGGAAAGCCATCCCGGTTTCCAAACGGATTTTTTCTACGCCCGGGCTGACCAGATAAGAGATGAGTTTCCAGGCCGCTTTCTCCTTGGCGGAACCCGCAGGAATCTTTGCGCTCATTCCAAATCCGGTGCCTGCCGCCACAGATGTGGAGTTATGGATAATTTCACCTGGAATACTGGGGAACAAAGTCATCACATAGTTGGATTGTTCTTTAACAGGAATGAGTGCCTGTTTCGTGCTGGGATCGGTCAGAAAATTCCCGACTTTCCAGTCGCCATCAATCATAAACGGCGCTTTGCCGAAGACCCATAAACCGTTAACGTCCCCGTATGAAGTTTGGAGATTTTTCTTATCGAGAACTCCATCTTTAAAGAGTTGATCGAAGAATTTCAATGATTTTACGAATGGGGCATCGGTAAACTTGGCATCCCCTTTAATGATTTTAGCCATATACTCATTGCCGCAAAGTCGGCCGGCAATCATACTGAAAATGCAGGATTGAGGCACCCAGGAATCTTGAGAACCCATTAAAATTGTGCTTTTGCCTGCGGCTTTCATTTTCTTAGCAATGTTTTTCAGATCGCCATACGTTTTGGGGATGGACAATCCCATATCCGACAACATTTTTTTATTGACATAAAGGACGTTGGTTGCAGTTACGCAGATCGGAATCTCTCCCAAATATCCTCCTGCCTGAGGTGCAAGTGCCGCCGGGTTAAATTCATTGGCTGTTTTTCCTAAAAGCGGCCGTAAATCTTTGACCAAATGCTGGGTATGGATGGATGTCGATCGGCCGCCCGGCCACATATAAATAACATCCGGCAATTGCCCGGCAGCAATATATCCTTGAAGTTTTTGATGAAACGGTTCGTTGAATTGGTTTTCCAAATCAATTTTAATATTGGGATTGGCTTTCTGGAAAGCCCCCCAGATTTGATCCAATTCAATCTGCGCAGCAGCGCTTGACATGTCTAAATAATTGTAAACTCTGAGGTTTACAACATCTTCGGCAAAAATATTCCTTCCGCAGAAAACCATCGCCAGTAATAAAACAGCCCCTAGGTACAAGCTCTTTCTCACCAATCATTCCTCCTTTAGATCTTTTTATTTTGTTACCAGGAGTCCAATCCGCGGCGATTTTCACCTCCTTAATCCGTATTTCGGTAATAAGTTCAAGGCATTTTTTCAATATGAAATTAAGTGGTTATATCAAAACTTTCAAATCGGCGGGGTAAACCACTCGTTGGTGACAAGGCCCACCGCTCCTAATAAATCGGAGTCTTCACCCAGTTCAGAACCTTTAATGATTACGGATTTAGTGATTCCACCCCGTTCCAACACCCCTTGCAGCCTGGACTTAATTTGACCCAAATAAAAATCGTCGATGCGACCCCAAACCCCCCCGATGATAACCATCTCCAAATCCAAGATGACCTCTGCCCAGGAAATAGATACCGACAAAGCTTCAATCGCTTCGGCAATCATTAATTGGGCAACCATGTCTCCGTTTGCGGCCGCTTTAAATATTGTGCTGTCGTTCTCAAGCACAGTACCGGTTCTTTCCGTATAACGGCGCATTACGTCAGGGAGATAAAGATAAGTTTCCAGGCACCCCCGCTGTCCGCACCGGCACAATTGCCCATTGGCAAACAATGGGATATGCCCGATTTCCCCCGCCATCCCCCGGCTGCCGGTAAGCAAGCGGCGATCATAGATTATCCCGGAGCCCACCCCGGAAGTTGTCTGAATATACATCATACTTGAGATTTCCCTGGCTCCCCCAAACCACATTTCGGCAAGAGCGGCAGCGTTAGCGTCATTTTCCACGAAAACCGGAATATTCAGCAACTTTTCCAATTTCGCGGCGACTTCTACCTCACGCCACCCCAGGTTGACCGATCGCAGCAGAATACCGTTTTCACTGTCCACTATCCCGGCAATGGCAATGCCCACTCCCAATAGGTATTCCTTATCAATCCGGGCGTTTTTCAAAAGCGATTCGAGCTCTACAGAAATTTCATTGAATAATGAGTCCGGTTCCAGAGAATATTGCTGGAATACCTTCTTGACTATCATTTTTCCTTTAATATCGGAAATCGCCAGAGCTACCCGGTCCCTGAGAATCTGGACTCCCACCACGAATAGTTGATCATAATTCAAACGCAGGATGATGGGCCGTCTACCGCCATTGGACTCCCCAATCCGTTCTTCAATGATCACCCGCTGTTCAATAAGTTGGGCGATAATCCGGGTTATGGTCGCCGGGCTCATTTTCGTTACTTCCGTCAAGTGCGCCCGGGATACACTTCCCTCCCGGTATAAAGTCTGTAGGACAGAAACCGCATTAAACGAACGAATTAAATGGGTGCTATTCAGACCCATTTTTTGAGTACGCATTAAAAATCTCTCCTGCTTTATTTCTATGTGAAAATTACTAATTTCATTGTAACATTGATGTCATCCATTCGTCAATAACATCAAAATTTACTCTCCATCATTTAAACAGAGCCGGAGTCTAATTTATGTCCTTTAATAGCTCAATTCCTAAAAACATAAAATAAAAACCGGCAAATTAGCCGGTTTTTAGCTATACAACGGTTGCTCTACCCTTTACACATCTCCATAAAATACTGATGAATCCTTAGATCTTTTGTCAGTTCCGGATGAAACGCCACAGCCAGAAGATTTCTCTCCCGAGCGAACAATATTTTCTCGTCCAAGCGGGCCAAGACTTGTACGTCCTGCCCCACTTTGGTAATATAAGGAGCCCGGATAAAAACGGCATGAAAGGGCTCCGGCCCCAGCTCCGGTATGGGAATATCTCCTTCAAAACTGGAGATTTGCCTCCCAAAAGCATTCCGTTCCACCTCAATATCCATCAGGCCAAGTCTTGGCTGAGTACTGCCGATGATCTCCTTGGCCAGCAAAATCAAGCCGGTACATGTCCCAAATATCGGCAATTCCTTCCGTCCAAGTTCGGCAAGGGGTTCCAACATTTCATACTTTATCAGTAATTTCCCGACCGTCGTGCTTTCGCCGCCCGGTATAATGAGGCCCTGAATTTCGGAGAGTTGCTGCGGATAAAGGACTAAAACCGGCTCAACTCCACAGCTTCGCAGTGAATTGGCATGTTCCCTCACCGCTCCTTGCAGTGCTAATACTCCTATTTTCATGCTGACACCTTCTCTGAGATTTTACCAACCTCGCCCGGCGATCTTATCTTCTTCCTTCATCGCTCCAACATGTATACCTCTCATAGCGATGCCGATACCCTTGGAGACTTCGGCGATCAGCTTGGCATCCTGATAATGGGCCGTTGCTTCAACAATCGCTTTGGCTCTCTTGGCGGGATTGTCGGATTTAAAAATACCCGAACCTACAAAGATGCCGTCACAACCAAGTTGCATCATCAGAGCCGCATCGGCCGGACTGGCGATTCCGCCGGCTGCAAAGTTAACTACCGGCAATCTGCCCAACTTTTTCACTTCGGCGACTAATTCATAAGGAGCGCCCAAATCTTTGGCGATAGTCATTAATTCTTCATTCGAAGCGCTAACGACCCTTTTGATATCGTCATTCACCGTACGGATATGGCGTACAGCCTCAACCACATCACCGGTTCCGGCTTCCCCCTTGGTACGAATCATCGCCGCCCCTTCTCCAATCCGCCGCAAGGCTTCACCCAGATTGCGGGCTCCACAAACGAAAGGCACCTTAAATTGATGCTTATCGATATGGTAAAGATCATCCGCCGGCGTCAACACTTCACTCTCATCGATGTAATCGATTTCCAAAGCCTCAAGGACCTGAGCTTCCACGAAATGTCCAATCCTGGCTTTGGCCATAACCGGAATGGTGACCACGTTCATGATATTGATTATAATTTCAGGGTCCGACATCCTGGCCACGCCACCCTCGGCCCGGATATCCGCCGGTACTCTTTCGAGCGCCATAACCGCCACCGCACCGGCCTCTTCAGCAATCTTAGCTTGCTCCGGAGTCGTCACATCCATAATGACTCCACCCTTGAGCATCTCGGCCAAACCGCGCTTAACACTTATCGTTCCCGTTTCCATCGCTAAAACCTCCATTAATTAACAGTAAACATCGCTATGATTCACTATTTACCATTCAACCTGAATTTATTGGATCTTATTTTACAACAATTAACTCCGGGGCGCAATAGCTATCGGAATACTAACCTTAACATCATATTAAAAGTTGAGGGAAATGTCTTGGATACTGGCAGGAAATGGATGAAATCCAGCGAATAACTTAACCCGGGATCTTGGGAATAAAGACCTCCCAGCGCCAGTATCCGGGGCCAAAATCCTCCCTTCGCGGCCTGAAATCCATCAAAGGAATCAAAGAAAAACAATGTTAATCTCCGATCTTGACCCAAACAATTTATCCCATGCGGAAATCCATCAATTACTTTTTGAAAATATTAAAGATGACGGCCATCATGGCGATTGTATTTTCGTGTTTGGAAGTTTAACGGCGGCAAAATACCGGATCCCGAAGTCTGTGGAATTATACCAAGGGAAAAGAGCCGCCAAGGTACTCTTGTCCGGAGGTACAATTGTAAAGGACCAAAATATTTCGGAAGCGCTCATGATGAAAGAACGCGCTATCGAATTAGGAGTGGCTCCCAAAGATATTTTACTGGAGCAAATTTCTTTAAACACTATCGAAAATGTGCTTGCTTCTATGGTAGTATTGAATCGGGAATTCAAATTACATCAAATAAAGCGGATACTGGTGGTGTCAACCTATTACCATCTTCGGCGCTGTTCTCTGGCTTTGAAAACATATATGCCCAAATGGACCCAGTATTCCTTATGTCCGGCCATCGATCCCCTTACCCATCCCGAGCAATGGTTTATGAATGAAATCGGAATCCGAAAAGTATCCACCGAAGCTCAAACATTAATTGGATATGTCAACGAGGGTTATTTAGAAGATTGTGAGCTTTGATACCTCCTATGAAAAGGATGAGACCTGGAATGAATCTTGAATTACTCCTAAAATCTTTTATCGGATTTGTTTTGGTCTTTGTGATTCAATTATTTACAAAGAGTAAATATTATGTGATATCGGCCCTGGTTCCCCTCTTCCCTTCACTGGCGATATTCTCCTATTACTTTGTGGGTTCCCAGGGCGATATTGATAAATTGTCAAAGACCATTATTTTTGGGATGCTCTCTCTGATTACCTATTTCTCTTTCCTGCTGGCCTTGCTGATTTTGTCGAAGAAAATGGCGATTGTTCCGGCGCTAATTTGTTCTTCGCTGGTTTGGTTCGGGGTTGCAGCCATTCAAATCTTTTTGTGGCAAAAATTCATGAATTGAAGAACTGTAGGGATTGGAGTACTCAGATGGATAGTAAAGAACAATTTAATGACAAAGTATCCGAATATCGAAAGTATCGCCCGGATTATCCTAGCGAATTTATCAACTATCTAATAAAAGATGTGGGCATCCATGGCGATGCAATACTGGCCGATATTGGAGCGGGTACCGGAATCCTTACCAAACAGCTTGGGAATAAGGTCAAAAAATATTGGCGGTAGAACCCAATCAGCAAATGGGCAGGACCTGCCAGGAGTATTGTTCTGACTTGGAAAATTTCTCTAGTTGGTGGAAGCGCCGAGGAAACCGGACTACCTAATCAATCGGTTGATTACATCACATCCGCTCAAGCGTTCCATTGGTTTGACAAAGGTAAAACCAAATCCGAATTCCAAAGAATATTGAAATCCCCTGGCAAGGTGATTTTAGTATGGAACAGCAGAGAACTGGAAAGTAAGCTTATTCAGGAAAATGAAAAAATTCTAAAAAACATTTGTCGGGAGTATAAAGGTTTTTCAGATGGAAACACGATATCCCCCAATGCCTATGATGATTTCTTCAAAAACGCCCAATGCGAATACAAAGTATTCGGCAATGACCGTTTGCTGACACTGGAAAGCTTTATCGGAGACAGTTTGTCGGCGTCTTATGCTCCAAGAAGAACGGATGATAACTATCACCTATTTGTTAAAGCCTTAACCGATTTATTCAACCGATACAGTAAACAGGGCAAAATGCTTTTACCCTATCAAACTCATAGTTACGTGGGACAATTATAAAATAAAATACTTCACTAATTTACTCTTCCCGGGATTGTATCAATCATTCTAATATTTTACCAATTACTATGATAATGAACTTTGTTCTCATTGAAGCGATTCGAAGGTTCCAATGTTTGAGCCGGATATCCAATTGAAACTAAAGAAAAAGGTTTGATATGTTCAGGGATGTCAAGGATTTTAACAATCGTTTCCGAATCTTCTCCCCCCCGAGGGTTGATACCGAGCCATACCGCTCCAAGGTTACAAGCCTGTGCTGCTATTAAGATATTTTCGGTAGCGGCGGAGCAATCCTGTTCCCAATAGAAATTCAGTACTGCCGCCTCAGGTTCGCCACACACCAGGATCGCCAAAGGAGATTCCTTAAGCACTTGAAACCCCGAATGAATTGCGGAAAGCCTATTTAAAATATCTCTCTCTTCAATTACAATAAAATGCCATGGTTGTTCATTACATGCGGAAGGTGCACTCATAGCCGCTTGTAGAAGGTTTTGAATCAAATTTTTCGGTATTTGACAATCCCGATATTTTCTGATACTTCTTCTAGTAAGGATACAATTTAATAAATGTTCCATCATTCCACCTCTTTTATAATGGAATCATCATAGATCATAGGATTCTTTAATACAAGAACGCACTTTATTGTTATTGAGTACCCAAAAAGGTACTCAAGTTCTTCCCACCAGTTCAATCTATATTCAACCATGGCTTTAATATGGATTGCAACAGGGATCTACCTTAAAACGAACCAAAATCAGTCACGGAGAGGTCTATGATATGTTCGAAAGCATCAGCCATATTACCCTGATCGTAAAAGATTTGGAACGGACAGCGGCATTATTGAAAGGGATTTTTGGTGCCGAAGAAATTTATTCCAGCGGGGAAAAGGGGGTTTCATTGAGTCAAGAGAAGTTTTTCATGATTGGCGGTCTATGGATGGTGATTATGGAAGGCAATCCGTTACCGGAACGTACTTACCATCATATTGCCTTCAAAATCCGCGAGACGGATTTTGACCTTTATGAATCAAAAATCCGTTCTTTGGGCCTGGAATTACGGCCGCCCCGTTCTAGAGTTCAGGGGGAAGGACGGTCTTTATACTTCTATGACTTTGATAACCACCTTTTTGAACTTCATACGGGAACACTTTCTGAAAGATTGGCCTGTTATCAACAGCTTGACGATAGACGAGAAGAATAAGAGGAATCCAATGAAACTTAATAAAATTCACCATGTCGCCATTATTTGTTCGGATTATCAAAAATCCAAGGATTTTTACGTGAACCGGCTCGGTTTCAAAATTATCCATGAATTTTACCGGCGGGAAAGAGACTCCTATAAGCTGGACCTGGAAGTTGATGAAAACACGACCATTGAGCTGTTTTCGTTTCCGGACCCGCCGCCCCGGGTAAACCGGCCTGAAGCCGCAGGATTACGGCATTTGGCCTTTGAAGTCGACAACATTGAGAATACGGTTACGGAATTAACAACCCGTGAAATCGTCGTTGAACCGGTTCGCATCGACGAGATCACCGGTAAGAAGTATACTTTTTTTAAAGATCCGGATAATTTACCCCTTGAATTATATGAAAAATAAACAGAAGACACTATAAAAAATCCAGAGAAGGGACACCATGGCTTCGAAAAAAGCTATCTTGGAATACTTAAAGGAAAATCCAATCGAGAATGCCAATATCATCAATTTCATTGAAAGTTATCCGGTCCGCTCTCTTGAAAAAATCGGCAATTCTGTAGTTGCCAAAGGAACCAGCGATCGGGATTGGGTTTATTTCAGCTCGAAATCACCCGTTGAACTTAAAATGATTCAAGACCATTTAACGGCCCAGGATTGCAATTTTGCCGTTATCGAAGATTGGATGGTTCCCATCCTCTGCGGAAACCGGAATATCCGATGGAAATTGTCCACCCTGCGTCTGTTTTTACCGGAGACGGTCCCGCTCCCGGCGCCGCTTCTTCATCCATCAGCACTTACGGTTAACGATGCCGAAGTTATTTATCATAATTCCGCCTATCAGCAATATCTTTCGCTGGAATACATTGGGGAGCGGATCCGGAATGGAACGGGTTCTTGTCTCCGGGAAAGGGATAACGCGCCCCCTGTTGCCTGGGCGCTTACCCAGGACGATGGCGCGATCGGCTTTTTAAACGTTCTTCCCGAGCACAGGAATAAAGGATATGCCCGCGCCGTGACCATTGATATGATCCAAAAAGTTCGGGCCCAAAACAGACTCCCTTTCGTCCTCATCGAAGCCGATCATACTCCCTCCATGAGACTGGCCTTGAGTCTGGGATTTGTTCAAGACCGAATGGTAAGTTGGTTCGAGGTTGAAGGTTGAAGGTTGAAGGTTGAGGATTGAGGATTGAGAATGATGAATGCTGCCCTACCGGCGGTGTCTCTCCACAAACCTTCCCATCCTGACCAATGCTTCCTGCAAATTCTCCATCGATGAAGCATACGAACACCTTACATAGCCCTCCCCGAAACTTCCGAAAGCATCACCGGGTACCACGGCTACTTTCTCTTCTTTCAACAGCAGCTCGCTAAATTCCAGCGAAGTCATTCCGGTTATGGCAATGGAAGGGAAAGCGTAAAAGGCGCCCTTGGGTTCAAAGCAAGTCAGCCCGATATCGTTCAACCCTTTAACAAACAAACGGCGGCGACGGTTATATTCCGCACACATTTTACGCCGTTCATTTTCACCATGCCGTAAAGCCTCGACGGCAGCCTTTTGAGCAGTTATCGGCGCGCACAGCATCGTAAATTGGTGGATTTTCATCATTGCCTGGATGATCTCCTCCGGAGCGGTTGCATAACCCAACCTCCACCCCGTCATCGCATAGGCTTTTGAGAAACCGTTGAAAAGAATAGTCCTTTCCCTCATCCCCGGAAGCGCCGCAAAACAAATATGCTCCCCTTCATAGGTTAAATGAGCGTAGACTTCATCACTTAAAATCAACAAATCATATTTCCGGGCCAATTCCGCAATTTCCATGGCGACTTCACGGGTCATGACGCCGCCGGTGGGGTTATTGGGGTAACAGAGCAAAATCGCCTTCGTCTTGGGAGTGATGAACGGTTCCATATCCTTGGCCCGGACCCGAAATCCCTCTGCGGCTTTGGTGGTGACATTGACCGGTTTACCCCCGGCCATCATCACGCAAGGATTGTATGAAACATAACAGGGCTCGGGAATAATGACTTCATCGCCCGGCTCAATGATTGCCCTGAACGCCAAATCCAGGGCTTCGCTTACTCCCACGGTTACTAGGATTTCATGTTTGGGATCATAGGTTACACCGTAATTTTTTTGTAAGTCGCCGGCTATCGCTTCACGGAGTTCCAATAAACCGTAGTTGGAAGTATACATGGTATACCCTTTTTCCAATGAATAAAAACAGGCCTCCCGAATATGCCAGGGGGTTACAAAGTCCGGTTCCCCGACCCCCAGGGAGATTACGCCTTTCATCTCGGCAACCAAATCGAAAAAACGGCGGATCCCCGAAGGCGGAATAGCGGCAATGGTCTTGTTCACCCAAGTCCGACCTTTTACCAGGCCCTGATTCACGGGGTAACCACCAGCCTCTCCACATCCTCCTTGCCATCCATAATGACCCCTTCCAGCTTATATTTCTTGAGCACAAAGTGCGTGGCTGTACTTTGGACGTTATAAATGGTCGCCAATTTCTGAGAGACAAATAGAGCGACTTCTTTCATGGTTGTCCCTTCAACCAGCACCATCAGATCATAAGCTCCGGACATCAGAAAGACCGACTTAACTTCCGGGAAGCTGTAAATCCGTTCGGCAATCTCGTCAAAACCCACATCCCGTTGGGGAATGACTTTCACTTCGATCAGCGCGTTTACTTTTTCGACCCCGGCCCTCTCCCAATTGACCATGGCCCGGTAGTTAATGATAACCTTATCCGCCTCGAGTTCGGTGATTTTGGCCTTAACTTCTTCTTCACTCATTCCAAGCATGGTCGCGATTTCCGCCGGAGTTAGCCGATCGTTTCGTTCCAACAATTCCAGGATTTCCTGCAATTTATGTCCTCCCTCCAGTTTGCCGAAGCTAAAAAAGCCTCCGGACTTTCATCTCAATGAACCCAAACCTTTCAATTAAAATATCATTTATGGGAAAAACTTTCAATCGTTTTTCTCTCGCGACCAGCAATCGGCTTTTTGGGTTATATCGAAACAATTTCCGCAGTTCCAGCCATTTATGATTTCATTTCATCAAACATTTTTTCCATTTCTTCCTTGGGTGATAGCATTTCACCAAGCATTTTTTCCATTTTTCCCTTGGGTGATTTCATTTCACCAAGCATTTTTTACATTTCTCCCTTGGGTGATTTCATTTCTCCAATCCTTTTTTCCATTTCTCCCTTGGGTGATTTCATTTCTCCAATCCTTTTTTTCATTTCTCCCTTGGGTGATTTCATTTCTCCAAGCATTTTTTTCTTTTCTCCCTTGGGTGATTTCATTTCTCCAAGCATTTTTGCCGTTTCTCCCTTGGGTGATTTCATTTCTCCAAGCATTTTTGCCGGTCAAAAATTTCGTTCTGATCTTCCTCCGATTTGCTCGACACTTGGTTAAGGGATAAAATATAACCAAGGAGTTGAAGACATGTCAGGTCGGCTATAATAAAGAATTCAAGGAATAAGCCGTGCTTTTAAACGAAACAAGTGGTAAAAAAAGAATTCCGTGAGGCCGTCTAGTAAAACGTTCTCTAAATAACTACTCAATGATTGTGAACGTTTTACTTAAGTAGAACGTATCTTCTCCATTTCTGATTGCCATTTATTTACGATACGCTCTACTAGTGTTCAAGGGGAAGGGCGGGCTTTATACTTTAGGTGAGCCTTGCAATTAGCCATTCAAAATACTTATTTCAAGCTATATAGATGATGGCGCTTTTAAACTTAGCGTAAAAAAAGAAGCGATCCAAAAGTAGTTCGACGATGAGATACCATGAATATGGTCTCGATAAATCGACATCATTATCGCGTCAATTTTGCTTTTGGGACAGCTTCCTTAAGGATCTCTTTATAACACATCATTCCCCATAATGGAAACAATACGATCCAATGTTTTATGGGCGCTTTCGATTTTGGGGCGGCAATGCGTTTCGATAGAAATAAATCCGTTATAACCGTTTTCCTTCAAAGCCTTCAACTGGTTTTCCCAATTAATTTCACCCCTGACTACATATTGCATGGCTCCGGTCTTTTGATCTACGATGGCGTCCTTAAAATGAACATGTCCGACTATGTCCTTAATGACTTTATAACCGTCAGGATATGGAACTTCATGTGCAAAATAAGAGTTTCCCGGATCCCAGTTGAGTTTTAAATTTTTACTGCCGACTTTCTCAATAAGCGCACGGACATTTCCAGCCGTATCGCCCCAGCAAATATGTTCGTTTTCGAGTACCAGCGTTATCTCAGCCTCCTCAGCCAATTTTACCGCCTTTTTCAGGTAATCGACAACCAATTGCGGGCAGTTCCCATCCGTTGCTCCTTCCGGCTTGTTAAAACTGAACACCAATATATTTGGAACACCAAGCTTTTTAGCCAGTTCTATTGTCTTCGGGAGAAGCTCGTACAAATGCCGTTCCGCCATTTCCTTTTCTTCCTCGGCCTGATAAAATTCTACTTCATCCTGCCATTTTAAAACAGTATACCCTTCGAAAACAGGCCTAGGAAGGGGAATTTTAAAAAGGCCAGGCGATAAAGCCACCACTTTTACACCAAAATTGCGCACCATCTTCAGAAGATGGTCTTCCCAGTAAGGTGAAAGACTACCCACTCGCTGATTGCCCACACCCCTCAGTTCCACATTTTTCATTCCCCAACTTGTCGCAATTTCCAGTGCAGTTTCCAAATCACTACTTATTTCATCGGTAACCACAGATACCTTAATCAAAGCGATCACCTCTTCAACAGCGAATAAATTTTTGTTTTCACTTAAGCAAATTCAAAATATCTTTAAGGTAATCCGCTCCTTTTTTCATGCCCTGTGCGGCAACGGGAAGATCATCCGGATGCCACCTTCGCTCATACTCAAGCGAAAGATAGCCGTCATAATCGACTTCCATTAACTGCTTAATAATTTCCGGCCATGGAATTATACCTTCGCCAGGAATCCTGGAACGGACCGTCCTTTCCTCCTCGGATACATGAGTAACGTCACTGGCTTTAAATTCAGCGTGAGCATCCTTAAAAACAAGATCTTTGACATGAACGTAAGCAATATTCTCACCTTGGATCCGGATAGCTTCCTTGAAATCTTCACCTTGAATAAAGGCCAAATTCGCTTGGTCATAAAGGATTTTAACAGCCGGATGATTAATTTCCGCGATAATCGATTGAGTCTTTTCAGCTGTGGTGGTCATCGTATTAAAATGATTCTCGACCACAAGGCAGACATCATTTTTTTGAGCCTCGTCTCCCAGATTTCTAAGAGTCTCCACCAATATCCTACGCTTCTCGCTAATATTTTCGGTATCTTCCGTCAATAAGGTGCCGCCGTAAATTCTTATATTATGGGATTCAAAAACCGACGCGATCTGAATACAATTCATAATCTCCCGGATAGACTTGTCTCGTTTTAATTTACTCAATGCATTGAAATCGCTGGCATACGGCGTAATACAGGACACCATCAGGCCCGCTTTCTCAACCATTCTTTTAATAGCGCGTGCTTCATCAGAAGAAATCTCTGATGAAAAACCGCTTTGATACCCATCCTGACAAACAATTTCGACAGCGTCCATCCCGATTTTTGAAAAAAGCTCAACCGCTTGGCCTATGCTCAGCTCGGGAGTTCCCATGGTATGACCGGCAATTTTCATAGGTATTTCCTCCTTCTTCTTTATTCAATCCCAGGAAGACCGGCGGTTTTCAAAATGCGATCCATTAATAAATGTGTCTTATAGGCATCCTTCGCCGATGTGAGAGGTTCGCGCCTAGTCCTAACACAGTCAATGAAATGTTCGGCTTCCGGGAAAAAGCCCATCTTATCCTCAACTCTGGCCCAACCCAATGCCAGCGGAGTCTGTGAAATTCTTTCTTCGGATTCCGGCGATATAATGCTAATGGTATCGGGACTGTCCACAATGACTGATTTTTTAGAGCCGTAAAGCTCCAGATGTTCGGTCCATTGACCGGCGCCCCGGTTGGCAATCAACATTCCGATACTTCCCGAATCAAATTTGATCTGGGCAGTACAGGTATTTTCATAATCAATGTCTTCATATTGCGCATGTGCTTCCACCGATACGGCTTCCCCGCAAAACCAACGCATCAGATCAACCATATGAATGGCATTTTCCAAGGTTGCCCGATACTCGGTCCCATTACGACTTTTTTCAGCCAGGCATACATCGGGATGTTTCCCCGCATAAACTTCTTTGGCTTTACGGTAAACCGGCGCATAACGCCGGTTAAAGCCGACCATCATAATTTTGCCGCTATCCTCCGTTGCATTGACCATTTTTTCACATTCCTGGAGCGTCATCGCCATCGGCTTTTCGCAAAATATATCTATTTTGTTTTTAAGAAGGCCCATCACATATTCCGTATGATATTTCTTAGGTGTCATTACAAAAGCGCAATCCATTCCGACCTTCAGGAAGTCCTCAAAAGTCGAACACAGATTGGCAATATTATACATTGCAGCGGCCTTCGCGAGTGACTCTTTGCTCTGATCCAACGCGGCGACGATTTCAATATCCTTCATCCTCGCCAACGACGGCAATTCGGCAATATTAGCGATGGAGCCTAATCCAATAACACCTACTTTTACCTTTTCATCCATTGCCTATCGCTCTCCATTTCACCTGATTTTACTTTCCTTATCCAAAAAGGTACTATTGATATTTTTCTACAATCTGCATCAAGCTTCGAGCTTCTTGCGCCGTTAGCGACCTGAAAGGAGTCCTGCAAAGATCGGTGGCTATCACACCGATCTCTTTCAGATAGGTTTTCAACAGCGGTATGCCCGGGAATGCCGCTAAAGCCTTATCCGTATCGAAGATTTTAAGCTGGTATTCTCGAGCTGCAGGAATATCGTTTTTACGATAAGCTTCCCATAGTCCAGTGAATAACCGGGGGAATACCGCTACCGGCCCGGATACCGTCCCGGCGGCGCCCAACGCCAGAGCCGGCAAAACAAGCCGGTCGCAACCGATAAGCGCGCTAAAAGACGGGGCCAACTTGAGGTATTCGCCAAGCCTCAACAAGTTGGGAAAACTGTATTTTATCCCAACAATATTGGGTGCGCCTTTCCGAATCCTGTCGACAAGTTCCGGCAAAAGATCATTATTGGTATAAATCGGAATATTGTAGATATAAGCCGGTAGATCTGATACGGAGTGCGCCACCGCCATGTAATAATCGAATATGGCTTGCTCATCTTGGGCAAAAAAATAAGGAGCCATTATTCCAACGCCGTCGGCGCCGGCGGATGCGGCATGTTTAGCAAGTTCGACCGTATTTTCAGTATTGGATGCCCCACACTGAATGACCACCGGTATTTGTCCGCTTATTTCATTGATGACGACTTCCGTTATCTTTTTTCTTTCTGCAACGCTCAAGAGAATGCCTTCACCGTTGGTACCGGACGGAAACATTCCATTAATCTTATGCTCAACCAGATATCGGCAAACCGCCCGAAGTGATTTGATATCCACTTCATTCTCCTTCGTAAAAGGAGTTATACTGGCACATATCATTCCTTGTAATAATTGATCCATTCAAAATGCACCTCCATTAAACTCTAGGATTCATTACGATAACATTCCGTTTCGGACAAACCTGGGAGCACAATCCACATCCATCACAGAGAGCGGGGTCAATCTCCGGAACCTCGCCTTTGAATGAAAGGGCTCCATATATACAAACAGGCGCACAACGACGACAATGCGTACATTCACTATCATTAACCCTGGCTACATATTTTTTGGAACGATCGGCAGCATCCAATGATAAAAAGTTTTGAACTGCTCTTCCCCGTAACGCCGTAACGGAAGAAACATTTTCTTTTTCCAAATAACTTTCAATTCCCTGAAGAATCTCTTGAACAACCTGAAATTCCTTTAAATAAATCAATGTCCCAATTTGAACGGTACTGGCGCCAGCCAATAAATATTTAATCACATCTTCCCAACGGGTAACGCCGCCGCTTGCACTCACTGGAATTGTCAAATGTTTTGCAGCTTCAATGATCCATCGCAGATTTGACTGAATCACCCACGGTCCTCCGTGTCCTGCAACCCCGCCGTGAAGGATGGGCCGTTGTTGCTCAATATCAATATCAATACCGGTCATGCGATTAAACATAATCACTCCATCGGCTCCGGCTTCTTGAAGTTTGAGTGCAGTACGTGCCGGATTACTTAGCTGGAGGCTTAATTTTATAGATACAGGAATTTTAACAGCGTTTTTAACTTGTTTCAAAACATCCACCGCGATGGAGTCGAGATCAATTCCTTCCCGTAAAAACATCCCGATAGGACATGAAGGGACCAACTCAAGCGCATCAGCTCCCGCTTCTGCAGCACATTTTGAATAACTGACCCAGTTTTCAATACTTACACAATTAATACTGGCGATTGTAGGAATATTGATTGCCTCTTTCACTCGCCGAATTTCATTGGCATATTCCTCAATTCCATATTCATAAGCTTGTTCATACGAATAAAATGTGTCCGCAGAAAACCCTGGAATTCCATTACGGATATATGCAAATCGGGGAAACGGGTTGTAACGGTGAACAACTTCTTCCTGAATCGACTTCAGTACCACCGCCGCAAAACCGGCGTCTTCCGCCCGTTTGGCATGTTCGACGTCTTTTGTGGTTCCGGCCGAGGCCGCCAATAAAGGGTTTTTTAATTTCAATGATTGATAATTACTTTCAAGCCGATTACCCATATCAATATCCTCCCGTCTATTCACGCAAAATTCCCATTTCCAAGAATATGCCTGTAATTTTCTTCTTATATTCAATAAACTCTTCTGTTTCGGTAATCCGTAGCCTTCTGGGGCGGGGCAAGTCAATTGTAAACTCGGCATGAATCTTGCCGGGACGTGGTGACATTACGATTACCCGATCCGACAACAATATTGCTTCATTGATGTCATGGGTTACAAAAAGTACGGTGTTTTTCTTTTCCAGCCAAATTCTTTCCAAATCAATCCGAATCTGTTCCCGGGTCAAAGCATCCAATGCTCCAAATGGCTCATCCATCATCAAAATTTCCGGGTCGTGAACCAATGCCCGACAAATTGCAACCCGCTGTTGCATTCCACCAGAAAGTTCATGCGGATATTTATTTTCAAAACCCTTTAATCCAACGAGTTCAATAAGGGCCTCCGCTTTCGCTTGCAACATTTCCCTGTCAATATTTCTAAACTCACCTTGAATCAATATATTTGAAAGAACTGTACGCCACTCAAGCAATAAATGATCTTGAAATACAAAGCCCACATTTTGTAAAGGCTTAGAAATACTTTGACTATGAAGGCAAACATTCCCGGTAGTTTGGGGAACAAGACGAGCGGCAATAAGTAGTAAAGTACTTTTACCACATCCGCTCGGGCCTAAAATCGAGATGAATTCCCCATTCTTCACATCAATATTGATATCACTCAATGCCTCAATTGGACCGGTCGCTGACGGATAACACATACAGATATTCTGGAATTGTAACAATAAATTCACCTTCCTCTTTAACAAGGCGGGATATTTAGCTTTACCAAATACCCCGCTGTCTATTAAGTATAAAGCTATTTTTTCGGCAGTTTGCTCGGCAAAGTTTCATTGGTATAAAAGTCGGAAGGCTTAAACTTACTATCAAGACCGCGATATTTTACCATCAGGTCAACGGTATTTGCCCAATCCGCTTCAGCCGCTTTACCTAATTCGTTCGAATCTTTTGAAAACAGGCAGGATACAGCAACCTTAAGCCCTTCCAAAGCCGCATTCTCTTCTAAGGTTGGAATATACTGTTTCTCAATCGCAATAGCCGACTTCATATTTTTACGCGCTTCATTCCAACCTTGCAAAGTAGCTGCTAAAAACCGTCTAACTTGTCCCGGGTTCTTCTTAATGGTTTCATCATTGGCAATCAATGATAAACCAATCGTCGGCACGCCATAATCGGAGAAACGTAAAACCTTAACATTCAAGCCTTTTTGCCTCAATAATACCGCTTGATCGTCTTCCCCGCCTAAAATCGCGTCAATTTGACCATTCATCAACGCCATGGATTTAGCATTGGCATCCATGGATATACAATTAATCTTTTTTTCATTCAATCCATTCGCTACTACAAAAGCCGGAAACAATTGTGACAAAGCATCCCCTTGGGTAATTCCAAGCCGTTTGCCCTCCAAATCCTTAGGAGAGTCGATTTTATTTTCCGCAAGTGTTACGACTGCAAAAGCATTGACTTGGTATATGGGGCTGATAATCTTTACCGGCATACCTTGGGTAATCGCCACAATCGCAGTCCCAGAATCTGTAAATCCGAAGGTATCCGACCTATTGCCGATTAATTTTACCGTAGTAGCCGATCCGGTTCCTTCAACAATATCGACATCAAGATTTTGCTTAGCATAATATCCTTTCTTTAAAGCCATGTAAAATGGAGCATGAAGTCCTGCTGCCACATAATTCAATCGTAAGGTAACTTTTTCGGCGCTCATCACATTAGGAGCTATTGTAACGACTACCATCACTAGACAAAAAAGTAATACGGATGCACGTTTCATTTCATATCCTCCCTTTTATTAATTAGTCTAAATGTCTATAAGAACGACTCTTACAATGTTGCATTATCACCTCCCGATAATTTTTGACGTTTGGTAACATGCCATGGAATTGCGATTTTCTCCAACAATTCAATCATTTCATATAAAATGATGCCTACAATACTTAAAACTAACAAAACAGCAAACAACAATTGTGTATTCAAATCACCGTTTGCGCGCAACAGCAGATAACCCAGACCTTTATCCGAACCAACAAATTCCCCAACAATAGCGCCAACCGTAGCGAAAGCAATCGAGACTTTAAGACCGGAAAAAATATTGGGTAATGCATTAGGGAGCCTAATTTTCCAGAAAAAGTCCCATTCCGAATCGGTCATTGATTTCGCGACATAAATTAAACGCGGATTAAGCGATTTGAACCCAACTACCGAGTCAATCAGCAACGGGAAGAAGGATAAAAGAAAGACCATGAATATTTTGGGATATATTCCAAACCCAAACCAAATGATAAATAAAGGGGCGATTGCCACTTTGGGAATTAATTGGAGCAATAGCAAAAGCGGATAAACCGTCCGTTCAAAAGCACGTGAATATGAAATAAGAGTTGCGCAGGGAATACTAATAATGACTGTTAAAATATATCCGATAATTATTTCATTGATAGTCACTAAAAGATTTGGCGCAATAGCTTTCCAAGAACTTAACAGTGTTTTAATGACGGCAATTGGACCCGGTAAGATATAAGGTTTTATCTGAAATACCCATACTATGAACGCCCACAATATAACCGCAATAATCATCATTAAAATAAAACCAAACGCATCCTTAAACCTGCCATTTTTTTTCATTTTCATAACTCCTCCCTTGATCATGTAAACTTCAGCATTTCCGATATCCCTGTTATTTTAAAACACCACTCCTGATCGTAAAATAATATTGGCATAGGCTGTAAATTCTCCCGTACGAATCACCGCTTTAACATTTCCCGTACTTTCTTTTAATTCCTCATGGGAAACCTTGGTGATTTTGATTTTGATTTTTTCATCCCGTTCAATCTTAGCAATTCTTTCCAGTATTTCCTGATAGAACAGCGGGCTAGACGCTTCGGTCTCCTTGGCGATGATCGCTTCCTCGACTCTCTGCTCCGTAAACACGGCATCCAATACATCCATAAATCCGGGGATGCCTTTTTTGACTGCCAGGTCAATTCTTTTCACTTGATCAGGAATGGGCAATCCACTATCGGCAATGACAATACCATCCCCATGCCCCAGTTTTGAAATCACATACGAAATTTCGGAATTAATTAAAGCGGTTTTTTTCATCAGCAGTACTTCCCTCTCCAAATAAAATAGTTAAGTATAAGCTCTTAGCAACTCATCCACCTCATGACGACAAGGCAATGAACTTTGCGCTCCTTTTTTCGTCACTGTTAAAGCTGCGGTGGCCATAGCAAACGGAATGGCCTCTTCAATTGTTTTGCCCTCGTTTAAGCCGACGGCTATGGCGCCGATAAAACTATCTCCGGCCGCCGTCGTATCCACAGCATCCACCCGATAAGCGGCAAAGCTTTTCCATCCATTTCCGTTAATATAAATACATCCTTTTTCACCAGTGGTTACAATTAAATCCTTAACACCCCGTTTTAACATTACCTGAGCGGCTTCGATTATTTCCATCTCGTTACGGACCGATTGACCACTTAAAAATTCAAGCTCGGTTTCATTGGGAATCAATAAATCAACGCTGCACAAAAGATCATGATCCAAATTCGCCGCGGGAGCCGGATTCAGGATAGTAGTCTTGCCAAACTCTTTAGCTAATTGCAAAGAATATTTAACCGTTTCCAAAGGGATTTCCAACTGAGTTACTATAATGCGGGAGTCGGCTATGATTTGTTGAGTACTTTGAATTTCTGCCGGTGAAAGTTGATAATTAGCTCCCGGTGTAACGATAATACAATTATTACCGGTGTCATCAACAGTTATCGCTGCAATTCCAGTTGATATACCATTTAAATGTACAATCCGGGTAACATCCACGTCATCTTTTCGTAATGCCTCAAGAAGCGTATCGCCCATATGATCCTTGCCGATGCAACCCAGTATTTTTACTTTCGATCCAAGTTTAGCGATAGCGGCGGTTTGGTTAGCCCCTTTCCCGCCGGGTATTTGCTCGAAAGCTTTTCCGATAATTGTTTCTCCAATTTTCGGCATCCGTTCTACATAAGTTACTAAATCCATATTTAAGCTTCCAATAACAGTAATCACAGTCCCACTTCTTTCTCGTCACTATACGCATTTATTCATTAAACGTTTAACCTAGTATATAATGCATATAATTTTTAAATTTTATGGTTTGAATAACTTACGCCCTTCATTATGCAAATTTTCATTATAAAATCACTAAAATTCTTTTTGTAAACCCGCGATATCGCTTTTCCATTTTCTAAATATATTTCACTTAAACGGTTTAGTAAACCGTTTAAGTGAAATATATCATACATTAACCAATTATTCAAGTATAATTCATAAATTTTTTATAAAAACCGACCACGTTTTCACTATTTTTACAATTACTTATTATTTATTAGGTTAATCGTTTAACTATAAAAACTAAATCTATTTTCAAGTTGACTTCCTAATAATGAGTTCAGTATTTAAAATTATAGTATTTTTGACCCTGTGATCTACTTTTTCTAAAAACTCTATCAACAACTCAACCGCCTTATAGCCCATTTCATAGTTGGGTTGCTTGACAGTCGTCAATTCCGGTTCGATCATTTTTGCCATATATATGTTGTCAAATCCCACGACGCCAACATCTTCCGGAATACGAAAGCCGGCATTTTTCAACGTTTTTATAACACTAATCGCAATAAGGTCATTACCGCAAAATACGGCATCAAAGGGGATACGATATTCAATAATCTTCTTGATCGCTTCTTCTCCCCATTCACTTTTAAAATGCCCAATCCAAATGTATTCTTTATGAAAACCGACTCCATATTCTTCCAACGCCTTTTTGTAACCGTCAATCCGGTCTAAAGCAGTTCTTGCTGTGGCCTCGCCGGTTATTAAAACAATATTGCGATGCCCTTTTTCAAGCAAATACTTGACCGCCTGATAAGCCCCGTCTTTATTATCGACTAATACTTTGCCTTTAATATTTTGGTTTTCAGCATCCCGATCAATTAGAATAATCGGAATGGCGGTTCGATCAATCCCAACGATATCTCCAGACCGTTTAGCCGATTGAGAAAAAATAATTCCATCCACCATCTTTTCGGCAAGCATATTAATGTATTTTTCTTCTTTCTCTAAATCATCATCCGTATTGCAGAAAATAATACTATAACCAGCCTCATTAGCTTTATCTTCGGCACCTCTGGCCAATTCGGGAAAAAACGGATTGGCAATATCGGGTATCACAAGCCCGATCGTTTTGGTACGCCGTGTCACTAAACTTCTGGCTACTTTGTTCGAAATATAATTATTTTCTTCGATAATCTTCAATACTCTTTCTTTGGTAGTCGAACTGATACTATCATCTTTTTTATTCAAAATCATAGAAACCGTAGCAGTAGAAACTTCCGCCATTTTGGCAATATCTTTAATTGTAAGTTTTTTCATCCCTGAATTATCCCTTTATTAAAATATATTAGCTTAAACGATTTAGTAAAACGGTTAACTAAATTTTAACATACATGTCGCAATTATGCAAGTGCTTGCAAGTGATGCCCATAATCTCTCATTTAAATCTGATTATTTTTTATTATCGATACGGTTTTATCATCCCCCGGATTTCTACGGTTCATCAAACCTATGCGGCGAAAGAGTTTTTCAAGATTATTACCTGGTGCTGAATTTAATTTACCAGCTAAAGATGATATTTTTTGATATCAAAACCCCCAAACAACCGTCCTATCAACATCTGGAGTTGCCGACACAAAATCGACACACTTTTTTCAAAAAAAGGTGATATAATGATAGTGGTTAATCGTTCTCAAAATGCTGCTGTAGTTTATACAGGGCTTTTTTTATGCCCAAAATGCCGAACCGGTATTTGGGGGCCACAGAGAACGCAGAGTTCCCGGGAATAAATCGACACATCGAAAACGCCGCTGTAACATACAGAGGCGTTTTTTTATGCCCGAACCATGATTTGACCCGGATTTGCAGGATTAACCAGTAAGAGGATAAAGTTCGGAAATCTCGTTTTTTATTGGAAAGGAGGTGAATCTGATGATGTATCAAACGTTTGCGCACAAGATCAACCGCGCCAAAACGCTCCTCGACGGGCTCAATTCCTACGGGGAGAGCGTGAACCAATTGGGAATTACCAAAGAACTGGTGGCCAAAATCACCGATCTATACAACCAGGCCGGCCAGCTCGAACAAAAAAAGAATGATCTGATGGCCAGTTCCAGGGAGGCCACCACGACGCAACAGGAACTCATGAAAGAATTGAATCATCAAAGCTCTCTGGTGCGAAAATCGATCCGGGTCAACCTTCCGGAAGAAAAATGGCTCGCCTTTGGCTTCAGGGCCGGTGAATCCGGGGAAACCGAAAGCAGCAACCAGGCGAACTAAAAGCAACAGCAGCGGCCCGTGAGACGCTCCAATTCCACTTAAAATGTAACCCCGCCTCTCCTGATTCGTGGAGGGCGGGGTTGGAATTGGAAGAAGCTTTTTTACAGGGGGATGAAATCAATCAAAACTGTGGTTCTTTAGAAACACTTCCGGAACAAATCAATATTGCCCGCAACCGGATGCAATGGCTATGGGATGAAAGGGGTTATACCGACGAAGATGTTTTCGCCGCCGGTATTGAAGTCCCTCGCTTATTAAATGCCTATGACCGGATAAGGGTTTTTGAATGCAAAAAAATATCAACTCTCAACCCCCTTCGGCTATCTTATGGGTTATAGTAACATGGTTGCTTTCCCCTCTCTCAGGTCTCATAAAATTGCCGACAGTCAGAGCGAGGGGAATTGCTATATGTATACAAAATGGGTAACCAAAGGGGTGAGTTGATTTTAGGCAGTTTACTGAATCAATTTTATAACCAATTCGAATTTAAGTCCCGCTCTGCCAGGATGATAAATATTTCACTTGTTCCGGAGTCAATGCATCAATCTCGATTCCCATCGATTTGAGTTTGATTTCCGCGATTTGGCGGTCCAATTCCTTCGGTAAGACATGAACCTTTTTTCCCATTTCATGGGCGTGTTTGACAATATACTCCGATCCTAAAGCCTGATTGGCAAAACTCATATCCATCACCACCGCCGGATGGCCTTCGGCGGCAGCCAGATTTAATAACCGTCCCTCTGCCAGTAAAAAAACCTTTCGGCCATCTTGGAGCGTATATTCCTCTACAAAATCCCGGACTGTCCGCTTGGACTTGGAAAGGCCCTCCATGGCTCCAATATTGATCTCATCGTTAAAATGCCCGGAATTGGCTACAATGACTCCATTCTTGGCCAGTTTGATATGGCGTTCGTCGACTACGTTGAGGTCGCCGGTAACTGTAATCACAATATCGGCAGTGGGCATGGCCTCTTCAAGTTTCATCACCCGAAAGCCTTCCATCACCGCTTCGATGGCCTTGACATGGTCAACCTCCGTCACAATGACATTAGCGCCCATTCCTTTGGCGCGCAAAGCCAAACCTTTTCCGCACCAGCCGTAGCCGCATACTACCAAGTTCTTACCGCAAACCAACACATTGGTGGCGCGGAGCAACCCGTCCAGAGTACTTTGACCGGTGCCATAGCGGTTGTCAAACAAGTGCTTTGTATCGGACTCGTTCACTGCGATAATGGGAAACTTTAAAGCCTGGTCTTTTTCCATACTCATCAGCCGGATAACACCGGTTGTGGTCTCTTCGGTGCCGCCGATTACATTTTTCAGATAAGTGTCCGCATATTTTTGATGAAGCAAGCCGACCAGATCCGCTCCGTCATCCTGGGTAATCTCCGGCTGGTGCTCGATTGCGGCAATCAAATGCCTGTAATAGGTGTCACGGTCTTCGCCCTTCATGGCGTAAACCGGAATTCCGTAATCCACGACTAATGAAGCTGCTACATCGTCCTGTGTCGATAGGGGGTTGGAAGCGCACAATACGATGTCCGCTCCCCCTTCCTTTAAAGTCCGCATCAAGTTGGCGGTCTCCGTGGTTACATGAAGACAACATGATAGCTTTTTCCCTTTCAAAGGCTTTTCCCTGGCAAAGCGTTCCCTGATGAGCCGCAAAACCGGCATTTGATTATCGGCCCATTCGATCCGTAATTTACCTTTTGAAGCCAGTCCTTTGTCCTTTATATCACCGTTTGACATCTCAATACCTCCCAATCCGATTTGTTATTTTTGTGGTTGAACTGCTCAACCCCATCCATACGGAATCTTTAAATTTGGAAGCATCATTTATCGGTCCTTCTGAGCTGTCAAAATAAGAATCGTTTTCGAGCGCTTTCCCTGGGCGAGATCTGGTGCGATTTCATGAACCTTGATATCGGAAAACCCCGCTTTTCTAAACCAGTCTTGAATGACAGGTGAGGGGAACCCCGGCCAGAGGTCATGCATTTTTTCTTTTAAAGTCATATCCTGGTGTTCAAGAAAATCGGCTAAAAAAACCATCCCCTTCACTTTGAGGATGCGCCGCATCTCGCCGATGGCCGACTCGGGTTCTTCAATATGGTGAAGATACATATTGGCGCATATTAAATCGGCCGAACCGTCGGGAACGGGGACCTCGCAACCATCGCTTTCAATGGTTTTGATGTTCATCAAACCCTCGCCCCGCGCTTTTTGCCGCAGTTCCTTCAACATTTCGGCGGAGATATCCACAGCCAGCACATTTTTCACATAAGGTGACGCAAACCTGGCCAAATAGCCGTTCCCGGTTCCCAAATCCATCAATGTCATTTGAGGGTAAAAAATATGCAGCTCCTCAAGATAATTCCGAATTGACTCATCATAATAATTACGGCGCATTTCTTCCCAATCGGAGGCGACTTCATTAAAAAAATCTTTCGTCTCTACTACTTGGCTGGATTCGCTTGCGGAATACGCCTGGGAATCCCCGGAAGCCAGCCATTCAATCAAGGCATTTCTGCTAAAACGCCATTCCCGGCCGATCTTCCGGCCCGGTACTTTCTCTTCCTTCAATAACTTGATGAAAGTCTTGATGCTGACTCCAAAAAATTCAGCCGCATCTTCCATCGTCAGAATTTCCTTATCCACCTAAAACACCTCAATAGAATCCTTCACTTAAACTATATACCTAATCCAAACGTTTGACAATAATTAAATTCATTTATCTTCACTCATCTTATGTTTATAATGCAATTACGTACAATTACTATTGAATATCAAACGGAAAGTTTGGCGGCATAAAAAAAGCGCCTATTCGGCGCCTTTTTCTTCATTTTCTTCTTCTTCCTTGCCACCCACCACCCGGGCCAATGTGACCACCCGGTCGTTTTCATCCACTTTCATGATCCGGACACCCTGCGTATCCCGTCCGGTACAGGAGATATTTTGTACACTGATACGGATAATGACCCCTTCGGCGGTGATAATCATCAGCTCATCATTTTCGGAAACCACTTTTATTCCTTCGATGATCCCATGCCTTTTGGTCAATTTAATCGCTTTCGTGCCTTTACCACCCCTGGCTTGAACCCGGTATTCTTCCAGGCTGGTTCGTTTACCCATACCGAGACTGGTGATGACCACCAAATCGGCGTCTTCCTTTACGGTGTCCATCCCAACCACCAAATCACCGCCATCCAAAGTGATGCCCTTGACGCCCCGGGCCGTTCTTCCCAAAGAACGGACATCGGTCTCAGGGAACCTAATGGATTGGCCTTTTTGAGTTACCATAATCACTTCTCTGGAGCCATCGGTCAATTTGACCGCGATCAATTCATCATTTTCATCCAAATTGATCCCAATCAATCCGCCCTTACGATTGGTGTCAAATTCATTGAGAGACGTTTTCTTGACAACCCCCTGTTTGGTGCCCATGAACAAATAATGCTCGGCATCGAATTCCTGAATCGGAATCACAGCGTTCACCCGCTCGCCCGGTTCCAGCTGAATTAAGTTAATAATCGCCGTACCGCGGGCCGTCCGTCCGGATTCCGGAATCTCAAACCCTTTCTGGCGATAAACCCGGCCCTGATTGGTAAAGAATAAAATCGTCTCATGGGTTGAAGAAATGAAAAAGTGTTCGACGAAATCATCTTCTTTGGTGGAGATCCCGGTTATGCCCCGGCCGCCTCTCTTTTGATTACGGTAGGTTGTGACCGGCAGCCTTTTAATATAGCCGAAATGAGTCATAGTAACCACAATGTCTTCGTCGGCGATTAGATCTTCATCGTTAAATTCATTATCTGCGGCTACGATTTCCGTACGCCGGGGATTACTGAATTTCCCTTTGATAGCCAGCATTTCATCCTTAATGACCAACATGATTTTATGAACATCGGACAAAAGATCCTTATAATATGCGATCAGCTTCAATAATTCCGCATATTCGCTTTCAATCTTTTCCCGTTCCAGACCTGTTAACCGTTGCAACCGCATTTCCAGGATGGCTTGGGCTTGTTTTTCGGACAAGCCGAAATTAGTTATTAAGCCTTCCCGGGCGATATCGACCGTACGGGAAGAACGGATCAGGCTAATCACTGCGTCAATATGGTCTAGGGCGATTCGCAAACCTTCCAGTATATGGGCCCGGTCTTCCGCCTTAGCCAGGTCGAATTGAGTGCGGCGGGTCACTACCTCCCGTTGATGTTCCAGATAGTAATGAAGAATTTCCCGCAGGGAAAGGATTTTCGGTTCATTATTCACCAGCACCAGCATAATCACGCCGTAGCTTTGCTGCATTGCCGTATGCTTTAACAGCTGGTTCAAAATCACATTCGGATTGACGTCGCGCCGTAATTCGATAACAATCCGCACTTTATCGTTGCGGTCCGATTCATCGCGCAAATCGGTAATGCCATCCACCGTTTTTTCCCGGACCAGTCCGGCAATCTCTTCTATTAAATGGGCTTTATTGACTTGATACGGTATTTCGTTCACAATGATACGGTTCTTACCATTACCCATCTCTTCAATCTGGGTTTTTGAGCGGACTTTAATCGAACCGCGACCGGTTAAATAAGCATCCCGAATTCCTTCGCGGCCTAAAATCGTAGCACCCAAAGGAAAATCCGGTCCTTTTACCATTCGCAACAGTTCTTTATCTTCTGCCTCCGGGTTATCAATCAACAATACGGCGCCATCAATGACTTCGCCCAGATTGTGGGGAGGAATTTTAGTGGCCATCCCCACCGCAATTCCTTCCGATCCGTTCACCAGAAGATTGGGGAAACGAGCCGGCAATACCATCGGCTCTTCCAAACTTTCATCGAAATTCGGCTTGAAATCGACAGTTTTCTTGTCGATATCCGCCATCATTTCCATGGCCAGTTTGGCCATTCTAACCTCGGTATACCGCATCGCCGCAGGCGAATCTCCATCAATGGAACCGAAGTTACCGTGACCGTCCACCAACGGCTCCCGGTAGGAAAAATCCTGGGCCATCCGCACCATCGTCATGTAAATGGAGGAATCACCATGAGGATGATAACGCCCCATTACATCTCCGACGATACGTGCCGATTTACGGTAAGGCTTGTCCGGAGTCGCTCCTGATTCAAACATGCCGTACAAGATCCGGCGGTGAACCGGTTTCATTCCATCACGGACATCGGGTAACGCCCGGTCCACAATGACGCTCATGGCGTAATCCAGGAAAGAATTCCGCATCTCGTGCTCTAAAATTATCGGTACAACTTTACCCTCTGCTACCTCAGCCATTCCAGACACCTCTTCAGTCAATCACCAAATATGTACTTTAAAACGATTGGGATTCCCAAAATTTTATTTTAGCTATTGTTTTTTTCAAGCTTTTTGACCTTCATCTCTTTTGCGGAGCCCACCAGCACCATTGCAGTCAAATCATAAAACAAGCCGGTTTCGACAACCCCGGGGGTATGATGGAGTCTTTGGTCAATCATTCTTAAATCGGAACCGGGTTTAAATTGCACATCCAATATAAATTGCCCGTTATCGGTGACCACCGGGCCATCCTTCCGGATTCCCATCCGCAGCGCGCTTTCTCCGCCGAGCTTTTTAATTTGCTCCTGAGTATAGCTAAGCGCGGAAGGAATAATCTCCACCGGAACCGGAAAAGTGCTATTTAAGCTTGGTACCAATTTCGACTCATCCACAATCACTATAAACCGCTTTGCCATGGCCGCCACGACTTTCTCACGGGTTTGAGCAGCCCCGCCCCCTTTGATCACATTGAGCTCGGGGTCCACTTCGTCGGCTCCATCCACCGCCAGATCCAACTCTGAGCAATCCTGGGTATCCCGGAGGGGTATCTGATATTTTTGACAAAGTATTTTGGATTGAAAAGACGTCGGCACACCAATAATTTGCAAATTTTCCTCTTTGACCCGGCGGCCCAGTTCCTCAATAAAAAAGGCTACGGTGGAACCGGTGCCGATACCGCAGACCATTCCGCCGGTGACTAAACCGGCCGCGGCTACCCCGACTAATTTTTTTAATTCCTGATTATCCTGGCTGTTCTTCATGAATGGCTCCTCAATTTGGAATTTTCGACAATTGCCCGCGTTTGAAGCACCTTATTCATGGTGCAAAGATGAATTCCAGCCACTCCGTTTTCCAACAAATCATCAATTTGGTTGACAGCGTATTCAATGCCCGCTTTCTCAAAGTCATCACTATTATTCCCAAACTTGTCAAACATTAATAACAGTTTGGAAGGGATGGAAGCCCCTGACAAATTGATCATCCTTTTAATTTGGCCGAGGTTTAAAATAGGCATAACTCCGGGCGAAACCGGAATTTTAACCCCCAAACGGAGCATATTGTCGGCAAAATTATAAAAAACCCGGTTGTCAAAAAACATTTGGGTTAATAAAAAGTCAACCCCTTCGGCGACTTTATCCCGTAAACACAACCAATCCCGATCCCACCGGGCCGTCTGTGAATGGCCCTCGGGATACGCGGCGGCACCAATGCAATAACCGCCTTTTCTCCGTATATGGCGGACCAAATCAATGGAATCCCGGTAATAACCGGGTTCGGGTTTATAGTCCGGCTGATTTTTAGGAGGATCCCCCCGCAGGGCTAAAATATTTTCAATATCATGGTTTCCGATTTCATCAATAATCTTATCCAGTTCAGCCGGAGAATGCCCAACGCAGGTCAGGTGAGCCTGAGATTCCAGTTGATAATCATGTTTCACTCGGGAGGCGATTTCAATGGTCCTGGCGCGGCTCGAACCTCCCGCTCCATAGGTGACGCTGATAAAATCCGGTTTGAGATCTTTCAATTCCCCAAGGGTTTCAAAAACGGAATCCAGGGGATAATCCGGCTTGGGAGGAAATATTTCAAAAGATAATACCGGCTCACGCCCATGCGCCTTCTGTTGGTAGATGTCGCTGATCTTCATATATGAAACATCCTTTTCACAAAATTCTGAAAGCACAAGTTAGTTAACTTTCGCCATATATTTGCCAATTCCTCTTCCGAACAGTTATATTTACCCCGCTATTTTCAGTGAGTTTCATGGTTCAAAATAGCATTCATAAACAAATTCCCGTATTTCTCCAGTTTGGATTCGCCCACCCCTTTAATGGCCAGTAAGGCTTTGCCATTTGTGGGCTTAAGCGCCGACATTTCCCGCAAAGTGCTGTCGGTAAAGATAATGTATGGGGGCACACCTTCCCGGGACGCGATTTCCCTCCGCAATTTCCGTAAGGTTTCGAACAACGAATCGTCTTGCTCCAATTTCGCCTTCCGTTGAACGATTTTTTGCATCACCTTAGCTTCCCCCTTCAATACCGGAGTCACTTTCGGTTGCAGTTTGACAACGGGATATTGGCCTTGGGTTAACCGTAAATAATCCTCTGATACAAGCCGGTTCATCAAATCCTTGATTTCGGATAAGGGAATTTCTTTCATGATTCCGTATGTTGGAAGCCCATTCAATCTTTGTTGGATGATCTTTTTGGCGCCCGATCCCTTCAATACATCCGCTACCATGGAGATACCATATTGTTCGCGCATCCGGAATATGCAAGAAAAAATCTTTTGAGCTTCCAAGGTGATATCGGCAAGCTCGGTCTGGTCGTTGCAGTTTCCGCAATTGCCGCACTCTTCCGGTAATTTTTCCTCGCCGAAATACTCCAGAATAAACCGCCGCAGACACCGGGGGGAATGGGCGTAATCCACCATGGTTTGAAGTTTCTTTAATTCATTTTGCTTGCGGGCCGGGGAATATACTGTCTGTTCAATCAGAAATTTCTGAATCACAATGTCCTGCGGCGCAAATAACAGGATACATTCGCTGGGACCGCCGTCCCGGCCCGCCCGGCCCGCTTCTTGATAGTATGACTCCATATTTTTCGGCAAATTATAGTGGATGACATAGCGGACATTGGATTTATCGATTCCCATGCCAAAGGCATTGGTGGCAACCATAATCTTATCGTCATCGTAAAGGAAAGCCTCTTGATTCCTAACTCGTTCCTTATCCGGCAAACCTGCATGGTATTTCCCCGCGGCGTAACCCTGCTTGACCAATGAATTATAAATCTGATCCACTTCCTTACGGGTCGCTGCATAAATGATGCCTGAATGTTGCTGATTGGAGGCAATATAATGGGTCAGGAAATCGCGTTTGTTTTCTCCCCGCACCACGGAAAACGACAGGTTCTCCCTATCAAACCCGGTGATGAAAAGTTCCGGTTTTTCCAGCACCAACAGTTTAACAATATCATCCTTTACCTCCGGAGTGGCGGTTGCAGTAAACGCCGCCACCACCGGCCGTTTGGCGAGGCGTTTGATAAACGGACTGATTTGACGGTAACTGGTCCTGAAATCATGCCCCCACTGAGACACGCAATGGGCTTCGTCAATGGCGATGAATGAAATCTGAAGCGTTTGAACCATTTGAATGAAAGATTCCACTTCCAAACGTTCCGGGGCGATGTAAAGAAGGCGGTAAGCGCCGAGACTGGCTTGGTGAATCCTTTCATCCACTGCGCGGGGAGATAATGAACTATTGATAAACGCAGCCGGAATTCCCAGGCTGTTCAAGGAGTCGATCTGGTCTTTCATCAAAGAAATCAACGGAGAAACAACCAAGGTAACACCTTGAAACAGCAACGCCGGAATTTGAAAACAAATGGATTTGCCGGCGCCGGTTGGCATGATCGCAAAGGTATCGTTCTTTTGTAAGATGCTACTGATAATTTTAGTTTGCCCCTCACGAAACTTGGGGTAACCATAATATTTTTGAAGGAGCAGTTCCGCCTCTTCCAGCATTAATCTGTCTCCCGAAAATTTATTTTTGAACTCTTCTTCATATTTTATCACATTTTAAGGGACAGAACATCTTTTCATGGATGATGGGAATAGCACTTTAACCTTTACGCTTTAAGCTTTAAGCTTTAATTTTTTTAACATTGATGTAAAGTTATCAAAAAAATACGTCGATGATACTTTATAGAACGCATTCCCCTTTTATGCTGGATTTTAAGATTATGGACCACCCCCCCAAAGATAAAACCATCATGATCAGGAGGAACATTATGAATGATATAAAAAGACGAATCGACAATCTGCAAAAATTTTTCTCCGCCAAAAGCATCAAAACCAAATTAACATTCCTTGTCATTGCAATTTTAATCCTCGCTTTAAGTGGACTGTCATTGATTAATTATCTCAATGCCCGACGAATTTTGGTCCATAATTTTGAAACCAACATTACATCCCTGGCACAGTCCTATGGCCAGTCCGTAGGGTTATGGCTGGAAGCCCGCAAGGCTGAGATCAACGTCCTTGCAAATTCCCCTTCCATCAAAAATGCCAATGGCAATCCCTCCATCATTTTAGAAAATCTGACGCCCGTAGCCCGGCAAAATTCCATGTACGTGATGCTTTTTTATTCGGATTTATCGGGCAATTATTTCACAACCTTAGGTAGCACCGCCAATATCGCGGACCGGGCTTACTTTAAACGGTTGATGGCTACCGGAAAAACGGTAATCTCCGATCCCCTGATATCAAAAACTACCGGCTACCAAGTGGTTGTAGTTGCGGCCCCTGTAAAAAGAGACGGACAAATGATAGGGATCGTCGCCGGAATCATCAAAGTCGATGAAATCCAAAAAATGATTACTTCGGTCAAAATCGCTAAAACCGGTTATGCCTATATGATCAATGGCGACGGCCTGATTATCGTCCATCCCCAAAAAAGTTTGATTATGCAATTAAACCCCGTGAAGGACCGAAAGGCCGATAAAAATCTCAAAAGAGTTTTTACGGCCATGATTCAAAATAATACCGGTATTGATCATTATGTCTATCAAAAAATCAATAAATATATCGTCTATTCCCGAGTCAAAGGGATATATGACTCCAAATGGTCGCTGGCGATTACCGCTCCCGAATCGGAATTAATGTCTCCCCTAACAGGGATGCTCCTCATTTTTATCATCATTACCCTTCTCTTCACGATTATATCGGCAATTTTAATTATGATGATTACCCGCTCCTTGATTAATCCAATCGATTTATCCAGAAGACACCTTGAAAGAATGGCCACCGGCGATTTCAGCATCGATCTTCCATTATCAGCCTTAAACCGAAATGATGAGATCGGCGCTATGGCAAAAGCTATCCATACCATGCAGCGCTCCATTCGCGAAATCGTGCAGGGAGTCGTGGGAGAATTCCAAAACATCAAAAATTCCGTAAGCAATGTCAATTCCGAAATGTTGACTTTAATGACGCAAACGGATGATACATCAGCCACTGTTGAGCAACTCTCGGCGGGTATGGAAGAAGCATCGGCTTCGGCGGAGGAAATGAATGCTTCCTCTCAAGAGGTTCAAAAAGCGATTGAGGCAATGGGAAATAAAGCGCAAGAGAGTGTCCAGGCCTTGGCGCAAATAAGCAATAATGCCGATGAATTAAAAAATGGGGCTTTAACTTCTGAGCAAAAGGCCCAAAGTGTTTATACGGAAACCAAAGAAGAAATGGAATCCGTGATTGAGCAGTCGAAAGCGGTAGATAAGATCAATGTCCTCTCCGACTCGATCATGCAAATCACTTCCCAAACCAATTTGTTGGCCCTTAACGCCGCTATTGAAGCTGCCCGGGCCGGGGATTTGGGTAGAGGTTTTGCGGTGGTAGCAGATGAAGTGAGGGCTCTGGCTGATGACTCCAAAAAAACCGTCGATGAAATTCAAAAGGTTACCAAAATTGTGGTAAAATCGGTTGAAGATCTCTCTGCCAGTTCAGCGAAGGTTTTGGAATTTATCGACAGCCAGGTGATTATAAATTATAGGGATTTAGTCAAAACCGGGGAATTATATAGTACGGATACAAAATCAATCGAAACCATCCTTCGTGACTTCAATGCCACCATCCAGGAATTAATCGGCATTATAACCGAAATCAATGTCTCCATCAATAATGTCGCCATTACCGTAAACGAAGGAGCCGCAGGCACCCAAAATATCGCCGAAAAAACCTCGGTCATTGTGGAAAAAGTCATGGTAGTCCAAAAACAGATGCATGATACGGAGAAAAGCGCCGAACGTCTCAGCGCTTTGGTCTCCCAGTTCAAAATCTAATTCAATGGTATCTTCAGCACGCATCGAATATTAAAATCCAAAGGAGAAAAAAATGGCCAATCAAAATTCTTCAGCACCTCAATATCCCCAAGTTATTCTGGAAACCACCCTTGGAAACATCCGTGTCGAATTATTTTCTGACAAAGCCCCCCTTACGGTGGAAAATTTTCTACGCTATACCCGCGAAAAATTTTACGATGCCACCCTATTTCACCGGGTCATTCCCAATTTTATGGTTCAATGCGGAGGGTTTACTTCCGGAATGGCTCACAAAAACGGTTTCCCCCCCATTGTTAACGAAGCGGGAAACGGTCTTTCCAATTTGCGTGGCACCCTCGCCATGGCCCGCACCCAGGTTGTGGACAGCGCTACTTCGGAATTTTTTATTAATTTAGTGGACAACAACTATTTGGACCATCAAAATGATTCGGCCGCCGGTTTTGGATATTGTGTTTTCGGCAGAGTGGTCGAGGGGATGGAGGTAGTCGATAAGATAGCCGAAGAACCCACCGACTATTTTCAATATTTCCAGGACGTTCCGGTCCGTGATATCGTGATAATTTCGGCACGAGAGGTAGCGGTAGAAGCAGGAGAAGAAAAATAATGATGACCATCCAAGCCAGGTCGAGATGGACTAACCCTTGATCGAAAGGATAGGTCATCATAAAGAAAAGAGGCTGTCCCAAAAAGTAAATTCGTGCCCATTGCACATTTTTTTTGGGACAGCCTCTTCTCCTGGTATTACAACCTGTCTTCCCCCTCCCTAAAATTGGATACTTCCATGATATGCTTGTACGGCCACGGCTTAAGCCACCTGAAATTTATATTCAATCCAAAAATTCTTCCCGCAATTTTACTTTAAAATCCCGGGCAATGTCCCTTAGGTTTTGGGCCGAAATGGTCTGTCTTATTCCCTGACCGCAACTCATAGCCCGGACATAGATATCCGCAGATTTCTCTACCGTATGCATAAGACCAAAGGTTATATCAAAGTCGGGACCGGAGCAGAACGTGCCATGATGGGCCCAAATGGCCACATCATATTTTTTCATCAGTACACAGGTAGCCAAGGCGATTTGACTTCCTCCGGGAACCATCCAGGGAACCACCCCGACCCCGTCGGGAAACACCACCGGACACTCTGTGGCCATGGTCCAGAGAACCCGGCTAAATTCTTTATCTTCCAGCGGCAGGACAAAGGTTAGCGCAATAACGCTCGGGGTATGTGCATGGTAAATCACCCGGTGCATTCCCCCGGTTACTACTTTTTTAACACTATGATTCATAAAATGAGTAGGAAACTCACTGGTTGGGACGCCACCTTTTTCGAGGCCCCAGACTATTCGGTAATGCTCGCCCTGTTCATCGATTTGAACGATGCAAAGGTTATCTTGAGGGGCCAACGCCACATTTCTTAAGAATTTACCGCTTCCGGTGGCCACAAAATATTCTCCCGCCAAATTAGCCGCCCTGACGCCCAGATTGACAAAAGGCTTGCTGAAGGATAATTCCGACTTAATTCCTTCGATTTCCTCCGGTTTAATGCGATAAGTAAGATTACCACCATTACGCTCATGCCATCCCTGACGGAAACCGTCATCAGCCATGCGGATAAATCCTTGCATAAATTCCGCTTCCAATACCTTCATCAATGTTACCTCCGCTTCATTTGAACATCTGTTTCATAGCTTCGAATGATTTCATACCATTGATCTTTCATTGGAACATTCCGCTGCTGGCAGAAATAATCCCACACCGCACCCAGCGGATAGGTTTTGAGCTCCTCATTCAACATCATCAGTTCGGTAAATTTACCGCTATCCTGGAGTCCCTTGAGCTTTTTATGAGGGATTAACATCGCTTGAAGCAACGCCTTTTGCATGTTCCGGACTCCAATGACCCAGGCGGCAACCCGGTTAATACTGGCATCAAAATAATCCAACCCGATCATGACTTTGTCCAAAGCGTCACAACGGATGATTTCCTTAGCGATTTCCTTTAGTTCATCATCCAGCAATACCACATGGTCACTATCCCAGCGCATCGGACGGGTTACATGCAAAGGGACCCGGTCAAAAAAAGCCAAAAGCGCCGGTATCTTATCGGAAACCGCTTCAGTGGGGTGAAAGTGGCCGTTATCCAGTAAAAAGTAAAGGCCGTTTTTTGCCGCATAACTCAGGTAAAACTCATGAGACCCCACTGTATAGGCTTCGACCCCGATGCCAAACACTTTTCCTTCCACACAGTCTATTAAATACCGGGAGTCATACTTTTCACGATAAATCTCATCCAGACTTGCTTTCAGACGCAAGCGGGGTCCCAGGCGGTCAGCAGGAATATCCTTATATCCGTCGGGTATCCACAGATTGCAAAGGGATGGGGTTCCCAGTTCTTTGCCGAAGTAAGCGGCGATCTTCCGGCAAGCCTGGCCATGCCGAATCCAAAAATTCCGGATTTCCGCGTCGGGATGCGACAGTGTCAACCCGCTGGATGCTTTGGAATGGGAAAAAAAAGTAGGGTTAAAATCAAGCCCCAAGCCCCGCTGCTTTGCAAAATCCACCCACGGAGCGAACTGTTTCGGCTCCAGCATATCGCGCTCGACTGGGTTTCCATCATTCATTGCATAACTGGCATGAATATTCAGCCGGTGTTTACCCGGGATCAAAGATAAGGCTTCATCAATATCAGCCATTAATTCTTCAGGGGTACGGGCCTTACCCGGATAGTTTCCCGTGGTGGCAATGCCCCCCGTAAGTCCCCCACTGTTTTCAAAACCACCGACATCATCCCCTTGCCAGCAATGGATGGAGATTGAAATTTCACTCAGTTTGGCTACCGCTTGGTCGCAATCAACACCGATTGCGCGGTAACTTTCTCGCGCCAGGCGATAATTTTTCATCACAACGTTCGTCTCATGTTCACTCATTTAAATTCCTCCTTTTTAAATCACCATTTCTTGATAGGAAAAGACTTTGCGACGGTCTCTCTTGCTTTTGCCAGTGTTTTAAATTCGCCGGCGCCCAGCATCTGCGATAGGATGTTGCCGATTGCAGTGGCTTCAATGGGGCCTGCCAATACTTGTTTTCCGGTATACCGGGCAGTCAATTCATTAAGGTAATCCGCCCGGCTACCTCCACCGACAATATGAATGGAATGAATCCCCATATTCTGCAAGGTTTCAATTTCCAAAACCGCATCCCGGTAACTTTGAGCCAGGCTATGATAAACGCAGGCAGCTATTTCGCCGGGCCGGATTGGAACCGGCAAACCTCTTTGCCTGCAAAATTCTTTAATAGCTTCGATCATATTAGGCGGCGCTAAAAAAGTCTGATCATTGACATCAATGATGGATGGAGAACCTTTCTCCGCCTCGGCCATGGCACATAGTTGGGAAAAGGAATAGCCCTCACTCCATTCTTTTTTCACCGATTGGATAATCCACAACCCCATAATATTTTTTAGATAGCGGTAACCGCAATCATAACCGCCTTCGTTGGTAAAATTGGCCGACCGGCTCGCTTCACGGCAGTCAGGTTCCGGTTTTTCAAGACCCATCAGCGACCAAGTCCCGGAACTTATATAAACGGAATGATTATCCGCCAACGGCACTGCCAACACTGCAGATGCCGTGTCATGAGTCGGTGGAAGCACCACTTCGCATTGAAAACCCACTTTTTCCTCAATTGCCTTCTGTAAAGGCCCCAGCCTGGTTTTGGGCAGTTTCAACTCACCGAAAAGCGAGGGTTTGATGCCCAGCAGATCGATGAGGGAACGATCCCAGGTCTTTTTCCCCGCATCCACCATACCGGTGGTCGTAGCGTTGGTATACTCATTGACTTTCATTCCCGTCAGCAAGAAATTGAGATATTCCGGAACCATCAGAAACCGCTCCGCCCTGTCCAATATTTCTTTGTTGGTCCGTTTTAAAGCCAAAAGCTGATAAATCGTATTAAACAACTGTTTTTGAATCCCGGTCCGCCGGTATAACTCATCTTCCGGGATTAATTTGCGAAGCTCCCCATCCATGCCGTTAGTACGGCTATCCCGATAAGCGACGGCATCCCCCAGGACTCGCTCATCCTTATCCACCAATACAAAGTCCACACCCCAGGTATCAATGCCCATACTAACCGGTATTTTTCCGAGTTCGCCGCATTTTTTCAAGCCGGACAGAATTTGCTCAAACAAGTAGTCGAAGTCCCAACAAAGGTGGTTATTTCGGACTTTCATTTCATTGGTGAAACGATAAATCTCTTCCAGGGTGATTTGGCCGTCTTTCAAAGTTCCAAGTATATGGCGGCCACTGGAAGCTCCGATATCGATTGCCAAGTAAAGATTGTTCATGTTTCCCACCACATTATCTTTATTTTTTGTTACATTTTTATTATAGTATTGCAACCATATAAAAATAAGGACGTAATTTATGCAAAATTACGTCCTTATTTGTTAACTTCTCGCTGGTTTGCTTTTCAGAAAACATTATTAATTATTGATTTTCCGGTAGGTTTTTGGACTCACGCCATAAATTTTCCGGAAACTACGATAAAAATAGCTGGTATTATCATACCCTACCGCGGCGATAATCTCTTCAACAGAGAGGGTACTGCGGTTCAAAAGCTGAACTGCTTTAGTAAAGCGTTTCTGATGCAAAAGCTCTTTATAAGTGTATCCGGTGTTCCTTTTAATCAGCCTGCTTAACTTGGAAATCGGCTGGTTGTATTTTTCAGCAATCTGCGAAAGACTTACGGTAGGGTACGATTCGTCGATCTGTTTTAAGATGGCGGTGACCAATGAATCATCGTATCGATCAGGCCTTTCCTGTTCCATACGATCGGTATAATTTAAAAGTTCCAAGAAAAGAAGTCCCATCGTGGTTTGATTGATCTTGCGGTTATTGTTTTGCTGATTGATGAGGCTCCAAACCAAGATCTCGACCAAGTTCTGAATCGGCAATATCCCCGCTACTTTGAAATGCAAGTAACCGATCTCATATCGGTCGCGTTGTAAAGCACTGCTCAAGAAGTGATTGAGGATATTATCATCTTGGATATTATTATCATTACCGATCATCTCAAAGGCGATATCAAAGAATTCGGGCAATACCATAAAGTTTACTGCGATATCATTTTGAGCGGCAGCCGTAATTTCATGAAAAGCATGTTGGTTTAAAAATAACAGTTCACCGGTACCTAAAAAGATCTCGTCTTTTCCGTTGATAATATGCCGGGTGGTACCGGAACACATGTAAACGATTTCAATATAGTTGTGTTTGTGTTTGGGAAAACCGATAAAACGGGTATGCGGACGGATGTCGATCAGCTTGCCCTCGGAAATCATTTTCTTGCTATCGATGATAAAACCGGGCGAATTGGTGTAAAGTTCTTTTTGGATTGCATGCCGCCCGGACAATATTTCTTTTTCTTCACCGCTAATCTGTTGCAGTATCTCCATCAGCTCACGATTCAAGCGGTCACCCTCTTTCAGTCTAAAAAAACAAATAGGGGCTTTTACATCTGATTCAATCCCATATGTTTCCCTTTAAATCTTACTAAAAGATTGGTTGCCTATCAACCATATCCGCAGAAATAATTTTTGGAATCCGCTTGCTGTTTCAAAAGTTTTTAGTACACGAATGCCGTAGCCCCGCAGCTGAACCCGGAAGCTCCCACCACTACCGCCACGCAATCCCCTCTTTTCATTTTACCGTTTTCTTCTGCCAGCGCCATTCCCAAAGGTATCGAAATACTGCCGGTGTTGCCCACCTTTGAAAAGGTATTGTAGGCTTTGTTAACCAGATCCTCATCTAAATTACCCCAAAAATTACGGGGATCACCGGTGACTTGATGAAAAAACCAAATATCAATCCGGCCTAAAGTCTTTCGGCTTTTTTCCATAAAAGCAGTCACAAACTCCGGTAATATTTTGAGAGCGGTGATGGCTAATTCTTTACTTTTAACCATGATTTTTAAATCATCCCGCTCTTTGCCGATTTTAACCCGGCAGAGATCATTGTACTCACCATAGGTATCGAAAACAAATTCCGTGAAACCCGGGTGTTCCGGAACATCCTGCAATAACATTGCCGCCGCACCGTCGGAGATGGTCAGCGCCGAGAAACCGGCAAAGTTCTCTTCCGAATTAAACAGATGCCAGGGAATTCGTTCCGAACCGTCCTCTGCTCCTACTATTAAAGCATTCCGGTATTTTCCGGTCCGCACATACAGATAGGCGATTTCCATACCGTTCAAAAAACTATTGCAGGCGTTGGAAAGATCAAAAGCGTGAGCTCTTTTTGCTCCCAATCTATCCTGCAACATTACCGCCATAGCCGGTTCCACATAATCGCGGAGCATCCCGACATACAGGATGAAATCCAATTCCCGAGGATCAAAATTGATCTTTTCCAGGCATTTTTTAGCAGCCTTTTCAGCCATATCCATCCCAGTTTCGTCAGGATTTTTAAAATGGCGAAACTCGGCTTTATTATGAGTTAATTTCTTTTTTAATCTTTCAATATCAACCAATTGTCCCCCTTTTTTCTGTAGCATTTCCAGTAAAAAGTCATTGGAAATCTGGTTTTCCGGCAAATAATAACCTAAACTGGCGATTGATAGAGCCATCATCAAAACCTCCCTGATCTTTGGTTATCCCGAGACTAGTTTTTCAGCTTACGATTTGAATTATCTTATAGGATCTTTTCCGGAATACCGTTTTTCTGGGCATATTGGTGTCCGTTGCGAAACCGGCTTGAATCTGCCTTCATTTGAATTAAAGTAATTGAATAACGGAGTAGCGGTAGCGGAAAGAATTTTTACAGGACTTATTTTGAAAAAGAAGCTATTTCCGAAAAAGAGGTAAACTATGCGGGATACAATTACCATTGGCACAATAGCCGGGATGACGGCTACCTTGGCGATGACCCTTTTTAATCTTTTGGTCCGGTTGCTTGGTTTTAAATTCATTGCTACCTGGGAAACTGCAGCCAATATCTTTTTAAACCAACAGCTGATTCACACTCCGACGGGATACTTCGTTGGTTTACTTGCTCAATTTATCTTAGGATCGGCTTTTGGAATGGCGGTCGCCTATACTTTGCGGCTGACCGGCAAAGATTTTTATATCCTCAAGGGTATCGGTGTAGGAGCCATCATCTGGATGGCTTCCATCGGTTTTTTTATGAAGTTCTTACGGATTGAAATCCAAGGGAGAAGCGATCCTCTTTCCAATATTATGGCGGTCATCCAATTTAACATCATGGGGATTATTACTTCTACGATTATTGCGAAGTATGCTAAGTTTAAAATCAGATAAAAGAAAGTTATCTTTAGAGTCGAAAAAGCTGCCGCTGGGGTATAAAAAGGATTTGCAGGATTGCCATCACTCCCCGCCAAATCATTCTTCCATTTAAATAGTGGAAAATTTCTCCAACTATTACTCTCAGTTAAAAGTTCATCCTGACAAATTTTTAAAGTAAGAATCCCACCATAGCCAGTCGAGGTCTTAAATGGGATTAATCGCCTTTTTAAAGATGCAGAATTTAACGGATTTATGGATTCCAGGAAAATCATTTTTCTATCGATTCAATGATAGAGGTAAATTTGCTAATTATGTTTCCAAGCTGCTGCCTTTTGAGGAATTTCCGTAACCCATTTGGTTCGTAAAATGAGAATCGTTGTGATGACCGCAGCAGCGTAATTTGAAAAGAGGTTTCCCCAAAATACCGAATAGGGGCCCAACATTCGTTCGGTAGCTAATATAAACAGATATCGAAGAAGCCATACTCTCAGAATACTGGCGAACAATGGAATCCGGGTACGTCCCAAGCCGATAAAGGCGCCCTGCTGCACCATACAAATGCCGAAACCAACCACAGAATAGGTATAAATATGAAGGGCCTTGTTGGCTACATCCAACACATCCTGTTGCCGGGTGAACCAAATGGTAATGTGGGAAGATAACGGCACCACAACCGCTATCAATATTACCGCAGTAATCGCACTAATAATACAGGCTACCGTGCAGGACTGTTTGGCCTTTTCACTTTGTCCAGCCCCGATGTTCATACTGACCATGGTGGTAACGGAAGAGCCAAAGGAAGAAGGCAATATAAAGCAAGCGGAAGTGATGTTATTGGCAATGCCTTGTCCGCTCAAAACAACGGTGCCGTATTTGGCGACTTCTATGTTAATCAGGAAAAAGCCCAGATTCAAAATGAGGTTTGAAAGCATGGATGGGATACCGATCCTAAAAAGCTCCCGGATAATGGTAAAATCAAATCGAAAGCCCTTGATTTCCAGACGATCTTTACTTTCCATCAGGAAAAGTTCGTAATACATCCAAATACATATTAAAATATTGGATAATAGCGAAGCCATGACAGCGCCGACCACATCCCACCGGAAGATGGCGATGAACAAAGTATTGGTGAGTATTTTCAGGACAAGCATTAAAACCATGCGGATAAATGCGGCCTCCGGCTTTCCAGCTGCGCTTTTAATCGCATTATAAATGGATTCAAGAAATGCAAAAGGAATCACCAGCGCATTGAGGGCCGTATAGACTAAAACATCATGGGAGATATCCGCATTCACGTTCCAGGAAATCGGAAAAGCAATCAGGATCAGAAGCGGGGCGGTAATAATCCCTAAAAGGAAGGCAAAGATCATAACCTGCGTCGATACTCTTTTCGCTTCCTCAAAATCGCCCCTGCCGTTGGTCTGGCCGATAATGGCCATTCCGGCCGCGCTTAAACCCTGCGCCAGGGCGCCCATCATGTTGACGATCGGTCCGGAGTACGCCACTGCGCTGCCTGCAACCGTTCCGGCGATGTTATTGATAAATAGGCCATCTACCACCGGTATGATGGATTGGACAATCCCCATCATCAACGTGGGGATGGATAAAAAAAGAATGGTTTTCGAAATCGAGCCATTCAATATCATATTACGTCTAATTTCCGTATCTGGCTGTAAAAAATCAAAGCGCAACGTTATCTTCCAGCTTTCCGCGAATAAAATCATTCCATCCGGGAAGATTTGAAGATTCTCCCTATAGTAATAGTTTATCATCAAAGTCAAACATAGCTTGGATATCCAATCACGTTGCCGCCAAAGGCAAATGGAGCTAAACGGTTTAAAACCGTAGACAAGCGCGATAAAAGCACTAAAACAGCAGTAATCTTATTTTTCGGGAATCGGGACAACAAAACCGGAATATGGTCAGCATCTTATTCTACTTCTATTCTTCGGAGCCGGATGCAATCTCCTCCTCTTTAAGCTGCCCCAACAAAACTTTAGCTTCCGGTGAGGGCAGTTCCTGAACCTCCCGGAGTTTTCTTTCAATGCCCCGAGATTTTTGAGCCGCATCGACTATGGTATTGCTGGCCTCCTGAAGCTTTTTATGAGTCTTTTCCAGTAAATCTCCAAATTTCCCAAACTCGGTCTTCACCGCCCCCAGCAGGGACCATACTTCGCTGGAACGTTTTTGAATCGCCAGGGTCCTGAAACCCATTTGCAGGCTATTGAGTAAAGCAGCGAGGCTAGTCGGCCCGGTGACATTCACCCGGTACTCTCTTTGTAAGATATCAACTAAACCGGGTCTGCGCAAGACTTCCGCATACAAACCTTCAATCGGCAAAAACATGATGCCGAAGTCTGTCGTAAAAGGGGGATCCAGATACTTATCCCGGATATCCTTAGCTTCCGCTTTGATTCGGACCTCCAATTGCTTGCCGTACTCTTCCACCATAACCGGATCAGCCTGTTCCTGCGCTTCCAAAAGCCGCTGGTAATCCTCTTGGGGAAACTTAGCATCCAGTGGCAGCCATACTCCTTCCGGCAATTTGACGGCATACTCGACCCGTTCATTGCTTCCTTTTTTGGTGATTACATTGGTTTCATACTGTTCAACGGCTAAAATCTGTTCCAGGAGATTACCCAATTGAATTTCGCCCCAGGTACCTCTGGTTTTGATATTGGTAAGCACTTTCTTCAGATCGCCGACGCCGGTGGCCAACGTCTGCATCTCTCCCAATCCCTTGTGAACCAACTCCAGTCTTTCACTGACCAGTTTAAAGGACTCTCCCAACCTTTTTTCCAAGGTCTCATGCAACTTTTCATCGACAGTAGCCCGCATTTGTTCCAATTTCTTGGCGTTATCCTCCTGAAGCTGTCGTAATTTATCCTCAAGAGTCTGCCGCATTTGTTCCAGTTTCTCTTCATTGCTTTTGGTGAGGCTTGTCAATTGGATTGAGAAAATTTCCAGCTGATTTCGTTGCAAACTGGCAATTTCACTCATCCGACCCATTAAGGTTTCACTCACCATTTTAAAGGAGTTACTTAATTCTTCCCGGAGCAATTTAGCGCTACCGAGGTTTTCTTCACGGTTCTTAAAAGTCTCCTCCCGGAGGAAGCGCTCCGTTTTCTCCTGGCTTTTCTCGAAAGTATCCAGGCGAGCTTCCAGCCGGTAATCTCTTCTTTGGGACGAACGGGCCAGTAGAGCCGTTAAAATGATGAAATCAATGCCTAGAAAGACTGCAACCACAATGAACAGAATATTAATCACCACTAAGTCCTCCGGATATATTTTTAGACAACGATAAATGTAAACCGCTTCAATGTCGACTGATTTAGATTGGCTGACATTATTTTAAAACCGAATGATTCCACATAACTTTCCTAACCAGTTCCAAGGCATCCCCTTGATAAGGAAAATCCTTTCTGGCAATCAGTATCGCAATGCCATGCACCAGGCCCCAGCAATACAAGGTGAGTGCATCTTGATCGACTGAAGAAGCTGTGTCATCCTGAATTTCCGTTTTATAGCGAGTCACTGCATCCGAAAAGATCTGAAAGGGATCGTTACTAATTTCATCGCTAAAGATGGGACATTCCTCTGATATTTGAAGGCTCTTCATCATCTGTTGTTTGATATCGCTTAAAAAAATCAACCGCAGATATTCCGGATTTTCTGAGAAAAATTTGATATAAGAATACCCCATTTCCTTTAATTGAGCTTTAGGGTCATCCGGATATTGATGGACCGATTCAAGAAGGGCATTACTGAATTTGCGGTTGATTTCTTGGCCGATTGCGGCAATCAGCTCGTCCTTGTTTTTAAAATGCCTGTATGGAGCGGTATGACTTACATTACATGCCTTAGCCACCTTTCGCAAGGAAAACTCTTCATATCCCTCCCGATCCAACAGCTTTAGCCCTTCTTCAATCAATTGCGATTTGAGATTATCGCGATGATAGGTTTTCTCCGCCAAAAAATGCTCATCCTTTCTAATCCATAACGCCTCAAATAATCTTTCAAGATCCTATTTTATCAAATTATTCAATTCATACGTTATGATTTTTAATTTTTGTGATGTTGACACAGTAAACATTATATCTTATACTAATGTTGACGGTGTAAACAATAAAAGGAGGAACATTATGATAGCTACTATCATCGCTGATAAAGATGGGCAAACCCCGTTGTTTGAAAAGTTGAAAAATTTTATCATTCCCTATTTGGAGAGAAAAGGACTGGAAACTGAAATTATCATGGTCGGCAGGGATGACCTCGCCTATTGTATGGGGTGTTTTGGCTGTTGGATTAAAAAGCCCGGAGAATGTGTTATTAACGACAGAATGACTGAGATCAACCAATTTTATAACCGTAGTGATTTTGTAATTTACATCAGCCCGGTGGTTTTCGGCCAGGTAAGCGCCAATATTAAAAATGCCCTTGATCGATGGCTTCCCAACATACTGCCGTTTTTTAATACCAATTCCAGAGGTTTCACCGAACATCCCGGGCGTTATGCCACTCATCCGAAACGAATCCTCATCGGTTACGCCGATGAAATTCCCGATGACGACAGACAGTTGTTTAGCGACATTCCCCTAAAGCATCAGAGCTCTTTTGAAGTTCTGACCTATCAAAAACAAGACAGTGAAAACAGTTTTATGCAGGCATTTCAATCCATGGAATTTGAGTCCGTAGGGGGTAAGCAGGAATGAGCAATATCGTCTTTATAAGCGCCAGCCCTAAAATGAACCGCGAGGAATCCTCATCCAATCTTCTGGCACAAATGGCCGGGAATGTCCTTAAAGGTCCCGGTATCACGCATACTTTTATTGATATCCGCCAAAGCATCACCAAAAATCAAACCTATAAGGATTTTGAAAGCCTGGCCAAAGCGGATGCCGTTATCATTGTGTTCCCGCTTTACATCTTTTGTTTACCGGGTATTCTGATGCGTTTTTTAGAGGATTATTCCCATTATGATGTCGAACACAACAATTCCCGCAGCCCGAAAATATATGCCGTCGTTAATTGCGGCTTCCCCGAACCCGGTATTAATCTCGAAGCTGTCCGGGTAATCAAAAGCTTTAGCCGTCATATCCATGCTCATTTTCGTTTTGGTATCCTAATCGGCGGAGGGGGGATGTTACTGGAAGCCAAGGATGCCTCCTTTATGAAAAAGAATTTTCGCCATCTCAATCAGGCATTTTCCAAAATCAGCCAGGATCTCCAAAAGGATAATTTGGAAACGGCCGATAATATCAATATCAGGATGAATGTCCCCAGATGGTTATATTTATTCATGGGCAACCTAAGCTGGTTATTTTTAGCGCGGAAAAACGGCCTCAAAAAAAGAGACTTGTACAGAAAACCCTATGAACCAGGATCATAATACCAAAAACAACCCGGTTTCCATCGAAGATAAAAATCTAACTAAAAAAGGGCCTTTCGATAGAGAAATAGGCCCTTTTTTATCCAAAGCAGCAGTAGATTACCCGATAAACTGCTGAGTCAACATCTTTCCATACGGTCCGCCATCCACTACACCGATGCCGATATGGTTAAACTTGGGATTCAAAATATTCGCCCGATGGCCTGATGAATTCATCCAGCTCACCATGGCGCCGGCTGCGGAAGAATTCCCGGCAATATTTTCCCCAGCGTAACGATAAGGGATGCCCACTTTTCTCATTTGATCAAACGGACTTCCAAGGGTAGGCGATTGATGATCAAAATAACCGCCTTTGATCATATCCAGCGATTTCGCCCTGGCTGTTTGGACCAACCGGTAATCGATTTGTAAAGCCGGCAAACCTTTCTTTGCCCGTTCCATATTGACTTGCTTGAAAATATGATTTTCATCCGCTGTTAAATCACGGGCTGAAGCATTTTGTTCGACTCCAGATCCTGTATCAGGCACCGGCTTCGAGCCTCCGGGAAGCGATGGTACCGTTGGTCGAGCCGGGATCGGTCTGCCATACCAGTACCAAGGCCTTACCCGATAATCGAATTGTTTGGGAGTGGCGGCATAAACCGGCCCAGTAAGCATCAGACCCATTAAAAACAAGCTTACAATGACCCCATAGTTTCGCACGCTTTTTCGCATCGTTTCCCCTCCTTTCAAAGTTTTTTTAGTTTTCCTGATACCTTCCACAATGATTGTAAAAAAACAACCTTTTTATTAAAAAATTCGCAGTTTTCAAACTCACTGTGGAATTTAGCTTTTATCTTACAAAACATTCAGCTAAAAAACAACCTGAAAATCATGGTGGAAATGTCTGCTTTTCCATGGAGTTGAACTTGTTGTTAAAACACAACTATAACCTTGACGTAAAGGTTAATCCAACATAAACTAAAGACTATAGTATAGGCGGATATGATTGGCCGCAAAAATTTATTTGTAAGTGGCTTTGCTATTTTTACAATTTCTTCTTTACTTTGCGGCTTTTCCAAAGCGGTCTCGAACTTTTGATCTTCCGTTTGATTCAGTCGGTCGGCGGTTCGTTGATGGTCGCTAACAGCACCGCAATTGTGGCTGATGCCTTCCCCAAAAAGAACTGGGGAAAGCCTTGGGAATTAACAGTATGGTCATTAGCATCGCCTCGGTTATCGGCCCGATTTTAGGCGGATTTTTGGTCCATATCGGCTGGCGCAGTATTTTCTTTGTCAATGTCCCCATTGGTGTCATCGGCACCCTGTGGGCGTGGATTCAATTAAAAGAGCTTGATATACTTCCGGAACATCAAAAATTCGACTGGCATGGTTCCTTTTTATTTCTGGTCGGTATGCTGTCTTTATTAATCGCACTGACATTCGGCGGCTTTACCGGTTGGTTCAATATTTATATTTTGAGCTTACTGGTTCTGGCGGCTATATTGCTCATCCGTTTTATTTGGGTAGAACGTCAACTGGATGAGCCCATGCTGGATATGCAGTTATTCAAAACCCGGGTTTTGGCTTTCGCATTCAGCAGCAATTTATTGAACGGTATCGCCCGCGGTGCCGTAACGTTCTTGTTGATTTTTTATTTTCAGGGTATTAAAGGTATTGAGCCCCTGATGGCTGGAATTTTGCTTGCTCCCTTTGCCTTGGCGATGATGGTGGTCTCGCCATTTAGCGGATGGCTTTCCGATAAATACGGTTCAAGAATCTTAAATTCAATTGGTTTATTCATCTCCGCCATCGGCTTAATCGGTTTTATGAAAATTGGCCAAAACACATCCACTTCCGAGTTAATTGTTTGGATGATGATCATGGGCGCCGGTTCGGGAATGTTTTTCTCTCCCAACACCAGCGCTATTATGGGCGCGGTACCCGTTGAAAAAAGGGGTATTGCCGCCGGCACCCGGACCATAATGAATAATGCGGGAAGCGTCATCAGCATCGCCATGGCGATGGCGGTAATTTCCTCAAGTATCAGCCAGGACGCCTTACTCCGGTTATTTGTAGGAACTCAGGTCGGCTCGCAGGGAATCGCGGTATCGCATTTTATTTCCGGACTAAGAACCGCATTCACCATTTCCTTTATCTTTAGTCTTCTTGCAGCGGCAATATCTTATTTACGGGGACCGGAACCCCGTTGGGAACATTCCTTAAGGGATTTGACCCCTTCTTTATCAAAAGATAGCGATTAAGTAAAGAGGTGTATTTTTATGCCGGTGGACTTTTCTCTGCGAAAAGCCGTTCCTAAAGACGTACCCGCCCTCATCAATTTGTTAAAAATCTTATTTTCCATAGAAGCCGACTTTTCTTTTAATGAAGTCAAACAACGCCAAGGTCTGGAGCTGATGCTTGAGGATCCTGAGCAGCGCTGTATTATGGTAGCGGAGTGCGAAGGCCAAATCATCGGGATGTGTACGGCCCAACTCTTGATTACAACAGCCGAAGGCGGTAAAGCGGCCTTAATTGAAGATATGGTGGTCCATCAAGACTACCGCAAACAAGGCATCGGGCGTTCTCTTTTGGCACAAATCGAAGTATGGGCCTATCAGCACGGTGCAAAACGTTTGGAATTGCTCGCTGATCTTGAAAATAGTCCCGCGCTGGAATATTATAAACGGCTTCACTGGAAGCAAACCCAATTGATTTGCTGGCATAAAAAAACGCAATAACCTAAAAAAGAGGCTGTCCAAAAAGATTTTAATTTTTAGACAGCCTTCATATGAAAAACAAATAATGAATTACCATGAGCCGACTCCATGGTAAATTAAAAATCAAATTGGAAAGAAAATCCTCTGCTTCAATATAACACAAAAATACCGACTACTGTAAATATTTATTTCCACCATAAACCAACCGTGATCAAAATGCCTGTAATAAAATGGAGGCCGATATTCCCTGCTAAAACCGGGGCAATCTCCGGGTTATTGCCTTGATACTGATGAATTTTCAAAAGAACCCACACCGCCAGCGGGATCGTAAAACAGGAAACTAAAATTTTAGGCGGAAAGACACCCCAAAAAACGCCGCCGATTAATGTAAAATACGCTAATGAAATGACCGTTAGATAAATCCAGACCCCCCGGATTCCGCCCCCAGATCGGACGATCCAATTCCGTTTATTAACAGCCCGATCGGCTTCTACGTCAGGAAATTCATTTAAAATTAATACGCCCATGATTAAAAAACCAACCGGAATCCCAGCCAAAAATGCTTCCGGCAACAGAAAATTGGTCTGTAACAAAAAACTCCCTGCCGTGGCAAAAGGGCCGAATCCTATTCCTACCGCCAATTCCCCCCAGCCGCGTCCCATTCCGAAAGTCTTTCTTGCACTGTAAACAATGCCAATGACGATTCCCGCTATTCCCAACAACAAAATGCCCAAATTTTGATAGACGAAGGTTAATATCAATATAGTAAAAAAAGCGGCGCCATATATGATATATGCTCCTCGGTAATATACTTTCCGGGACAAAATACCCTGTTGAATTAAACGGCTGCCCCCGCTGAACGGGGTCGTAAACCGGTTGAGGGGATCGCTTCCTTCAGCATCAAAATAATCATTGATGAGGTTGGCCCCTGCATGACAAGAAACAACAATCCATAATGCCAATAATAATTTGATGCAATGAAAATTTCCCAACCTGCTGCTGAGAGCTGCGCCCACCAAAACCGGGATCAGCGAAGCGCTGAAAAAAGGTGCCCTGACAGCAATCAGCCAGATTTTAAGTTTTTTCAACATTAACTATCAACCCTCCCCTTTCAGCCTCCTTTATGCAAAGCGGCAAGAATTCCATAAACCAGCTTTACCATTCCACGTTGAATTCCTATTAAAAAGCAAGCGCCTTACTGCATAAAAGTCATGGTTTGGACAGTAACCCCGGAGATATCCTCCAACTCTTTCCGGAAAGTAGTGGCGTTTTTCGATTCGCCTTCGTAGATTAGCGTAATCAATCCTTGTTCTTTGGAAGGACTCGGTACCCCCATCCGGCCAATAATATCCCGGCCGTATTTTGTAATGACTTCCTGCATATCCGGGGCATTTTGATCCCGATGATCAACCATGATTCCAAAAACTGTAAGTCCGGCAGACAATTTCAACCACCTCATCCCTAATATTCCCCTTATCTCCCAATTCATTCATTTTATTTTCCAGGCGGACAGCGGCAAATAGGTTGACAAAGTCAACCAAACTTGTTATTCTATTATTAGTTGACAACGTCAACCGCAAACCGCCACGGAGGTTTACCATGAATATTCAAATCATTGAAGAAATTCGCCGGTTCAATCGGTTTTATACCAATATCTTGGGTGTCATTGACCAACATATCCTGGATAGCCCGTATTCATTGGCCGAGGCCCGGGTCTTGTTTGAAATCTATCATGCCAAGGATTGTACGGCATCTCAACTGATGACCCATTTAAAGATGGATAAAGGATATCTGAGCCGGATTTTGTCGCGTTTGGTTAAAGACGATCTCATTGATAAAAAAAAATCGTCCACTGACGCCAGATTCAGTTATCTCTTTCTTACCGAAAAGGGACTTGCCCTTTTTTTAAAGCTCAATGAATCCTCCAGTCAACAAATTCAAAGCTTTATACAAGATTTAACCTCTGAAGACCAGAGGATATTGGTAAATTCTATGAATAAGGCCCGGCAAATTTTATCAAGATCCGGAAACTCTCCTGCTTTCACCCGGGAATTAAAGATTCGCCATGATATTCAACCGGGGGATATCGGATATTTAATTTATTTGCATGGTCTCATTTATGCCCGGGAATGCGGTTACAATTACCAATTTGAAGGCTATGTCGCCCATACTTTTCACGAATTTACCGAACATTATCATCCTGAAAAAGATCGCTTGTGGTTGGCAGAACTGGATGATGAAATCGTAGGTTCTATCGCTATCGTCGGACATCCGGGAAACCTGGCCCAACTCCGTTGGTTCCTTATCCATCCGAAAGCTAGAAGGGCTGGACTGGGAAAAAATTTATTGGACGGCGCTCTAAGTTTTTGCCGGGAGCGAAAATATTCCAAAGTTTTCTTACTCACCACCAGCGATCAGCAAACAGCGATTCACATGTATACCCAGGCCGGATTTAGAAAAGTAACCGAGACTCCCGTGGAGTTGTGGGGAAAAAAGATGATGGATTTACGTTATGAACTTACTGCTCCATAAACATTAAAAACAAAAGGAAATTGATACTCAGAGTACCGGGGTACAATTACCGGGAACGAAAATAACCCTTCGCCAAGTTTTATATGGTAAAAGGGTTAATAATTTTTTAATCGAACTTATGGATTTTTGATCAGCTTTTTCCGGGCTTAATAATGTCGACGCCCATATAGGGTTGCAAGGCCTCCGGTATCGTTACGCTGCCGTCTTCATTCTGATAATTTTCCAATATCGCCGCTACGGTTCTGCCCACTGCAACTCCAGAACCATTCAAGGTGTGAACGAATTCCGGTTTAGCCCCTGCTGCCGGACGGTATTTAATATTGGCGCGTCGAGCCTGGAAAGTCTCAAAATTACTGCAGCTTGATATTTCCCTGTAACAGTTGAAACTAGGCAGCCATACTTCAAGATCATAACATTTGGCCGCTGAAAATCCCTGATCGCCGCTGCAAAGCAGCATCACCCGGTAAGGAAGGCCCAGACGCTGCAGCACAGTCTCAGCATCTCGAACCAATTTCTCATGTTCTGCATAGGAATCATCCGGTTTACAAAACTTCACCAACTCAACTTTGTTAAATTGGTGCTGGCGGATAATGCCCCGGGTATCACGGCCGGCCGAACCCGCCTCTGCCCTGAAGCACGCCGAGTAGGCAACATACTTAATCGGCAACACATCCACATCAAGTATCTCATCCCGGTGCAAATTGGTCACCGGGACCTCTGCCGTGGGAATCAGGAAGTAATCCCCCGTAACCTTAAAAGCATCCTCTTCAAATTTGGGTAATTGCCCGGTCCCAGTCATCGAAGCCCTGTTTACCAGGAAAGGAGGAAAGATTTCACTGTAGCCATGTTCCCGGGTATGCAAATCCAACATGAAAGTAAATAAGGCTCTCTCCAGTTTGGCGCCCCAATTTTTCATCACCACAAAGCGGGCACCGCTGATTTTGGCCGCCCGTTCAAAATCCATAATTCCCAGACCAACACCGACTTCATCATGAGTTTTTGGCGAGAAATCAAATTTTCTGGGCTCACCCCATTTACGGATTTCCTGATTCCCGGTTTCATCGGGTCCTACGGGAACCGATTCATGAGGAATATTGGGGATTACCATTAAAATATCTTGGAGCTTCCCTTCAATTTCTCTGACTTCCCCATCAAGCTTTTGAATCCGGTCGCCAACTTCCTGCATTTCTTGGATATAAACCGATGCATCTTGGCCTTGAGACTTCAGACGGCCTACCTCTTTGGAAACTGTGTTTCTTTTATTCTTGAGCTGCTCTACTTCAACAAGCGCTTTACGCCGCTCCTCATCCAGTTTGAGGAAGTCGTCCAACGGAACTTTGGCATTCCGTTTAGCCATACCTTGCCGAACCTGCTCCGGTTGGCTGCGTACAAATTTAATATCAAGCATTACTGCCACTTCCTTAGAATATTTCTTTCCATTATAGCCCAATTGTGTACAAAATACAATTATGGGTTATCTCCCCGTCTACCGGTTATATCGAGTGCCCCCTGATTTAATGGACCGGTGTTCCTTTTGAAACACAAAAAACGGTGCCATCTGTTCAGGCAGACAGCACCGACATTGAACCTTCTCTAAGAGACATTGACTACTTTCTGTTTTTGTCCCTCGCTTCTGGCTTTAACCACATCATTCCAAGCTTCTTCGGGTAAAGGCTTATCAAAGCTACGGAAACCAGCTAACTGGAAGCCGTGTTTTTGCGCCAATTCTTTAAATAAACCGATGCTTTCCGTATTGATATCCACTCCCAAACTGTGGTGCTCATAACGGCCTTCCAATGCCAACATCATGGTCTCCGACATACAGGCATAAGCAAGTCCCTTTTCAAAACCGAAATTCCACCCCAGATCCGGAGTACCCGGAACCGCAATGACCCCTCCATCGATTACCAAAACATCCGGTCGGGCTTCCTTTACTTCAACACTGACATCGGCCGGTCTGGCAACATCACAGACCACCGCCCCAAATTTTAGCATATCCGGAGTAATTAAACTATTAACCTGACTGGTTGCAGTGACTACAATATCTGCCGAAGGCAAATAATTCCCCAAGTCCACTGTATAAATGATCGGTGATTGCCCGGCAACTTCCGCCGCGAACTTCTGGAATTGCTCAATTTCAGCATCAGGTGGCGGAGATGACGGGTGATTTCTTACAAAGTCATAAATCGCTCCACCTGAATGTAAATCTTCCCGGCTTAAAAATTGATAAATCTCTGCAATAAGCTTCTGAAGCCGTCTGCGTCCATGTTCTTCATTATGGGGATTACCGATTAAAATTAACGAGTTGACCTTTTCGGCTAAAAATAAAGCTGTAGCCCGGCCGATCGAGCCGGTTGCCCCCACAACTGCCGCAACCGTTTCCTCAATTGGGACACCCAAACGTCTTGCCGCTTCCAAAGTGGCATCAACCGCGGCAGCCACTGTATAACTATTTCCGGTCGTTAGGGCAACCCCAAGATTACGCAATTCACGGCCGCCTTTGGTTACCACCGAAGTGTAAGCGCCCAAACCGACAATTTTGGCCCCCCGCTCTTTCGCTAAATTTACTGCGGAGGTTAATTCCTTCATTACCTGTTCATGGGGCATATTCATCAACTCGTCCGAAGTACGGGACACACTAATAAATTCACCATAAGCTTTTTTACCCGTTTTGGAGGTAATCCGCGCCTTGGAGACGACAAATGGTTCCAGAACATCATTCACTCTGTCAAATAAATCTTTAATCTCTTCCGCAGAAAAGATCTCCAGTGATTCTTCAAATTCCCGATAATTTCTTAAATACAATGGATGTACCAAAAAGGCGAACCGGCCCTCATCATCGCCTTCCGGCAATACGGGTTTTTGCGGAGCATAACCCTTTTCAACAAACAGCGGTAACTTCTTATCTACCAAGTGTGCTAAGAAACTTGCAGTATTTCCGCTGGCCAAGCGAACCGTCATCCGTTCTATCGAATCGATCGCTCTTTGACATTGTTCATGGCTGATAACAAGAGGCGGTTCCAAACGGACAACCGAAGCTCCGTTTAAAGTAGGCGCGACCCGCAATTTTTCTACATTTAACAAATAGCTCGAGACCACCGGCGATAAAAATTCTTGCTCCGCAATGACTCCCAACAAAGAGTGGGGAAGGTTGTCCGGTGTTACTCCCAGCTCCAATCCGATCATTAGACCCCGTCCGCGGACTTCTTTAATTACCCAGGGGTACTTTTGCTGGATACCTTGCAAACGCTGAAGTAAATATTCACCCTTGGCCTTAATGTCTTTGAGCAATTGATTATCGTTCCGGGTAAGCAAATCAATAACCCGCAAACCGACTCTACACGCCAACGTGTTGCCGGCAAAGGTTGATGAATGCTTATTTCCAAAATCCTCCGAATAAGCGTCTTCTGTAGCCAAACAGGCGCCAATCGGCATAATTCCTCCGCCTAAGGCCTTGGCAACCGTCATGATATCGGGCGTAATCCCTGATTTTTCACAGGCGAACATTTGCCCGGTCCTTCCCAGCCCGCTCTGAACTTCATCAACTACAAGCAATGCCCCATATTGGTGACAAATCTCCAGTGCCTTACGAAGATAATCATCCGGCGGAATCACGATTCCACCTTCACCCTGAATGGGTTCTACAATGAAGGCCGCATATGTAGAAGGATTAGCCTCAAAAACTTTTGATAGGGCGGCTGCATTCCCATAAGGTATTTGGGTATAACCGGGAACCGGAGCACCGGAACCCTTTTGATAAAGCTCTTTCCCGGTAGCCGACAATGCACCCAGTGTTTTGCCATGAAAACTATTTTTGGTATAAACTACCCCCAGTCTCCCCGTCCGGAGCTTGGCCATTTTCAAGGCTGCTTCCACTGCTTCAGCGCCACTGTTTCCAAAAGTAACATATTGTAACCCTTTGGGGGCTATTTCGATCAAACGGTGAGCCAAGTCCCCGGCAGCCCCCAAATAGGAGGGTTGAGTAAAACTCGGTTCACAACTGGCTTGCACTTCCTGGATAGCTTGCCAAATCTCAGGCGGATTGAATCCGAAGGGCAACGCTCCATAAGACGCAATAAAATCCAAATATTCCGTGCCGGATTCGTCATAAAGAAAACATCCAATCCCCTTGGTATAGGTCTTGTCCATATTTAAAATACGTAACTGTTTCGCTAAATGCGGATTGATATTTTCTGCAAAGAAATGCATAAAAGGCCTCCAATCCCACTATAAATAAATCCTCATTCAGTTTAGCACTAAAAAGCAGCTAAAGTCAATCTTAAATTATAGCTGCTTCTAGGGGAAAAACCCTAGCCGCTTCTGTTTTTGAAGCATTTAACTTTTATAGCCGGTAAAGATAATTTCAAATCCTTTTCATGGTTTTTTAAACCAACTTTAATATTCTTTCTTTATAATTTTGTTCGACTATCGTCCTGACGAATCCAAAACCAACTGATATGCCGGGGCTTTTTAATGACTAAATAAGCAACCCCGCTAATACACACCATGATTAGGCAAATATAAAGCCAAGAAACCGGATCCCAGGAATGGGCGCCTTCGCCAACCGGATATATCATTGCGTTCTGACCGTCCTGGGTGTTAAAAGACCGCAACTGTCTTTCTTGACAATACCTTCCTTTCTCCGGAGCCAAGAGATCTAAAATTCGGGGGTCCAAATTTTTCCCTAAACCACCGCCTACCACCCATTCACCCAATTGATGATCGACTTTGCGGAAAAAATCCTCGCCGAAACCATCATATGATCCTACAAAAACATAGTAATGCCAATTTTTTTGGGGTATCCCGATATATTGTTCCGGAACAAAAGCTCGAATAGTCCTTCCATCTTGTAACAACTCTACTTTCAGAGGCCGGACTCTTATAGTATGCTGATCCTCAAGGATTAATAACCGGCTATTTCCCCAACCAACAATTTGCAAACCAATCTCCCATCCATAATTGGGATCAAATCGAATATTGGCCCCTGGATACGGCAAGGTTCCCAGTCCCCGGCCCGGCTGCTTATTGATAAAAATTCGCAAATTTTCATGAATAAAACCTTCCGGAGCCACCCAGGGATTGGTGATATTTGCAAAACCGGTATCAAAATAAACCCACCCTTTATCCCCGGGAGCAACTCTAAAGTCGGTAATGTCGAACAAACCTTGATAGGGCTTAAATGCTATATTGGTAGGGTACTGATAACTTCCATACCCATGTTCATCTCCCAAAGCATCCTTCATTTCAAAATATACTTCAGGAGCGGCAGCTTCCGCCATTGAGGCCAAAGACAGCAATAAAAAGAATGCCTTTATAACGAATGAACCCTTTAATTTCACAATAATACACCCCCACCGTAATTTATGCGGGAGTGTCCAAAATATTCTAATCAATCATGATTACGGCCAGCACTTGATCGGGAGCGATGATATCGCCCGGTTCCACCATGATGGTCTGAAGAATGCCGTCGACCGGGGATGGCACAACGAACTCTCCCTCATCCAAAAGAACGACCAAAATATCCTGGTCAATTTCAATAGGGTCATTTTCAGACACCAACCACCGGACAAATTGAACCGGTTTTTCTTCTGAAATAAGCCATGGACAGTTTAAGTTGAGTTCTCGCTTCATACTTTTTCCCTATTTTCCAGGTAAACTCTAGGTAATCTATTGCTGAGCATGCAAGTAATTTCATAATTAATAGTCCCCAGCTTTTCAGCCAGACTATCCGCTGAAATCTTTTCTCCACCGGATTCACCAATCAATACCACTTCTCCTCCGATATCGACTGTATCATCCCCTAAATCAATCATACATTGATCCATGCAAATTGAGCCGACAATCGGATATTTCTTACCGTTGACGATAGCTTCCGCTTTATTTGTAAGCATTCTCGACCACCCATCAGCATAACCAACGGGAATTGTAGCAATGGTACTCTCTTTTTGAGTATGATACCTTTGCCCATAGCTGATTCCACTTCCGGCGGGAAGCCTCTTTACAAAACTCACCCTGGTTTTTAATGCCAAAGCCGGTTTCAATAATGCCTTCCCGCGATCAATTTCATTGGAAGGGTATAAACCATATAGTATAATTCCGGGCCTTACCATGTTAAAATGAGACTCCGGAAGTTCCATAACACCGGCGCTATTAGCCAGATGGACCTTTTCCGGCAGTAAACCGTCTGCCTTTAAAGCTTCAACAGCCTTTGAGAATACTTGGATTTGACATTTGGCGTATTGCTTATCCTTTTCATCCGCTGTCGCCAGATGAGAAAAAACACCGGTAATTTTCAAACCCGGTAATTCTTTGGCTTTGCGCATAAACTCCACTGCATCATCCGGCCGAACGCCGACCCGGCCCATACCTGTTTCCACTTTAAGGTGAACAAGAGCCGGTTTACCCGTTCGGACCGCTTCCCCGGACATAGCCAGCGCTGATCCCCAATCACAAATAGCGGTAGTTAGGCCATGTTGTATCACCGGACCGGCTTGATCCGACTGAACGGGACCAAAAATTAAAATTGGAGTTTCGATTCCTGCTTTCCTTAATTCTATACCCTCCTCAGGCATTGCCACTCCCAGCCAACTGGCGCCCGAAGCAATTGCAGTTTTAGCGACGGGAATGGCGCCATGTCCGTAAGCTTCAGCCTTAACCACCGCCAGTATGTCGACCCCTGAGCCGACTAACCTTTTCACTTCCTGCAAATTGTGACGGATTGCTGCTAAATCTATCTCCACCCATGCATGGCGGATTTGTTGCTCATACCTATTCACTGGCAAACACCTTCTTCATCACATTGGGAAGAACTGCAATCAAGTCGCTGGCGACAATTCCTATCGGGCCAAGTCGCGCAGCGGCAATATCGCCAGCCAAACCATGGAGATAAGTACCGGCAATAGCCGCATGAGTGGCCTCCAAACCCTGGGCAATCAACCCGCCAATCATTCCGGCCAAAACATCTCCGGTTCCTGCGGTTGCCATTCCCGGGTTTCCTGTAGGGTTGATAAAAGCTTTTCCATCCGGGGCGGCTATTATGGTCCGGGCGCCTTTTAAAACGACCGTTACTTTCCACTCTGTAGCAAACCTTCGAGCCACTGCGATTCGGTCGGCTTGAATTTCAGAAACTGTCATGCCTGTGAGCCGGGACATCTCACCGGGATGCGGGGTCAACACCATAGGCTGTCGAAACCGTCTGAATAATTTTGGATTGGCCGCCAGCAAATTTAAGCCGTCGGCATCTATGACCAAAGGAACCTCTGCGTGGTCCAACAGTTCAAATAAAAGGGACTCGCCATCTTCCTGCTTAGTCAGCCCGGGCCCAAAAACAAAACCTTGGAATTTATCCCAGGTTCGCAGTAATTCCGGCCATGGCACCACCAGAATTTCGGCCGGTTTCTCCGGAATCGATAAATCTTGACGGACTCCCGCTGTTACAAGGCCACATCCTACACGAAGTCCCGCTAAACTAGCTAAAACAGCCGCCCCTGTCATTCCCGCAGAACCACCGACTACCAAAAGGTGACCGTTGGTCCCCTTATGGGCTGTCAAGGGACGTTTAGGAAGTAGTTTGCCGATTTCGGAACCGGTAAGTAAATTTAAATCTAAGCTCTCATCCTCCAACAATTGTCTAGGAAACCCGATTTGACGAACCACTAATTCACCGGTATTTTCGGCACCAGGGAAACATAGAAGACCCGGTTTAGGCAATCCAAAAGTCACTGTTAAATCAGCCTTGATGGCGATATCATTTACCTGGCCGGTGTCTACAACCACTCCGGAAGGGACATCAACGGCAACAACCGGCTTTTTTGAATTATTGATGGCGCATATCATCTCGGCAAGGGGGCCATTCGGCACGCCAACAGCTCCCGTACCAAGCAAAGCATCCACAATAATATCGGCTTTCTGTAATTCTTGAGAATCCAGCTCGCTCCATACTTTAGTTTGAATCCCGAAACGGGTAGCAAGTTGAAGGTTTTGGGAAGCCAACCCTTGATTTGTATTGCCTTCATATGCTAGGACAATGATTGTCTGAGTTGACTTTTCCGTTAGTAAACGGGCTAAGGCAAATCCATCCCCACCGTTATTCCCTTTTCCGCAGCAAATATAAATCCGTTTACCGGCAAGATTTCCATAACGCTCTTCCATCGATTCCATAACTGCAATGGCAGCTCTTTCCATTAACAGCAATCCGGGAATCCCGAATTGCTCCTGGGTTAACCAGTCAATTCGCTTCATTTGTTCGGCAAATGTAACCTTCATATAATCCTCCAAGCCGGCTGAGAAATGTATCATTGCTTTCCATGCGTTATCTCTATGATTATTTATTTTTTAAATTTAAAAATTCTGCCACGTTTAAAAGGCCTATAATTCCAGCACAACCTGAGCGATTGCATATTCTCTACAATGGGAAATACTCAGATGTATTTTAGAAATCCTTTGGTCTTCGATAAAAGCCGCCACTTTTCCATTGGTTTGAAAATAAGGAGCCCCTTGCGGGTTATGAGCAATCTCTATCTCACGCCAGCTAAAACCCGCCAACCCCGTACCCATTGCTTTCAGCAATGCTTCCTTGGCCGCAAAAAACCCTGCCAAACGATGCGGCAACTTCTTTGTTTCCGCTAATTCGCCGCAAGTATATACTTTTTCATTAAAATGATCACTTTGAGAAGCCTTAGCGATCCTGCCAATTTCAATGATGTCAACCCCGGTGCCAAAAATCAACCTTTTATCCCTGCCTATTCAAATTAAATGATAGAACCAACCAAATTATCTTATCCCGGCTTTCTATAAAAAGACGTAAGCGGATTTTCAAAGCCCATTTGCCGGTAAGCCAATATCGGCTCGGTTCCTCCAACCATTAAATAACCACCTGGATTTAGAGCCCTCATAAATTTCTCATAAAGTTCCCGCTTGGCTTCCTCTGTAAAATAGATGACCACATTCCGGCAGACTATTAGATCAAAGTTTCCTTCATTATCCTCTTCCAATAAATTTTGGGCCCGAAATTCAACCAAATCCTTTATCGAGTCCCTCAAAATATATAATCCGTTCTGCTCGTCAAAATAACGGGGTAAAAGATCCGGAGGTATGCTTTTAACTTCATTATAAGCATAAACCGCTTCTCTTGCCTTCTCCAAGATAGCCCGATCAACATCGGTGGCAATTATTTTGGCACGATCTTTGGCGCCAATTTCACGCAAAATGATAGCGATCGAATAAGGTTCAGCCCCATTGGAACAACCCGCGCTCCAGATGCGGATTTGAGGTTTGTTCAACAATTCCGGCAAAACATTCCGCCATAACTCTTGAAAGCGTTCGGCATTCCGAAAAAATTCCGACACGTTGATGGTCAACTTTTTGACAAACTCTTTATATTTTTGCGGGTTGTTTTGTATAAGCTCAATGAATTCGTCATAGGTTTTAAGATTCCAAATACTCATTAATGAGTTAATCCGGCGATCCATCTGTTGACTCTTATAACTGCTTAAATCAATTTGTGTTAATTCAGCGGCCATTTTTTTAAAGGTTGCATAATCCAAAATTTCTATCCTCCTTCGGAAAAATGTCGCTCTCGTTTAGCACTTTCCCTACCACCAATTTAAATTTCTCCTTATAATGACCATGTTCCTGCAAAAAATTGATACCCAGAACCGTATCTCCTGACGGAATAATATTGAGACCAACCCGTGAGAGATACCGGTATGTCCCTCGAAAAAAAATCACTTTTCGATAGTTTTTACAATCATTTCTAATGGCAATTTTTCCGGACCTTTGGTTGTTTTAAGCGGATAACCCACGGGAATAACAGCCATAAATTCCCCTCCGGGTTCGCCCAATAATTCTAAAACTTCTTTTTTTATCAAATATAAAATACCGAGCCATACTGTTGCTAAACCCAAAGAGGTTGCAGCAAGTAAAAGGTTTTCAACAGCTGCAGCCGAGCTTTGAATTTCCATGGTCCGGAAAAAATCATGGGCCAACTCAAAATCTACCCCGAACAATTTGGTCCCATGTTCGATTAATTCGCCGGTATTGGCAACTGCAATGACAACCGGAGCGCTTGCCATAGAGCGTGAGGCCATTCGCAACAGCACCGAAGTCGACTTGGGAAACTCCACGGCTTTTCTATTGACCAAATCCACTAGTTCATGCTTTTTTTCGCCTTTTATGACGATAAAATGCCAGGATTGTTGATTGTGGGCGGAAGGAGCCTTATTTGCAGCATCAACTAAGGTCAGAATATCTTCTTCTGAAACCGGGGTGTCCGCAAAGGAACGAATACTGTGCCGGTTGGTAATCGTTTTTAATGTTTCATTTTTAAGTGCTAAATTCTCATTTTTTTGCAACTTAGGTGCCCCTTTCTTCACGCTTGGCGCGATTCCATCGTAGTCCGATAGACAAATTTAATCTTAGTTTAGTTACAATATATCAAATTATATCACAAAATATAAAATTAGTTCTTTACGGTTTTATCCTGCGATCCGTTTGCTATGATAATCTCCCGAAAAGCCGATTATCTGACTACGATCGCACCTTCGCAATATATATCCTAGCTGTTCCCGGCTGCTCTTTACCTGATAATTTTGACGGATTTAAAATAAGCTGCTCACTCAAATACTTTATTTTTTGCATGGAAACTTTCCGCTTAAGTTCTTGATAAGTCGGATCACTCATAATGACGATCACGCCATATCCCTGAAATCTTTGAAGGGCCCGGATCATCGGAGCGTCTTTCTTTCTCCCATCCTGTAATGAAGCCCTTACCCGATGAACTGCATAATTCCGTCTATTCATGGTTAACAGCAGGGGAAGGGAATCATTTTTCTGGGTCCTTTGATCAATCAAAATTACACTGTTTTGTCGGGCCCATTTTTCAGTAATTCCGACCAACCTTAAGCTAAGCCGGTTTGACATATCTGAATTCGCTACATTATGGCAATAACCGTAAAAACGTGTTAGATGAATCGCGCCGAAAGCGGCTAAGACAACAGTCACCATTGGGATGACGATCAGTTTTCGGTTTACTTTGGAAATAATACTTTCAAATAACCGGAAAAAGCCATAGGCAAGAACCAGAGTACTGCAAAGAATTACCGGCATTATATAACGGGTTACAATGAAAAAACCATAACGGTGATTGATCCAGGGGATAATGACAAATCCCCCTAAAATAAACCAGAGCGGCAAAAATTGGCGCTTCCTTATCGATGCAGCCACCCCCAATCCCATCATAAAAAGACAAATCATAAAAAGTGGCTGCTTTAAGTAGTCTAGTAGTGAACTATAAGTCTGATAACCCGCCGCCAAGCTACGCATCAGTTGGATTACCATTTGCCCAAAATTATGAAGAAATGGGGCGAACCCGATGTGCTTTTCCAAAGTATAGTCTTTGACAAAAATCCAACCAATACTGCCCCCCCGCGACAATATATTGTAATACAGCATATTGGCATACCCTAGAGTAAAAGCCATTCCCGACAATAAGTAATATCTCAGAGGTATATTTGTTTTCCCGCGAAAATGAGGGCTCAGGATATAAACTGAAACTACCAATAAATATATAATGACTGATGAATGGGTTTGTAAGGTTAATGCCCAAAGAAAGCCTCCGACTACTAACAAATTACCGCTTCTTTTTTGTTCGGCAATTACGACAATTAACATTGCCAGTGCAAAAAAGAAAGGGGTTGTACAGTTTGACCAAGCCATATGAGTAACTAAAATATGCATCCCATTTGTAAGTAAAAGACCCGATGCGATAATTCCGGTCCATTGATTATATAGCCGTTTACCCAAATGATAGACGACTATGACAGTCAAAGCGGATGTGAGGGTCACATAAAGCCGGGGCAAAAAAAGGTTCGGCCCAAATATTTTAAAAATCCCGGCGAGTATATAATTATGAAGAGCCCCAATCTCAGGAGCCATATTATGCAAAGGGAATGTTTTCCCCAAATATATTTGATAACCCAGATGGATCTCTTTCAGTTCATCAATATAACGTGGAACTTCCCACAACCACGGCACCCGAACGGCAAAAGCCATGGCCAATAAGGTAATATCGTAAAATAAATCAAACTTCCAAGTGTCAAAGTTCTTTCGTTTAAAAAACTTGGGAAGTTTTAACATTTGATCGCATCCTATGTAGTTGAAGTAAATACTTAATATCCTAAAAGAACAATTAAAAAAAGTCAAGGCTAAAGGCCCTGACTTAATAAAAAAGCTACATTTCAGTTAAAAATTGTCAGAGATCCACAGTCAATAAAAAGTCTTGATTTCACTTAGAATAAAACGAAGAAACAACCTATTCAATCTGCCCATCGACCTCGGTCAATCCCTTTATGATTACTTTCTGTGTGGTTGCTTTCTGTATGGTTACTCTTGGATTGTCCGATATGAGCAGCATCTTCTTCAGCAGTCATCTGCGATGATTTCCCAAATTCAAAGCCTTTTTTGGCTTTTTCTTGAAGCAAACGACTGATTTCCCCCATTTCTTTTTTCTGGTCCGAATGATTCAATTTTCTCACCTCCCGTTCATCGATTGGATGCCCCTACAAGTTGGGGCTACGAACACTATTATTATGAGCGAAAGCAATAAAAGCATACAATTGCTATGTAAGACGTTTACGAGTCGATGAATGAAAAATTCTATTCAAAAAGAAGTTAGCATAAACTACAACCGTACATGCCCGTCCTTCATCTCTCACCCGCATGATTCAAGAACCGGATGAGGTGAAATTTATTACCTATCAGAAACACCCAATATCTCCTTAACGGATAAGGGACTCCGTTATGGGCGATTTATGGGTATCGTTATAAACTTAAGGACTTGGGGAAACTAGTAGAGCGTATCCTAAATAAATGGCAATCAGAAATGGGGAAGATACACTCTACTGAAGTAAAACGTTCACAATCATTGAGTAGTTATTGAGAGAACGTTTTACTCGTTTTTAAAATGAGAGATACTATTTCTACCCAAATTAAGATAAGGAGACCTTTTATGACTATTTTTCAGGCATTCATCCTTGGACTCACCCAAGGGTTGGGTGAATTTTTACCCATTTCCAGCTCGTCCCATTTAATCCTTATTCCATGGCTTTTCAATTGGCCGGATCCAGGCTTAACTTTTGATGTGGCCTTGCATATCGGAACATTATTCGCTGTGATCGCTTTTTTCTGGAAAGATTGGTTTATTCTGATTAAAAATGGTTTCGGCAGCGGATTTAAAACTTCTGAAGGTCGAATGTTTTGGTTTCTAATGGTAGCTTCTCTTCCGGGCGCCGTTATCGGTATAATGCTGGAACATGCTGCCGAAAAGTCTTTGCGGAGTCCCCTCTTGATTGGAATGATGTTACTCATTATGGGCATTGTTCTTTATTTAGCGGATCACTATGGGGCAAAACGTCAGCAGAGCGAAGCCATTACCTTCGGTCAAAGTTTCATTATCGGTCTTTCCCAAGCCCTGGCAATTATTCCCGGTGTTTCCCGTTCAGGGATTACCATCGCCTGCGGATTATTTTTGGGGCTAACCCGGGAAGACGCTGCCCGGTTTTCCTTTTTACTATCCACTCCAATCATTGCCGGAGCCGGTCTTTTACAAATCCGTCACCTGAGCGCCGCCGTCCTGACCATTCCATTTATAGTAGGTGTTGCTACTTCCGGTTTGGTCGGTTTCCTGGTTATCGGCATACTGCTCCACTGGTTGCGCCGCAAAAGCTTTTTACCCTTTGTATGGTACCGTATTTTTTTGGCCGCTGCAGTAATTACGTTTTCCTTTTTTAAATGAATCGGTTCTGCCTTCTTCAAATCTGTATTTTATTTGACCCAATTTCCGATAAAAAAACCCCTTCCCTGTCCCAACCTAATTTTTTAATAGGAGGGACAGGGCGAGGAGTTTGCTCCATAGACATATTGACTTTTAAATGAATACAATCGTGGTTACTTATTGAAACTTACGCTTCACGAATAGGTAACTTCATTCCTTTTAAGAAAATGCTTTTGGACTCGATCGACGATTGTATACACGACCGGTACTACAATAAGAGTCATTAGCATTGAGATAGTAAGTCCGCCTATCAAGGCCCATCCCAGTCCGTTCTTAATGCTCGAGCCGGCAGAATTAGCCATTGCTATCGGCAACATACCCAATATCATCGTCAAGGTCGTCATCAAAATCGGGCGTAGCCGTTCTTTTCCTGCTTCCAGTAAGGCTTCACGAACTCCCGCGCCATCTTCCCGGGCCTTATTCGCAAAGTCTACCAGCAATATGGCGTTCTTACTTACCAAACCGATTTCCATGATGATACCCAAGATTGAGAAAACATTCATGGAATTCATCGTTAAGGCTAATGCCCACAGCGAACCGATAATAGCCAGAGGCACCGAAAACAGAACGATAAACGGGTAAATAAACGAATTATAAAGGGCCGCCATGATCAAATACACAAATATAATAGCCGCAAGTAATGCCATCCCTAAACTTGCAAATGACTCCATCATGCTTTTGATACTACCGCTATATACTAGCTTGACACCGTCCGGCAATTTTTCTTTGGCGATTGCTTTGTTGATGTCCTGAGAAATTGAACCGCTAGGGCGGCCGATAGCTTGCGAACTTACTGTAATGGAATAATTCCGGTTGTACCGTTCAATCTTAGTCGGGCCTAATGTGTGTTTGAAACTGGCGAATTGCTTTAAAGCGATGGATTTCCCTTGGCTATTGGTGAGCTTGATATCCCCAATGTCCGATGTTCTACTGCGGCTGGATTCATCCAAAATGATTCGCGTGTCATATTCATTTCGATCCTTATCGCGAAAAGAATAACTGGTATCTCCCGCCAAATCTACACTTAAAGCATTTCCGACCTCGGCCATGGTTAAGCCGAAAGATGCCATCTTCTCCCGATCAATCTGGATTTGCCGTTCGGGATTTCCCGCGTTGGACGATAACTGGACATCCGCCGTCCCGGGTATGGATTGCATGACTCTTCGCACAATTTCGGCGCCGCGCGATACTTTATTCCAACTATCCCCGGTTACCTTTAGCTGGATCGGAGCCTGACCGCCTCCAAACGAACTCGCTATATTCACATGCCCCTTAACTCCTGGAATCCCGGCCATCATTGCCTTTGCTTCCATCATCATGTCATCAACCGTTTTAATCCGCTTATTAACCGGAATAGCTGTTACGGAAATGACTGCATTATTAGGAGAACTCGACATGGAGAAACCTGCGGAAGCACTTCCGGCTGTGGCGATTATTTTTTCGGTTTCAGGCATCTTCATTAAGAATTCTTCGACTTCCCGGGTCACCTGGTTAGTCTGCTCCAGTTTTGTTCCCTGAGGCAATTCCATGGTTACGGTATATTGGCCTTGATCATTACCGGTTGCCATAAATTCAGAACCGATAAAACCAAGCGGCAATAAAGAAAGACTTGTCACGAAAAGCAAGACTGCGATTAACAATACTGAAAAACGGTGCCCCAAACTCCATTTTAATATATAAAGATAATCGTTGGTGAAACTTTCGAAAAACTTTTCAAACCATCTTCCAAAACGCCCCATCAGATTATTTTGGGTGAGGTCTTGCAACTTTGAGAACCTGGATGCAAGCATTGGAGTCAGGGTAAAAGACACGAAAAGACTCATTAATGTTGCAAAGACAATCACCAACGAGAACTGACGGATCATGCCGCCGATCATCCCTGAAACCATGGATAGCGGTAAATAAACCGCCACGTCAACCAAGGTTATACTGATAGCCGTAAAACCAATTTCATTCCGCCCGTTTAAGGCAGCCGTATGGTGTTCTTCCCCCAGCTCCAAATGGCGGTGAATATTCTCCAGAACAACAATGGAGTCATCAACCAATATTCCTATCGCCAGCGATAAGGCCAGTAAACTCAGCATGTTCAGGGAAAAACCAAAAGCCCACATTCCGATCATGGTTGAAACCAGCGAAGCCGGAATGGCGACCATGACGATCAATGCATTACGGATGCTATGCAAGAAGACTAACATAATCCCCGCCACCAATAATACAGCGATTAACAAGTCTTCTTTTACTGCATTCGCCGAGTCGGTTGTGTACTCGGTCGAATCTTCGGCAACAGTAAATTGTAAATTAATACCGGCATGTTCATGAGATAGATCTTTTAGTTTCTCCCGGACCAATTTGGCGACTTCCACCGCATTGGCATCGGTCTGCTTGGTAATCATGATTCCCAGGGAGTCTTTTCCGTTTACACGGGTAATCGTGGAAGCATCCTTAACACCATCCGCTACAACAGCCACATCCTTTAGCCGGATAGCTCCTCCTTGCTGGGAACGGCCAATGATAAGTTCTCGTAAATCTTTCAGACTATCAACATTTCCAGCTAACCGGATTGTAAATTGGCGGTCGCGGTCTTTAACTGTCCCGGTGGGAACATCCAAATTAGCTGTAGCTATGCCTTGCTTAATTCCGGTAATTGATAGGCCATAGGCCTTCATCTTGTCAGAATTGACATAGATCTTGATTTCCTGCTCGACGCCTCCGGTGATATAAACTTGACCTACACCGGGGACCTGGCTTAAAGCCGGACTAATTTGTTTATCAACCAGTTTATACAATTTTTTGTCCGATATATTGCTGGTTGTGCCCAAGCGCAGGATTGGCATGTCACTCATAGAGAATTTCATCAATATCGGAGCCGCGACGCCATCCGGCAAATCGGAAACCACTTGATTCACTTTCCGTTGAGCATCCTGTAATGCTAAACCCACATTGACGCCTTGCTTATACGCTATATTGACAAATGAAACTCCCTCCGAAGAGGTCGATTGAAGGGAATCAATTCCATCCAAAGTTGCCACGCCGTCTTCAATCTTCCGGGTAACCGTAGATTCAACTTCATTGGCTGCTGCGCCACTATATTGGGTGATGATGAAGATATTGGGAATTTCGATATTCGGAACCAATTCATATTTTAGTTGCGCATAGCCAAAAATGCCCATCAGAGCTAATACCATGAACACGACGATAATAAATATCGGGCGTTTAATCGAAAGCTCGGTTATTGTCATATTCGTTACTCCTTATCCTAATCTGAAAATACATTTCATCCCAGATTCTTCAAGGCCGCCTAAAAAGAAATTTGAAACCCGGAAGAAATACAATATATCGCTTTATAAAATAGACCCATTTCAATATATTGAATTTCTTCTTCCCAAAACTTACTTTTGGGCAGCCTTGCGCAGACCGGAAGAAAATTAATTGGCCACCTTGACCTTTGCCCCATCCATCAAGTTGGTTTGCCCTAATGTTACAACGCTTTCTCCTTCCGAAAGCCCCTGTAAAACCACTAAATTGGTACCCACTTCCTGACCAGTGACGACCTTTCGCAACCTGGCGACTCCATTTTCTACGATATAAACTTGGGGATTTGTAGTATCATCTTCTACCAGCGCGCTTCGGGGAATCGTAATTCCGTATTGGGCAGCATGAGTATAAAAGGTCACTTGCGCAAACATACCGGCTTTGAGTGGAAATTGCTTGCTGTTAGGCAATTTGATTTCAACCGGATAAGTATGGGCGTCATCTCCCTTTTGGCTGATACTGATGATCTTTCCGCTAAATTTGGCACTGGGGTATATGGTGGTGGTAATCGACACCGAATCTCCTAATTTGAGTTTAAAAACATCTTCTTCGGCGACGTTCACGTTTATCTTAAGGGTTGAGATATCAATAATATTTGCAACCGCAGTTCCTTGATTTAACATTGCGCCAACAGTTACCGGTACCGAAGTAACAATACCGGCAATGGGAGAAGTAACCCTGCCCAAATCATCAAAAATGTCGACCAGGTTTTGCCCCGGATTCACATAATCATTTACCTTTACCAGTACATTGGTAACCCGGCCTTGAATTCCCGATACCACTGTTACATCGTTATTCGCCGCGGTGGTCCCTACTAAAGTAAAACTATCACTTAATCTTTCCTTGCTAACCTGCATTACCGAAACAGTCGTGTCTTCAATCGGCACCTTTTGCATTTTGGATGCCATTTTAGCCTTATTATTAAACAATACAAAAATCATCCCCGCAATAAAAACCACTACAATCAACGCTGCTATCATCTTTTTCACTAGAAAATTCCCCTTTCGCCGAGCTTTTCATCGAATTCTATTTCATCCATTCCCAAACCAAAAAATTCTTGTTGTTGATCTATAAACGCCATTCACCTCAAACTATTTCATTGGATTGTAAATTTTAACTTAATTTTTGGAAAACTTTTTTGATATTCTCCAGGGACTGGGCCAATTGAATCAGATCTTCATCCGATAAACAGGAAAAACGTTTTCTCAAATAATCAAACATTAATTTCCGATTGTCTTCTAAAAATCCATGGCCTTCATCCGTCAGAGCGATGTGAATAACCCGGCGGTCTGTTTCACTGGGAATTCGCTTTACAAGCCCCTCTTCAATCAGTTTATCAATAAGCGGAGTCATGTTTGGACGAGAAATAACTAATTTCTGGGCAATTTCCGAAACCGGTAACATCCCCATCTCATCAAGCAATATGAGAATTTGAAAGTGCGAGTGGGAAAGATCACATTGTATGCCGATGCTTTCGGGGTTCATAAACTTCTTCTTTACCAGCGGAAATAAAGCAAATAAATTGGTAATCGCCTGCTCTAAATTATCTGTGTTCATTTTTAAAGTACCTTTCCATATGAGCTTACATCGTCCTCCAAGCTAAATTTAGCATATCAGGATAAAGATGACTTGTAAAATTGATTATATATTAATAACTATTATTAGTAAATAACAATTATGTTAATATCACGTTAACCAGTGCATTTAAATTTTTATGATGGATATTAAAAAACCCGCCGTCTTAGGCAGGTCTTTTCGTTTCACTACGGAAAATATTTTTATAAAACAATATTGTTGAATTCTTATAATAAACCCAACTTACATCCGGCCCGAACCAGTTTGCGGTAAATAAGGTGCAGATGCTGGTTGGTTTTCTTGTTCCATTTCCATGGGAGCCTTCTGACTTTCTTTATTTTCTGAGACCGTTGGATCAATGGGGGTATCAACAACCGGAGTAATCTTTTGGAAACCAAAATCAAATAAATGAATACTGTCATCGTACATTGTATTGGATTTCAACACGATGGAGATTAAACTTGCTCCATTTTGGTTTGCCGAGGCCACTAAACACTTCCCGGCCCGCCGGGTATACCCGGTTTTAATACCGGTAGTATATGGATACTGCCAAAGCAACTTGTTATGATTTTTTAATGTCCGGTGCGCGCTCGATCTCGAACTGGATACAGCAGTCACTTTGGTCTGAACGATTTCGGCAAACACCTGGTTTTTCAAACAATAACGGGCTAATATTGACATATCATAAGCTGTTGTATAATGTCCCGCAGCCGGTAATCCGCTGGCATTTTTATACTGGGTATCTTTCATGCCGAGTTTATGGGCTTTTCTGGTCATCATTTGGGCGAACTGCCTTTCTGATCCGGCCATCGCCTCGGCGATGGCTGTGGCCGAATCATTGCCGGAAGCTAACATCAGGCCAAATAAAAGATTTCTTAAGGTTTGAACTTCGCCCCGTTTTAAATACATTGAAGAACCGGGTTTTGCTGCCGCGGTTCGACTTACTTTAATTTTCCGGTCCAGATTGCCATTTTCAATGGCGATAATAGCAGTCATGATTTTCGTGGTACTGGCCGGAGCCATTATATCCCGAGAGTGCTTTGAATAAAGAACTTCTCCGGTTTCGGCATTGACCAAAATTGCTGCAGTGGCATTAACCTTCGGCGATTCATCCCCCATTACCGTCCCGGTCGTTACCAATACTAAAAAAAACAAACACCATTTGCACCAAGTCTTCATCTCTCTTGCTCCTTTAAGTATTGTACAAGTTGTTCATCGGATTCATTAAGAATTTTCTGAAGAGTATCTTTTAAAAAAATCCATTTTTTTATGTCTCATTACACTCCGCTTCCGCCAAATAATAGCCGATGCCTCTAACCGTCTTAATGCGGCAATTATTAAGCTTTTTCCTTAGATAATGGATATATAAATCGATATTGGCGAACTGAATATCCGATTCGAATCCCCAAACTCTTTCAAATATAAGCTCTTTGGTAATAACCTTCCCAATGTTGCGCATTAACATTTCCAACAATAAGGCTTCTTTAACACTGAGCCGAATCACTTGCTGCCCATCCATGACGACTTCACACTTAAGAGGATCGAGTGTCAATCCTCCCGCCACAATCGTATTTCCAACCAAAGCTTTACGGCCGCGCCTTGATAAAGCTCGCAAACGGGCCAAAAATTCTTCCATCGCAAAAGGTTCACTCAAAAAATCATCGGCTCCGGAATCCAATCCATCGGCCCTGTCTTGCGGACTGTCGTTCTCACCGATTATGAATACCGGTATGTCAAAACCCTGGGAACGAATTTCTTTCAATATGGATCCACCGGTCAGCTTAGACATTTGCCATTCCAAAATTATTAAATCATATGACTGGATGGCGGTGATTTCCATGGCTTTTAGGCCATCAGCGGCATGATCCACTAAATAACCATGTTCTTTGAGAGTATGAGATAGTTTCCGAAAGGACTTAACCTTATCCGTAACTAATAGCAATTTCATTGAACTACCCCCGGACGATTCGCTATCCGCCGAACAATTTCAAAGATATTATACATCATATGAACTCCTTTTTACATTGAAAGGCAATTTAGGGATTCTATGAAATTATTCCATTCATTTGACAAAAACAGATTGGGAAAGGGGCTGAATATGATCAATATTACATTCCGGCATTCTATTATGGATTCAGTTATTAAAATAATCATCATTTTTGGTATTGAAATTATGTTATACTGTAACATAATAAAATAAGTGAAAAGAGGCTCATTTTATCATTATGCGTTCAAAGGTTTACCTATGGATAGGGATTGGTTTTATTTTTTCAATGGTTCTCTTATTGACAACGGCTAACCCCTGCTTGGCTAAATCCACTCCCAAGGGCAAGGCCGAGGCGACTGCAAACTCCGGTAGTAACCCGGTTAGTGTAAAAATATATGGCGCCAAAGGCGATGGAGTTACTAACGACTCTCCTAGTATTCAAAAGGCTGTTAATAGTTTAAAGTCCGGCGGGACTCTGTTTTTTCCCAAAGGGCAATATGCATTTGAGCAAACCATTACTGTGCCTTCCAATATTCGAATTTTAGGTGACAGCAAACGTTCTTCCGTTCTTCTGTATAAAGGCGCCGACAAAGCGATTGTTTCCGGGGAAAGAGCCGGAGGGCAATACGGAACGGGATCTTACTATTTAACCCTCGAAAATATTGCAATCCGCGGGGCACAAAATATAGGAACAGGGATTTATATTACTTCCCGGTATTTAACCATCAACGATGCCGAAATAAGCCATTTTGCCGTCGGAGTCGATTGCCAATATTGTTGGACCAATAAATTTTCCAATGTTTCCTTTTTCTATAACGATGTTGCCTTTAAAGGAGGCGCTTTTTTAAACGCCAACAGTTTTATTAATTGCATTTTTTCGACCGGCTCGAAAGCAGTGACATTTAAACAAGGTTGGAATATTTCCTTTGTCGGGTGCCAATTTGAAGGATACACCGACGCGTGCTTTGCATTCAATGAGGCTTATACCTATGCCATCTGGAATCTCTCCATCAATGGATGTTATTTTGAAAACCCCGGCAAATGTATTGACGCCGGCCCAAACAGTTCATTTTACCAATTATCATTATCCAACAACGCCATTACAACCCATGGGACAGGGCCGGCATTGGCGATGAACAATTCTGCCGGTAATGGACAAATTTCCGGTCTCATCGAAAATAATACCTTTATCCGAAACAATGAGGGTTCAACCGAATCTTTTGTCCATTTGGAAGGGCCGGCCCTTTTAATGTTCCGTAATAATAGAGGTTATGCCTCGCCAGGTAATATTTCCGTTCAGTTATTCGATAGTTTCACCAAAGACAATCATACATCCTCTGTTGTGGAAGAATTAACGGATTCAAACCGGCTCAATATTTCCGGCGTTGGAGTTTTCGACAAGGGAGTCATCTTAGGTAATACGTTACCGGCAACGATTGACCAAGGCTTATTAATTTACGACAACGGGAATTTGAAAATTTATCTCGATCCATCCAAATATGAATATCTCCAAACCAGCAAGTCCGGTCCCAGCTCCGAGAGACCGGCAGATTGTTTTACCGGAATGATGTATTTTGATACGACCTTAGGTCGTCCCATCTGGTGGAATGGCGAAGAATGGGTTGACGCGACAGGCAAAAAGAAATGAATTGTACTTCAGACATTATTAGAATCAGGGGATGAGGAAAATGAAGGTTCATTTTGGAAAAAATGCCCTGGTAATTTTTTTCGCTGTCCTATTGTTTACCAGTTTCTCGTGCATACCGGTCCGGGGGGAAGGTAATGACCAAACCAACGTGTTGGTTTGGGGTAAAGTAGTCAAAATCGTTTCTCAGGCGAAGACATCTGACAAAATGGGCCCCAATGAATTAATTACCCAAACCCTAGTGGTAAAGGTAACCTCCGGACAATTTAAAGACAAGCTGATCTCCGTAACCAATACTCTGGGTCTGAATCCGGTATACGATATCAAGGTTTCGGAAGGCGAAGGTGTTGTTATCGCCTTAGATATCAAAGACGGGAAAATTAAAGATGCAGGAATAGCAGACCATCTCCGGGAACCTGCCGTCTATCTTCTAATCGCAATTTTCATCATTTTACTCCTGGTCGTCGGATGGAGCAAAGGACTCAAAGCTTTTATTACCCTGATATTGACTTTAGGATTGGTGCTCGGGCTTTTACTACCCGGTATTTTACACGGCCTCGATCCGGTATTATTAACCCTGGCTTTAGCAATCGTTGTTACCATCATTAATACCTTAATCATTGGAGGTTGTACCCGGAAAAGTCTCGCTTCCATCATCGGTACTATCGGAGGACTCTTTATTGCCGGCATTATTGCCCTTAAAATTGGTAAAGCCGCCTACTTAACCGGGTTTGGCAGTGAAGAATCCGCTATGCTCCTCTATCTACCCAAGAATATTCATCTCAATATTCAAGGCATTTTATTTGCCGGCATTATCATCGGCGCCTTGGGGGCAGTCATGGATGTCAGCATGTCGGTAGCCTCGGCGGTTGAAGAAGTAAAACGGGTCAACCCTGCTTTAACAACAATGGAACTCTTTCGTTCCGGCATGAACATTGGGAGAGACATTATGGGGATCATGGCCAATACGCTGATTCTCGCTTATACCGGTAGTTCAGTTTCTTTGTTGTTAATTTTCATGGCCTATCAAGATTCTTTAACATTGGTCATGAACTTGGATATGATTGCCTCGGAAATCGTCAGAGCCCTCTCCGGCAGCATCGGAATGATTCTTGTTGTTCCCTTGACCGCCGCCATAGCCGGGCTCCTGTTCAGAAATGCCAAGGCTCCCAAAGTTGACACTCTTGTTGAAAAAAAAGATAATTATTGGGATGATTTTAAGAATAATTTCAATCATCGGTAATTCAAAAAATCTTTTAAGAAAGAGGGTTCGTTCATGAAACGCATATTCATAAAAATCCTGCTGTTAATATCGGTTTTAATCCTTCTGACAACAACTCTTTTTGCTGAGGGCAGTGATAAAGAAAAGATTATAACCAGTATCATGTTACAAAGTCTTCAAGTATGGCACTATAGTCCAAAACCCATTGATGACCACCTATCCCAGCGGATTTTTCGACTCTATTTGAAAAAAGTCGACCCCAACAAGCAATTTTTATTAAAATCCGATGTTGAAAACTTGAAGAATTATCAAAACCTGCTGGATAACCAGTTAAAAAATGAGAACTATGATTTTTACGATATGTCTAAAATGTTGCTACAACAACGAATCACTGAAGTAAGTGATATCGTTCAGGAAATATTGGCAAAACCTTTCGATTTTTCGGTTGCTGAAACTTTTAACACCGATCCGGAAAAGAGGGATTTTCCGAATGGATCCCAAGGGCTTCGAGAATATTGGCGCTTAAACCTAAAATATCAAACCCTGTTAACTTATCTTGAGATGACCCATATTACCAAAGAGTCAACAAGCTCTGAAGAAACAAGTACGCTCAAGGTAAGTCAAGCTTTTGAACCCGATATTGAGCGCCAAGCCCGGGAAAAAGTCTCCCAAAATGTGAAACGCCGCTTGGATAGGATGCTTCATCAGAAAGACGAAAACAGGTTCGGGGAGTATTTAAATACCATTGCCGGAAGTTTTGATCCTCATACCGAATATTTCCTGCCGGATCAAAAAGATGACTTTGATGCAACCATTACCGGAGTGATGGAAGGGATTGGCGCCACTCTAAAGGAAGACGGCGATTATACCAAAGTCGTTGAAATTGTTCCAGGAAGCGCTGCTTGGCGCCAAAAGGGCTTGGGGGCTGATGATACCATTCTTAAAGTCGCCCAAGGAAATGCGGAACCCGTTGATACCGTAACCATGCCTCTGAGCGATGTCGTAAAACTTATCCGGGGCAAAAAAGGCACCGAAGTACGACTTACAGTCAAGAAACCCGACGGCCGGATCATTGTGATTCCGATAGTACGTGATGTTGTTATTATGGAAGATGCCTATGCCAAATCGGCTTTAATAACCAACCAGAAAACCGGAAAGAAATATGGATATATTAATTTACCTTCATTCTACCATGATTTTAAGACGAACTCTCATAATGCGGCGGATGATGTCCGTAATGAATTAAATAAACTCAATGCCGTGAGTGTGAATGGGGTAATTCTTGACTTGCGCAACAACGGAGGAGGTTCTTTGGAAGATGCCGTGAAAATGGCGGGGCTTTTTATCAAGACAGGTCCGATTGTTCAAGTCAAAGATAATAAGAAACGGATTGAAGTGTTGTCAGATCCCGACCCCGGGATTGTTTACGGCGGACCGTTGGTAATATTGGTAAACTCTTTAAGTGCTTCGGCATCCGAGATTTTATCCGCTTCTTTACAGGATTACGACAGGGCGGTTATTGTGGGAGGGCCTCGGACCTTCAGTAAAGGAACAGTCCAAATCGTTATGAATCTTGATCAAATCCTTTCAGAACAATACGAGTCCATAAAACCGGCAGGTTCATTAAAATTGACCATTGCCAAGTTTTATCGGATTAACGGCGGATCAACCCAAGGGAGGGGCGTCACTGCAGATATTGTATTACCCGATCTTTATGGATACCTAAAAATCGGTGAAAAAAATCTGGAATATCCTCTACCATGGGATACGGTTTCAGCCGCGCCTTTTCAAAAATGGAATGGTGGAGCATTGAATATCGCCAAATTAAGGCGGCTTAGTGAAAAAAGAGTGGCCCAGAGCAAAGCCTTTCAATTCATCAATACGGATGTGGCCCGTTTGAAATATAGGCAGGAACATCCTTATGAACCGCTTCACTTCACCAAATTTCTCGAAGAACAAAAGGCATTGCAAAGCCGATCCGAGCAACTCAAGAATCTTTCCGTGGAAAAACCGGATGATGTTAAAATATCCGCTTTAGAAACAAACGATGCTACAAATACAAATCCCCAATCTTCGAAGACAACCGATTGGTTGAAACAAGTTAATAAAGACTCTTATATTGATGAAGCTTGGCATATTTTAGAAGATATGTAAGGCCATCAAAAACCCCCGTCACCTTCTTTTATTGAATCTTTATCCATAAACCCGTCGGCATCGGCGGGTTTATGGATCGTATAAATCCCGCTTTTAAAAGATTGGGTTTCGATTCCCCGGATCAAGTTCTTTTCCCTGAATTTCATTCATAATTTATTAAAGGACTACAAAAAAAGGGGTGACCTAAGCATGCCGACAGCAGGCGAAAAACCAGGCCAAGGAACTTACGTTTGTGATTACTGCGGATATGAAGTGATGGTCGATAATGCCAAAGATGCTTTGCCAACATGTCCGAAATGTAAGCGTAGTTCTTTCCATCGCTCCAAATAAGCCGATACCCGGATCTCCCCAGGCATGGCAGTCATAATAAATAAACCAGCAAATATTACTAGCTGTTCCGTCCGCCACGGGCTAAAGTACACGGCTAAGTGTAAAATGGCATTCCAAAGAGGCTGTTGCAAAAGTGATTGATTGATTGAGTATTTTTATCGGATTCGTGGCCCTTCTCCTCCCCCTCCTACCTCACAAACCTTTTACCTGCCGGGCTTTGCCCTCGGCAAACGATGATCACGGAAAGGGCCATCCCAATGTCATCAAGCTGTGTTGTAAAAAAATGAAAAATGTTTGATTCCATCTCCACCCCAACGTAACGATGGGGCTAGGTATATTAAAAAACGTTCTAAAGGCCTTCCAGGCCTCGGTGTCGTGTTTCTTTGTTTGCCTCATTCTTGTAGTTCTTTCTCTGTGTCTCCGTGTCTCTGTGGCTAATTCGGACCGGGATTTCACGGATTGATCGCCATTTTCAACGACGCCGGATTTAACGAATTTCCATTGAATTTCATTCATCCCATTGTTCGAATCATTTTTTCAATTGTTTTTTTCCCTCAACCAATCATCAAAATCATTTCTCCAATTGTTTTTTCCCCTCAACCAATCATCAAAATCATTTCTCCAATTGTTTTTTTCCCTCAACCAATGATCAAAATCATTTTTCCAATTGTTTTTTTCCCTCAACCAATGATCAAAATCATTTTTCCAATTGTTTTTCTCCCTCAACCAATGATCAAAATCATTTCTCCAATTGTTTTTCATATCATGAAAATTATTTACCTCCGTCCAAAGTCGTGATCCCCGGTGAGGTGTCTTTTTGCATTGTGTGGGCTAAAACATCGGCAAAAAAATCTACCGCCCGATAAGCTTCCTCCAAAGTCGTATACTGATCGCCGAATTCAATCAATATAGCATGGGAATGCAAATGTTGATTGTACCGGGCATCCGAAATGATGATACCATTACTCAAGCCAGGATAGTACAAATCCATGTTCTCATTGAGCTTCTTAGCAAATTGCAGGTTTTCCTTCCAATGAGGATGGGACAAACCCATTTTATCACTACCCACAACCGTAACAATAGTGGCTGTTTTTACACCCTTTACGAGCCGGCTGTTCTCTAAACCAGGCGTTGCATCGCGATGAACATCTAAAACCACTTTGGTAGCCGGATATTGTTTCAAGTAATTGATCACTGTTACCTGGGAGCGTTTGTAGGAATCCCTAAATGGGAATTGATCGTGAATCGTCTCCGAATGCATACTTTTGATGTGATATTTTTCCTCCAAAACCTTTTCCAAATAACTGCCAACCTTAACAATATCGCCCTTTTGATTAACCATATGGTCCTTGCCGCATGCCGGGATATAGGATTCCGTTGTATGGGTATGATATATAAATATTTCCGGGTTTTCAGTTATCTCCGGTAGGGTTGTATTCCCTTGGTCACTGGGTGTTGGCATGGGAATCTTTCGATCTACATCCGGATTTTCGATGGGTACGGGTGTTATCGTCAGCGGGATTTTGGGCTGGGACTTCATGAGCGCCAGTATTGGAAACTGAGTACAAACAATCTCAAAGGGGCTGGTATTTTTGATATTTGCCGCCAAATACCAATATATTTGAATCAAGTTTATATTTAAAAAAGTTAACGGATCATCTTCTTCCACCATTTTCTCTAAAAACGGTATCCCATTTTTCAGAATGAATTTACTGGTTTGGGTATCAAGACGGATTGTACTTTCGGCCACTGCTATGGCATTAGACGGTAAAGCCTTTCCCTGATGAATAATATGGGCAATCATGATACCGAACATTACAAGTATAATTAAAGCCACAATCAGTGCCAACCGTATCAAAACTTCATTTTTAGAATTCTGGTTATGGGGGTCGTTTATCATCACAATATTGGCTCCTAGGTAACTTTGTATGGTCTCTTCGTATTAAATGAGTAGTATGTTTAGACAAACTTTCCATATTCTTTCCTACTCCATTCTATGCAGGCTACAAGGTAATTAGGAGTATTTTTATTTCCTCCATTTGAGAACGCTTTTATTAATTTTGTCCATAAGATAACCATACAAAAATATGGGAAGTAATAATTTATTGAGTAAAGTTACGAACTTTCATGTTTTTGATAACATATTTTAGTAAAGGGCCTGCGCCGAAGAGGCGAATGCCCTCAAGACTTAGAATAAAGGAGCCAATAAAATGGATCATATCCCAGAAAAAGACCGTATTCTTGAATCAACGGTTAAAATCGTCAGTGAAGATCAGAAGTTCTTGGTCGGTAAATTCCCTGGCACTGCTATAACCGGCTTTATCGACGTTGAAAAATTCCTTACATTTGAAAAACAAAATTTCTTCCTTGAGAAGAAATTACCGTTCCAAATCCTGATTATCTCCTCTGGTGGCTATGGTTCTGGTGCAGTGCAATAAGGGATCTTAATTTACTTTAGCATCGAGTCCATCCGCTAGGGATCTGAAAATAGGATTGCCTCTTCTTGAGGCAATCCTTACGAGATTCCAACGAAGTATCCAATTTACCGACATTCCAAAGGAGAATCTCCTATGAGTCATCAGCCTCCCAAGCATCAAGTCATTCAAATTTTACTCACATTGACACTCGATGAAAGCTTGACGATGGATAATATCAATACCCTTATGGATCAAATCGTTCATTTGATCCGAAACTCATTACGAAAATTGCTGAGATTGCGGCATAAAATCCGTATTCAACCGGTAATTATCGAAGTTGTTTCTCTCCCATTGAAAAAATCCTTCAATACATGCTCGTAACGGAAAGCCCCCGTCATCGCCTCCGCTAAATTCAAGGAATTGCCGGATTATTCAACTGCATAGCCGGGGTTTTCAGGATAATCTAAAGATTTTTCGCGCTCCAACAGGGTTGACTAATCCATAAATTAGTGATAAATTTTCATTAAATTAAATATTCGACATGAAAATTAATCTCCAGGATTAATTTTTTTTATTTAAAAAATCATTCTATTAGGAGATGGCGCTACGAATGAATTTTGAAGAAATTGTAAAGAGCATTAAACCTTTGGATGAAGCGATTATCAAACAGGCGTGGCAAAAAGTGGACAACCTGGTTAAACCCATTGGCAGTCTTGGACGTTTGGAAGAAATCGCAGTTCAAATTAGCGGGATTACCGGAAAAATATTCAATGAGCTCTCCAAAAAATGTATTATTATCATGTCTTCCGATAATGGGGTTTATGAAGAAGGCGTTAGTACCAGCCCTCAAGAATTAACCTTACTTCAAACCATTAATTTTACTAAAGGAATTACCGGTGTCAATGTCTTATCCCGTCATGCCCACTCTGACCTTCGGATTATTGATATTGGCATTAAAGATGAAGTGGATTGCCCAGGTATACTGAATAAAAAAATTCGAAAAGGCACCGACAATATGGCTAAAGGGCCGGCTATGAGCCGGGAAGAGGCTATCAAAGCCATTGAGGTAGGCATCCATGTTGTAGCCGATTTGGCTGAAAACGGCTATCATCTACTGGGAACCGGAGAAATGGGTATTGGCAATACTTCTTCCAGTAGTGCCATATTAATGGCTTTAACCGGTTGTTCCAGCGATTTGGCAGTTGGTAAAGGAGCCGGTTTAACGGATGCCGGTTTTGCTCTAAAAAAACAGGTGATTGAAAAAGCCTTGGCATTGAACAAACCGAATCCGGAAGACCCACTGGATGTCCTCTCCAAAGTGGGCGGACTGGATATTGCCGGATTGGCCGGCTGTTTCTTGGGGGCGTCCTATCACCGTATTCCCATCGTAATTGACGGTTTTATCTCAGCAGCTGCGGCTTTAATTGCCTATCGAATCAATCCGCAAGTCAAATCCTACCTAATCCCCTCTCATGCTTCAGCTGAACCGGGCTATGATTTCATCATGAGAGAAATCGGTTTAGAACCCATGTTATATTTAAAAATGCGGCTTGGAGAAGGGACCGGATGTGCGTTGGCGTTTCAGATCATCGATGCAGCCATGGAAATGATAAATCATATGGGCACCTTTCAAGAAGCGAATATCGCCAGTGAAAGCTTGGTTGATATTTGTGCCCAGAAATAGCGCATAAAAAGGTAGGCATCAAAACCATGGCAAAATTGATCTTAGTGACCGGCGGAACTCGCAGTGGCAAAAGTACCTATGCGGAAAAAGTCGCTTCAGAGGCTGGTTCCAATGTCCTCTATATCGCAACTGCACTTCCCATCGATTCCGAAATGGAAGAACGGATCGCCAAACATCGCCAGCATCGGCCTTCCCATTGGCAAACGATTGAGGCTTATCGCGATTTAGATATGCCGATTTTAAATAACTCTCCGGGAAAATCAGCTGTCTTGTTGGATTGTGTTACAGTGATGCTTAATAATTTGTTATTCGACTCCGGAATCAATTGGGAAACTGCCGGCCACCAAGTGATTACCGCGCTTGAGGAGGAAACCCGGAAAGAGTTTCAAAAATTGATTCTTTGTGGGGACAAGCTGGATATTCCCATTATCCTGGTGACCAATGAACTTGGGATGGGCCTGATATCCGAAAACCGCCTTTCCCGGATTTTCATGGATATTCACGGCCGGATTAACCAGCTATTAGCTGCAGCTGCCCATGAAGTCTATTTATGTGTCTCGGGAATTCCGCTGCGAATTAAATAACTCCAAGTTCAAAAGCAACCGGTTCCTATGGTCCACCTATCAATGACCGTGAAGGAGTACATTATCTTTGAGGATTGTCAAGCAAATCGTATGGCTAATCCAATTCTTGACCACGATTCCGTTAAGGCTTAATATTTCCATGGAACCGGAGGATTACGGCCGTTCACTGGCATATGCCCCGTTGATTGGTTTACTGTTGGGGGGTATTCTGGCTGGTTGCCTTTATCTGCTGCGGTTGCTTTTTCCCGCCATGATCAGCAGTTTATTTTTATGCGTAATCTACATTTTCCTCACCGGTGGCCTTCACCTTGACGGACTGGGTGATACAGCGGACGGATTATTCTCCCATCGCTCCAAAGAACGCATCCTGGAAATCATGAAAGATAGCCGGGTCGGGACAAATGCTGTTTTAGCCCTGATCCTTGTCATCCTGAGTTATGTCTTTTTTATCATGGAGATCCCGACCAAATTCTTAGGACTGATCGTATTCATGCCGGTGATCGGGAGAATGGCCCTCCCTTTTGGAGCCGGACTGGAAAAGTATGCGCGCCAGAATGGCCTGGGACTTCACTTTATTAATTTCTGCGGGCCAAAGGAGATCTTCATTGGCTTATCCATAACCGGCATCTTATCGGTTTTAATCCTTGGAATCAAAGGAATTTTAATCCTATTGATAGTAGGCATTATTATATTCCTGATTATCAAATTTTTTGCCGCGAAAATCGATGGAATCACCGGCGATATTTTGGGCGCAGTTTGCGAATTAGCTCAGCTGTTCTATTTAATTGCCGTCTATCTGATTTACTTGCGGCCTCAAACTTTACCATAAGGGAAAGGCTTACCCATGTTGGAACTTATTTTGATACGCCATGGCGAAACGGAAGGCAGCAAAAGAAAAGCTTTTGTTGGCCGGACCGATCTGGAATTAACTGAAGCGGGAATGGCCCAAGCCCATACTATCAAAGAAAAGCTGGCCCGGGTAATACCCGATGCGGTTTTCTCCAGCCCGTTCAAAAGGACTTTCCAAACCGCGGAAATCATCAATAAGGCCTTCGGACTCTCGGTACAAACTGTGGATTCCCTTAAAGAGCGGGATTTCGGCCTATGGGATAATCTGACCTTAGACGAAATCAAGTCCAAATACCCAGCAGAAGCCGGGCGATGGTTGACCGATCCCACATGCCTCATTCCTGGTGGAGAAAACCTTATCCAATTTCGCCAACGGATTATATCTTTTCTTGATGGCTTAATCCCAGATTATCCAAAGGGACGAATCTTGCTGGTAAGCCATGGCGGCTGTATCCGTACCATGATTACCCATCTCTTGAGATTCAAACCCGAGGATTGTTGGCGTTTTAAAATAGACATCGGCAGTATTGCCAAAGTCGAAGTCGACGAATGCGGCTATGCTTATTTAACCCTGCTGAATGGTTAATAAAACGACTATCTGTCTCAGGCCAAAGAGTTAACGACTACCGGAGGTATGGAAAAATTGATGATGGACCTGTTGGTGGATTATGGATTTGCCGTCATTCTTGATTGGTTGATTGGGGACCCTTATTGGTTATATCACCCGGTCCGGATCATTGGACAGCTGATTCAAACGATAGAGACTTTATTGCGGCGATTGCAAAGTAAGATTCATTGCCGCTATTATTCCCAAGCGATTTGGGAACGAGTTTGCGGTATTATTCTAGCCGTTTTAACAGTGGGACTCACTTATACCGGGATATGGTTCCTTCTTAAAATCGGGGCTTGGATCCATCCCCTATTGTTCCACATTATAAATATTTATCTTTTATACTCGGCATTAGCGACCCGCTGTCTGGCGGATGAAGCTTTAAAAGTCCATGCATTGCTCATCCAAAGAAATCTTCCGAAAGCACGGGAACAGCTCGGCATGCTGGTTGGCAGGGAAACCGCACATTTGGATGAAAAAGAAGTCATTCGGGCAGTCGTGGAGACCACGGCTGAAAATACAGTGGATGCGGTCATATCCCCCCTTTTTTACATCGTCATGGGTTCTTGTTTGGGAATAGCCGCTCCGCTGGCTTTTGCATTCAAAGCAATTAGTACGTTAGATTCGATGGTGGGATACAAAAATGAGACCTATCTACACTGGGGATGGGCTTCCGCCAGGCTTGACGACCTTGCCAACTATCTTCCGGCAAGACTCTCCGGTCTATTGATTCCCTTTAGCTTTTTATTGATGGGTAAAGGATTTCGCAATAGTTTTACCATCATGCGCCGTGACCGTCGAAACCATACCAGTCCCAATTGCGCCTTCCCGGAAGCGGCTGTAGCCGGTGGTCTAGGTGTCCAACTCGGCGGGACCAACCTCTACTTCGGTAAATGGGTCCAAAAGCCGGCAATCGGCGACCCGGTCAGGGACTTAGTGAATCATGATATCTTGCAAACGGTTAAAATGTTATATTATACCTCGGCAGTAACCGCTATCATCGGTTTCCTGGTGATTTTCGCGGCAAGTTTGTAATAAAGAAAGGAGAGCCCAGATTGCTGTTACCTGATAATCAACACGGGGGAAATGTTTATCAAGTTGCCCAAAAGTTGCATCGTAACCCCGAAACACTCCTGGACTTCAGTTCCAATATCAATCCGCTGGGGATGCCGCTGTCCCTAAGAGAACGTTTCACTAAAAATTTAGACCATCTTTCCTTTTACCCGGACCCGGAATATCAAACTCTTCGTGAAAATATCGGTCACTATCTGGATGTTCCCTCCTCCCGGATCATTCCCGGAAACGGCGCCTCAGAAATCATTTACCTTTTGCTGAACACATTAAGGCCGAAGAATCTGCTGATTTATGCGCCAACTTTTAGTGAATACGAAAAAGCAGCCCGTTTAGTGAATGGGAATGTCCATTATTATGCGTTGCCGGAGGCTGATGGGTTTAAGCCTGACTTAACAAAACTTGCAGAATTAATCGATAGGATTGATTGCCTGTTCTTTTGTAATCCCAATAACCCCACTTCAACTTTGCTTTCTCCTGCGGAGCTGATAAGCCTGGTTGATTTGGCAAAAAGGAAAAAGGTAACTTTGATCCTGGATGAATCCTTTATTGAACTCACCATACCCGGGAACAGCTACTCCATGGTTCCCTGGCTGAAAAGTTACGATAATCTCTTTATTATCCGCTCTTTTACCAAAATCCTGGCCCTGCCAGGTTTGCGGCTAGGCTATGGTTTAGGCCCTGCCTCATGGATCGAAAAAATGGCTCAAAATAAAATTCCCTGGTCTGTTAATGCTTTATCCTGTATCATTGGCGATTACTTATCCGAAATCCCCGGATTTTTGGAGAAAACATCCTGCTGGTTGGCAAAAGAAAAGGAATGGCTTTTTCAAGAATTGCTTGAAATCTCCTCCCTAAAACCATTCCTGCCCCAAAGTAATTTTATTTTGGTCAAAATTGATACTCCCCGGATTTCGGCGGCTCTTCTCCAGGATAAATTGGCTCTTCAAGGTATTTTAATCCGCAATGCCGCCAATTTCCGTTCGTTAAGCCAACAATTTTTCCGCGTTGCTGTTAAAGATGATCAAAGTAATCGGAGGTTGATTGAAGCTTTGCATGCCAGTTTGGAGAATTGATTGTGAGGGATTCGGGGGTAAGCCCCTTCAAATTTCTATCTTGCCTTCATTGTCAAGCACCGCCAGGAGCTCGGAAAATCCCCTGCAATAGAGAATTTTTCCGGCCATATCGCCAAATAGGTTCCGGGCCTCATCGAAAGGCCGTAGGCTGATTACCACTTTTCCGGCTTCCAAGGCTGTTTTGATTAAATCGATATTTTTACGATTAATCATTCCAACAGGAAAACCAGCATCGATTACTCCATTGTAGCGGTTTATTTGGGCTAAAGCTTTTTGAAAAGAAGCTTCGCCGATCATTTCAAATGCCTTTGCGGTTATCATCTCGATTCCCAGGGATTTGCCGACATGATAATCTAAATCGTTTTCATGAATGATACCGGAACAAATTCCATAATGATGGCGGCTTAAGAGACGAAATACCTTTACCCCCGAACCATTCCCCCCCACCACAAAAACAGTGGGAATTTGAGGATTTTGTAATTCCGTCACGCCCAACAGCTCATGATAGTTTATTCCCTGGAAATCATATAGCTTGCGAATGCTTTCTTCGGTAAGCAACTGCTCGGGCGGTCCATAACCCAATATTTGATTTCCTTTAAGTAAAAAAACACTATCACAACACCGGGCCGCCAATTCGATATCATGTAATGATAAAATAATGGTGGTCTTCTTTTCACGAGCCAGCCTGATAAACCCGGCCATGATTTCATAACGGTGGCGCGGGTCCAGAAAACTGGTGGGCTCGTCTAAAATCAGCAGTTCCGGTTCCTGGGCAAGAGCCCTGGCTAAAAGGGCTTTTTGTTTTTCTCCATCGCTTAATTTCGAAAAAAACTTCCCGGCAAGCCCGCTACCACTAACAAACTCCAGCGATTCCCAAACTTTAGCAGTATCTTTCGGAGACAACTTATCGGCATAATCCGTATAAGGATATCGGCCCATAGCAACAATTTCAAACACCGTCGTCAAAGGGGCGGATACCCGTTCCGTTAAAAGCACCGCCAGATTTTTCGATAATTCCGTGCTGCTGTAAGACGTTAAATCTTTTCCATGCAGAAAGATTGCGCCTTTTACCGGAGCCAAAAGACCGCTCAGTGTCTTTAATAAGGTAGTTTTCCCCGAACCATTGGGACCGAGCAAACCCACGATTTGACCTTTAAGGGCCTGCAAATTGATTTGATCCAGAATAATTTTGGAACCATAACCAACTGCCAGTTTATCGGTACTGATCCCCTTCATAAACTATGGTTCCTCCTTAACAAAAGTACGATTACCAGCGGAACCCCAAAAAATGAAGTAATCACACTAATGGGTATTTCCGCGGGTCGCAATGCCGTTCTGGCCACCAAATCACAAAGGCTGGTTAAAAACCCTCCCAATAATACTGTGAGCGGGATTAATACGCGGTTATCCGAAGTTTTGCAAGACAAACGTGAAATATACGGCACAGCCAGGCCAATAAAAGCAATGGGACCGGCAAAAGCAGTCATTGTACCGCTTAAAAAACAAGAGATCAAAATAATCCCTATTCGAAGCCTTTTAATGGGAACTCCCATGCTCCGGGCGTAATCTTCTCCCAGTATCAACGCATTTAACGGCTTACAAATGGCCATGGCTCCACCTGTCAGAATAGTAGCCACACCAATTAAAATCCATGTTTCCGGCCAGGAAAAACCCGAAAAACTGCCTAAACCCCAAATCGTAAATAAATGCAATTGTTCCTTCTGGGCGAAAGCAATCATCAAATTGGTAAGGGCATTGCATAAATAGCCCACCATGATTCCGACTATCAACAGAGTGACAATATTTTTTATTTTTCTGGCGGTTGCCAATACAATGAGCATCACAACCATAGCCCCAATAAAGGCGGCTATTGCCAACAAAAAGGGATGGACGGCGTTTAAGCCGAGGGTAGCCCCCAGGAAAACCACCAATCCCACAACTAAACTCGATCCGGGGGTAATTCCTAAAATAAAGGGATCAGCGAGCGGATTCCGGAAAAGGACTTGTAACAAAAGGCCTGACAACGAAAGGGCCGCTCCCCCGAAGACCGCCGCCAGTGCCCGGGGCATCCGGATCTTCCAGATAATATTGGTATAAACATCGTCGTGCCGGTGGAAACTAAAAATTGAACCCCAGATTTTGGGTACCGAAATATTGATCGGCCCCATGGCGATATTGGCAATCAACATAGCCAAAACAGCCGCTAATAGAAGAATTGAAATTGTTACTGTCATCCGGTATTTGTGATTCATGAAACCCAGCCCCTCAAACCGTCACTCTTCACGGTCTTCTAGTAAAACGTTCTCTAAATAACTACTCAATGTTCGGTGAACGTTTTACTTAAGTAGAGCGTATCTGGCCCATTTCTGATTGCCGTTTATTTACGATACGCTCTACTAGTACAACCTTATCGAGGCGGAAGCTTTAAAAAGTTTTCAAGCCGCCTGTTTTTGATTACTTCAGGATGAAAGATTGAAGCTAAATCCAATAAAATTTGATCGTTTTGGTCCACCCTTTGATTATACCATGGCTGCATCGACCAGACGCGGCCCCGGCGAACCGCATTCAGGTCTGCCAAAATGGGAGCCTGGCTCACCATGGCTTGAATGGAGGGAACCATGGGAGCATAAGCGCTATTCACCAAAATGTCCGCGTTTTTGCTTTGCGCATAAAAGGTTTCGATATTGAGGGCCGTTTTACCCCTTGCCAATTGTTTAAAGAGATAATCTCCGCCGGCTAAGTCGATCATTTTGGCAACGTACGAATCGCCCGCCGCAACATAAACTTTCCCATTATAAATCATGCCCCAGGCAATTTTAGGCCTTTTTCTTTCCTGTAACTTTCGGGCCGTATCAAGGATTGTTCTTTCGCTCCGCTTAAAATATTTTTCAGCCGCCGGCCCCTGATCATAAAAAGCAGCGACGAATTTAAGCCATTCCAACTGTCCCAAAGGATCGGTTTCCAAATATTCATTATCAACCGCATAAGGAATCTTCAACTCGGATAGTTTTTTCATCAACTTGAATTGGCCGTTGGGACCGCCATAGGTAAAAACGATTTCCGGTTCTAATGCTTGAATCATCTCAAAGTCCGGTTCATAACCATCTCCGACATATTGGATCGACCCATTTTGCAACCCTTTGCGAATTTCCGGGATATACCATTCCCTCGACGGGCTGGTGACCCCGACCACACTGGCCCATATTTCCCGATTATGAAAAGGCCTCAATAAACAAACCTGGGTCATCGAAGCAAACAAGGCTCTTTGAACCGGGATGCGAATAACCGGGAGATTGCGAAAATCCTTGGGGGATTTCATGCCATGGGGGACCAACAACAATTGGTTCCCTTGCCCGTCGGTTATTTTCCGGCAACGGTTGCCAACTTCTTCAATTTTAAAATGCCGGGTATAGCGTAAACCGGGCAACGTTGTAGGAGCGGGCAGGACCTGGGTCTGCCCAAACAATCCCACCATACATACTAGAGTCAAAAAAATCAAGATTTTTCGCTGTGGTTTCAATGTCTTTTCACCTCTTGAATCAGCATCGTAGGTTCACTCCGTAACGGGGAAGGAAAGGGTCAATGTCATAAGGCTATGGATACATTTTCTGGAAGTAATGAATTTGAAAATTCGGGCCCAGACCTCTCTCTTGCTCTCCCCCAATGGAGTTCTTCAATGAAGCGGATTCAGTGGGAGAGTAACCGATGACTCGCAGTCTAAAAGCTTTTGGAGATCAACGGCTGGGGTTACTCTTCCACTGAAACAACTACTTTGAACAACATCTTTGGGGAAGAGCAAGAGTTAGGTCAAATAGGCAACTTGAATCCATGTCCCATTTTATGGAAGCATAGCCTTATGACATTGAGGCAAGGCTCAGATTGCTCTTGTCGCACGCAGCCATCCTGAATTTTCATTCCCTGTTCCCCACTTTTGTGGTGAACCTTTCGTTTGCCGCGAACGGGGACTACTTTCGGACTTCCAAAGCAATCTTCGTCAATTTACACCCTGCCGCCAAATTCAATAAATCAACCACCCAGGAATAACGGCAATCTTTGTCCGCCTTGATCGTAAAGACAGTATCCCCGGGCTGTTTTTGAAACAACTCTTTTAATTGAAACCGATTCAGGGAATCTCCCCGATAAAATATTTGGTGTTTTTTATTCAACTCCACCACCAACCGCCTGTCAGCCTTGTCCTCGATTCCGGAATGCCGGACTTGTGGCAAATTGATGCCAATATTCCGCTGGGATTGATCCGCCACAAATGTTGAAGCCAGCATAAAAAAAGCCACCAAGGTAATTAAAACATCGATCAGGTTCAATATTTCCAAACGGGGTTCCGGAAGCGGCTTTAAATGAATCGGAACTTTTTTCATGGCTCTTTTCCTTCCAAGTTGCCATCTTGAAGGGAACTGTTATAATCCAATACATAACCATCGAGGCAGGTATTGAAATAATTGTAAAATATCGTCGCAATCACCGTAATAATCAAACCGGCAGCCGTCGTCACCAATGCTTCACTAATTCCGAGGCTCAATATCTTGGGATCAAAAGTGGTGGCAGCCGTGATTCCCAGCAAGTGAAAGCATTTCATCAAGCCAACCACCGTACCGATTAAACCAAGCATTGGCGCAATGACGATAACAGTATAGAGGATCATCAGATGAGCGCGTAGCTTTTTAATGACCTCCTGCGGGTTATCACGATTTATCAAAGGCTTTTTCATGGTTTGAGAAAAAACAGTTAGCCGCTCCAAAATTACCGCCACCATGATAATGGAACAAAGCAGCAACGGCAACATGAAAAAACCGCCTTGTTGCAATAAACTCATTTTAATTATCCTCCAGCTTAAACGGGATTGTAATTCGCAAGGTCCAATCAATCGGGACTCCATCTTTGACAACGGGTTTATAACGCCATTTCTTTACCATCCGGATGGCAGTATCATCTAATATTTTATATCCGGACGATTGAAGCAGTTTTATGGATTCAATGCGTCCCTTCTTGTTCAATAGGGCCTCCAACTTTACTGTGCCTTCCCAGCCTTTACTCCGGGCTTCCAGGGGATAAGAACGCGGCTGGTCAATAGCATGCGGCGTTATTTTGTCTCTCCCTTGCTTTCCTGCTCCCGCAGCCCCCTTGTCAAAATCACTTCCCCCCAATCCTATATTTTCACCAGAAGATGGGCTTCCGTTGGAATTGCTTCCCGTCATGGAAGCGCTTGGGATATTTAGGCCGCTTTGATCGGTTTCCCCTTCCCCGCTGCCAAAATAGGCAGTAGCGTCCCTAGCCCCGCTTTCCGGACTATCAGCGACCCCATCCTTCGGTTGAGGCTGTGGAATCTGATGACGCCCAACTTGCAAAGTCTTGGCGTCATCGGATGCCTTCTTAAAATGAGATACACTCACTGATTTCGTTCTCACTGCGAGTTGGGTTTCCCCAATGCTCTCTGCCATTCCTGCCGTATCATGGACATTGGCAGCCATCAACTGAAATACGGCCGGCCTCGGCTGCATCGGTGGATGGGGCGAGTCGATCCCCGCTCCGATTATCAATAGCATATGGAATACGATTGAAGTCATCAAACATTTTCTAAACATCCATACCGCCTAAAAAGTATACTTTGTGCTTAAAGTATAACTCCGTCCGGGCATAGGGTAATCTTTATTCACTTCATAATAGTGATCAGCTGCGTTATTGATCGCAAAAGCAAAACTTAAATTTCTATTCACCAGATATTTGACATTCAAGTTGAGCACATCATAATCGGGCAGATCATTGCTGCGATCTTTGACAAAATTCCAATTCAGCCCATATTGCAATACATGATAATTTAATTTTAAACCCAGATCCAATTGTTGCTTACCCAATGTATTTAAATCCACATCATATTCACCGCTAGTGGAGTTGTAACCTTCCTTATCAATCCAGCTATAGCCGAATGTAGTTGAAAACGGACCTATCCAAGTCTTTTCCCACTTTAAGGTGATTCCCTTACTGCGTACTTTATTAACGTTTATGGGTGACCAAATCCCTGTGTCATCATCTGATTCCCAGATAATTCCGTCTTTCAAATTGCTCAGAAACATGTCAATTACAGCAGTTTGATGATCTGATTTCCATTCTCCGATCAGATCATAGCGCTCTCCGGTTTCTGCTTTTAAATTAGGATTGCTTTTACTATAAGCATCGTTGTAATACAAATCGTTAACGGTAGGAGCTTTAAATGTTTTTCCATATCCTACCTTGATACTGAATGGGTCCAAGAACGTACTCACCAAACTTATTCTTGGCGAAACCGGTGAAGAAAAGGCAGAATTCTGATCCCAGCGTACTCCTGAAACCAGAGTCAGAAAGTCAATGAAGCTCCAACTGTCTTGAACAAAGAGAGCTTCATTATTTTGGGTATGTACTCCACTATCTGTACTATTGAAATGATCTTGTTTCATTGTGAAACCACTAATTATTTCGTGACTTCCAAGTTGATAAAATCCCGCCATATCTACACCGGTTTTAGTGGTTTGATGCTCAGCATAAGAAGATCCATATGGATTATTACTATCATATTGATAATTCAAATACTGTCCATATACTTTATATTCCCAACTACCGCCCCAAAACTTGTTACAACCACTCAGATCGATTTGACTTCTTTTTTCTGACTGGCGGTCCTTACTTGGAGCGCTTAACGAACCTGGAAAATGTCCATGGGTGCTTAACACTTGCCAGTTCAATTTGAGATATTCATCCTCCAATTCAAAGAAATCATACTGACCCAATACATAGTTATCGTAATTTTCGCTATACTCCCGGTAGCCATTGGTTGTACTTCCTCCGATGGCCAACCCCCAATTCAACCGTTGCATCAAGAGAGCCGTACTTTGGGTTCTAAAACTACCGCTACTTTGATTAATTTGATTCATTGTCTCTCCGGTTAGGTCTATGATAATGTTAACTACGCCTCCCATAGCGTTTGAACCATATAAAGCGGATAATGGACCATGGGCCACTTCAATACGCTGAATACCTGCAGTCGGGAAAGATCTCAAATCCACAGAGTCGCTACATCCAGTATTTGCAGGTATCCCATTCATTAGAACCAAAGTTCGACTGGCATCGCTTCCGTCCAATTGAATACTTGCAACTCCCGATTTTCCGCCATAAGAAGAAATCTTTTCTCCAGCATCTTCCAAAGCCTCCGCCACGGTCGTCGCCCCCGACGCTTCAATCTCTTCCTTGGTGATTACTTCCGTTTTCCCCGGCGCCTTCGCCTCCGGCTGAGCCGTCCTTGAAGCGGTTACCACCACTTCTTCCTCGGAAACATTATTATCGGAATCATCCGCCCAAATTACGGATGAAAAAAGTATCAATCCTATCATTGAAACAATCGTTAAGCAAATTCCATGCTTCTTCACAAATATAGCTCCCTTCATTTGCAGCGCGCTTGCATTCTCCCAAATTGAACCGGAAATTGTTTAAAATCCGGCCAATAAAAAAGCCTTATCCCCATGTAAATGGAAAAAGACTTTAATGGTAACACCATGAACCCACTCCCATCTCTCGTAGGCTGGACGGATACTCCAAGGCAGGTCTCCTGACTCAGGTTCATCGTTTCTTACCGTCTTCCCGGGATTTCCCAGTGACTAAAACCATTATTCAGCGAATGATGGTTTTTAAGAAACTCCCCAATTACAGTGGCGGGACCGTACAGGATTCTAACCTGTTTCCCTGTTAGGCTATAAAAATAGCACCCTGGATTCAATCTGGACACCATTATATACCAATCCGCCTTAATTTACAAATGCTTCGCAATAGAGTCCCCGGTGGCTTTGAAATATATCTTCCCACCTGGAAACGATCTTCATGATTAAAATGAAGGTTTCAACATTAAAATACTTCAGGTATACTTATGGCATAACAAATTTTGATACTTCCGAATCATCCTTCTGACGTTAGCTATAACTTGAAATGGAGGTTTTTCCATGATTCACCAGGCCGCTACGGCGCTCATAACCGGCGCTTCCCGGGGCATCGGCAAAGCAACCGCCGAATTATTTGGTTCCCGGGGCTATCATGTTCTACTGAATTATAACCGCTCGGAGGAAGCCGCCCTTGATCTTTTAAAAAATCTGCAGAAAAAGGGAATATCTGCGGCGGTTTTCCGGGCCGATGTGGCAAAAAAGCCCGAAGTCCAGGCAATGGCTGACTTCTGCGCCCAAAATTTCGGCGGCATTGATATCTTAATCAACAATGCCGCCATTGCCGCCTCAAAATTGTTTATCGATATTACTGAAGCCGAATGGGATGAAATGATGAATGTCAATTTAAAAGGAGTATTTAATTGCTCGCAAGCGGCATTAAAATTCATGATTCCCCAAAAAAAGGGAAAGATTATTAATATCGCATCCATTTGGGGCTTGGTCGGAGGGTCCTGTGAAGTTCATTATTCGGCAGCCAAAGCCGGGGTTATCGGACTAACCAAAGCCCTGGCCAAAGAACTTGGCCCTTCAAATATTCAGGTCAATTGTATCGCACCCGGCGTTATTCAAACCGAGATGTTGGATTCGTTCCGGGGAGAAGACCTGGCAGAGTTAAGGTCCGCCACCCCCTTGCAACGTTTGGGAAAACCCCGGGACATCGCGGCTGCAGCTTATTTCTTAGCCTCCGAAGAAGCTGATTTCATCACGGGCCAGGTATTAAGCCCCAATGGAGGATTTGTGATCTAAATCAGATTTTGATCGATTGAGTATCCGAGCTATATGAGTTGAAATAAATAATTTGGACAAAAGGCAAAACAAGTACTTAGGCAGACTGTAGGTCTATACCTCTCTCGCGTCTTTATGAAATGAAGACGAGCTCTCCCCCAATGAAGCTTTTCAATGAAGCGGATTCAGTGGGAGGGTAACCCCACGCACAAGTGCGTGCTGCCTTCGAAGCCAAAAATCTTTTAGAGGTCAGCGGCTTCGAACTTAAAGTTCGCGGTTACCCTTCCACTGAAACAACAATTTTGAACAACATCATTGGGGAAGAGCTCACCTTTCGAGAAAGGCGCGAGTTAGGTCAAATAGGCGTTCATTTTCTAACGGGATTTTTGACAACAACAAAATTTAATTCAACATATATAGTTCAAGTTGACTTAAATATTTGAGCTATGATAATATTTTTACCGATAATACATCGCGATAAAGGATAGGTTTCATGTTTAAACTGACTTTCCCGAAATTGACTTATGAAAAAAGCAGAGAATTTCTGCTCATTAATTTAGGCTTAGCTCTTGTAGCCGCTGGAATTCATTTCTTCAAAATTCCCAATCATTTCGCCACCGGAGGCGTAAGTGGTATCGCTATTGTGACGCAACATTTTTCCCCCAATATCAATGTCGGTCCAATCATGCTGATCATCAATATTTTGTTTTTAATCGCCGGTTATGCGATGATTGGGCGGAATTTCGGTTCTAAAACCGTATATTCCAGTCTGATGCTTTCCGCCATGGTCTGGTTTCTGGATAAAATATTCCCGATGAATATGCCTTTTACCAAGGATACCATGCTGGAGTTAATCATGGCGATCCTTTTGCCGGCAGTGGGTTCGGCAATTACCTTCAACCAAAACGCGTCCACCGGAGGAACCGATATCGTCGCCAAAGTCCTCAACAAACTTACCGACATCGATATTGGCAAGGCCTTATTAATTGCTGATTTTGTAATCACAATATTGGCCTGTTTTGTTTATGGGATTCGCATCGGAATGTACTCTTTTTTAGGATTGATTTTTAAGGCATTCCTTATCGATTCGGTGATCGAGAATTTAAACCTCCGTAAACAATTGGTCATCATCAGCAATAAACCGGATTTAATTCAAAACTACATCCTGAATGTCCTGCATCGGGGAGCTACGGTTCATATTGCCCACGGCGCTTTCACCGATCACGAGGAACATGTGATTACCACTGTGGTAACAAGGGCCCAGGCTGTTAGCTTGCGGAAATACATCCGGGAAAATGATCCGGGGTCATTTATTACGATTACCAATACTTCGGAAATCATCGGAAAAGGGTTTCGCAGTATTTAACTTGATCAGAAAGGGCGCGCCAAAATGCGCGCCCTCAGGCTTTTCCTGCTTGGCATATTTAAGAAATCCCAACCGGATTCAAGCAGGAAAAATATAGTTCCTTCTTAGTGAAAGCCTAACATTAACCCCAAATGATATACCCCAAAAGCAACCAGCCAGGCGATAGAGATGGTGAATACCGGTTGCAGAACGGCATATTTCCAACCGCCGCTTTCCTGACGGATGGTGGCAATTGCCGCCATACAAGGGATGTATAAGGATACAAAGAACAAAAAACTGAGCGCTCCCAAGGGTGTAATAAACTTGGGAAGAGCCTGGGCCAGAGTGGTAGCGCCGACTCCATATAACGTACCCAAAGTTCCGATAATAACTTCTTTCGCTATCACCCCAAAGATTAAGGCCACGGCAAAGGTCCAATCGCCGAATCCCAGGGGTTTGAAAAATGGGCTGATAAAATGACCGATTTTACCAAGTAAACTGGCTTCCGAACCGTAAACGACCCCTGCAGGTAAGCTGGCGAGTGTCCAGATGACCAGTACCGAAGCGATAATGATGGTTCCAGCTTTTTTCATAAATTCTTTGGTGTGGTACCAAGCATGTTTAACCACATTGGCGATGGTCGGCATCCGATAAGGAGGCAACTCGATAATTAAAGCCTGTTGCCCCTGACTCCGAATCAAGCGGGATAAAGCAAAACTGGCTCCGAAGGAAATCAATATGCCGAATAGATAAAGCATGATAACGACCAGACTGGCTTTCTGGGAAAAAAAGACACCGGTAAAGAGGAGATAAACCGGTAGACGCGCTCCGCAAGACATGAAAGAATTCGTAAAAATAGCGATCATTCTTTCACGGCGATCCTTTATGGTCCGAGTCGCCATAATAGCCGGAACATTACAACCAAACCCCAGAATCATCGGGATAAAAGTCCGGCCCGATACCCCCAATTTTTGAAAAAGCGGATCAACGAGAACCACCGTTCTTCCCAAATAGCCGCTATCTTCCAATAAAGCAATGAGCAGAAAAAGAATGAAAATGAGAGGCGCAAAAGCCAGTACCGAACCCACTCCGCCAATAATGCCCTCCGAAATTAAGGAATTAAGTAAACTGGGCATTTTGATCATACCGACGAGTTTACCCAAATATCCGAAGAAATCATGAATCATATTGACCAATGGTCCGGATAGTGTAAAAGTAGCCTCAAACATCAACAATATCACCATCAAGAAAATAGGAAAAGCAGTGTACTTATTTAATAACACCCCATCTATTTTTTCCGTTCTCCGATTGGTCTTTTCCGTTGAATAAAAGGGCGCCAGTTTCTCTTTAAAAAAAGCCACCGAGTCGTCGTGATGGATTTGATAATCTTCCTTCAACAATAACGGAAGATAATTCGGAACCCCAAATTCACCTTGGGCTACCGCCAAAACGGTTCTTAGCAATTCATCGGTATTTTCGCCTTTATTAGCCTCAATTGGTACCACCGGAATCTGCAGCACTTTTTGGATCCCGGGAACATCGACAGTGATCCCCCGCCTCTTTGCTTCTTTGTTGAAATTAAAAGCCAACACGATCTTTTTGCCCAGAGCCAATAGCTCCATCGTCATCAGTAAATTACGCTCCAAAGCATTGACATCAATGGTTTGAATAATGACATCCGAATCAGTGGACATTAAATAATCATGCGATACCTTTTCTTCCTCGCTGTAGGGAGCAATGCTGTAAGTGCCCGGTAAATCGACAATATTGATCAGCCGGTCATTGAAATAGAACTGCCCCTCTTTTTTTTCAACGGTTTTACCGGGCCAATTCCCCACATGCAAACTCATTCCGGTTAAAGCATTGAGCAATGAAGTCTTTCCTGTATTGGGATTTCCGATTAGCACCACACGAATGGGCTTCTCCACATCATTCATTAGGAACCTCCACCTGAATTTGCCGTGAAATATCATTACGCAAGGCTACCAACGTGTTGAGACACCGAAATATTTTCGGACTTCCCAGCGGCGACTTGCGAACTGCCTCAATCTCAACACCTTTTATTAAGCCTAAACTCTCCAGTCGTTCTTTTGTCACATGATCGGTTTGAATGGCCTGGATGGTTCCCTTTTTGCCAATAGTGATTTGATCAAGACACTTTACCATGGTACTCCTCCTTCATGTTGGTGATAGCCTCAACGACGGCGATTCATTCCCTGGCCTCAGCCAAATAAGTTGCCTTCCATTTCGAATCCCAACAGTTGAATTTGATAATCATTATCAATCAACAATCATAATAATTTATTTCATAAGACAATCTCCACAAATTCCGTATAATTCCATCCGATGTCTTAGCACTTTAAAATGATTCCGGTCCGCCAGTTTTTGTTGAAGTTCTTCAATATCGGGGTCACAAAATTCCGTGTACTTGCCGCACTGAATGCAAATGAGATGATCATGATGTTCGTGATCAAACAGATGCTCATAATGGGCTACTTTATCACCAAACTTCACTTCGTTGGCCAGCCCCGCCTCACATAAAATCTTAAGCGTGCGGTAGACGGTCGCTACTCCGATTTCCGAATTGTTTTTTTTAATAATGTCGTATAGTTCTTCCGCTGTGATATGGGACTCAATACCGAGAAAGGCATCCAATATGATTTTCCGCTGCCCGGTTAGTTTAAGATCTTTATTTTTCAAATATTCATAAAGGATATCTTCTTCTTTACCTATATTCACCACTTCCCTTGATATTGATAACCATTATCAATTACAGTTTAAGTATAGCTCTTCCCTTTTTTAAAGTCAAATCATCGGACCCGCTTTAATATAAAGTTAACCATTGTTTCCTGGGCGGCCCTTGAACTATCACTCGACAATTTTTATTTTATATTGACCCCGGATGGAATTTCTGACTTTATCGGTCAAACTTTTGGGTACCGAGAGGGTAGCGGGATCTCCGTCGCTGATAAACCTTTCGGAAGGATGCTTTTGGTAATAGGCAACATACGCTTTGGGACCCCATGCGGTATCACCGGCTTGGATCCGTTCCAGTTTATAAGGATCAAAACTATTCATAAAGGGAGAAATAGCAGGGCCCGATCCGACCAGTAAAACCGAGTCGTTATGATAACGGGTATCTTGATAAACTCCCTCACGTTCTAAAATACGGTTTTTGGCATGAACACCAAGGGGTAAAGCCAAAGAATGAACCCGGTATCCCGGCACATAGGATTGCACTTCTTTGACACATAAGGCAATCATTTTTTGGACTCCGGCATCATCGGTTTTACCGAGATTTTGATGCCAATAGGTATGGTTGCCGATTTCGTAACCATGAGTAGCCAGGTATGCCAGCTTCTGTTGAATATATTCTTCCTGGCCGAAAAGGCGTAATCCTTTTGGAATTTGAGGCAATACGTAAAATGTTGCCGTCAGGGGGAAATCAGGATGTATCTTTTTGAAAGATTCCATGATGCCTACTGCGCAACGGGGATCAACCACCACTTGGTCTCCTTGTTTCAAGAAACGGAATTGTCCTTGGCTGGAATCGTCAAACGTAATCACAAAGGGAGTTTTACCGACCGGCACTTTCAAATTGCCGGTTACCATGTCTTCCAACGGCACCGGATAATAGCCATTATCATATAGCATCTGCAAATCTCTACGGAAATTATCGGGGGTCCGCCGCCATTCTCCTTCGGGCTCACCGATTAAATGATATTCCAAAATCATAATACGGCCCAATTCATTGGGCGTTATACTATTGCCCGTAACCGACGCTTTGGAGGGAACTACGGTCTCTCCGAACTGGGCTGCGGTTCCCAATTTTGGAACACCCACGATCAGGGCAATTCCTAGGACGATAAATATCATGAATTCTATTGGTTTTGAACGCATTTTGATTTCCTTTCCAATTTCGTTGAAGTTTAGCCACACCATAAGCTCAAGGAAGGTTTAAAACGAACAAGATTTCAAGCTTCCCCCGCCTTTTCCTGCATCAAACCATTGGCAATTTCAACAAAATAACCCAAGCCGGCCGGTACTCTCATTTTGGAAGCCTTTATTAGACCACTTTTTTCAATTGTTCAACATCTGTAATGTCAATAGCCCTGGTATGCACTGTATGTACCCAATCGTGGCGATTACGATTGATGAAACCTTGAATGATGATGGGAATCCAGGTAAGGCTGTAAATCGGAAATAGTAAGAAATAAGCGACGATTTTTTTTGTCAGTTTGCCTTCAGCAATTACAAAAATAATATAAACATAGGTCAAAAAGGCAATAATCCCCATATAAATCCAGGTCTGACCGGTTATCATCATCTGGTGATGAGCAAACATCTTGCTGCAATATTGAATCGTCCCTAATAACATTCCCAGCCCGTTGATAACGATTAAAAAGGGCTGAATCAAATATAATGCGGCGTCAAAAGCTACCATATCATGTTCATGAAAAGCCTTCGAAAATAATTTTGCGGCAAAACGGCGGGCGCAATCGCTATGTCCCTGCATCCAGCGAGTCCTTTGCCGCCATGACTGCGACAGGCGCAAAGGCTTTTCATCATATATCTTCGCTTCATGAGCCCAGGCCACCCGCATTCCTTTCAACACCAATTTCATTGAAAACTCCAAATCTTCCGTTAAACATGTCGCACCCCAACCGGTTTCCCGCAAGACGTCCGTAGACATAACAAATCCGGTCCCCCCCAAAGCACAGTTCAAACCCAAGTAATGCCGGGGCAATTGGAAAAGTCGGTTACTAATCCAATAAGCGATGGAATAATTGCCCGAAACCCATGTATCGTGAGGATTTTTGCTATCCAAATAACCCTGAATCACTTTATGTCCCATGCAGAGATATTTATTCATCTCTGCAAAAAAATTCGCTGATACCAAGTTATCAGCATCCAAGATACAAATTGCGTCATATTTGGTTTTTAAACCAAATAGATTTTTAAACATCCATTCCAGCGAAAAACCTTTTCCCTTCTTCACCGGATCAAATCTTTCATAAACATTGACTCCATGAGCCCGGGCAACCTGGGCCGTATTATCCTCACAATTATCAGCAATAACAAAAATTTCATAAAGGGATTTCGGATAATGCGCTCTTTTTATACTGTCAATCACACCGGGTATGACTGTTTCTTCGTTATGAGCTGCAATTAATACCGCAAATTTAGTTTTAAAAGGGAATTGGCTGGCTAAAGGTTCTTTTCTTTTAAACCAACCAAATATCGAAATCACCGCATAATAAATGAAAATCCCCCATAAACCGATTTCAGTTATAAAAAGCAACAAATTAAGAGAATATTTAAACAGATTCCAGCTGTAATGCAAAGCCATGTTGACCCTCCTGTTAAAAAACAAAAATGCCTTAAAAAATAATACTTTATCTTAATATCATTAATTTCTTAGAAATCTATTAGAGTTCAGTTAACTTTTCATAACAAATGTAATATCCATAATGAATTTGTATTTTTCAAAGAATGGTTTTCTATGAAATATCATGACAAATCGGGGAATTTAAAGGCTTACAGGCTTATTGATAAAATGGGTCAAGCATCATCATATTTCTTCTAATTTTTGAGAGGGTACAACCTTTAACTTATGAATCTGATTTTTTTGCCGATGATTTAACTATGGATCTCATTTTTCTAGATGATTTATTTATGGATCTGATCTTCTTGTTAAAGGCTTGTCCGATTCAGGAACCATAATTTAATGAAACTATTATGGAGACGCGACTATTATGAATATTTTAAAACAACGATTCTTTTGGGGATTTATTGGGGCGATGGTTTTTGTTTGCTCGTCGATGGGACTTTGCGCTTCCTTGGATGAAGTCCAGAATCAAATCATCCAAACCAATAAAAAACTGACCGAAACCAAAAAGAAAGAAAAATCGGTCTTGGGGACGCTTGTTAAAACACAACAGGAGTTGGAACAAATCGATCATAATTTGGCCAACTTAAATAATAAAATCGGCACTACCGAACAACAGATTTCCGTGATCTCAACCCAGGTCAATAGAGCCGAATCGGATTTAAACGACGTTGAAGCGCAACTGAGCGGTAGAAAAGAATTACTCAATAAACGCTTACGTACCCTTTACATGCACGGCTATCAAAATTGGTTGATATATTTATTCGGCGGCAAAGACTTTACTGATTTTGTCTCCCGTTTTGAAACAGTCGGTCGTTTCGCCAGAATTGATATCAATATGATCCAGAGCTTGCAAGGACAACAAAAATTGATTGCCGAAAAAAAACAGGAAATCGTCCAAAAAAAGCAGGAATTAAACAACCAAAAAGAGCTGTTTGTTCAATTAAAAGATCAAAACAAGCAGGCTATGAACAACAAATTAGAAGTCACGCAGAAAAAGCAGAAAGAACTGGAGAGCATCCAGGGTAGCCGCAATGAATTAGAAAAAGCCCTTGATGAGTTGGAGCAAACATCCAAACAAATCGAAGCGGAGATCCGCCAATATCAAGAAAAAAATCAAACCAACCTCGGTACCGGTAAATATATCTGGCCGGTCAGGGGACAAATTGTGCAGAATTTCGGATGGCGAATACATCCTATCTTACGCAAACGCCAATTTCATACTGGTCTTGACATCGCCGTTGAATATGGAACCCCTATCTTGGCGGCGGACTCGGGAGTCGTCATCTTCTCAGGGTATAATGGCGGATATGGCAAGATGCTATTGATTGACCATGGTTCCGGCTTTTCAACTCTTTACGGTCATGCTTCGGCATTGTTGGTTGATAAAGGGCAAACAGTCGTTAAAGGGCAGGTTGTGGCGAAAGTCGGCACAACAGGATTAAGCACCGGGCCTCACTTGCATTTTGAAATCCGTAAAAACGGGACCCCGGTGAATCCCAAAGATTATTTATAAATTTTTGCAAGCAAAAAAGAAGGTCCAAAGTATTTTGGTATCCGACCTCCTTTTTTGTAGAAATCAACTTTTCCAAGCTTTTATGTTTTTTTAGTGCCCGGTCCACATATCCATGACTAATTTGTTAAAAACTTTATAAGACATATAACAATAGCCTTGATCGCCCCATTCCTTCCCCCAACTATTCCGGACAAATAAATTTCCGCTTAAGTCGCCGTTTTCCCCTTGATCGCTATATCCGACTGCCAACACCGCGTGTCCCCCCAAGATTTTTTCATCTTTTTTCGGCATCGGTATTTTCCCTGTCTTTGCCACCTGTTCGGATTCAAAAGATTGATAAACCTGAAACCCGAAAACAACCGGGAGCCCTTCCGACAATGCAACCTTAAGACTTTTCAAGTCGACAATCCGGTGATATTCATTGATTCTATATTGAGCTGCATGGGCAGTCGCCACTGGACTGGGCGCCTCGGTGAATTTAGTTATATCATAAGGATAATCTTCTTCCGGGCAGACACCGATTTGCGCTAAAACTTTCATCCCGTCCCTTAGCGAAGCGCCACTATCTTCATGAATCGTGTTCTCAAGCCTTCTTTCTTCGTAATAGAGAAAAAGCCTTGATAGACGCACCAGCTCTTGACCCGCCTTTATCTCCAGATATTCCCGGAGTCCGGAAACAATAGCGTTGGCAGTACATGAACCCAGCGGTCCCTGGTCAACAACAGGGGACATTTTATTGCGTAAATCGATAGTCGCCGGTAATTCTTTAAGAGACTTGAGAGTATGACTGCGGTAAAAGTAATCCCGTAAATCCGGGTTATCCGGCTTCAATAAGTATTTTCTATCCATAAAAGATCACCTCACAGAAATTTTACCATTATAATACATAAATTACAATTATAACTATTTAGAAATTTCCCAATCAGAGAATTTCCCTGATAAACAAAAAACCTCGTCTTATCTTATTCAGAAAAACCGAGGTTTTGCTTTTTTCAATTTAATTTATTTCGATTCTTCAATGGCTAAAAAGTGGAGAAATCAGCATCACCAGGGATAAGGCAATGATAAAAACGACTGTAATCCAGGAAATCCAATTTTGTAAAGGTGTATTTTTATATTCACCCATAATCCCTTGGTCATTTACAAGGAAAATCATAAAAATCAAAATCACCGGGACTAAAATCCCGGCTATCTGCTGAGTTACCAAAATCAATTTCATAAGCGAAATCCCGGGAATCAGAATCAGCAAACTCCCAAGTAAAATTAATGCCAAATAGATTCCAAAAAAAGCAGGGGCCTCGGATATCTTATTATTCATCCCGCGCTCCCAACCGAAAGCTTCACAAATTGCATAGGCAGTGGATAAAGGAATAATCGACGCCGCCAGAACAGAAGCCCCGAAAAGCCCCACTCCAAATAAAACAAAAGCATATTGACCCGCGAATGGCCTGAGCGCAGTTGCGGCGTCCTGAGCGCTGGTAATGGAAACACCCACTTTGTAAAGGGTTGCCGCCGTACAAACAATGATAAAGAAGGAAACGGCGTTTCCCCAAAAAGCTCCCAAATAGACATCTAATTTTTCATATCTGTATTCATCTAAAGTCAAATGCTTATCCACGATGGAAGATTGCAAGTAAAATTGCATATAGGGTGTAATCGTAGTGCCAATCATTCCGATAAAAACAAGCAAGAAACCGGGGTTCATTTCCAGAGTGGGGACTGTCATTTGTTTAAAGACCTCTCCCCAGTCCGGTTTGGCTAAAAACGAAGCAATAATATACCCGAAAAAAACAAAAGTAAATAATAAAAAAATCTTTTCAACCTTGTTATAAGAACCCTTGGTAACCAAAAACCAAATCGCGACAGCCACAAAAGGTACGGAAATAAATTTGCTTACGCCAAACAGCTCCATACTGGCTGCCACTCCGGCGAAATCTCCGAGAATAACTCCAAAATTAGCGATTAAAAGGACCGTAATTGCAAAGAAAGTCAGTTTAACTCCAAACCGTTCCCGAATTAAATCCGACAAACCTTTACCGGTTACCACCGCCATTCTGGCATTCATTTCTTGAATAACCCCAAGACTGAATGTGATTAAGAAGAGCCCCCAAAGCATTTTATATCCGTAAGAAGCTCCTACAGCGGCATAGGTGGCGATACCACCTGCGTCATTGCCGGCGTTAACCGTGATTAACCCCGGGCCAATGACTCCCAAAATAAACATTAAGTTTTTAAAACGTTTGGAAAAGATATTTTTCAAAGTTGACCCTCCTCAAGCCCTTGGGGCGAAGAAGCATTTTCAATAAAAAAGCATTACGCCAACATGATGTCGCTTTGCCTTGAGGAGAATGTGCATTTGTGCGGAACACACCGTTCAGCACAAATGACCCAGTATTGACCTTATTTCACCCTTGGTCAAACCATAACATTCTACAAAGATTAAGGCATGAAACCATAGTAAGTCACAAACTCCAACCTACCACCGTCAGCTTCCATTTAATATCCATACCTCTTTTTCTCTGGCGCGCGCGCGCAATTACTACTTTTTTACAATACTACCACCCATCTTTGGTGTCAAGAATTAATCGATGAATCCGAAATAAAAAAAGCCACCGGTAATAACTTTCCGGATAGCTTTTATTTTATAATCAAGGAAATGAATCCAATGGAATTTTACCACATTCTGCGATGAGGTAAGGCCACACAACAAATAGGTCCTCGTGGCGTCATTACGCAACGACCTTCAATAGGCATTGTTCGAGGAGCGCCACATCCTTCAGGCATTGGCATACACGGATGCTCCATTGGCATTGGCCTCTCAGGGCGATCCCAACCTTCACAACGGTCACGACGATGGTGATGATGATGGTGGTGATGATGACATTTAGACATAAAAACTCACCTCTTTTTATCAAACTTCGGGTGCTTCCCCTACCATTCTATGAAATTATCGCGCCATTGCGCCAGGGACTAAATATAATGTTGATTTTAAGAAACCCTTTGGGTGAATAGATCATAAGATAACAGCATGGAGGGGATGTTACCGTGGAAATGGAATTGGAACATGAAATGCCCGATATCAAACCATCAATCAATTACACCGTTGAATTGATAGCTGCTTTAAGCAACACCATGCGCCAGTTGAGCTTGAGCGCTCTAGACCTGCAAAGTCTGGCCCTAAGTAAAAAACATCAGATTGAAAAAAAAATCGATATGGTGGATGACTTAGGGGATATCGTCGATGATCTTATTCATCTTTTGGGACAAATGAGCTCCGACTATATTGCCCAACAAAACCCCGGCCCTTAAAAAACATATTGTTCTTAGTCATTCATATTGTTGACGCAATTTTTTCTTTTACATGAAGCGTTTTTCGTCAACCTACATTTCACGCTAAAGGCAACCGGCTTCCACACTTGTTTTAACAATCCCCGTCAAGGCTTTATGCTCATTAGAAATCCCCTACAGGATTATCCTCTAGAAAGAATTTCCGGTACAGGTAACTCCGTCTGATTTCTCTCCTTTATTAAACTTGAATCCGGCAAGTAACCCCAAAAACCTCAGTCGCATTTAAACTTGCCAGATTCGAACAATGAACCCGATCCGGCCAATTTTTCTGCGTCAACGCAGAAAAATTGTCACTTACTTGCCGGATCGAGGTTAAAGTAATCAAAGCGAGCCTTTTGACTCGCTTTGATTATACCATCCTCGTTTTGAAAACCGTTTGGACTCAACATCACCGGCTAAAAGCCGGTGGGTTGAGACAAGCATTCAAACTATCATTTTAATAGGTTCTGCCATATCCCGGAGCAGGACATACCCTGCCCTGAGGCGTCATAAAACAGGATCCGCCCGCGCCGGTCCCGGGACATACCATTCCTCCAGGTCCCATGTAGCAGCTCCCGCCTCCCGTTCCCGGGCAAACCGGGCCTGTGGGAGTCATAAAGCAGGAACCGCCATATCCCTGCATTGCTTCTACATTTTCACTCGGGGAACAAGGATTTGGAGCCGGAGACGGCTCAAAGCCGGGCATAGATCCCATAGGATATGCCAAATACATCCGTTCATCACAACGTCGTCGATGATTATGCCTTTCCCGGCACCGATCATGGTGATGGTGTTTGGACATCTTATTGATCACCACATTTCTATTATTTGGTTTTGACCTTTAGGTTTTTACCCTATCATATTTTATTACTCATTCATAATTTGGAACCAAGCTTTTCTCACAGTTAAGAACCAGCAAATGATCTTTAACGGCTTGCAACCAAATTTTGCTTTTCGAAATATCAAAATCCATAACCCGATAAACCTGTGTCTCTTTCCACAAATAAGGGCCCTGAATACCCCCAGCGGTTTTTATCCAAAGATCAGGAATCCTTCCGACCCTCTTCATCCCTTTTTTTTCATCTCCAAGATACTTTAAAAAAATTTCACCGATAAATTTCCTACGGTCATTATCGAATATCTGAAAAAGGCCCTCTTCTCCCAAAATCTCCATGCCAAACTCCCCTTCCCAACTCATGCTAGTATCTTATTAATTTCCATAGGCTACGGTCACTCTTTGAAAAAAAAAGGCCCTTAGCATGATAAACCCGAATCCGGATGTCCCGGATTTGTATTTATATTTTTGATGCTAAAAACATCCCGAGGCAAACAGGCAGTTTGTATAAAAAAGTTCGAAAAGGTTACCATACACCAAGGAGATCGAAACATTCGTCATCTGTTTCATGAGAAAAAGCAACTCCATGGTTTCAAATTTCATTGAAGTTTTAAAAAAATCCTGTAAATCCATAAAATCATGTTAATCCTGTCTAAGTCCTTTTCACTTAGATTTGCGTTCATTGTCTATCATTTAAAAATTTATTTCATCGTATATAAAATAAAACTGGAGTGAAAATCTTGAAAAAAAGGCAATTTGGTTTTGTTTTAATTCTGGTTTGTATCATTTTAGCCGCTGTTGTTGTAGGTGTCCGCATGGGAAGCCGTCATCAGGTTGCGGACAGCGCCAAACCCATCGAGGGTTTCCCGGCTCCCAATTTCACTTTGCCCGATTTAAACGGCAAACCCGTCAATTTGAAAAAAACTACCTCCCTGAACAAAGTGACCATCGTAAACTTTTGGGCTACCTGGTGCGCTCCTTGTAAGGCTGAAATACCCGACTTTGTAACCCTTTACAACCGGAATTCCCAAAAGAGATTGGCTATTTTGGCCGTCAACTTAAAGGATAAGCCAAGTGTGGTCAAAGCTTTCGCCGCTAAGGCCAAAATGAGGTTCACCGTATTAACCGATACTTCAGGGAAAGTAGGCGACCTTTATCAGATATTTTCCATCCCCAGCACTTTCATCATTGACCAAAAAGGCACAATCCGTTCGGTTATTAAAGGATCGACGAATCTCCGTGTTTTGGAGCAAAAAGTACAGCCTTTATTAAAGGGGAAATGACAGATGGAGATTACCTTCTGGATTGCTTTCACTGCAGGATTATTATCCTTTTTATCTCCCTGCATTCTACCGATTGCACCCGGATATCTGGGAATTATTTCGGGTACTTCATTAACGAATATTAAAGCGGATACCATCACCAAGCGAAAAGTATTATCGGCCACCATCGCTTTTATCTTAGGATTTAGTGTTGTTTTTATTTCTTTGGGACTTGCAAGTTCTTTTTTAGGTCAGTTTTTATTAAAATACCGCCGTTTGATCGCTCAAATAGGCGGTTTGGTGGTTATTGTTTTGGGGCTCCATCAAGCGGGATGGCTCCCAATTTCCTGGCTTTATCATGAAAAGAAGATGCAAGTCAAGCATCAAATCGGTATTAGCGGAGCTTTCCTCACCGGCTTGGCTTTTTCCCTGGGCTGGACCCCCTGTATCAGTCCCATTTTAGGTTCCATTTTGACTTTAGCCGGTAGCCAGGGCCAAATTGGTAAAGGAATGTTGCTTCTCTCTTGCTATTCTCTGGGGTTGGCGATACCTTTCTTGCTGCTGGCAATCGGGTTTGAAAGGGTCTCCCGTGGCATGGCCCGAATGAAGCCCTACATCAAATATTTCGAATGGGCCTCCGGAATTTTACTGATCATCATGGGCTTGTTACTGATTACCGGGAGTTTATCCATACTCAGCGCGTGGTTTAATCGAATAACAGGCGGGTGGAGTCCGGAAGACCTTTTTAAAAAGCGCTAGAGAGATTTAGCTTGATCCGATAGAGAGTAATCAATCTAAAGAAGCTTTAAATACCAAACCCAAAGGCAACTGTTTTTGATCGATGACCTTGACAAGGACTTCATTGAGCTCGTTTACTTTGTAAGGTTTAATAGCCACTCCGCTAAAGCCGTATTTCCGATAATCCGACATTACCTGATCATTAGCATATCCACTGGTGATGATCGCCTTGATATCGGGATCCATTTGGCGGAGCACCGCCATAGTTTCTATACCGCCTAACCCTCCCGGAATGGTCAAATCCATAATAACAACGTCAAAGGCTTCCCCATTTTCTTTGGCTTCCTTATAGAGTTTGATGGCCTCCTGGCCATTTCTTGCTAAACTTACCTGATAGCCAAAATATGTCAACATTTCTCCGCTTACATTCCGGATGCTCTCCTCATCGTCCATCAACAATATTTTTATTCCATCACTTATCACAATCTCGCTTTTTTCTTTTTTGACTTCCAGCGGTTCTATGGATGCCGGAAGAAAAATATAGAAAGTTGTCCCTATTCCCGCGATGGACTCGACTTCCAAATATCCATTATGTTTTTTTATAATCGAATAACTGGTGGAGAGACCCAATCCGTTTCCTGTTTTTTTCGTGGTAAAAAAAGGATCGAATATTTTGTCAATAATTCCTTCCGGTATTCCAATCCCGTGATCTTTCAGGGTTAACTTAACATACTTACCGGGAATATGCTGGTCTGTTCCATCCAAAGTAACATTCTCTCCAAAAATCTGAAGCACTCCACCGATAGGCATAGCCTGTTTGGCGTTGATCGTAATATTATTGATGACTTGAGTAATTTGCCCTTCATCGATATCAACGACCCACAAATCCTGCGGAAGGTAAAACTCAGCCTTCACCTTAGAACCGCTTAGGATAAAATGGACTGTTTCCTGTATTAAATCAATAATTGATGTCGATTTTCGAACCGGATTTCCACCTTTGGCAAAAGCAAGCAACTGCTTGGTGAGCTCACTCGCCTTACGCGTGATGCCGGCCGTGGCCTCCAGGTTTTTGGAAATGTCTTCATGCCTCTTTAATTTCGTGGCCGCCAATTGTAAATTGGCTAAAATCCCCGCTAAAACATTATTAAAATCATGGGCTACACCACCCGCCAGTATAGCCAAGGATTCCAGCTTAGCGGTTTTCAGCATTTCCTGATCAATCTTTTGCTTTTCCGTGATATCTTCAATCACAAATACTGTTCCGATAGTCTGGTTCATAGCGTTTCGGATGGAAGAACGGTTAATCATCACAGTTACTTCCCTTAGATCCCGAGTCACCAAAATCAACTGATGGATGGGGTAATCCGCCATCACGTCTACCGGTTCGCTGGTGAGATCGTTCAAGAAGTAAAAAATTTTCGATAGCGGTTTTCCAATGGCTTCCTGAGGGGAATAGCCAGTCAAAATACTGGCAGCCTTATTAAAAACGACAATTTGGTTTTCCGGATCGGTTGTTACAACCCCTTCATCCAGGGAATTAAGGGTTACTTTTAATAACTCGCGGTCAAAGGACAATAATTTTTCCGCTTTGCATTTCCGCTCATCAATATCCAGTACAACCATGATCGCGCCGACCTGGTGTTTATCCCTGTCAACAATGGGCGAAAGGCTTAGGGATTGCCACTGAAGCTTGCCCGAGGAATCCTGAATTAAAATTTCCTCATCCCGAACCGGTTCCCCATGTAAAGCCCGGTACAACGGTGTTTCTTCCCATTGATACAATGACCCGTCATCTCGATGAAGATTGAATTGTGTATAAATATCTTCCCAATTTTCTGCGGTTTGATTGGCTACCTCGTCTGTAAAATATTCCTTTTGAATGACTTTGCCGGTGATATCAAAAACAACGACTTTTGCAGATATGGAGGAGAGAGCGGCCTTTAATTGCCGGGCCTTTCGTTCAGCCTGTTCGCGCCCTTTAGCCGCTCCGGTAATTTCATTTAAAAATACCGCGTAGATTCCCCTTTCCAGGCTACATACCCTTACACCAAAATGCCGCTGTTGTTTGAGATCATCATATTCCTTCATGATATGGCTTCCGCTCCTGACAAGCTCACCAAGTTGTTGAAGCCATGATGAATCAAAATAACCAACCTCACTCCAGGTTTTGCCTTGCAGCTCCGAAGAACTGATGCCGAAAATTCTTTCAAATGCCGGATTGACTTCGAGATGAAAATAATCATAAAATTGGCCGGACTCATCCCCTATCGCTTTCAACAGGATGATTCCTTCGTTCATGGATTGAAAAAGTCTTTTATGAATATCCAAAGTCCCGTCAAACACCTCATTTATGGAATCCAAAACTCTCAGCTCCGTCCTTTAGGTTTTATAATCCCAAAATTCATATTTGCGAAATTGAAATACATAAAAGAATTTACGGAGTAGACCCAATTGATATGAATCTCCCAAAATTATAGTTCTAGTATTTCCAGAATAATCCTTCCGGACATCGAAATCTATTCGTCACGTTTTGTTAAATTTCCAACATAAAAAGGGCGACAATTTTGAATTGCCCCCCTTTCCATGACCTGCAGGACGCTACCCATGGTAATTTTTAGTTTTATTCCGGACCGGTTTTTCCCTCATACCAGTGTTTGCGGCAAAGGGAAATATAACTTTCATTTCCCCCAATTTGGATTTGTTCGCCTTCATATACCGGTTTGCCGTTTTTTAACCGGGTATTCATAATCGCCTTTTTACCGCACCAACAAATCGTCTTCAATTCTTCAATACTATCGGCGAACGCCAGTAATGCCTCACTACCGGGAAAAAGATTACCTCTAAAATCACTTCGCAAGCCGTAAGCAATAACCGGAATATTTAAATCATCGACAACCCGGCATAACTGGAATACATGTTCCCTGGTCAGAAAATTAGCCTCGTCAATGATCAAACAATGAACGGGGTGGTTGCTGGTTTCGCCCTTAACATATTGATAAAGATCGGTATCCACTTCTACCAGCACCGCTTCACTTTCCAATCCGATGCGGGACTTGATATTGTCCGTGCTATCCCGGTCATCGATACTTGGCTTCATTAATAAGACATTTTGGCCACGTTCTTCATAATTGTATTTTACTTGCAGCAGTTGGGTTGTCTTTCCGGCATTCATCGCGGAGTATCTGAAATAAAGTTTGGCCATATGCATCCCCTAAAATATTTTTCTAAAATATTTTAACATAAGTAGCGGGGGAAAGTAAAACCAGCCAAAGCTCCTTTCCATTCAATATCTCCCTTTTTAAGCTGCTTGAAAATGTTTTTTCAAGAATAATAAAACGGAATCGGGAGAACAATAACAAAAATATAATAAGATTTGGAGTTCTTCCATGTGGTGCAAAATTAAAGATATCGACTCAAGTTACAGAAAATTTCTTACCCCAAAGCAATTGGACGCTCTCGGCTTATCTTCAGCCGCGGCTCCTCAAGGTGAGGAAAATAATACCCATAGCCTAAATCGACCCAATGAATTTACAAAAGAACTATCCGACGACGAAACGATCATTTTGGTCATTCCTCCCTATGAGGATTTACAATCTGAATTATCAGGTTGTTGTCACAGTCCACATAAACTTCCTTAAGTTCTTCCGCCCGGTAATTATCCTCAATTTGATCGCTGGGGATAATTAACAATTCCCTTCGGGCATTATAAGCCGAATTGAATACGGTAATAATTCCCTTGGCCATCATTCGGCCGTCCTTCCATATTACCACGGCTTGATTCTGATTTTTTTGAAAAACATCCCAAAGGGGGGTTACCGAAATATCCGGTTTCTGCTGCCCATGGCGAACCGCATTGACAAAATTAATGGTCAAATAGGGATGAATAAAGTTCCAAACCAAGGCCACCACGATACAGGAAATAATGGTAATCAAGAGATAATACACAACAAAAAGGATCTGATTAAAAAAAACTTGAATTTCGAGGAAAGTTTTAATATGAAAAGTTACGGCTAAAAAGCCGTAATTCATGGCCAAAACCCAGACGCTATAAAAGATTGACGACAGGATTAAACGGATCCCGTTTTCCTCTCGTCCCCCGCTGTTTAAATACTCATAAATACTCCGGCAGGCAAATCCGGGGGCAATCAGGAGTAATATCCATATATAATCAAGGCTCATTTCAACACATTCCTTTGGGTGGGTTTGTCTCAACCCCGGCTTTCAACCGGGTTGCAATTGAGCTTGATACAAGATATTACCCAAGGCCTGAAAATATGATGCCGGATTATGATTATCGAAATAAAACCCAAGCTCTTACTGATTGTCTTCTAAGCGCCTGATGGTTCATGATTTTTTTTGTACCAGAAAAGCCCCCAATTCCTTATCAACCGTTGCAATATGCCCCAGCCACCACTCCGAGAGTTTTCTTTGGGTTTGAATCACCAGGTTTGAAGATGGTCCTGCCGTTTCCAGTTCTTTTTTGATATCATTAAAATTCGAGGTGAACGTTTGGTGTTGTTCCATGTGCTGGTTCATCTGAGGATAATGATATTCTCCCATATATTTTTCTTCCGTCCCGAAATGGCTTACAACGTAATCATCCAAAAATGCCATGACCTTTTGAATTTCGTCCTTGCCCTTCCCTTCATGCATCGCTTGTAACAGGTTATTGATACGGTTAAACAACTCCTGGTGCTGTTGATCAATCTCAGCGATGCCGATTGACAATTGTTCCGTCCACTTCATATTCATGTTGTTTTCCTCCAAATGGAATGATTTTCTTTTGCGGCTTGCCAGATGTTTTTCTTGGGCCAACCATTCAAACTAAAGGCAAGAGCAATCATCCGGGATAACTTTTATTTAATTCAATTCAAGGACCGGTCCTTTAAGTAAGCGCCCAATAACTTATCTACATTACGGATATGACTGTTTAGCCAACCCACCACCACCCGGTTGGTCATAATCACAATATGGGGTCCGGGTCCGTCCGTCTCGAATTTGGACTTCAATTCGCCAAAACTTTTAATAAACTCCCCGTGATACCCTTTATGCTTTAGGTAATCCGGGTAATTGTATTTCTGCATGTATCCTTCTTCTTGACCAAAATGGGTTACTACATAATCTTCCAAAAACTTAATGGTTTCCCCGACCACTTCGCGCCCCTTACTTTGGGAGCAAGCCTCTAAAAGCCGGTTAATTCGCTGATATAATTCCTTATGTTGATCATCGATGATTTCAACTCCTACCGCCAAATCCTCCGTCCATTCAATTGCCATCCCTATCACCCTCCTTATTTTGACCCTAAAAAAATTAAATGACATTAACTATTTACCATATAAATATTTAATATCTTTTTTGTTTCTCTGTCAAGTACCTACCGGAAATATTTTTATTAACGAGGGGACAATCAAGGTGAAATAAAATTTTGAATGCTGGACGTTGAATGCAAACCCAAGTGAAAAGAACATACCAAAGGGGACTGTCTCTGTCTTATTTTACTAGGATACAGTCCCCTTTGTCTATACCCCCGGGATCCTCCGGTCAAATACTTTTAAAAATCCAATTCAATGCCCATCGTCAAACCCCTTAGTTTGCTGGTTGAACAATCCCCGTAATCTTCATCTTCGTCATTTATTTTGTAGCCCCGGTACCCGGCAGTCAAACCAAAGTTGGGTGTCAATAAAACAGCTGCTTTCATATTGTATGCATAAACATATCCCGCCAGCGGAACTTCCAAACAACCCTGAAGCCGGACTCTATCGCCAAGATATAAATTTAAATTCCCACCCAATGTTATACTGGAGAAAAAATCATCCGTATCAACATTACTACTTCCAATATCGCTGGACCTTACACCATCCATCACTAAAAAGCTGTTAAAAATATCCAAGGTACAGACATCGTTCCTGACAACCCGGCATCCAAACTTAAAATCATTAATTTCCAAATCCTGATCTAAGTTTGAATATTTAACCTTACCACCCCAACTATTTTCCGCGCAAAAATAAAACCTTCTGGCCACCAATTCAAAACCAAAAAAGTTACCGGCCAAATCGTAGGATCCGTTAGATTCGACAATGGTTCCGGAAGAAAAATATTTTTGATGAAAATCATATTCCGCCCCGGACCATTTTTCCGTATAAACCTTAATATCGACAGCATATGTAGGGAGCCCGATTCCCAAAACCATCCCCAAAACGAACACTAAAACCATGAATATTTTCCTCATTGCCGTTCTCCTTTATTTAGTCATATTGTCTTAATAATAACTTTATTTGATAATTTTGCAAGGAGTTTTACAACTTATTTCCAGAAAAATACCAAAACATTCAAGTCTCCTCATTAAAATTTATTTACATTTGATTTTGGAGCAGGATTTATCACAGAAACTAAGAATGTATAAAAACTTAAGTTTTTAAAACTTTTGCTTTAAAAACTGTCGTTTCCAATTTATGCTTTATTCCCTCAACTAAACAGTAGTAGAGCGTATCGTAAATAAATGGCAATCAGAAGTGGGGAAGATACGCTCTACTTAAGTAAAACGTTCCCACTCATTGCGTAGTTATTGAGAGAACGTTTTACTAGATTATTACCCAAAACGAACCGATCGGATAAAGTAAATATTTTCACGAAAAGGGGCAACGAAATTGGATCAATCAGTCGTTAAACCGGACTTTTGCGAGAGAGAGCATTTGATTTTTTTAGAAAAATTAAATGACAAAGGGGTTAATATGTTTGTCGCAGCCCCTCACCTGGAAAGGGAATTTGGTCTATCCAGCGATCAATCCAAAGCAGTCTTAAAATATTGGATAGCCTCCAAACGATAATAAAAAATGAATCTTTCTCTTACCCGGCTGAAGAAAAGCCGGTGACCGTGACAGCTTCTACTTCCAGCCGTTAGGGCTTCCCTTTATTTCTTTTGGTTCTCAATCCGAAGGTTTTTTCCATGGCCCAAATGGACCCAAAGAAAAGCCGGTCAGAATTTAAGCGTCATTCTGACCGGCTTTCATTTTTTTTAGTTCATCAGGGTTGTTTTCCGATGTAGGCTAAGATACCGCCGTCAACGTAAAGAATATGTCCGTTGACGAAGTTGGAGGCCTCGGAAGCCAGAAAGATCGACGGAGCTACCAGATCATCGGTAGTTCCCCAACGGCCGGCCGGCGTTTTACTGATGATAAAGTTATTGAAGGGATGTCCCTCTACCCGTAAGGGCGCAGTTTGCGGAGTTTCAATATACCCGGGCCCGATGCCGTTACACTGGATGTTATGTCCGCCATACTCGGAACAAATGTTGCGGGTCAACATTTTCAAACCGCCTTTGGCAGCAGCGTAGGCCGATACGGTTTCCCGGCCCAATTCGCTCATCATGGAACAGATATTGATGATTTTACCATGGCCCTTCTTGATCATGCCCGGAATAACGGCCTTGGAAACAATAAACGGCGCATTCAAATCCACATCGATCACTTGGCGGAACTCGGCGGCGGTCATTTCAATCATCGGAATCCGTTTGATGATCCCGGCATTGTTTACCAGGATATCGATGACCCCGACTTCCTTTTCGATTTGGCTGACCATGTCCGCGACCTGTTCTTCATTGGTTACGTCACAGACATAGCCCCTGGCGTTGATTCCGGCTTCTTTATAAGCCGCCAGGCCTTTGTCGACCAGCTCCTGCTTGATATCATTAAAAACTACCGTAGCGCCAACCGCGGCAAACCCCTGGGCAATGGCAAGCCCAATGCCGTAAGAAGCGCCGGTGACCAATGCCACCTTACCCTGTAATGAAAAGTTCTTTAAGTAATCCATTTCCCAATTCCTCCTTTATTAAATCCGATATGGCCATGGGTTCCTATGGTTTGAAGATCCGAACCGATGCGCTTACCATGGCATCCCCATTCGATACTGAAATTATAGCACAACAAATGAACATATTCAAACCAAAACAAACCGTAAACGAACCGAATTGTCCTTTTAGAATCCGGATTTAATAAAAACATGATTGGAAAATACCACTCACTAACGGATTAGCGGCACAAAAATATCATCGACGACTGGTTTGGTTTTACTCTCGCTCCCGTCTTTTTTCAGCATCTTTCTTTTATGGTATAAATCAATCATCCGCTCAACCGAATCTGCCGTCATTCCATGGGTGCTTAATTGATTCTGGCAGGCTGTCAGACCCAAAAGGTTTAAATTATTAGACATCTCCATCTCCAATCCTTTGACTTTGGGATAAGGCTTTAAATATCTTTTTTCCGCAACCTAAGTTTTCATTCCCCTCCCCCGGCAGTACGCTTAACCGCATACTCTCCTTTTCTAAATCCAAACTTCGGCCAGGTTTCCTGGGGCAATTCAAAGCGGACCCATTCCCTGATCAAAGCGGAGAGGCTTTCCAGCTCCTTCAGCAACTGGTTTTGGGCAGCCGTAAGTTGCCTGGCGCTGTCTTTGAGGATGTTTTTCTTCTGTTCATTTTCGATCGCTTGGTTATACAGCGTGGTCATCTTGTTCATCAGTTCTTGGGTAATCCCCATTTCTCCAATTTGTCCCCCAAAAGCGCCAACTCCCTCAAGTAGATTTTTGACCCTGGCCATGCGCCGGGCATAAGATCGATCCATTTCGTTCACCTCCATTTTTTCGTACCTTTCAAGGGAAGAATAGTTGGCCCAAAACCCCAACCTTGCCTAAGGTTATTCGCCTGTTTCTCGGGTTTTGGCCGTTGCCTTCGAAGCTCCACCATCTCCATTGGCCTTCATTCCAGCCGGTTACCGAAGGGGAAGGCTAGTTATTTGGGCCCCAAGCCGTTCCGCTGGGAAACGGCTTGGGGGGCGGGGTTGCCCCCATGAAAAATTTTACATCGCTGCCCTCTCTTTTAGCTCCGAATTCGTTTCCGTTTCTTTCTCCGCATACTCCCCGGCCCGGAATCCGAATGCCGGCCAATTCTCTTGGGGCAAAGCGATCCGCACCAGTTTCCTGATCATGCCGTATTGTTTGCTGAGATTGGCCATGGTTTGTTCCTGCTCCGCCGTGGCCTGCCTGGAAAGAGCCTTCAGATCATTCCGTTTTTGTTCATACAGGTTAGCCTGGTTATAAAGAGCGGTAAACCCGGCGACTACTTCCGCCGATACTCCCCAGCCGGTCAGCTGGTCGCCGTGGGACTTCAACCCGTCAATCAAGGTCTTGGCGCGGTTGATTTGGTGGGCAAATGTCTTATGAAGCATGGTATTCACCTCCTTCCTCCATAGCTTGAACCCGGAAACCTCTCGCCATGGTTTCCTTTATCCAAAATAAAACGGCCCCCATCCCCGGATTACCCGGAGGTAACTGGCCGTGCCTATGGCAATCCCTTAATAGTTGGTTTTAAAAAAACTCTGGGTCCCAATAAAAAAAGCCGGGCTTAGCAGCACACGGCGTTTATTAAAAAAGCCTCCCGGATACCAACTCCGGCAGGCTTAATTTCTATGGATAACTCTTACCCACAATCTCTAATCACGACACATCACAGCATTTGAAAAAAGTGTATCCATTTTGTCCCAGACACTCTAGTAAAACGTTCTCTAAATAACTACGCAATGATTGTGAACGTTTTACTTAAGTAGAGCGTATCTTCCCCATTTCTGATTACCAGTTATTTACGATACGCTCTACTAGATTACCAGAAGATTGATCATTCTTTACCGGCGACCACACACTGGACATCCCTGCAACACCAGCGGTTTCTCTAAATGACCTTGGGCTAATACCTTTTCATCGTTGAAAATTTCCAGGGTGGGGCCGTCCGCAATAAGCCGTCCCTCACTTAATACAATGGTCCGCCCGCAAAGATCCAAAATCAGATCCAAATCATGGGAAGCAATGATTTTGGTATGCCCAAACCCAGCCAGCAAACGAATTAAACCGCGCCTGGCGATTGGATCCAAGGCGGCGCTCGGTTCATCCATTACCAAAATATCCGGCGACATGGCCAAAACCGCAGCAATGGCTACTAACCTTTTTTCTCCGCCCGAAAGCTTATAGGGCGGCCGGTCTTTTAAATGAAGCGCGCCTACGGTTTGTAACGCCATTACTACCCTTTGTTCAACTTCTTCCGGGGGCAACCCCTGGTTAAATGGGCCAAAAGCCACATCATCGAAGACTGTCGGCATAAAAAGCTGGTCATCGGGATTTTGAAATATAAATCCCACACTGCGCCGAATTTGAGGGATGGTCTTCGGAGTAAGCGGGTAATCGCCCACTCTCACCATCCCGGAAACCGGTAACAAAATTCCTGTTAAATGCATCAACAAAGTTGATTTGCCCGCTCCGTTGGCTCCGACGATTCCTACCGCTTCGCCATGGGTGATTCGCAACGTTATTTCCTGAAGCGCTTTGGTTCCATCGGAATAGATATAACTTAAATCTTTGGTTTCCACCAAATGATGGCTCATTGCCCGACCCCCATTAAAAATCTTCCTAAAACAGCGGGAATATTCAACCACCTTGCCAGGATAAAAAAAAGAATCCAGCTTATCAAATAAATCGCCTCGCCGATTCCCGCTTTTTTCCGGCCCAGAAAATGAATTTCGCCATGAAAACCCCGGCAAAGCATGGCTTGATATATTCTCTGCGCCCGGTCGATGGTCCGTAGTAACAACTGCCCCAGTAACGAACCCCAAACTTTATAGGCAACTCCTTGACCTTCACTTTTCCTGAGCTGGTAAGCGCGCAAACTTCTTCCCGCTTCTTCAATTAAGACGCTTAAATAACGATACATCAACAACAATTGAATTACAAAAACACGGGGTATTCTAAATTTCAGCAATGCGTTCCCAATTGCATTCATGCCGCTGCTGGCGATGAGAATTAAAACCGCTATTCCCGTAAAGCCGAATTTAACCAAGAGGGTCATCAAGGAAAGCCAGCCGCCGGTGACAACCATTCCACCGACCTGCAACAGGGGAGAATGATCAAAAAGCGGATTAAAAATTCCGACCCATAAAACAAACGGAGCTGCAATCAACAACCTTCCCAGCAAATACCCAAAAGGCAACTCCGCCAGAGAGATTAGCACCACCGGGTACAACACCAAAGGCAATAAACCCAACAAATCATATTTGGAATACGATATCACCGTGAAAATATAAAAAAAAGTCACCATTAGCTTGGCTCGGGTGTCTAATTGATGAATCATGCTTTTCCCGGCGGCCATTTCATCAAAGCGCCGGATTTGTTGCCAAGCCATATCCAGATTTGTCACTGGATCCTCCTTCAATTGACTCCAACAAAAAAGGCTGCCGCACCGGAGTCTTCATTGATCTTAAAAACATTTTCTGCGGCAGCCCTCCGCTCATAATCTCTATCGGAATCATAGCGGTAGCGCAGTTTACCTTTTATCTCAAGACGTTTTTACTTTGGCTTTTTTGATCAGCCGCAAGACCAGTCCGATGAGGCCGGCCAATAATAGGGTGATCCCGCCGCCAACTAGCCCGGAGACGGTAGTTCCGGCGTTCACATCGGGCCAAGAAGAGGTTTCGGAGTTTCCGTCGGCCACCTCTGTTTTCCCTTTCCGAAAACCATAGTCCGGTAAAAGAGCCGTTTTTTCTTGAAGTGACGCCAACGTTTGATGGATATCCCCCTTGACTTCCAGTTCTTCTTTTCCTGAAGCGCGGAATACAGACCATTCCAGACCGTCCGGATAGGCGGAAGCAAACCAGGAAAGCGCTCCCCCGGTTAACACCGCTGCAATTCCCAACCCAATGAAAACTTTTTTAATGGAAACACTGCCTATCGGTCTGGCCGATGCCGCGCTCTCAAGGATTTCTGGCCGGGCTTTCCAGACAAAACGAATTACCGCCGCAGTGACTAACCCTTCAACGACTCCAATAGCCAGATGAATGGGTTGCATCAACAAGACAAATGTTTTGAAAGGCAATTCGGATATACCGGAAAATACGGTTTCCAAAACGACACCGAAGGCTCCCAATTGCAATCCAATAACCCCCGCCAGCATCGCCCCCCATAAAATACGGCTTTGACTGGTCTTATTTCCGGCAATTTTCTTATAGAGCAATGGATATGTAACGAAACAGGTAAAGAATCCCATATTGAAAATATTACATCCCAAGGCCAACAAACCGCCATCACCAAAAAAGAGAGCCTGCACCGTTAAAATCGAAGTCATCGTCAGAAAAGCAGCATACGGCCCTAACAAAACAGCAAGAATTAACGCTCCACCCAAATGCCCGCTGGAGCCGGTTCCCGGAATCGAAAAATTGATCATTTGCGCCGCAAAAATGAAGGCGCCCAACACTCCCATTAAAGGTATTTTTTTCTCATCCAGGTCGTTTTGAATCTTTTTTGCCGAAACCACAATCATTCCCGCCGAGGCCGCCCACATTGTCCCACCTACAACCGGGGAAATCAAGGCATCCGCCATATGCACTAAAATCACTCCTCGAAATAAGTAATACTTATTATAAAATAGTAGCACGATTTATTAGATGCGTCAATTAAATATTAAAAATCAAGCGCGTTTGTATTACTAATTTTAATTTCATATGAAAAATCCTGTAAATCCCTGAAATCATGTGAATCCCGTTTAAGTTCTTTTCACTTGGGTTTGCGTTCATTTTCTATCATTCAAAAATTTATTTCACCTTATATGGAGAGATATTAATTGCCTTCCTTACTGCCCTTTTGCGCCAATGGGGGAGGGCCGCCGCTCTGAGTCTTCCCCAGGGCTGAGGACAATAGGCGGCGCAGACGACCCCAGTTTTCGACGGTCTGCGCAGTCACCGCCCTGCACTCCGCACTCACCGCTCAGACCTTTTTTCTTACCGCCCCGGTCTGCGCACTCATCGCCCTGTACTCCGCACTCACCGCCCCGACCTTTTTTCTTACCGCCCCGGTCTGCGTACTCATCGCCCTGTACTCCGCACTCGCTGCCCCGACCTTTTTTCTTACTGCCCCGGTCTGCGCACTCATCGCCCTGTACTTCGCACTCACCGCTCAGACCTTTTTTCTGATCACCGTAATCTTAGGCGAGTGTTTTTCAAAAGCAGTAAGTTTCCCGATGCTCGGCCCGCGCCCGGCTTTGCTTTTTACTCATCCCGCGGGAAAGTTAAAGGAACGAAAATGGAAAAGCCGAGGCGCTCCACCCCGGCTTTGAAATCTCTCATTTTTTACCCACTAACATTTTATCACGGAATTTTAAAAAAAGTGTGTCGATTTTATGTCGGAAACTCCGGAGGCCGAAAAATCAAACAAAATTTTTCATTATCCCAGCTTAAATTTAAAAATTACCGGGATTTTCAGCAATAACGCGTTCTCTTAAACCCTCCGGCTTCAATCTCCCCGGTTGTTCTCTTCTTCGGACACCAACCGGTTCAAATCGGTGATGATGATGACATCCGCTTTGACCTCAATAATCTCTTTTTTTTGTAAATCATGCAAGACCCGGTGGATGCTCCGGGGGGTAACGGCCAATTCTTCACTCAATTTTTCCTTGTTGATTTTAACTTCAATATGGGTGGTTTTGGATGACAATTGCCTGCTTTTGGATAAAAGGTAAGAACATAATCTGGCCTTCAGGGGATAAAGAATATCATTCCCCGCTTTCAGGGAGTAATCATAAAATTCCCGCGACAACACTTTGATCACATAGGAGCTTATATTGCGGTCCTCGGCGATCCATTTGAGAAAATGTTCCCGCTTGATTTCCAAAACCGTCAGATCCGTATAGGCCTCCACCGAACAAACAAAGGGTTTATTTTCAAAAAACTCCATCTCGCCAATAAAGCCCCCGCTTTTATGGGTGGCGATATTATATTTTTTACCGTTTTCTCTTGTATAATAGATATCAATCAATCCATTGACAATGATGTTCAAATGATCAACGACTTCCCCCTGGTGGCAAATGACCGTACCGGCCGGGTATTCTTTGATGTTCCAATAATGAAGGATTTCATAGGGACAGCTTTTGAATATTTCAAACAAAACCGGATTGCCGTCAATCAGCTCGACAATTTTTAATATTTTAGGTTCCATAAAGATCATTTTCTGACCCGACCCGGAAAATCCTCCTACTCGGAATAAATTTTTTAGTTTGTCATTTCAATGATTACTGAAATCATTAAATTCTCGCAACGGTTTTATAAACATTTCGCTTCCGGCTTCTTCATCAGTAACCGCTGGTATTGATTAATCAAGCAATCCAGTTGGGTACTGACCTCCAAGAGATCATCATCAAAACAACCGCGTTGATTCCAGAGACTGTACATGATAGCCCGGGTTGCCGTAATTTGCGCTTTCAGATTGGTTTCATCATTTATATATTCCATATCATACCGTCCCTTTTCATTGGTTTGGTTCTGAAAAAAGGCTTTCCGATAACATTCATATCAGGCAGCCCAAACGGTCTTGGTGTTCTTTTCGATAATCTCAGTTTCTTCCGTAAATTTTTATTCGTTGCCAAAAATATAATACAATTTTTGGTAATTATAAATGACATCTGTCCCTGGGTTTCATTTTTTTTTGGTAAAAATATCAACGGATCAAAATGGCCTTTGAGATAAATTGCCGAACTAGCAGGGATAACATTGTCTATCGTTACTATCCCGTTCTTTTTATCTTCCCAAAATCAACCAATATTCTGTGAAATATGTCATTTTTTTATTCGCATCTACCATTGGCAACGATTTTTTAATTCAATGGATTCCAAAAATTTATGTAAATTTGTTGACGAATTTTTAAATAAATTTTATACTAAATATACTATTAATGTAAAGGGAGGCACAAAATGGATATACAGGGGTTTCTTGATAACCGTACGCCATGTCTGAACTTTGACGACATTCTTATCGAGCCCAGAATTTCCAGTGTTTTTCCCGAGGAAACGGATATCAGCACCAGTATGATCGCGGGATTGCAATCCAATCTTCCAATCATGTCGGCCCATATGCCCACCGTGTCCAGTCCGGAACTGATTACCGCCATCAGTGAAATGGGAGGACTCGGCACAATCCATAGTGAAATGGCCATGGAAGAAATCGACCCTTTCATATCCAAAGTAAAGAATTTCCAAATTGATCGGGAAAAATATCCCCACGCCACTGCAACCCCATCCGGAACGCCCTATATCATTGCGGCCTGTTCTTCGTTTGATACAACAAGGGCCGAATATCTTCTGAATCGTGACGATATTCAATATGTCATATTAAACAATGTTCAGCCCCTCCATATCCAAAGCATTGAGAATGTTACCAAACTGTCCAAAAAATACCCTTTGAAAATTATTTTAGGAAATATCGCCAATCGCGAAGGCGCCGAAATTTTTACTCAATTGCCGCTGGCCGCGGTTAAAGTCGGCTTGGGGCCGGGAAGCATTTGCACGACGGGAATTATTTCCGGATGCGGCATGAGCCAACTGACATCCATTATCGAAGTATCCAAGGTCGCCAAAGCGCGCCACATGAAAGTCATCGCCGACGGAGGAATCAGGAATTCCGGGGACATCGTCAAAGCGTTGGCAGCCGGTGCGGACGGCGTGATGCTCGGCAAATTATTCGCCGGATGTGACGAAGCGCCCGGCAAAACATTCGAAATCGGCGGCAAAATGTATAAACAGTATGAAGGAGCAAGGTATAACACGGTTGAGGTTCCCGATACAACCGGCATCGAAGATATCGACCGCTTTCTGACATCGGAGCGGAAGACTAAACACCGTGTTGAAGGCGTATCAGGATTAGTCCCCTGCATTGGACCGGCCCATTTGCTTTTATATATCCTCGGTAAAAGTATTCAATTGGCTTTCGGTTTTACCGGCGCGCGCAACCTTCAAGAATTTCAGGAAAGAGCAATCTTCCGGTATGTTTCCGCCCATACCCACCGGGAATTGGAATCCAATATTGCCTACGCCACCTCCGAATCCTTTATATAAACCTATTTATGCTTTTAAATCGGATAAAGAACAGCTCCGTGACTTGAAATTGCCTGCGGATACTCTAACATGGAAAGAGATGGAAGCATCATGGTCTTCGTTTTACTGGAAATTTCTTTAGGACTACTCGTAGGATTGATGATGACGCTGCAAGGGATTATTAACACCGCTTTAGCCAGCAGGGTAGGCACTTACGGCTCGATATTCGTTTTGACCATCGTCAACTTGCTTCTGGTTGGAGCGATTGTGCTGATCTTTCCAAAAACCGTCTCCCTACAAAATTTACCGGGCCCCAAGGAATGGTATCTTTATTTGGGAGGCGTTTTGGGGGTTTTTATTCTTGCATTGGTGATTTCCATTTTACCCCGGCTCGGCGCCACAATGGCATTTATGTACATTATCATCGGCCAGCTCCTTGCGGCTTTGTTGGTGGATCACTATGGCCTCCTGGGAATGCCGGCAACGCCGATAACGTTTTCCAAGATCGCCGGAATCGTCTTTTTTTTGCTGGGGGCGTTTTTTGTAACCAGAACGGCCTAAAACCTACGGTTTAAAAACCCGGAATCTTATGATAACATAATCGTTGGATACATTTTACGAAAAACGGAGTCACCGGATTACGCGGGAAACGTAGACTGAATCATCCACCCCACTCATCCGGCAACCAACAATGGGCATCCTCAACGAAATGACAAGCATCACGGCAAGCATTCCAAACGGGCTAGAAATGACGGATTGGGGCATTATCGGGTTATTCTGTGGTTTTATTGTTTGGATGCTATGTTTAACTCCGGACAAGGCGTTTATCCAAAACCGAACGCTGTCTTCCGCTATGGTTATCGTATATTCACTGGCAGTCCTGCTCAGTATCGGCTTTTCATCGGCAGGGGGCAGGTTTTACTGGTGGGATTTGATTATTTTGGGGATTATCTACGCCGGGATGTTAAATTTGCTTCCGGGCGTACCGTTAATTTCCCATCCCCAATTAATTCATTTCGAACTGGTTTACCGGCTCCTGATCACCGCTTTGTTCTGGTATTATCTTGGTTTCCGCAAGATAGCCGTGAATTTTTCTTTAGCCGTCGGCTGGAAGTCTATCCTGATTACCCTAGGCCTCACCTTCATTTTTATCCTCATGAACATCTATATCGTTCAAAAGTTTAACTTTCTGCACCTATGCCCCTGCAACACCGATTGGAAAAGGATCTTGATTACCGCCGTTTATATGATGTTCATTGTCGCTCTGGCGCAAGAATTCTTTATCCGGGGTTTACTGTACGGCTATATTCAACAGTTTTTACCCGGCTATGGAATGCCCTTGATTCTCAGTTCGCTTATTTTTGGATTCGGCCATATCTTTTACGGCGGTTGGCCAATGGTCCTCATCGCCACCGTTGCCGGATTTTGTTATTGCCTGGTATATCAATTGACCGGCAACAACCTCCCCTGCGCCATCATCAGCCATACAGTAACCAATCTGGTGTGGTGGTTGTTTTCGAAGTAAGATTTGTAAAAATTCCAAGAATCGTCGCTCCCCGGAGGGAATTTTCGAATGATCGCCAAATAGACCCGCCATGGGGTTGCAACCCATGGCGGGCAAAATTTTCAACAACCGTTTCAATCAGAGCTTTTTTTATTGTTTATGGATTGAATATATTCTCCGCCCCAGGTCTTCAAAGAATCCATCACCGGTTTAAACTTCTCTCCAATATCACTTAAGGAGTATTCCACTTTAGGCGGTATCTGATTATATACTGTCCTGACGATCAATCCATTCTCCTCCAGCGCTCGAAGCTGTTTCGTCAGTGTCGCCTGGGTAAGCCCGGGGAGCTCCCGTTGGATCTCACTAAAGCGCATCGTTTGATCGGATAGCAGAAATAAAACGGACAATGTCCATTTGCCGGAAAGTAGTTTTTGCACCGTAACATAAGGGCACCGGCCAAAATCTTCTTCTTTCAAGGTTGCCTCCCTTAGTATCTTTTTGGATACTTTGTATATTGAAAAATCGTACTTGATTAATTCTTGATACATAATAAAATGATATCAAGCAAAAAGCCATGGGTCAAGTAAATTTCCGGCAAGTTCTTAAAGCGGACGGGATTCCCAAATTTCTTGGGGGATTCATGGTAAATACGAAGGAGGTTTTTCCATGCAGGAAGTGTATGATTTTTTAAAGAAGTGCCAGACATATTATCTCGCCACTGTCGAAGGGGATCAGCCAAGGGTGCGCCCATTCGGAACCGTGGATATTTTTGAGGGCAAGCTCTACATTCAGACCGGCAAGTCCAAAAATGTCTCCCGGCAGATGCAGGCCAACCCTAAAATTGAAATCAGCGCCTTCGACGGCAGCCAGTGGATTCGTGTCGCGGCAACCGCGGTAAGGGATGAGAGGCTCGAGGCGAAAAAACACATGTTGGATGCTTATCCCAGCCTGCAAAAAATGTACCGGGCCGAGGACGCCAACACGGAAGTATTATACCTGAAAGATGCAACGGCCACGATTTACTCCTTTAGCGGCGAGCCCCGAGTCATCAAGTTCTGAGATATTGCGGGAAGTACGGAACGAAAGGAATCAAGACTATTCCGAGTCATGATTCCTTTTTCCTTATCCTTTCTTTTTCGCAAGTAAAATCAAGTCATGCGATTTCCATTACTCTATAATGACTATAGGGTGGTTGAAACGAGGTGAACTGACCAATGTACGAGTGGCAGAAGAAGATTCAAATCATCGTTGATGAAATTGACAAATGTATTAAAAATTATAATGATGAAGCCTTGACACTACGTTTTCTTTCTCGCAGGCTGGGTTATTCCGAATTTTATACAACGAGAAAATTCAAAGAAATATCGGGTATGCAATTTAGGGATTATCTGCGGCATAGAAAATTAGCTTTTGCCCTAAAAGAGGTTCGGGATAGTGAAAAAAGCCTTTTGGATATCGCTTTTGATTATAGCTTTTCATCCCATGAAGCTTTTACCAGAGCTTTTAAGGGAACATATGGTGTAACTCCAAGTGAATACCGAAAAAAGCCTAAGCCTGTTGTTCTTCGTACAAAAATAAACCCTTTCGACCGCTACTTTTTAGGATTTGGAGAGATTGGTATGATAAGATCGACAGATGATGTTAAAATTTATTTTGTAACTATTCCCGCACACAAATTTTTGCACATTAAAAACTATGAAAGTAATGGGTATTGGGATTTTTGGCAAAAGCAAAGTCTTATTCCGGGTCAGGACTGCGAAACAATTTGCGGCTTACTCGATAGCATCAAGGGCAAATTGGATGACGATGGCGGGAGCGAATCTAACAGCGGCAACGGTCAGATTATGGCGTACATGAACGACCCGGACGGCAGACTCTGCGATTGGGGTATTCCACGTACAGAGTGTTATGGTGTACGTCTTCCTTTTGATTATAAAGGCGAAGTACCAGCACAAATGCTTATGATTGATGTTCCCGAAGCCGAGTATATTGTTTTTGAACATGGGCCGTTCGATTATGAACAGGAAAACCGTAGCGTAGAGGAAAAGGTTGAAAAGGCAATGGCAACTTTTGATTTTGGAGGCACCGGTTACTGCTTTGATACTTCCCCCGGTAGGTTAATTTACTTTTATTTTAATCCGGAGCAGTTTTGGAAGTATATCAGACCCGTGCGGAAGTCATAGATCACGGCGGGGACCCTTTAAGCGCTTTTTTTATCGATATTCCAATGTATTTTGTTTGCCAAATGGAGTTCGGAAATTAACATTCCCCCCATCATCAAAATGGAACCGACGGCCATGTTGAAAGTCAATCCTTCGGTAACGCCTTGGGAATCAGGGATGATCATTGCGAAAATGGTCCCAAAAACCGGTTCGGCAACGAAAATCAAAGCGGTATGAGTCGGGGAAGTGAATTGCTGAACAACGGCTTGCACGACAAAGGCAAAGGCCGTACACAGTAATCCGGTAACCGTTATTGCCGTAATTACGCTGGAGTTCCAAACGACGGCATCCAATCCTGTAGCTATCCAGGCAACCGTGGAAAACAAAGCGCAAAACATGACTTGAAATGCGCCTAACAAGACCGGACTTTCATCTTTGGTATACCTGTCAATCAAAAGGATCTGGAATGCGGAGCATACGGCGGATAAAAAAGTAAGTCCATTTCCGATATTACATTGTAAACGCACTCCTCCGCAAAGGAAAAACAGGCCCGTCAAAGCAAAAATCACACCGGTAAGGGAAGAAACCTCGAGGCGTTTATGGATAAACGCTAGCGAGGCGATGGGGACCATCACCACGTATAGACTTGTAATAAAGGCGGAGGTTGATGCCGCAATGTATTGAAGGCCATAAACTTGAAAGATCAATGACCCGAAAAGCATCAGCCCGATGAAGGCGCTTTGCCGAAGCACTCTCGGGCTTATTTCTTTACGGCGCCCGTAGATGACGGGAAGTAAAACAACCGTCGCCACAATAAACCTTACGGCTAAAAACGAGCTGACCGAGGTGCTCTCCAAAACATTTTTCATCAAAATAAACGAAGAACCCCAACAGATGGTAATCGTCAAGAGCAATAAATCCGCTTTGATTTGCTTGGATATGGTCGCCACCGACCTTTCAAACCCTTCCGCATGGTCTGCCCGAATAAACATTCAAATAAGCGCCACTTAAAGGAATGATTTTGGAGTTTTTTTACATACATTAGGTATAACTATACCTCAAATTAAATAATTATGCAATCATTCTTGACGTTTTGGCTTGGCAATCCATAATCATTGAACCGGATAGGGCAGGTGGAGTAGGCCTGTATTTTCAATGGCGCCCGGCCTTGCGCATAAATCGTCCCGGAAAATCAATAATAAGCTTGATTTGATCACCAAGATATTGCGGCGCATCGGAAAAACTATTATCTTAAGAATCTCAAGCAAAAGAAAGGGCGGGAGGGTACGGTTGGAAACGGCACTGGGAGTTCACTATAATCCCAAAAACGACGAAATCAGTTTCCGCATCTTTTCGAAACACGCCGAGCAAATCCAAATCTACTTTTATAGCGCTCCTTATGGAGTGGACGAAGTTCTGGTAAGAAATCTTTCCCGGGATCAGGATGGGGATCGGGATCGATGGAGCCTAACCCTCTCCCGAAGCGAACTAAAAGACGCCGGGCTGACCTCCGATTATTTTTACTATGGCTATCGCGCCTGGGGTCCTAACTGGGTATACCGGGAAGACTGGCAAAAAGGAAGCGAGCAAGGTTTTCTCTCCGACGTGGACGCTGAGGGCAACCGTTTCAACCCTAACAAACTCCTGATCGATCCCTATGCCCGAGAAATAAGTCACGACCCGCAGGTTGCCGATATATATATCGATCCCAACCAATATATCGACGATTATTACGGCGGCGCCCACCGGAGGAAGGACACCGGTAAAATTGCACCCAAATCCATTGGATTTTTGAAAGCGCTCCCGGCTAACTACGGCGTAAAACCCCGCAGGCTTTTAAAAGACGATATCATTTATGAAGTCAGCCTGCGCGGAATGACCATGCTGGATGGGGAAATCCCCCCAAATGAGCGCGGCACTTTCAAAGGGATGGCCCAAAAAGCCGGTTACCTGAAAGAACTAGGCGTGACCGCGGTCGAATTTTTACCAGTCCAGGAGTTCGCCGATGAACAAAACGACGGGAACCCCCGGGGCGATAATTACTGGGGCTATATGACCGTCAATTATTTCTCCCCCAACCGCCGGTTTTCGGCGGATAAATCTCCCGGCGGGCCGATCCGGGAATTTCAAGCGATGGTGAATGCCTTTCATGAACTGGAAATCAAAGTTTTTTTGGACGTGGTTTACAATCATACCGGCGAAGGGCTTTTGCACAGAAACATCGATCAAGGCAATCCAACAACCGAAACCGAGATTGGGGAGGCGATTCGAAAAGCTCACGCCTACCGGGACAATCCTCAACTTCAAGATTACCGGGCCGCTTGTTATTTGAGTTTTACCGGCCTGGACAACCAAAGCTATTATTATCTCCAGGACCAAAACCGGCGCTATGAAGGACGAGGCCAATGCGGCGGGAATTTAAACTATGACCATGAAGTGGTCAAAAAGCTGATCATGGACTCCTTAAAATATTGGGCAGATCAAATGGGAGTGGATGGCTTCCGATTTGATCTGGCACCCGTTTTAAGCATTACCCAAAACGGCGCCGACTATCGAGCGGACCCGGCGACCCAAATTTTCGACCATATCAGCCGGGTGCTGCCTGCAAGGACGGTTAATTTTGAATCGGGAGTCGATCTGATCGCCGAGCCGTGGGGTGATAACAGCGGGATTAGCTGGCTTGACAAATTTCCGGAAAGCTGGTCGGTTTGGAATGATCGATTCCGGAACGCCTTGAAAATATCCCTGAACAAGTACGGAGCCGCTCCCTTACAAGTCGGGGCCCTCTCCAAATCCCTGTCCGGTTCCAAAGAAACTATCGGCAAAAGACCCTGGAATTCCATTAATTATCTTGTCTCTCACGATGACTGCAACTCGTTACGAAATATTTTCTCTTACAATGAGTTTTTTCATCTCACGGAAGCAGTGGCCCATGACGACCAACTCAGCTGGAATCAAGGCGGCGGCATGGAACTGCAACAAAAAGCGGTTCGTAATGCCTTCACCCTGCTGATGCTCTCCGCCGGTGTTCCGCTGTTTACCGGTGGCGATGAGTTTTTCAGACCCATCCCCCCTTACGACCCAGACCGGGGAATCGGAAAGATGAATATGGTCTGGGTTGATAATCCCGAGGTGTATCTGGACTTTACGCCCTATCACGAAATGAAGGCCTGCCTGGAAACGGGGAATCAGCCGGGGTACCGGCATTTGATCGAAACCCGTCCGGAGCTTTATACTTTTAAGTTCGTTCAAAATTTGATCCGTTTCCGCAGCCGGCATGAATCCTTACGGCCTTCCGAATATTATAGCGGCGCGGTAAACCCCCAAAACGGCTTAAAGGATATATCCTGGTATAAAGCGGACGGTACTGAACTCAGCGGCGCGGATTGGGATGGCAGTGATTTTATCGCCTACCGGATCAATACCCAGTTCGAAAACACCCCGGACAACGACGCTCAAACCGGGTCAATTTATATAGCCTACAACCGCAGTCCCAATCAACAGCGGATATGGTTTCCCGAGAATTTAGACGGCAAGCGGTGGCGCCGGGTCCTTGACACCGACAACACCGGTGGATGGATGAGGGCACACCAAAACTTCGACGGAGGCGCTACGTTGCTGGAAAACGAATATACTCTTCATGAGCGGAGTATTTTGGTCTTGATTGAAAAATAACTCTTGGAAAAAACCGAATTATCGATGAAAGCCCTATGGGATTTACCCAGGAGTCAATCTTTTGAATCGATCCAAAAACAATAAACGGAAAGAGCCGTTTGAATTCGCTCTTTCCGAAGGGCTTAATTTTTTCAACTCTTTTTCACAGTATCTCGTTTCATTCTCATTCTTTTCAACTTGAATCCGGCAGGTAACTTCAAAAACTCAGTCACATTTAAACTTGCCGGATTCAAACAATGAACCCGATCCGGCCAATTTTTCTGCGCCATCGCAGAAAAATCGTCACTTACTTGCCGGATCGAGGTTCAAATTACACCGCATAAAATTTCCGAAACTACGGTGATTTAAATTTTGTAAACACCGGTAAATAACCGTATTTTGGAAATCCGGCGTTCATTGATTATTCTGTTTTGTCGTTGCAGCAGGGAGATTCTTCGGAAACTTCAGGGTTAATTTCTTCATGGGTTTCGACGAGTTCATCCTCTAAATTTAGGGTTTCCTTCGAGGTAATTTCTTCACCTTCCATCGATATACCCTCCTTTCCTTTTTTATTTTAAATGCCATCCCATGAATATTCGGAAGGAACCGGTTTCATGCACGTTATATAACAAATTTTGGTGTATGGAAGAGGCTCCTCAGATATTTTAAAAGTTCTCAATCAGGTCCTTATTGCATATACTATAGGTGTGCTGATGACCGCCGATTTCGGTCGACTAAGTAGGACAGAAAAATCAATATTTGGCTAAAAAAGAAACCATGCGGCGGAAAACCATTTGAAAAAATGCGTTTTTAAAAATCCATCAAAATAATTGCCATCATGATTGATTAACCAGATTTTCCTTGAAATCTCTTCTTTTATATACTTCATCTTATTCTACAAAATTATCGGATAAATACTTCATTTGGATTTTTAAAACCGTAAGAGCAGTTAAAGGATTAATTACTCGATTTCTATTCATAAAGTATTTTTTTAGTTACCCTATACGCCCAACCCAACATAGAATGTATTGCACCTGATATTACGCAATATGCTCGATAAATAAAAGTTTAAGCAGGGTGCACCTTGTTTATATCACGCATATAATAAAACAGACAATTGAGAGGAGGGCCTTCTAATGGCTGTAAAAACTAGTGTTGGTGCTTCTAGTCTTGTAGAAGTTCTTGACCGGATTCTTGATAAAGGTATCGTTATTGACCTGTTTGCCATTGTATCGTTAGTAGGTATTGAATTGCTCACTGTCGAGGCCAGAATTGTTATTGCCTCCGTAGAGACGTGGCTCTACTACGCGAAAGCGGTTGGCTTGACAGTCCATCATGAACCACATTTGTTGGAAGCCTAAATAAAAAAGCTCAACGGGGGGTGAAACCATCCCCCGTCAATTTGTAAAGGGGTTTCGTATAATGTTTCATAAAGGTTGGTGAATGCATGTCTAAGCAACAAGATTTTTTTGTGGTGACGCCCTCCATTCAAGAAGTTTTGGAAAGAGCCAAAATTTACTTAAAAGCCGGTTTAGCGGTGCACCTTACCGGACCTGCCGGAGTGGGAAAAACCACCTTAGCGTTGAAAATAGCCAAGGAATTAAACGACGTTCATTACTTAATCCAGGGTGATGAAACTTTTACCCGTAATGATTTAGTAGGAGGTCTTTACGGATATTACCAAAAGGTGGTTGAGGATAACTTTATTTCTTCGGTGTCGAAAATAGAACGCCGCTTAACCCCCATTTGGGTTGATAATCCGGTTGCCCTGGCTTGCCAGGAAGGGGGGGTCCTTGTTTATGATGAATTCACCAGAGCCCGCCCGGAGACGAATAATGCATTGCTGGGTATTTTGTCTGAAAAAGTGCTCTTGATTACTGACCGAAGCGGAAAATTGAGTTTAGTTGATGTTCATCCGAATTTCCGTTTGATTTTAACGAGCAATCCCAAAGAATATGTGGGAGTTTATAAAACCCAGGACGCTTTGCAAGACCGGCTGGTCACCATTCAATTGAATCGGCTCGATGAAGAGACTGAAACGATGATTACTGCGAAACATAACAACCTTAAGTATAGCCAGGCCCTGAAAATCGTCCGTTTTGTCAGGGCGGTCCACGAAATAGAAAAACTCCCCCATTCCACCACCCGGGTGTCCATTATGATTGGAAAAATTTATCAATCGGAATTTCTTGAATCCTCCGACGAGAGGTTATTGATTCGGTGCTGTCACGATATTATGGGATTGGATGAGGGAAGTTTTGATCAATTAGCAGATGTATGGGAGAAGGTAATTCATGGTAGCCAGCAAACCAATTCTGAAGAAAGCGCTAATCCAAACTTTTCATCAACTCATAGCTGATATCCGAAGAATTTCAGAAGGAACATCCCGGCGGACCCTTACGGATATCGATCAAAAACTGCCAAGCCACCAGGTTCGGATTCGTTATTCGGTGAGGCCGCTGGTTCCGGAAAATGTTGATCCGGCCAGACCCTATGATGGAGGTTTAAATAATGAAGCCAGGCCATGAAGTATATCTTTATGGAATCATACCGGCCCAGTTTGGTTTAATACCGGATTGTGATGGAGTGGCCGGTCTAAAAGTTTATGCGGTCCCCGTCGGCGGAGTTTCCATTTTGGCATCCTATTTAGAATCCGAGCCCAGCGATTTGAGCCTTGATGATGCCGTAAAACATGTAAAAGTTTTGGAAACGGTTATGAATCAATCAACGGTAATCCCAATTAAATTTGGCACTGCCGTTGAATCATTCGAAAGTTTAAAAAAGCTGATTCTGTCGAAATCCGATCTTTTAAAAAAGGAATTGCAACGGCTACAAAACAGGTATGAAGTCGGGGTTAAAGCCTACTGGAAAAAAGAAGCGGTATTAACCGAACTCAAAGCGCGGTTTAAGGATCATGCCGGTTTGATTGCCAAGGCGCAATTGGATCCTCAAGCCGCGCTGGAGCTAGGGCAACGGGTCGAAACAGTGGTTGAGGAATTCCGCACCAAAATGGAGAATACAATCCATCCTTATTTAAGCGCAGTAACCGCCGATAACACCACCGGTGAAATGATGAGTGCGGAAATGTTATATAACAGTTCATTCCTGGTAAACGCCAACCAGGATCATGAATTAAAAAAAAGAGTGGAAAAGACCGCCCAGAAATACCCGGAAATCATTGAGTTTCATTATACAACCCGGCTTCCTCCTTACAACTTTGTGAAAATGAATCTCGGTTGGAGGGGAAAGAAATGATACTGTTGGATATTTTATCATTTCCCTTTACTGCCCCCATTAAAGGCACAATTTGGGTTCTTGAGCAGCTCAGGGATAGAGCTTTGGCTGCAACTTCCGATCCGGATCAATTGCGGGCTGATTTGATTCAATTACGGATCCAATATGAGCGGGGGACAATCTCGGATGAAGAATATTCGCAACAATCCGATATAATTTGGGAGCGATTGAAGCTGCTAACTGTCGATACGGAAGGTGATATTGATGGCGATGATGCCGACAAAGAGTAATAGTGTAACATTGGTTGATTTAATCGATCGGATTTTGGACAAAGGATTAGTCATTAATGCCGATATTGCTGTATCCATTGCCGGAGTTGAATTACTGGGCATTAAGATCAGGGCCGCCGTCGCTTCTTTTGAAACTGCCGCCCGGTATGGACTGGAATTCCCATCCGGCACCAATATCAATACCAACTCTTGGAAAGCCATTGAATGTGATTTGGAAGCCTGTCCAAATTGTAACAAGCGCCTTCTCAAAGAGGATTTAATTCAATCCGGCTGTCCGTGGTGCGGGTGGAGTAACAAACTATCCTCCACCGCCGACATGGATGAGGAGTAATCCGGTGCCCATCAAAATTGAAGAAGACAAACTAAAAGAAGGGCTTTTGGGTTTGGTGGTGGCGCTTGTTGAAATCATCGCCGAAGTATTAAAACTTCAGGCTATACGGCGGATGGAGGAAGGGCTGAGTCCGGAAAGTATCGAGCGTTTGGGACAGAATATCTATGATATTTTTGAAGTGATTGAACAGATAAAACGAGACCAGGGCCTTGCAGAATCAGTCAATGCAATCCGGGAAAATTTAGACACAGTGATCGATGATTTTGTAAATACGCTGGTGAATCCGGAGGAATGGGTTAATCATGCCGAATGAAGAATCTTTAAAACCTATGGAACCGCTTTGTTACTTGATTTTACTTATGAATTCCTTAGGGATAGAGGTAAATTCGATTAAAATATCGGAGTTTTGGACCGGGGCATTGCAACAGAAAGCATTACCTGCAGAACTCATTGAATTTATGGTTTTTTTTTGGAAAAGATCCGGAAGACAAAAGGATTTTAGCGCTTTGAGCTATCCTCTTTCCGTCTGCGCCAAAACGGAGGAAAGCGTTAAAGATTCCCAAGTTCTTGACGGTAACGAAGGGACCCCGGTAAAAGCTCCAAAAATTGTGCCGCAAGGGGAAGTCAAAGAAAATGGCGTAATTAAAGAAGCGCCAATCCAAAAAACCCCAAGTCAGCCGGAAAAAACAACCGAAAAACCATCAGTCAAACCGGTGGAATCTGTTCTTATGGAAACAGCCGGCGAAATCCTTCCGGACGATAACGCTTTATCGGGACGTTACGTATATGGAATCGTCCTGGAAGCCGATGATTTTCAGTCCAGGGGTATCAACGATAATCCGGTATATATGGTTCCCTACCGGGACATCGGAGCTCTTGTCCATGCCTGCCCCTCCCATGCTTATGAATCAACGGACCGGGAACAAGTTGAAAAATGGCTGCGTGAACATCAAAACGTATTGGATAAGGCTTTTAAGCATACCACCTCCCTGGTGCCCATGACATTTGACATGATTATTGACGGGTCCTCGGCGGCCAACCCCGATACGGTGCTGGAACAATGGTTGCAGGACCGTTATGAGGCTATCAGGAAATTGTTGAGCCAGCTATCGGGACGGGCGGAGTATGGAGTTAAAATATACTGTTCTCTGGAGATGCTGACCGAAAAGGTTTCGAAGGAAAGGCCGGAAATTATCGAACTCACCAATAAAATTGCATCCATGAATAAAGGGACGGCCTATCTTTTCAAAAGCGAGCTTGCCCAAAAAATTCGCAAAGCGGTTGAGGATGAATCCAAGACGTTGGCAAAGGAAATCTGCCTCAAAATCCGTCCGCTGATTTCCGACCTGAAGGAAAACAAATTGGATACTGAAGTATCCAATAACCAAAAGCCTATTCTCAATATTGCGATTTTGGCTGATCCTGACAGAGTGGAAACTGTTGGTAATTTATTGGAGAATTTACAAATGAGCGGCCAATATACGATTGTCTTTACGGGACCATGGCCTGCTTATAGTTTTGTTAAAGATCTGGAATGATTGGCATGGGAGGTTAGTATGGAACCGGTTCGCGATTATTCGGCCCTGGTGGATTTACTGGATCATGCGCTCCAAAAAGGGTTATATGTTTCGGCTGATGTGATTATTTCAGTGGCGGATGTACCATTGATTGGACTGAATCTGCGACTGGCTTTGGCAAATATTCAGACCATGCTGAATTACGGTATGATGAAAGACTGGAGTGAGGCCCGTCGTAGCCTGGAAAAAGAACAAAAAATAAATCAAATCGGAAATGGAGGGTGAGTTTGAGTTGTGGAAAAGGTAGTAACTCACGTGCATAGCAATATTTCAAAGATTCGGTCATATGGGAGAAACCGGCGTCGGGAAAATTCAACAATCATCAATGAGCAGCAACAAAGAGTGCAACAATTAATCAACGCCAAAGCCCTTGAATTCCAAAAAAAAGTTGAAATGATACAGCAAAAGATGAAAGAAGTCAAAAAACATGTAAGACAAACAAAAAGCCGATTAAATTCTTTTCAGCGATATTCTGATTGATGGAGGAAATGATGATGAGTGGAGAAATCAAATATAGCCCTTTCCTGGATCTGGAGGACTTAATTAAAATGGGCAGTCAAAAACTAGCCAATTTAATTGGGCTTAAACTTTTGGCTGTTATCGAAGTGAAGCGCCAAGAGGAAAGCGGCTTAACCATGAAACTTGAATTCATTGAGCGCGAAGGAATCCCGGATACCATGGATATGGTTGGTTTATATGAAGCGGATTTTGATTCGGCGGGTCAATTATTAAATTATTCCCGGGTTGACATGCGGAAACGGGGCGATTGCTACAATTAATCCCTATCTCAAAATATTTTTACCCCAGCGGACTGGCGAAATCAATCTGATCATCTAAAGGTCGCTTCAATATTGCGGCCTTATTTATTTACATGATTGTCCGCTAAGACAAAACCCACCCGGGACAAACTGCGGTCACTCCGGATGCCCAAAGAAAACGGCTGCGGCCGCTTGAAAATCCGGATGGACCCCGCCGGCCACGGCGGCAATTCGCCGGTGGCAGGCTAGGACAAATTATCCTCAATGATTACGATATTGCCCTTGTTTTTATTTCAAAAACCCTTATTCGTTTTGATTTTCTTCCAATATTAACTGCCGCAGTTCCTGTTGGCCCTCTTTACGATAATAAATCAAAAACCCATAAGTTTTTAAATCGCATATTAGGACGGCTTCGTATGAGCCTTGCCTTCGCCGGATTTCCAACAAATTACTTTCCGGGCAATTGACCTCAATTTCGCCGTCAAAGGCCGGGTATTCATTGCGAAAACGCATTAAGGCAATCAGCTTTCTGACAAGGGGTATTCTACAACATTGGCCAATCTCCGCCAATAAATAATTATGGCGGTTAATTGAACGGTGATCGGGACTTGCCATCAATGCCTCGACATCATTTTCCCCCGCCAACATGCCGACATAATAAACCTGGGGTATCCCCGGGGCAAAGAACTGGATAGCTCTCGCCAAAAGATAAGCGCTGCTATTTTCGTGTAAGAGGGAATAATAGGTGCCGTAAAGCTGATAAGATTTAAAAAATCGCTTTTTTTCAGGATGCAGCGGCTTATAGGCATAAGAGAGGCGGTCCTCCATTTTTTCAATAACCGCCTGAGCCTGCCGGTTATCAACCCAATCGAAAGCATCATAAACACCGACCCCGTCATGGGTGTCCAAAACGGTAAACTGATTCCGGGGGCATATTTGAAGCCAATGGGCCAGTTTTTGCGCATTTTGGGTGTAGAGCGTGTGTAACATCAACAACGGCAGTACAAAATCATAGCTCCAAATTCCGCGCCCGGCGAATTTAAGCGTTGTCTGCCAGAGATCATGGACTTCCGGCAATACAAGCATACCTTTTCTTTTCAGCGTATCCCGTAAATCAGTAATCAGCTCCCATATCTCAGGCTCTACAAAAAAACAATTGCTTCCCTTACGTTTGGTAATATAACCATAGGCGTCCAACCTTACGATGGAAATCCCTTTTTCCGACAGCCACTCTAAATTCTCTTTCAGATAGTTCACGGTGACAGGCCGGGTGGTATCGATATCCAGTTGCTCGTCGGTAAAGGTACACCACAATTTGCGACTCTCCCCGTCCGGAAAAGTTACTTCTTGGCAGGGTTCTCCGTCTTTACGGCGGTAAAGCAGCCGCAGGTCCTCCGGCGTTGGCCGTCCCTCACCCCAAAAGGTGTCATAACGCAAAAACATGTCGGCATAAAGGGAGTCGTCTTTCTTTTCCAAATAATCCTGAAACTCCACGCAACGGCGGGACACATGATTAACCATCATATCACACATTAAGTAATAATCTTGGGCCAGTTCCTCAATTTCTTTCCATGTTCCAAAGCCGGGGTCCACCTCCCGGTAGGTTATGGGAGAGAATCCGCGGTCCCCGCTGGAAGGAAAAAAAGGCAGGATGTGAACCCCTCCGATGGCCCCTTGAAAGTGTTGCCGCAAAACCGTTCTTAATGATGATAAATTACCACCCATGCTGTCGGGATAGGTAATGAGCATAATCTTATTTGTAATTGATCCCAAAGCAGGAATAGTCTCCTTTTTATTTAATTGCGCCATCCATTACACCTGCAATGATATATTTTTGTAAAAACAGATAAATGACTATCACCGGAACAACACTCATAATCAAAGCAGCCATCGCCAAACCGAACTCCGCAGTGTATTCCCCGAAAAAATAAAAAGTGGAAAGCGGAATCGTCCGGGTTTTCTCTTTAATCAGCACCAGGGAAGGGAGTAAGAAATCATTCCAGATCCAGAGAATATTGATGATTAAAATGGTTATCGAAATCGGTTTCAAATTCGGAAACACCACCCGCCAGAAGCATGAAAAATTAGAACAACCGTCAATCATGGCCGCTTCTTCCATTTCCTTGGAGATTCCCTTGATAAAACCGTGATACATAAAGGTGGTCATGGGCATACCAAAACCAAGGTAGAAAAATACCATTGCCGTTCTGCTGTTCATCATCCCCAATTTCCCGAATATGGAAACAAAGGGAATCATCAGCGACTGGAAAGGGATAATCATCGCGCATACCAGCGCCAGAAATATCATTTTATTGATCTTCCAATTCCAGCGCACCAACATATAAGCAAGCATGGCGCTGAACACGATCAGGACCATTTGGGACAATCCCGTGATATACAGGGTATTCCCCAAGATAACATGAAAACCCATGGTTTTCCAGGCTGTGATAAAATTATCAAGCGCCCAGGCGCCCGGAAGAGCCAGTGGATTTTCGATGATTTCCATCCGGGATTTAAAGGCATTGATCAGAATCAATCCAAAAGGAAAGATCATCGCTACCAGAAAAAATAGGGCCGTAAATATTTTTGAAAAAAGGACGATCCGTTTCAGGCCTTTGTTTTCACTCATAGCGAATCCACCTCCTTGTTTTTAAGAATCGAAACCTGCAGCACGGCAACGGCAGCGACAATCGCAAACAATATAAACGCTTTGGCTTGACCGGGACCGAGATTCTGGTTTACAAATGCGTCGTTGTATACATGCATCGCAATCAGCTGGGTCGTGTTATAGGGACCGCCTTGGGTAAGCGAAAGATTGACGTCATATACCATAAAAGCACGGCGCAGCGTCAAAAACAAAGTAATGGTAAACGCCGGCACCATCAAGGGAAGCTTGAGTTTTAAAAGTCTCTGCCAATTGGACGCCCCATCGATTTGGGAAGCTTCCATCAGACTTCGATCGATTCCCATCAAACCCGCAACATAAATCAGCATCATATACCCTGCATTTTGCCATACGCTGACAATGATTAAGGTCCAAAGCGCTGTTTGGGGTTGGGTAAGCCAACTCTTGGCCAGCAAGTCGATACCCAGTGTCTGTCCGGCAAAAACAAATACCCTGGCGAAAATGAATTGCCAGATGAATCCCAAAATTACCCCGCCGATCAGGTTCGGCGTGAAATATCCGGCCCGGCATAAATTTTGCCCTTTAAAACCGCTGGTGACCAGAGAGGCCAGAAAAAAGGCCAGCACGTTTGTTAAAATAACCACAAAGAAAACATAAACGAGGGTCAATTTCATTGAATTCCAAAAATCCCCGCTATGGACGGCGGCGGCATAATTGCGCAAACCGATAAATTTGATGTTGTCCAAAACCCCCGTCCAGTTGGTGAAGGATAACAAGAGTCCGCAGATAAACGGGATCATTACCACGATAATGAACGCCAGCAGCGGCAATAAACCAAACAAGGCAAATACCTGAAACGATTTTTGCTTTGTTTTCTTCTCACGCATTTTCAATAGCCATCCCCGATCATTTTAATTTTCTGCTCCTACTCCATCGACTGAAGGTTAAAACTCCATTCGTTACCAAAAGCAGCCCTTTTATGAATTAAGAGGTGGATTGGAGATCCACCTCTTAATTGGCCTTTGGATTTTATTTGGAAGACATCTCCAGCCAATCTTTTTTGAAAGAATCAGCGACATCCTTCCGGGTGCTTGCCCCATCCAAGTACCGCTGCATGGTGGCTCCGAATTTGCCCGTAATCCCGGCCGGGAAATAATCGCTCATCCGTTCCAGCGTTTTCCCTTTTTTCATGTAGGAAACGATTTCCTGAGCCAGCGGATTGGTGGGCTGAACGCTGAATCCTTTGTAAACCGGCGTAAAGACCAAAGTGTTGATATACGCTTGCTGACCCTTGGAGCTTGTCAGCAACCAATTGAAAAAGTCAACTGCGGCAGCTTGTTGGCTCTTGCTGGACTGTGTGCCGTCAATTGCGAAGAAAGAATGAGTAAGCGTAATTTCGCTATTGCCATAATCACCCGGGTCATCGCTGATCGGATAGGGCATAATCCCTACTTTGGCATCGCGGTTCATTGCTATGATATTGGGATAAACATAATTACCGATTACCCAAAATGCCACTTTATCCTTAGCCATAGCAAGTTGATCATCTTCATAAGCGTTTCCTAACGGTGATTCTTTGTGCATATTATAACTCATCAGAAGATCAAAAGTATCCATCCAACCGTTAAAGGCTTTATTGTTCATAAAATCGAACTTGCCCTTCGCGCATTGAGCGAGGATTTTTTGCCGTTCCTGATAATCCCGGCTCATATCGGCGTATAAAATGGATGTCATATGGGAGCCCAGAAGCCAACTCATATTGGAAAGCTGTACCGGCGCGTATTTGGTTTTCGAGATTTTTTGGAGCAGCTCTTTCAGATCTTTTCGGGATTTGATGGCAGAAGGATCAAATTTCTGGCCTGTAGCCGCTTCAATGACTGTTTTGTTATACATGATCCCGATATCTTCGGCAGTGGTCGGCACGGCGTAAATCTTACCATTTATCGTTGTTCGCCGGACGGACCAGTCATAAGCGGCTTTGGCAAACTTGGTATGGCTGATATCAAGAAATTTGTCTTTAAAAGCCGAAAATTCAGGGCCGCCTACCATTGTAATGGTCGGGGCGTTACCGGAAGCATACAGCGAAGTAAGTTTTTCATAAATCGTCTGCCCGGAAAGGGGAATCGTTGAAATCGTCACATTCGGATGGGTAGCGGTATACGCATCAAAGGTCTTGCGAAACTCCGTAACAATCTCGGGTTTTGTAACCAAAAAGCTGATTTCTACTTTTTGGGGAGCGGAATTTGCAACCGCGGACATTACTAAAAAAGCTGAAAACACGATGAAAACGATGAATTTTTTCATATACATAGAATACCCTCCCTCTATTATTTTTGATTGCCTGGCAACATCTTGCCTGTTGCGAATCTCCCGGCGGCGCCGGCCGGATCGATATCCCTATCATCATTCATGGTATCACTATAACAAATTCCGATTTTAAATAGACACCTTTTATTGCTGGAAATATTGCAAATATTGCCCTTTTCTCTCCGGCTAATGGGTATCGGTCTCTCCCAACCCGCCTATCTTGCCTACGAAGTTATTGCTTTTCAAGACTTTACAGTATTCGCGCGGCGTCATTTTATACACCGAACGGAAGGCTTTTAAAAAATTCGAATAATCTTCGAAGCCGCAGCGTTTATAGACATCGGAAACTGCCGCATTTAGCAACAATAATTCGCGGGCCTTCATTAACCGTTTCTTTCTGCAGTAATCCAGAATCGTCAGTCCGGTATGTCTTTTAAACTTTCGCGACAGATAAAATTTGCTTAAAAAAAATTGCCGGGAGATTTGATCCAACGACAGCGGTTCGGTATAATGATGGTCAATATATTCCATAACCTTTTGGGCCAACGTATCGTTGCGGTTATTATTTTCTTGCGCCCCATATTCCTGGGCGCTGTAACGGTTCAATAAAATCAATATTTCGTGTAAATAAGCGTTTACTAAATAACTGCTACCCTTCTCCGGATGGATGTATTCCCGGTGCAACTTTTGCAAGGAGGCCGACATATCCTGCCACAATCTTTCCGGAAGCCGGATAACGTCCTTTTTATCGGGAGATTCAAAAAGACTGATGAAGTCTAGCCCCGGAAGTCCTAAGCCCGAGACACTGTCCCTGGTCATCCAGATTACATAACGCACATAGATTTGGGTCATATCTTCCAGGATGGCCCGGTGCAGTTGCTGTTGATTGATTAAAACGATATCCCCGCTTTGCAGGTTGTAAATTTTATTGTTTATAAAATAACTTGCTTTTCCCTGAACATGAAAATATAGCTCGTAAAAGTCATGGTAATGTAATGGGTGATCGATCCGGGGGATATTGTTTTTATAGTAAATCTCGTATTGGGGGGAGTTCATCGTATCTTTCGGCACAATGGTGTTCATGGTAACCTCCCTTTTTTGTGGAGTAACCCATTGGATAACTGCTTGGCTGTGGTTTCCGGTATAAGTTATAGCGATGTTCGACACGGTATCCGCATTTACCTTTTTACCTGCTATTTTACTTGCAGAAACCGGACATACTGTTGTCATATTATGTGCCTTATGATCAACCGGAGGTGATGGGTGATGCAAATCAACAGGCTGTTTGAAATAATATATATTCTGCTTCATAAAAAGAACACAACCGCCAAAGAACTGGCCGAGCGCTTCGAAGTCTCGGTCCGGACCATTTACCGGGATATGGATACGTTGTCTGCGGCGGGAATTCCAATTTACGCCACGCAAGGCAAAGGCGGCGGCATATCCCTTCTTGATGACTATGTACTCAATAAATCGGTCTTATCGGAAAGTGAACAAAATGAAATCCTATTTGCGCTCCAAAGTTTAAATGCCGCTCAAAGTCCGGAAACCGACAGGGTGCTTTCCAAATTGAGCAGTTTCTTCCACAAAGACACGGCCCATTGGATCGAGGTCGACTTCAGCCCCTGGGGCAGCAGCCAGAACGGGACGGAGCAGTTTACCACTCTCAAAAATGCCATCATCAACCACTGCATCATTGAATTTGATTATTTAAGTTCATCCGGGGCAAAGGGCGTCCGGAGGGTAGAACCGGTGAAGCTCGTCTTCAAGGTGCGCGCCTGGTATCTGCGGGGATTCTGCCTATCAAAAAACGCTTATCGTACCTTTAAAATTTCGCGCCTATCCAACCTGCGAATGACGGAGGAAATATTTGCTGCAAGAGCACAGGCAGATCCGGCGGAAGATGGAAAGGAAATTTCCTCTCAAAAATGGATTCCTCTCCGACTGAAGATTTCTCCCCGCAGCGCTTATCGGGTTTACGATGAGTTCGACGCGGAAGCGATTACCCAAAATCCCGACGGTTCTCTGGGAGTCGAGGCGGTTTTACCGGAAAGCGAATGGTTGTTGAACTACCTGCTTTCCTTTGGAGCAGACCTGGAAGTTATGTCGCCTGAGCCCATCCGGAGCAGCATCCAAAACAGACTGGAAGAAATTCTCTTTCAATACCAAAATAAAAAGAGATAAACTGACCCGATGTTGTCAAGTTATCGCCGCTATAATCGAAATAGCTTTACATGATAGAAATCTAAAAAGGAGGATGATCCATCTGAATATCGATCAAGATACCTCATGGATTGCAAAAGAACTGGAAGGTAAACGGGCTCTGGTAACCGGCGGGACCCAGGGCGGAATCGGTGAAGCGATCGTGAGGCGCCTCGCTCTTGCCGGAGCCGTTGTGGTCACCACTGCCCGGAAGACCCCTGAGGATTTGAAAGATCCCGGTTTATTCATTCAAGCGGATGTCAGTACCCCCGAGGGGACTACCAAGGTTGTCAACCAGATCCTGGAACGTTTTGGCGGTGTGGATATCCTGGTCAACAATGTGGGAGGCTCCTCCGCCCCAACCGGCGGTGTCCTCGCCCAACGCGATTCCGATTGGCAGCTCGCATTGGAAACCAATTTGCTGGCCGCCGTCCGGCTGGACCGGGGACTGCTCCCGCCCATGCTCAAACAAGGCTATGGGGTGATCATTCATATCACCTCGATTCAAAGACGCTTCCCCGGCGAAAATACCATGGCCTATTCAGCGGCTAAAGCCGCACTCGCCAACTACAGCAAAGGATTGGCGACTGAACTGGCGCCCAGGGGGATCCGCGTCAACAGCGTTGCTCCGGGTTTCACGGAAACCAAAGCTGCCGAAAAACTTATCCAACGCATGGCCCAAAATTTAGGGACCGATTATAACGGCGCCAGAGAGGAACTGATGAATTCTCTGGGAGGTATTCCCATCGGACGCACCGCCCGGCCGGAGGAAGTGGCGGAACTCGTCGGGTTCCTGGTTTCCCCCCGGGCATCCTATATCATTGGAGCCGAGCATACCATCGACGGCGGAATCATCCGCACCATTTAAAGGAGGCTGACCATGAACAATCCATTTCCATTACCAAAACCCGTTGAGGCCCATTTCCAATCCACCAACGCCGGCGATCCTGCGGCATTCCTTGCGGCTTTCTCCGATAACGCCGTGGTGGTCGACGCCGGCAAAGAATATCACGGGAAAGCCGCTATCAAAGAGTGGAGCGACCGCACCTATTTCCAGGATCATCTGCGCCTGGAGATTACCCATGCCACCCGGGATGCCGGGGAATTTGTGGTTACTGCCAAAGCGGACGGTGACTATGACAAAACCGGCTTACCCGATCCGCTGTACCTTGATTTCCATTTTACGGTGGAAGAAGAAAAAATAAGATTATTGTGTATTGTTCTTTCCTCCAATCCCAGGGCTATCCCATTACCGCAGCCGGTCGCCGCGTTTTATCACGCCTCCGATGTTTATGACGCCGCTCTTCTCGCCCATTGCTTTTCCGAAGACGCCGTCTTGTATGATGAGGGAATAAGATATTCCGGGCCCACCGCTATCAGCGGACACATCTTGGAGGCAAACCGGGACGCCAAGGTAATGATGGACATTACCCACTATACGGAGCAATCCGGGCAGGCGGTTGTCACCGTTACCATTTCGGGTGACTTCGAGGGCAGCCCGGTTCCGTTGGATTTTCATTTTACCCTGGAAAAAGAAAAAATCAAAGCCTTGACGATCACATTGGCAGGTGAACTCGAATCATGATCCCGAACCATTTCATCCGGGTAAACGAGAATCAATGCACCCGGTGCGGGCTTTGCGTGAAAGTTTGCCGGGGCACTCTTGCCATGGAAGAAAACGGTCCGGTGGTTGTCCATGATTTTTGTATCGCCTGCGGGCATTGTACGGCCATCTGTCCTTCCGGCGCGTTGGATCACGCCCGGGCGCCTCTTTCAAACCAAATTTTACTTGAGAAATCACCGCTGCCGGATGCCGACACCGCGGCCCGGTTTCTGCGCTCCCGGCGATCGGTCCGTTCATTTCAAAAAAAAAGTGTGCCACGTGAAACGATCCGGGAACTGCTTGACATCGCCCGGTTCGCGCCGACGGCCTGTAATTCCCAGGGTGTTTCTTACCACGTTATCGATGATCCGGCTACCCTACGAGAAATCGCCGCCGTGATCGCCGATTGGGCCGAAGAAGATTTAAAGAAGGGCGCTTTGGGGAGATCTCCCTGGTCTTCCAATACCGCCAACACCATCGGCCGCTACCGGGAAAATGGCGAGGATACTATCTTAAGGGATGCTCCCTGCTTAATCGTTGCCGTCGCGGAAAAAAGCCGGTTGCTCCTTGGCCGGGACAATACCCATTTTGCCCTCACCTATGCCCAGCTTTACGCATCCGCGTTAAGTCTCGGCACCTGTTGGTCCGGGTTATTCGAATATTGCGCCGCGGCAGAATATGAACCCCTGCTCCGGCTGATAAAGATTCCTGTGAACAAAGCCGTTACCGGCGCTCTGATTGCGGGATATCCGCTTTACAGCTTCAAACGGTTGGTTGACCGGGACCCTTTGGAGATAACCTGGCAGTGATGGGGATTGCATCGTATCCCCTATCGGAGCCTTCATCATCACCTTTTCAAGCAAGCGCCGGGCAAAATTTTTTCGCCCGGCGCTTTTTATGGGTATCCCGCTCCTTCTTCCCTTTGGCGCTTCAATCCCCTATGCCCTGGAGAGACGCCTCAGCGGAATCCTGGCCCAACTTATTTCTTTCAATAATTCTTCCCTTTCACCAAAAGGTTAATTTTATCAAGGCGTTTGGTATATCCATCATAATCACTCAATAAGATACCCATATAAAGCATGTCCACAATGGCTAACTGGGAGATCCGCGAAACCATCGTTTCACTATAGAATGCAGTCTCGACATCACCGGTGTATAATGTAATATCTGCAAACCCGGAAATCGCCGCCGCTTTAAAATTGGTTAAGGCGATGGTTTTCGCTCCGGCTTCCTTGGCTATCCTTAAAACATTGACAGTATCCATGGTGCTGCCGGAATGAGAGATGGCGATGGCCAGATCTTTTGGTGTCAAATGGCTGGCGCAAATTTGTTGGAGATGGTTGTCTGAATAGGCCCTGCAATGGAGTCCGATACGCAAAAGTTTATTTGTCATATCACTGGCGATACTTCCGGAATTTCCGACACCATAGACATCGATAATGTCGGCCTCCTGAATCATTTGAACCGCCATTTTATAGTGATCCAGATCCATGATTTTCAAAGTATCTTCTAAAGCTTTCAGGGTCATTCCAATCATTTTGGCAGGTATATCTTCAATTTTTTCATTTTTATCGATATGCAGTTCCACCAGCAACTCCCGGTCCGATGGGTGAGTTCCGGATTCTCTGCCCCATTCTTTGACTAATTCCATTTTAAATTCACTGTAACTATCCCAGCCGATATTTTTCACAAAGCGCACAATGGTGGGTTCACTGACTCCTACTTCCTTGGAGAGTTGCGCCAATGTCTTTGTGGAAACGGCATGTCCATTGCGTAAAATGTAATCGGCGACTTTCTTTTCCGAGGCCCGAAGCGAAGTATACATATTTTTTATTTTATATTCATATGACTCATTGGTATTCAAGTGCCATTACTCCCTTTATTTTGCTTTCTTAAACTATATTCTACAATAAAATAGTAAAACTACAAGCGTTATCTCCTTATTTAACCCGGGGCACGAGCAAATCGCTACAGAAATGTGTTTGATTTTGTAGTAAAACTACATTATAATATAAAAAAGGAGAGCACTTATCGATGTTCGGGTTTCGGTAGGATTTCCTTGGGATTTGAACATTCAATCGGAAATAAGTGTTAATCAAGAAGGATGAAACCAACCAAAAAAGCCGCCGCAATGTCCCTTGAAGAATTAGGCGCCTACATTGACCAATCGGTGTTGAAACCCGAATTTACCCAGGCTGAAATCGAAAGATACATCAAGGAAGGCGTCGACTGTCACTGTAAAACGGTTTGTATCAATCCCGCTTCGATCGGCCTTGCGAAAAAGTTAACCGCAGGAACGCCAACCGGAATCTGTGTTGTCTGCGATTTCCCTTTCGGAGCTTCAACCACCCTCTCCAAAGTTGTCCAAGCCGAGGAATGTTGCAAACAAGGCATTGATGAGCTAGACGTGGTCGCCAATTACGGCTGGATCCGCAGCGGGTTATGGAACGAAGTTGAAGCCGATATCCAAGGGGTCGCCGAGGTCTGTCATCCCTACGGCATCCTTGTGAAAGTGATTTTGGAGACCGACGCATTAACGATCGGGGAAGTGAAGAAGGCTACCGAAGTCGCCATCGCAGCCGGAGCCGATTTTATCAAGACATCGACCGGTTTCTTTACCGGCTGTGAAGGTAAAGGGGCTACTCCTGAAATCATTCAAGTTATGCTGGATGCTGCCAAAGGCCGCTGTAAAGTGAAAGGTTCCGGCGGGATAAGAACCAGGGAACATTTCTTGCAATTAATCGATATGGGGATTGACCGGATGGGGATTGGTTATAAGTCGACCCCCGTTGTTCTGGGATTGCCGCCTGAAAAATAACAACAATCTCAGAGGCCTCATCCGGACAAAAAGTCACCGTACACCCTGTACGGCTGCCTCTTTCGTCCGGAGATTTATGAAGTAATCCAGAGAACGGGGCATCTTGATCAATTAGTTGGCGCGGATGCCAAACATTTTGCATCCGCGATGAGCAAAAATGTCGTCTATACTTATGCGGAGAAAAACCATGTATTATTAGCCGAAATATTGAAATACCTTCCCCCTGGACTCCGATGAAGAGCTCCCCGCTAAAAAACAAAAACGATCCTGGATGACGGCAAAAATAATTGGATGATCAAAAAAATAATTGCTGAAATGATTCCGACGATTGGATAATGGGTAAAAGTAAGATTTTGGCTATAGACGCCGATGAAGTTTTCGAGCAACGGATGTCCCATGAAGTAACCGGTTTAATAAGGGGAGATGAAAATGATTTCCGGGGTTTCCAAGAGTCAGTAGGGTAATACCGCCTTACAAAAATTCTGATTGCGGTATCGCCCTGTTCCCATTCTCGCTCTAATTCTTTCACTAAATTCTCTCAATTCATTGGTAACTCGTAGCTATTAATTCAAAAAAATTGCGAAAAAACAATCCCAAAACCATCGAGTTATTGGAGAAAAAAATAGCCGCCGGCCCGTCGCAAGCTCCAGGAAGCTTATGCCGCCCGCGGGTGTATTGATTCTGCCGTTTTAGCACTATAGTATAAGACTGGATAAGCTTATTGTAAGATATGCTTTACTCAATATAAGTAGTCCACTTACCGCATTGGGTACACCGGTATATAGTGAAGTCCAATATGTCATCAGCCGCATCCAAGTCGAAAGTAAAAGTGCGTCCAGCTTCGGTGAATCCTATATCCCTGCGCCAGACACTAAAGCTTTCCGCTTCACATTCCGGACACCCGGAATCACATTTCCCTACATACTCAAAATCATCAATCGTTATTCCGTTATCCTGTAAAAATCGGACGATGGCTTCTTCATAACCTACCTCCGGAAGATCAATAAAATCTTCTAATTTCAAAAATTCGCTCATGCAATAACCTCCTTGTATTCCTGCTAAATTATGTTGTTTTATCATGGGTATTTATTAAGGAGAACCTAGCGGTAGTATTCCTCTTTTGCGCCACTTCCTTCCGCTAGGGATGGCCCTTTTTTATAATTCGTTTCGTTATGTGGAAGGAGGAATTTGTTAAATGAAGAAGGGCTCAAATATCTTTTTAGATACCCATCGAAAAAAGGTAAACTTCATGAGAAAGAAACTTATATGGATTATATCAAACCGCCAGCCACCGGCAAACTGCCGCTGAGCGAATCATTCCTGATCTTTCTTTCCCTCCGCATTTAAAAACCCCCGTCCAAACTGCAACAACGCTTGCCTCAGCCGTTCATCCCCCTGATTCCAAATTTGGGCCATCTGCTGTAAAAACAGCAGTAACTGTTCATCTATTTTTTCTTCGCTGATATCGTCCATTTTGATAAACGACTGCAGTTTTTGATAGCGCGGATCTTTTAGAATATTGATAATGCCCGCGCTAAATCTTTCATTGCCCAGAATTTCAATTCCTTTGTCGATGTACTCCTCGGGGGGAATAAACATATCCCCTTCACCGGTCATGATCCAATGGGGATTGGCTAGAAAATTTATCTTCAGGGCATTGAGAAAATTTTCCGAGGGCCCGCTTCCTTGATCTCCTTCAAGTCTGGATATGGTAGACGGACTTGAATTAATGATCTCAATGAATTGAAGCCGTTCGAGCCTAAAATGTTCACGAAGGAAACGAATTCGTTTTCCTGTTGTATTTAATTCCATGGTGAAATTTCTCCTTGACATTTTTTCTCTATGGGATTATGATTAAACTGTAATTAAACACAATTCGTAAAAATTCAGATAAAATTACACAAAGACCATTGGCCCAAAATTACCTGTTTGAGCCTTGATCGAGTATTGCTTAAAATCTCAATTATTTCCATTATATCATATAAAATTTACCAATAACACTTTTATCACTTTTCGTTTAAAGGATTGCCATGCGAAAAATCGATCCCAAAACCATTGAATTATTGGAGAAAAAAATAGCCGCCGGCCGCCGCAAACTCCAGGAAACTTATGACGCCCGCGGGTGCACCGACGCTGTCGTCTTGGCCTGCAGTATGGAACTGGATAAACTCATTGTAAGGCATCTAAAGATGACCGGGATGATGCGGAGTCCGCGGAGCTAAG
>JAEVYU010000035.1 GCA_023392595.1 Bacillota bacterium | reverse complement strand
GCGGCATAAGCCGAATGCTGTAGGAAGAAGAATATCGGAAAGCCGTATGAGGGAAAACCTCATGTACGGTTTGATGAGGAGGGGTTGGTAATCCCAGCCCTTTACTCTATTAAATAGGCGTTCACTTACTAACAGTGATTTCTGACAACAAAAAAAGTCGGCCTAAAAAAAGTTAACGGAGATAGGATTTACCGGATTCACGGGATTTACATGATTAAAACCTGGTAAAAATGGGCTGCAAAAAACAGATAATTCATAGGCTTTTAAAAAAATCCCGTAAATCCATAAAATCATGTTAATCCTGTTTAAGTTCTTTTCTTTAGGCCTGCTGTATAGTTTATCTAGCGTGGTTAGGCATTCAAAATATTTATTAAATCCCATTATGGCGTTTTGGTACGAAAAGAAAAAGTAAAAGAATGAATAAAAAACAAAGGATATCCACCATGGAAACATTGGACTATTTTCAAACCGAAAGGGAAGCGGTTGATTTTATTTCCCAAAATAACAAAATGGTTTTGGCGACCTGTTCCGATAACCGGGTCACTGCAAGAACGATCAGTATCATCAATGATGGAATGAAAATATTTTGTCAGACCGATCGGAATTTTATCAAATACCGGCAAATCACGGAGAATCCGAATGTTGCGTTAAGCGCCGGGAACATCCAGATAGAGGGAATTGCCAAGATAACGGGACATCCGTTTGAAAACCGTTTTTTCGATGAGGCCTATAAACTTGCGCATCGAAGTTCGTATGAAAAGTATTCCCATCTTAATGATGAGGTAGTTATCGAAATCACCCCCCATTTGGTAACTTTCTGGAAATATTCGGAAGGACAAAAGCCGTACCGGGATTTTATTGATATCAAGAAACACGCGGCATTCCGGGAATATTATGAAACCAATGATAAAGAAGTTACGAGGTAATTGGGATATGACATACTTTGAATCATCAAGATTGATTTTTCGTGATTGGAAAGAAGAAGATTTGGATGTTTTCCGAAAAATGAATGGTAATAATCAGGTGATGGAGTATTTCCCCAATACTCTTTCTCATGGTGAAACGGATTCGTTTTACCAAAAAATTCAAGAAGAATTTAGACAATACGGATATGGGCTTTTTGCGGTGGAAATCAAAAATGCAAATGAATTCATCGGTTTTATCGGCTTTCATTGGTCAAGGATTGATTTAGGCTTTGGGCCATTTCCCGAAATTGGCTGGAGACTCAAGAAAGAAGCCTGGGGAAAAGGTTTTGCAACCGAGGGAGCTAAGGAATGTTTGTCCCATGGATTCGATGGCTTGGGCTTTAGCGAGGTATATAGTTTCACATCCAAAGTGAACACAAGGTCGGAAAATGTAATGAAAAAAATAGGAATGGTAAAAAAACTGGAATTTAATCATCCCGAAATTGATCCGGGTAGCCGATTGTGTAAGCATGTACTTTATCATATAACATCTTTACAGTATGTGGAGGGTTTAAATGCGAGAAAAACAATTTGATTTGAAAGAAGTACTGAAAAGACATTTTGACCCATCGCTTGATATGTTGGAGAAATTGATAGAGCAATGTCCGGATGAAATATGGACTCCGTTGAATGGATCGGATATGGGGAAGAATGAAAATTTATTTCGACCGATAGGGTTTTAAGAGGTGGCAATATGGAGTTAATAAGGGCTATCAATACGCGAAGAACCGTGAGAGATTTCGCTGATGAAGAAATTCCCGATTCTATTATAAAAAAGGCTTTGGAGGCAGGACTAAAGGCGCCAAGTTACAATCACCAAAAACAATGGGATTTTATTTTGATTAAAAACAAGGAGATTCGGCTTCAACTTACTCAAACCGAAGAAATGAAGGACAAAATAGATAATGACCTTCAGGAAAAGTTTGAAAAACATGATCCTTTATCCAAAGCAATGTATCTCGAGGCGATACCCAAACAACGAAGAATGATTATGGAAGCCCCGGAATTATTAATTGTAGTGTATAAGCCGAAAACACCGTTCAAAGAGAGCGTGCGGGTGTATGACTTGAACTGTCTTTCTTCGGTATGGTGTTGTATTGAAAATATACTATTATCCCTGGCGGAGGATGAGGTATTCGGGGTTACCTTTATCCCTCAAAATACGGAACGGGTTAAGGATATCCTGAATATTCCTTCGGATAGGGAAGTGGCGGCTTTTATTCCTTTTGGCCGTAAAGCGGAGAACATAACCCTCTTGCCTCAAAAAGAAGCCAGTGTGGAAGAAAAATTACATCGGAATCAATGGTAACTTGTTATACCGGCCAAAAAGAGCGCGGGAGGAGAAGTTGAAAATTATCAGGCAAACTCATCAAGGACCGGACAAGGTTAATCTGGTTATCCAAAATGAAAATGGTGAAAAGGAAATCCCGTTAAAAGTGGCCCCGTTGTTGCCTGCGATCGATAGGGACGTGACGGAATGATCGGAGCGGTGATTGGTAAAGGAAATACGGCCGATGTTTTTGAGATGGGCAATGACAAGGTTATCAAATTGTTTCATCCGGGTTATTCATTCCATAGTGTGCTCTGTGAATATGAAAATTCCAAATTACTTAATCCGTTGGATCTTCCAACGGTTAAAAGTTATGAACTTGTTGACTGGAATGGGCGGCATGGTATCGTATATGATAAGATCGACGGAAAGTCCATGCAAGATATACTGCTAGATCAGGATAATCTTGAAAAGAAGCCAACCCTTTCGGCTTTGCTTGAAAAATACGCAACGGCTTTAGCATTGGTTCATAAAAAGATTCTTTCCTGTAAATTGCCATCTGCCGTCAGTTTAAAATCGATCCTAAAGAAAAATATTGAAGATACGGAGCAATTGAGCAGGCAATGGAAATCAAAATTGATTGTCACACTCAACGGGTTACCGGATGGGGACTTTTTTTGCCATGGAGACTTTCATTTCGGCAATGTCATCGTAAGCCGGGAAAGGTATTTTATAATTGACTATATGAATGTTTGCCGCGGACATGAATATGGAGATATTGCCAGAACGGTATATTTGATCGAAATGACACCTGTACCGGCCGAAATCCTTGATAGAACATTTATTTGCGAGATGAAAAAACAGGCAACGGATATTTATCTGAAAGAAATGGGCGTCAGCAGGGAATGTTTGTCCGATTGGTTGATGATCATTACCGCAGCCAGGCTTGGGGAATTGAGAGATCAGCAAATTGAAGAAAAAAACGCGATTTTAGATTATCTGGCGGTACGTGGATTATGATTGCATATGTGAATTTAATTGTTGAAATCATGGTCGAAAAGCGCAGGGCCAAACGGCCAACAAAATGAAAGAATGAGTAATCGTATATGATGACCTTTACCCAGAATGATGATTTTTATTGAAGAATTTGGATATAAAATATTTGAATAAAAAAATTTTTCTCGTGTGACAGTTTTTAGCAAGATAAAGGGGTGTATAGTGTGGGTATTTTGATTGAAACCGAGAGACTATTGTTGAAAAAATATTCTGAAAGTGATTTAGAAAATATTTATAAACTTAAATCTGAACCTTTGGTCTGGAAGTATTCGACAGTAGCGGTTTCAACTGATATGAACGACTCAATAAAATATCTTTCAAGTTTATTGAGAAATTATGATGATAGTAAATTTTGTTTTGAAGCATTATATTTAAAGGATAGCCGAAAATACATCGGGGAAGCAGGTGTTTTATCCTTTTATCAGCATGATCTTCGTGCTGTAGTTGGGTTTAATTTATTACCGGAATTTTGGAAGCATGGTTATGCAACGGAAATTACAAATGGTTTGGTCAAATATTTATTTACGGAAATGAATGTTGAAAGAGTTGAGGCACTAGTTATGGAAGAAAATGAAGCTTCGAGAAAGGTTTTAGAAAAATCAGGCTTTATTATTGAGGGATTGTTAAGAAATTTTGCTTGGATAAACCAAAAGTTCGTAAATGTTTGTTACTATGGAATCATTAAGAGTGACTATCAGAAAGGAAAGTAGATGTCAGTGACTTTTGGGGGTGAAAGGTCCTGGAAAAGAAGTCCCTTCTATGAGGGTTAATCTAACAGAAATAACGTTGCATAGGAAAAATAAATTGAGATAGGGGCGGATATGAATGGATGAACAGCTTTTGCCATTATCGAAGACTTTAAAAAGCCGGGGGTTTCAGGTGGAGGTTTGTGAAGACCTTAGGCAAGCAACTGAGATAGTCCAGAAAATCATCGGTAAAGATTCTCCGGTAAGTTCCATCGGCTTGGGCAATTCCATTACCGTGAAAAGCGCCGGACTTCAGGAGAGTTTGTCCAAACTCGCCAAGGAAATGTATATCCATATTCCGGTTGGCACGGAAGATATGAAAGAAATCGATCGCAAGGCCTTAACAGCCGACTTTTATCTGACATCGGCCAATGCCGTTTCCCTCGAGGGACAGCTTATCAATATTGACGGGAATGGTAACCGGACTGCCGCCACATGCTTTGGCCCGAAACATGTTATTTATTTAATCGGCAAGAATAAAATCGCCAAAACCCTTGAAGAAGCGATGGCCCGCGCCAAAAGCGCCGCTGTTTTGAATGCCAAAAGATATAATAAAAAAACTCCCTGTGTTCAAACGGGAAAATGCGAAAATTGCAATTCTCCGGAATGCATCTGTTCCGTGATGACGATCCACCGGAGAAAACCCAATGGAGTCAATATGACGATCGTTTTAATCAATGAAGAAGCGGGATTTTGAGGGAAAATCTATAATATAGCCAAGTGATGGATAATATCGTTCATTGCCATTTTTAGAGTTCTGCATCAGCCGTGGCTGGCGCAGAACTCATTGTGTAAATCCCAATTTGTCTAAAAAATAAAATCCGTTGATAAAAAGTTGGACTTCCGTTCCTGGATGATTTCGGCCAGCAGTTCTTTATTGTTTTCATTTTCCTTGACCGCCACCAAAGTCCTAATCGAGAAAACCCTCAAGGCATCGGATATCGATAAGGTACCTTCCGCCGAGTCTTTTCGTCCGGTAAAGGGGAAAATATCGGGTCCTCTTTGACATTGGCTGTTAATGTTGACCCGCGAGACCTGGTTTACCAGCGGATCGACCAAAGCGGCGATCTCATCGGGGTTTTTGCTGAAAATGCTGACTTGCTGTCCATAGTTGGATTCCTCAATATAACCAATGGGAGTTGAAATTTCTTCAAAAGGAATGACCGGAATCACCGGTCCGAATTGTTCCTCGTGATAAACCCGCATATTTTCATTGACCGGATAGAGCAGGGCGGGAGTAAATATTGAATGGAAAGGGGTTCCGCCGCCCTCATTGATCACCTTAGCCCCTTTATCCAGGGCGTCGGAAACCAGCTCCGCCAAATAATCGGTTTTGTTGTTTTCCGGTAAGGGCGTGATTTGAACATTTGGATTCCAGGGCATACCGATATTGAGGCTGTTGATGGCTGCCGCCATTTTTTTCAAAAACGGTTGGGCCACGCTTTGGTGAACGAATATCAACTTTAGGGCTGTACAACGTTGGCCGTTGTAGGAGAGAGTTCCCAATAAGCACTCCTGCACAGCCAGATCCAGATCGGCATCCGGAAGGATAATTGCCGGATTTTTAGCGTCAAGCCCCAGCACCGAGCGTAGCCGGTGGGGTTTGGGATGTTGCTTTTTGATGGTGTCCGCGATTTTACTGGTGCCGATAAAGGCCAGTACATCGATTTTTCCGGAGCTCATCAAAGGAGAAATGATATTGGAACCCCGTCCGTAAACAAAATTAATGACTCCGGGCGGGAAACAGTCCCGGAAAATCGGGAGCAGGGGCCGGTATAGTAAAGTTCCAAGCTTCGGCGGTTTACAAATCACGGTATTCCCCATAATCAACGCCGGAATCAAGGTGGTAAACGTTTCATTCAGCGGGTAATTAAAGGGGCCCATACTCAGCGTGACACCCAGAGAGGACCGGCGGACCTGGCCGATAATGCCTTCTTCGATTTGAAAACGGGATGAAAGCCGGTCCAGTTCTTTGACAGCCTCAATAGTGCCGCAGATATAGTCGAGGGTCCGGTCAAATTCCTTTGTGGAATCCTGATAACTCTTTCCGATTTCCCACATCAGCAGTTTGACAATTTCCGCTTTTTCCGCTTTCATGCGGCGGGCGAATTCCTGCATATGCTGGATTCTTTTGGCTATCGGCATGGTGGGCCAGAGACCTTTCCCGTTATCATAGGCTTCTGCAGCAGCAGACAACACTTCCAGAATGGTTTCCTCCGCTAATAGGGGATAAGAGCCAAGAAGTTTCGGGGTGAAAGCGCCGTCCGGGCCGGCGATAAAAATGGGTGAAAAAACCTCCTGGTTGGGGCCATTCCACTTTCTGAGTTCGCCGTTTATCAGAAATTCATTTTGGCAAATCGGTTCTTTGATTTGAAATTCCGTAGGAATTTCGTTTTCAGTGGGGAATAATTTATCCATATCTGTTGAACGAGTCACTTTGCGACCTCCTGTTTCCATTGACCTTGTTAGAGATAAGTTCTTGATCCAAAAAAATTATCCTTTTTTATAAATGTTGGACGCTAAAATTAATTGAATTGGAGGAAAAATTGATGATTCTCTCCGTAATCCGGAAACGCCGCAGCATCCGAAAGTATCTACAAAAGCCTATTGAACCTGAAAAACGGGATGCCTTGATTGAAGCGGCATTAAGGGCGCCATCTTCAAGGGGGCTTAATCCATGGGAATTTATCATCGTCGATAATCCCGACTTGCTGAAAGGGCTATCTTCTTCCAAACAGTACGGTTCTTCTTTCTTAAAGGAGGCCTCTTTGGCGATAGTGATTTGTGCTGATGCCCGGCGAAGCGATGTTTGGATTGAGGATACCTCTATTGCGGCGACTTACATTCAATTAACCGCGGAATCGCTTGGAATAGGGAGTTGTTGGATTCAAATCCGGGAGCGGATGCACGATAATGATCAAACGGCAGAAAATTTCATCCAAGGGGTTTTGGGGATCCCGGAATCGTTGAAAGTGGATTCCATCATCGCTCTTGGTTATCCTGGGGAAACTCCGAAGTCTCACGAGCAAGATGAACTGCAATACCGGAAGGTATCTTATAATCGTTACGGGAACCAGCAATAACATGAGTTCCCCGGGGGAATACTCTAGCTATAGGATAATCGAAATCATGGCAACCTATGCAAAACCGGAGTGTATTACCGATGGAAGCCCGGATCCGGTAAAAATCAATCCAATGATTATGATGGGAACCCATTATTGGAGTATAGGTTCATCCGTGGGTTGTGTTTATAAAACAGGTAAAATATGAAAATCTTTCAAAAATTTTAAAATTGAGTTAAAAAAGCAAAAAGCCGACTTTGATCAATATCTTGCTCAGGTCGGCTTTTCCATTTTCAAAATGCTTAAGGGAAAATCCAAGGTAATTCAGTTCAATGCTTGACGGGCGCGCACTATTTCGTCCCAGTAATAAAAGGAGTTTGGTAAATTTGTTCTAGCTTCGCAGCAATGGGAAACCGGCGGCAGGAAGTTGGAAAGGGAAGTCGAATTTAAAAATTAGACATTCATTGACGATCATGGTAAAATAATAAGATTCAGTAAAGGTGGTTGATAAAGAAACAAACAATGGGATGGCCTTTTGTCTGGGTTGTTCTAGTAAGTTTGCAATTTAAAAATACTAATGGAGCCACAATCAATGGTATTAATGAAAAAATACATAGATGACAAAAAAGATATCTTGATGAGTCTGAATAAGAAACTTCATACTCCTTTGGGAGTTGGTGTTTTGGTTTTGGTAGCCCTTGTTTTGCTGTTTGTTGGGTATTACTGCTGGAATCTGACTCCAACCCATTCCGGAAATAAGGATTTTTATGTTTTCAAAGTTTCGTATGGCTCTTCATTGCGACAAATCGGCCAAACATTGGCTAAAAACCATTTGATCCGGAGTCAATTTGTTTTTGAGCTTTATGTCCGCTTAAACCCACGCCAGAGAATGGCTAAAGCGGGTTATTACCGAATAAGCCCGGGAATGTCGGTCCCGGATATTGTAAGTGAACTTCGGCGCGGTATTGCTCAATCCGTAAGAATTACCATTCCGGAAGGTCTGGATAACCAGGAAATAGCCGCTTTATTGGCCCAAAAAGGGTTGGTTAATCCGCAGAGTTTTTTGAATGCAGCCCGTGATTCGGCCTTGGTGAATCAATTGGCGGGAAATGAACAAACTTTATCCGGAACGGAAGGATACTTGTTCCCGGACACCTATAATTTTGAATTAAATGCAACGGTTGAAAAACAGATTGTTCAAAAAATGTTTCTCCGTTTTCAAGAAGTTTTTCAAAAGAATTTTCAACAAATCCCGGCCGATAGGAGAAAAGAGATCGTTATCATCGCCTCTTTAGTTGAAAAGGAAGCCAGAAAACCCGAAGAACGGCCTATTATTGCCGGGATATTTTATAATCGTTTACGGTTGGGATATCCGCTTCAATCCTGTGCGACTGTCCAGTATTCCCTGGGTAAACGGAAAGAACGTCTATATTATAAAGATTTACAAGTAAATTCGCCTTATAATACCTATTTACACCAGGGGTTGCCTCCGGGACCGATTTCCAATCCCGGATTGGCTTCGTTAAAGGCTGCGGCATATCCGGCCCAAGTTCAATATTTATATTTTGTGGCCAGGCCTGATGGCACTCATATTTTTAGCACCACTTATCAGCAACATCTCAATGCCCAACATAAAATTGAAAGAATGTTTAACAAAGGAACTTGAAATAAAAATGGTCATAACACTCCTAGGAACCGGAACTTCTCATGGCGTTCCGGTTCTGGGTTGTAATTGCGCGACTTGCACTTCAATGGACCCACGGGATTGCCGGACTCGTTCGTCGGTATACATTTACACCGGTGAACTGCATATTTTAATCGATACCGCCACCGAAATGCGCATCCAAACGATTCGCAGCCAGGTTCCGCGGGTTGATTTGGTTCTGATGACCCACAATCATGCGGACCATGTTTGCGGATTTGATGATTTGCGCCGCTTTAGCGAATTACAGGGTAATGAAATACCGGTCTATGGAAATCAAACAACCCTCAGGGGTATTGCCGGTATGTTTCCCTATATCTTCGATAATCGAATCCATATTGGCGGCGGGATACCAAGAATTTGCCTGAAAGAAATCGCTTTACCCTTTGAGGTGGCCGGGATTAAAATTATACCGATCCCGGTTTTTCATGGCCCTTTGGGTATCTTGGGATACCGTATCGGGGATTTTGCCTATATCACCGATTGCAGCAGTATCCCGGAAGAAAGTCTGAAGCTTTTAAAAAATTTAAAATTGCTTATATTAGGAGTATTGAGATTTAAACCTCACCCAACTCATTTTAATCTGGAGCAGGGTTTGCAGATGATAGAGATGATCGAGCCCAAGCACAGTATTTTAACACATATTGCTCACGATTTTAAATATAACGAAGTAAACTTATTATTGCCTGCCAATGTAGAGTTGGGTTATGATGGACAACGGGTAGAAGTTGGTTGAAAGCCGGCGTTGTTGTTTGATTTTATGAACCGAATGAACATTATGCCTAAGCGGAGGATTTATGGAAGATCATTTAGTGATTGCAACTGCAAATCAAAGTACAATTCGAATATATGCTGCTTTAACCGCCGGAGTCGTGGAAGAGGCCCGGAAGATTCATGAAACTTGGCCTACTGCCACTGCTGCTTTTGGAAGAGTACTGACCGGAACATTGATGATGGGTATCATGAATGACAACTTAAAGCGCCTGACGGTGACTGTTTCCGGAAACGGGCCAATCGGCAGGGTTTTGGCGGTGTCCAATGAACGGGGCCAGGTGAAAGGTGAAATTGATAATCCAAGGGTAGATTTGAAACCTAATGCTTTCGGTAAACTGGATGTTGCTGGAGGCATTGGCTCGGGAGAAATGATGGTACTCAAAGATCTTGGATTGAAAGACTCTTATCAAGGGGTGGTTCCGCTTCAAAATGGAGAGATAGCGGAAGATTTCGCCTATTATTTTACGAAATCGGAACAGACTCCGTCGGCGGTTGCCTTGGGAGTTTTGGTCAATCCCGATGGGACGGTTCAAACGGCCGGAGGCCTGATTGTTCAACTTTTGCCGGGTTCCATGGAAGCTACCGTTTCCGCTTTGGAACAAAAGCTGAATGACATGCCGAGATTAACGGAAATGTTAGCCGGGGGAGTTTCGCCGGAGGAATTAATTTCCCGTATTGCGCCCAATCCGGAAACGGTCAAAATTTTAGAACGACTCAATGTGAAATATCATTGTGACTGCTCATGGGATAGGTTTCGAGGACCTCTGTTGAGTTTGGATCCGGGTGAAATCGGGGATATTTTGCAGGAACAAGGTCAGATCGAAGTGCGTTGCCATTTTTGTAATAAGATTTATCATTACCGGGAAAGCCAATTAAAGTAAATTTTTAAAGTTATATCAACAATCGGTAGATAACGGGAGGATCAGGAATGCTGCAAAAATTATGCCCGAGAGTACAGGCGCAGTCCGTTTTGGAACTTGATTTGGATGAGTTGAAAAAAGTCGGTATTCGGGGAATTATCTTTGATTTGGATAATACTTTGGTAGAATGGAAACAAGATGATTTGAGCCCTGAAATTATTCAGCTGGTTTCCAGATTTAAACAATCCGGTTTTAAAATGTGTATTCTTTCCAATGCTTTAGAGCATAGGGTGGAAGCGGTGGCCAGTCTTTTAGAGATCCCGTATGTTTCGCGGGCCGTCAAACCCCGGAAATTTCCCTTTCGAAAGGCTTTGAAACTGATGGAAACCGAGCCGGATGAGACAGCGGTCGTTGGGGATCAGCTTTTTACCGATATTTTGGGCGGCAATCGCATGGAACTTTATACGATTTGGACCCCGCCATTAAGTGATACCGAGTTTATCAGCACCCGGGCGGTCCGACAATTGGAACGTCTTGTCATTAAACGTTTTCGCAAGAAAGGAATATTACAGTGAGTGGAAATAATCAATACTGCCGCGGCTGTGGCGTCGCAATTCAAACTCAGTTTCCCGAAAAGGCCGGATATGTGCCTGAGAATCACCAGCACAAAGGCCAGCTTATTTGTAAACGCTGTTATCGGATGATTCATTATGGGGAAGTTGGAGAGTTACACCCCGGTCCTGATGCCATCCGGCAGAGTATTATGAAAGCGATAACCCTTTGTGATTTGCTGATCATAGTTTGCGATTTCGCTGATTTGTCGGGAAGTTTGCCGTTATGGTCGGGTTTTTTGGCCGGCAAACCCTATATTTTAATTATGAATAAAATTGATTTGCTGCCAATGAGGGCCAAACACCCGGAGATCCTGGACTATTTAAAAAATTATTTAACGAAGACAGCCTGGCCGGCGCCCCGGGATATTATTTTGACCAGCGGAATGAAGGGAAAGGGTGTGGATATCTTGGCAGGGCGCATTGCCAAAGAAGTCGGCTCCGGTTCCAAGATTGCCATGTTAGGTGTGACCAATGTCGGAAAATCCTCTCTTATAAAGCAGTTGCTGAAGTTGGAAGGTTCGGTCAGTTCGCCGACGATTTCCAAGTTTCCCGGAACTACCATGGGACTTAGTAATTGGAGCATTTTAAAAGGGCGTAATACTTTAATCGATACTCCCGGATTAGCGCCCCAAGATAGAGTCGCCGATTTGGTTTGTCCGGAATGCGCCAGTACTTTGGTGGCATCTCAGAAAATGGAACAAAAGTTATGGGGATTAAAGCCTGGTAAAGGATTAATTTTAGGTGGTTTATGCGGTTTTGCCTATCTGGGAGATGTGGAAGATGTCATTATCGCTTACAGCTCGCCAGACGTAGTGATGCACCGCACGGATAATAACAAAATGGATGCTTTATTGGACGAAAAACCTTCCTGGCTTACCCGGATTTGCCGGAAATGTATCGGTAAAATCCAGTGGCAGGAAGATATTGTACATCTTGAGGATAATCAGGATTTAGCAGTTGCCGGTATAGGCTGGATCTCGCTGCGTGGAACAGCAGCCGATTTTAAAATTCGAATTCCCAAGGGAGTGCGATTCGAGGTAAGGCCGGCTATCATCGGGAAAAAATCCTAAGCTAAAAGACTTTGAGGGATTGTTCCCGGGTAGATATGCGGCGCCCGAAAATGAAATGAACGTACCAAAAAACAAATAATCTGCTTCATTTTACAATGGATGATTGCAGGTTATTTTTTATGTAAAAGTCCTTTTATTATTCGTATGAATGGTTGAAAGGAAAAGGAATACAATAAAATGTTTGCAATATATTGAATTATTGATTGACAATCGATTGCAATTTTAATAAAATTTCAGGGAGAAACAATATAAGAAGGAGTTTGCAAAATGAATTACGGATATTTTGATGACCTAAAAAAAGAGTATGTAATTTTCAATCCGATGACACCGATGTCATGGATCAACTATTTGGGAACCGGTGAATTTGCTTCTATTGTATCCAATAATGCCAGCGGTTATTCGTTTTATAAATCGCCGCGCTTGGGAAGAATGCTGCGATTCCGGTTTAATAGTATTCCCATGGATCGACCGGGACGGTATATTTATATTCGGGACCGTGAAGACGGAGATTATTGGTCGGCCTCCTGGCAACCGGTGGGAAAACCCCTTGATAAGTATAAAAGTGTTTGCCGTCATGGTCTTGGTTATACGGTTTTTGAAAGTGACTATCAGGAGATCCACACAAACTATCGGATCTTCGTGCCTATCGACAAGCCGATTGAATTCTGGGAAGTTGAACTTGAAAATAAGTCCGACCGGGAACGGGAATTATCCCTGTTTACATACGCCGAATGGTGCTTTTGGAACATGGATCAGGATCTCAGCAACTTCCAATATATTTTATACACCTGCCGGATGAATTATCAGGACGACATTATCGATTATCGAATGAGTTTTGCCCCACCGGAAGATCCGAGGGCTTTTATGGCTTCTACCTTACAGGTAACCAGCTTTGACACCGACCGGGAATGCTTTATCGGTGATTATCATCACGAGGGAAATCCAACCGCGGTTGAAAGGGGTCAATGTTCTAACTCCATTGCCGTTGGAGGCACCCCTTGCGCCTCGCTGGAAAATAGGATTACCTTGAAACCGGGCGAAAAGAAGTACGCACTTTTTATTGTCGGCATCGGTGATGCAACTACTTTCGGCAAAGAATGCCGTAATATCTATTCGGATCGCAATAAAGTAAATGAAGAGTTTGAGCGGGTACGGAATTATTGGAAACAAAGGCTTTCCCAATATATCTGTGAGACTCCTTCGATGATGGTCGATAGCATGATTAACCTTTGGAACCAGTATCAATGCCACACCACTTTCAACTGGTCAAGATCGGCATCCTTCAATGAAGCCGGGGGAAGGGACGGTTTGGGATACCGGGATACCAACCAAGATTTATTGGGTGTTGTCCATTCCATACCGGATGAAGTTCACGATAAACTTCTGGAATTACTAAAAGGTCAACTTCACGAGGGCTATGCCATGCACGGTTTTCAACCGTTAATCTGGAAACAGGGCGCCCACAATATTCCAAAGCCGGAACAGATTTATTCGGATGATCACCTGTGGTTGTTGCTTTCCGTATCGGCTTATATTAAAGAAACCGGAATCTTTGATTTTTTAAGTGAAGTGATCCCGTATGCGGATGAAAAAGAAGAATCGGTTTATGAACATTTAAAAAAAGCCCTTGAATATTCTTGGAAACAAAAGGGTCCCCATGGTTTATTGTTAGGCTTGGCAGCAGATTGGAACGATTGCATCAACTTAAAAGGCAGAGGCGAAAGTACCTGGAGTACCTTTTTATATTACCGGGCTCTGCAGGAATTCGTGGCTCTTGCCGAACGTTGCGGCCGAAAAAAGGATGTTGAGCATTTTCAAAATTATCAATGCCTGATGAAAGAAAAACTCCAGCAATACGCTTGGGATGGTGAGTGGTATGTCAGGGGGTTTCTCGACAGCGGCCGCAAATTAGGCTCCCATGAAAGCGAACAAAGCAAAATTTTTATTAACAGTCAAACCTGGGCAGTGGTGTCGGGAGCCGCAGATCAAGAACAAGGCAAACTGGCTATGGACAGTCTCCATCGATATCTTGCCACTGAACATGGAATTGTGAAAAATTATCCTGCATTTCGCGAATACGATCAGGAAATCGGTTATATTACCGCCTATCCGGCGGGTTTGAAAGAAAATGCCGCTATTTTTTGCCATGCCAATACCTGGGCGGTCATTGCCGAAGCTATGCTTGGCAGGGGGGACCGGGCTTACCAATACTACCTATCTTTCTTACCGGCAGCCAAAAATGACCAGGCGGATCTTTACACCATGGAACCCTATGTCTATTCTCAATTTATAACCGGTAAAGAACACCCTTATCATTTCGGAAGGGCTCGTAATTCATGGTTAACAGGCACGGCTTCCTGGAGTTTTGTGGCCGTTACCCAGTATATCTTGGGAATCAGAGCGGATTATGATGGCCTGGTCGTAGATCCCTGCATACCTTCCGTATGGGAAGGTTTTAAGGTCTGCAGGGTTTTCCGGGGTAAAATATGCAACATTTCTGTCACCAATCCAAAGCATGTAAATTGTGGTGTGGTTGAATTAACAGTCAACGGGAAGAAAGTGAAAGGAAATATGATACCCTTCGATGTCATGGAGGAACAAAATCAAGTCGGAGTTGTTTTAGGGTAATTATTTATTCCCTGATCTTAAGATTCTTGCGGTCAAAAAAAAGTTAAGGGATCGATTCTTTGCTAAATTCCGGCATCGTACTGGTTACATGCCGGAATTATCTTTTAGTTTCAAACATTGGCAGGAAAACCCATAATGGAACACGAATAAATTGGGTATGAACACAAATACGTTGAGCGGAAATACCAAAGTTCTGGCAGTTTTCGGGGACCCGGTTCATCATAGCCTGTCTCCGCTGATGCATAATGCGGCTTTTTCGGCGCTGGGATGGGAGTGTGTTTATATTCCGTGCCGCGTTGAGAGCGGGAAACTTCCTGTTGCAGTGGAGTCAATCCGGGCGCTGAATTGGATAGGCGCCAACATTACAGTTCCCCATAAACAAGCGGTTCTGAATGGGATGGATCAAATTATCGGTGATGCCCAAAAAAGCGGTTCGGTTAATACGATTATTCATCGGGATGGGCGATTAATCGGCGCAAGTACCGATGGGGTGGGTTTTTTGCGTTCTCTTTCTGAGGAAGGCCATTTCGATGTGGAAGGAAAGAAGGTACTTCTTTTTGGCGCAGGCGGCGCTGCCCGGGCTGTGCTTTATTCTCTGATATCAGCCGGAATTGTTTCTTTAACGATAGTGAACCGGAATATTGAGAGAGCCGGCGAGTTGCGAAGGGAAGCTTTGGATAAGGCGGGATTCCGGGTTGACGTGGCCGATTTAAACGAGCTCTCGAAAATCGATTGGGATTCTTTTGATTTATTGATCAATTCCACTTCTGTAGGTCGGCAGGATGATCAAAGCTTAATCCCCGGCAATTTCTTACAGCCGAAGCATTTTGTTTACGATATGAACTATACGAAAAGCGGCACCAGACTTTATCGTGATGCTCAACAAATTGGCTGTCAGGCGCTTGCCGGTTTGTCTATGCTTTTATACCAGGGCGCAGAAAGTTTCCGATTATGGTTTGATTCCGATCCGCCGGTTGATGTCATGCGTCGTGCTCTGTATCAGTATTATTTATAAAGCTTGTGGTTTTTAATAAAATGGTGCTTTGTCTTTTTAGTTGAATATCATGTTTTGAAAGTTTTTGGCCATGGAATCAAGTTTTTCTTGGCCCGGATTTGTTACTTTTGCGATTTTAGCAGGAGCATCATAAATTAAAGTTGAATTATAACATAATAAGAAAATTATAATATTTTTGTCTTTATTTTCAGTTTATTTATTTTTTGGAGGGTAGGATGGCGCGGATAGGAATAGGCATCGATTTAGGGCATGGTTCAATTAAGGTTGTTCAGATTGATAAAACTAAGGGACAAGCTGAATTGATTGGTTATGCCCAAATAATGATTCCATCCGATGCCATGGATGACGATGGGATAGTAACAAACCAATCTTTGGTTTCCGAAGCTATCCGGCAAGCTTGCGGCCAAGCGAGGATTCGAACCAAAAAAGTGATCGCTGCAATAGCCGGTAATGCAGCAGTCATGAAGGAGCTTAATCTTCCTGTAATGGTAGGGCCCCAGCTCAGCGAAATCGTGCGTTTGGAAACTGAAAAATTTTTGACATTTCCCATTGATGAAGCAGAGTATGATTGGGATATTTTAAAGCAATATGATCATGGGGAAATGGAAGTCATGATCGTGGCTGCACCTAAAAAAATAGTTGCCAGTCAATTGGCTTGTTTTCAAAACGCCGGTTTACATACCATAGCCGTGGATATGCAACCTTTTTGTAATATGCGGGCCTTGGAAACCGATATCGATAGAGAAACCAGCGATTTGGGCGGCATCGTAATTTTAGACATCGGGATGGCCGCCACCCGGATGGCTGTTTTTTCCAATGGAAATGTTAGGGAAACAAGGGTTATCAATATAGCCGGTTATTCGATAACCGAAGCAATAGCGAACCAAATGCAGATTTCCTTTGAGAAAGCCGAAGCCATAAAGTGTAACCTCGGAGATGCCGATTATGGTTTTATAGAGTCGGAAACGGATACAGATAGTTATAAAGCCAATCAAATTATTAGACGGAAATTGGTGGAACTGATTGCGGAAATTCGGCGTTCTCTCGATTATTTTAAGTTACAGTTTCCCGGTACACCCATTCATCAGTGTGTTCTAACGGGCGGGAGCAGTAAATTACGGAATCTGGCTCTTTATTTGAGACCTGAATTGGGTATTGATGTAAAGTTAGGGAATCCCTTAACGGGTCTTCCAATTGGAACCAAACAAATAAGCCGGGCCGTAATACTCGGGAACCCTAATCAATTTTCGGTGGCTATTGGTTTGGCACTACGGGGAGTTGAATATTGATGATCAACCTTTTACCAAAAGAAAACAAAAACGGTATCGGTCGTAACCGGCATTTGAATCTGCAGATACTTGTGATGGTGGCGGCGATTGCCTGTGTGGTTTTTAGTTTGGGATTTTACTGGGGTTATTTAAACCATCAAGTGTCGCTTCAGGAAGCGAAATTAGCAGAGCTGCAGTTGGAAATGAAGTGCTATAGCACGTCCTTTCAAAAAATTCGGGATATGGAATCCGTTCTGGAGCGGCTTCAAAACAAAGAGCATCTCAAGCAGACCGTTCTGGGGGGGTATTTCCGCCCCTTAAATGCCTTAAACAGTTTAATCCAATTAAAGACCGATTCGGTATGGTTTGAACGGGTGCAACTCGGCGCTGAAAGTGGCAATTTTTCAGTTACGGGAGGGGCAACGAATTATAGGACTTGGGCTGCTTTTATCGGAGAACTTGAGCAGAACAAAGATGCTTTTCTGGAATTGAAACCGGAGTGGGCCAATATTCACGGTAATTCTACCGGACGGGAGTATGTGCAATTTAAGATTAGTGGTGTTTTGGCGAAAAGGGGTGAACCAAATGTCGCGCAACATTAAAATCATTTTCACTTGTGGCCTGGCGATTCTTTCGGTATATATACTGTATCAGTTTATCTTTCATCCCCTCTTGACCAAACGTAATGATCTAACGGAGCAGCTTAAAGTCAAAGAGGCCGAAATCAGGCTTGTGAAAGAGAAAGTCGCTAAGATTTCCAGTTTAGAAGCAAATGTTCAGAACGCTCAAAATTCTGAAAAGCTAGCTTCGCCCATTATTCCGGAGAGATTAACTTTATCGGAAATTTACAAAGATATTGATGGGTTGAGTAAGGCCAGCGGATTGAAAGTTAAACAGATTTCCACCAATCAGACCTTTCAACCTTTTGTGAAAAACCGGAAATTGCAATATATCGCAGTGAGCATTGAAGGAAGCGCTTATTTCCCGCAATTCATCGGATTTTTAGACTCTCTTTCCAAGAGCCGATTTGTGATCCAAGTTGAAAACCTGGACTTAAGCAGTATTTCCAAAGGTTTTAAACCACGGTTGCAATTTAATGTAACATTAAATGCTTTTGAGTATGCGGCAAGGTAAGATGCAATTCCGAAGCGCTTGAAAACTTCGGTTTGATTTGAACGGTTAGGCAAAGGAGTGGCTGTTCTTGTTTCACCCTAAATTATTGTTTCTCTGGGTGTTGATATTGGTTGTAGGTATCTTTTTGGGAATTGGCTGTTATTTTGTTTTTTTTCCCTATTTAGAAAATGTCCTTTGGCCGTCCGGGAGTTTTCAACCGGGTGTAACCGATGTTCGCCCAAAATATGATTCAAATCAATATGTTTCAAATATAGAGAGATACCAACCGTTGAATAATCAGACTCTTCCATCAACTTCAACGGGGAACATCCGTTTAAAAAACCCTTTCATTTTGCCTATCCCATATCATGCTTCTTTCAGAAAAAGCCCTGCTCCAAAGGAACGCGCATTGCTTGAATATCTGGGAACCATTGAAACGGATAATGGTATTTTGGGACTTGTAAGGATCAACACCGGTGAATCATTGGTCGTATCCGAAGGAGAAGATTTGGTGATATCCGGAATTATTATTGGTAAAATTACGCCCAAAATGCTAACATACTCCCAAAACGGAATTGAAAAGGTCATTCATTTAGGGGGGACATCGAATTGATCGGCAGAGGCAACGTACGTACATTTTTGAGTATATTTTTTCTCATAATGGTTGCATGGGGGCCATTTGCTTTTGGAAATGAAACCCAAGCGACGGTTAAAAATATTGAATTTGTTAACGCCGATTTGCGGGATGTTTTCCGGAGCCTTGCTACAGCCGGAAAATTTAATATTATCATGGAGCCGCAAGTACATGGGAATGTAACATTGGTCCTGCGATATGGGGTAACCGTTAAGGATGCGGTATCCGTCATCGCCAAAACTTATGGGTATAGTTGTCGGTGGATAACCGATTCTCCCACTGTTCTTGTGGGAAGTTCCCGTTTTATCCAGATAAATTTTGAACGTAAGATTTCTAAAACTTACATCCTGAAGTATGCCAGTCCGGGAGAAATTGCGGAATCATTGGAAGTGGTGATTCCTAAAGGTCGAATTAAAGCCGATTTACAAAATAAAAAAGTGATTGTCCTGGCTAATGAAATTGAAATCGCCAACATCACTGAAATCATTCAGAAATCGGACAGGGAGTTCCAACCGATTGACCTTGAGGTCCAATTGGCGGAAGTTCCTTCGGAAATATGGAAAAAGCTTGGCATTGATAATAAATACCAACCACCCCATATGGGAGTGTATGTATTGAAGGAAGAACAAAAAAAGGCCCTTGGAGGCCTCGTTCCTAATGTAATTGCCAGAATAAATTATTCCGGTCTTGATAATCATAGGTTGAGGATTTTGTTGGGAGATAAGGTATCTATCGTTACAACCAAAAAAAGGAAAGGGGATCTTAATTATAAGGTTGAGTATGTAGATGCCGGAAATTTTTTATCCTTGACCCCGCAAATTAATCCGGGACATCCATTGACTCTTGTGACTAAAGCTACTGTCAGCACTATTGCCAATAAATCTCAACCAGGGGCGAAATGGGCGCCTTGGGTGGTAACCCGGGATTTTGAATCGACCATTCGTCTGGAAATGGGACAGACTTTCATTCTTTCAGGCCTTTTGCAGCGAAATGAATACCAAATGATGAAAAAGAGCCCTTATCAATTTCCGGAATTGGACAAGCTGTTTATAGCGCAAAACTCTTCGGAACAGGCTGGAGCCAACTCATCGGGTGAGTTAATTGCGTTGCTGACTCCAAAGTTGGCAGAGAAAACGAGCCTTCCTGGGGCAAGTCTTATGGGGGTAAATGACAGCGGCAATCATTCCTCTGCCATTCCAAATCAGGTACCGGACAGTAAACCGCTGGATCCAACGGCTCAAGATTCGGAAGGTAAATTGCCGATCAAGGAAGATAAGCCGGAAATTAAGATAACGCCTGATACTATTGAGATTAATCCGGATGTTGCCACAGAAAAACTTCAAGAAACGCAGGGAACAAAGGATAACGGAACTTCAAATTTGCAGTATGTAGAAATTCGCTACCAAATAAAGAACGGAGACACTCTGACCAGTATTGTCAAAAAATTCGCTGCTAGTTTGGAACTTGTACTGAGTAGGAATAATTTAAACAAAACTGGAGTCATTAAGGAGAATTTGGTGGTAATAATCCCGGTACCGGCGGAAAGGACATATGCCCTTAAGCCGAAGGAGACTTTATGGCGGATAGCCAAACGGTATGGAACCACATTGGAAGTTCTAAAAGATTTGAATGGGATCAGTGATGGAACCAAAGTTTATGTTGGAGAAATCATCGTCCTTCCTTGTGTTAAAACAAAAATTGCTAACCCTCAATTTTAGGAGTGGTCCAGATGAGCTTTAAAAATTACATGGAAGATGTTATTGTTGAAATTTATGGTGATTATAAAAAACATAATCTTAATTATTGTACTTGTGACCGGTGCATGGCAGATACGATAGCGATTGCTTTAACAAAATTAAAGGGTAAATATGCAGTAAGTCCGGAAGGGGAAATTTTCGCTAAAATTTCCCGGGATGATCGCCAGGTTAGGGCGGATGCGTTGATGGTTATTTTGGAAGCTATTGAGCAAGTTGGAAAAAGGCCGAACCATCCGGTATGAACTTATGGGCTGATTATTCAAAACCTTTATTCAGATAGACATCGCATTTTTCGTTTTTATAATGAACGCAGGAATCACACTCTACGTCTTCTGCCATCTCAAGATCCAATGTGGCGTGTGAAGGGTGGTTTTTTAAAACTTGAATCGGCCTGTAATTATCACATTCTTGAGCAGACTCGGAGGGAACTGTTTTTTTCACTGTCAATGAACTCACCTCAGACTAAAACGTAGTACTATTTTACCGAAGCACTTTCAAAAATATGCAAAGTCTGAAAAAGAAGTATAGATAAGTTGTACTTGTTAACCATAATCAAATCCGGTATAATATAATTATAATTTTATTGTGCGGATATTGTCATTTTTGGTATGTTCCTGTTTCCCTGAGTTGTTGGGGGACTATGTTTGTGTGTGCCCTCTGCGCGGAAAACAACAAAATGGGGATTATCGAGCAACGCACAGTGGTGCGATCCTATTGACAGCACAACAGGAGGTGTTTTTTTTATTGGGTGTTTTTAATAAACAGGAGCGTGTTTTTATCATTCCATTGGGTGGTTTGGGTGAGATTGGTAAAAACATGACGGCCATTGAATACAATAAGGAAATTATTGTAATCGATGCCGGTTTGATGTTTCCTGATGAGGACATGCTGGGAATCGATTTGGTGATTCCCGATGTATCTTATTTGGTGGAGAATAAAGAAAAGGTTAAGGGTCTGATATTAACCCATGGTCATGAGGATCATATCGGCGCTTTACCATACGTTCTCAAGCAGATTAATGTGCCGATTTACGGAACCAAGTTAACGTTGGGTTTGGCTAAGGGTAAATTCGAAGAGCATAATATGGTCCGTTCGGTGAATATGAACTGCGTAAAAGCCGGTGACCAGTTTAAGCTGGGTAATAATTTTACGATTGAGTGTATTCATGTGAATCATAGTATAGCGGACGTCATTGCTTTGGCTGTCCACACTCCGATCGGGATTATTCTTCATACGGCAGATTTTAAGTTTGACCATACTCCAATCGATGGAAAGGTTACCGATTTCCGGAAATTGGCCGAATTGGGCGATAAGGGTGTTTTGGCTTTGCTTTCCGATAGCACCAATGTGGAAAATTTAGGATATACTCCATCGGAACGGGATTTAGCTCATACTTTTGAGGAGCTTTTCTTACAAGCAGACGGCCGCATCTTGGTAACAACTTTCGCTTCCAATATTCATCGAATTCAACAAATCATCGACACGGCCTTTAAGCATAATCGAAAAGTTGCCATGGTGGGTAGAAGTATGATTAATGTGGCCACAATTGCAATGGATCTTGGCTATTTGAGAGTACCGGAGGGTTTATTGATTGATGTCGACGAGATTGAGCGTTATCCGATAAACCAGATTACCATTATTACCACCGGAAGTCAGGGGGAACCGATGTCGGCCCTTTCGAGGATGGCCGCTTCCGAGCATAAAAAAATCAATATCATTCCCGGAGATACGGTTATTATTTCCGCATCCACCATTCCCGGAAATGAGAAATCAATTGCCCGGACGATTAATCACTTATTCAAACAGGGCGCTAGAGTCATTTATGAATCGGTTTCCGGTGTTCATGTTTCCGGACATGCCAGCCAAGAAGAACAAAAGTTAATGTTGAATTTGGTAAAACCCAAATTTTTCATGCCGGTTCATGGAGAATACCGTCATTTGGTTCAGCATGCAAGATTGGCCGTTGATGTCGGAGTTGAGAGCGAAAATGTGGTTATTGCCGAAAACGGTGATTTGGTAGAAATCACCCGCGATAAAATCAAGGCTATTGGAAAAGTAGCTTCCGGAAAAATTTTTGTTGACGGACTTGGCGTAGGGGATGTTGGAAATATTGTTCTCCGTGACCGGAAGCAATTATCGCAAGACGGCATATTAGTGGTTGTCGTAACCATTGATAAGGAAAGCGGTAAAGTTGTCGCCGGGCCGGATATCGTATCCAGAGGCTTTGTTTACGTCCGTGAGTCGGAAGCCTTAATCGATGAAGCCAAAGAAAAAGTGAAGATTGCTTTGGAACATTGTACGGAGTATTCGGATTGGGCAACGATTAAAAATCAAATTCGCGAAATACTGAGCAAGCATTTGTATGGGAAAATGAAGCGACGGCCGATGATTTTACCGATCATTATGGAAGTTTGAATCATTGCTGTTGGCTTTCGCTTTTGGCAATCGTTTTTGAAGAGTCAGCTTTTATGGAAGAGACACAATTCCGCGTGTCTCTTCTTGCTTTTACGGGTAAAATGAGATGCATGCGGCTCACGATAACAGCCGACGGCTAAATTAGCTAACAGCAGTACTTTTCCCATACCTAGGGCTCATCAAAGGGATTCTCTAAATTGTTGAGGATTTGTCGCAGTTCATCCTCCCACTTTAATTGGTGATAGGTAAGCACATCCTTTTTAACGAGCGAAGGAGTATGGCACTGGGCGCATACGATTCCAATTAAATCACGGTTATGATTGATGACATGATGGAGGGTATCGGTCTCGCAGTGGGGACATAAATAGATGTGATCAAATTCTTGATATTCCATGAAAGATTCCCGCCTTACACTGTTAATGATCAATTGAAAAGCGCTAACTAAAATGCTCACGATGGTTTATGCCATTCATTATTGTGTCCGCCATTTATTAAAAATCTCTGGCAACTCCTACTAAGTTTGTATAAGGCCGATCTTTAAAAAATAGGGGATGTATTTTGAGTTTTTGTTTTGAATTTTTTGGAGAATTCTACATTATCGGGCAATGGCAGGAATGATGGCAAAAGCACCGAATTATATGATTTGGGGGTGCTATCATGGATAGTGAAGAAATGAAATATTGGTTATGGTGGAATCGAGTGCCTGGTGTAGGACCTGCCCGGTTCGATAAATTACTAAAAGAGTTTGGCACGATGAAAGCGGCTTGGTCTGCTTCAAATAAAAACTTGCAGCCGTTGATCGGAGAGAAAGTTTGGCTTGACATGCAAACGGTCCAAAAAACCTGGGATCCGGAAAAAGAAATCGTTAAAGCGCATCATCTGGGAATACGTTTTTATTTATATTCCGAACCCGACTACCCGTCGTTGTTAAAAAAAATATCCAATCCGCCGCCGGTTCTTTATGTTCTTGGTAGTTTTGAATATGGGGACGACATCGCGGTGGCAATCGTAGGCACCAGGAATCCCACTCCCTCAGGAGTTGTTAATGCCAGGGAATTATCGGTGCAGTTAACCAGGCAAGGTTTAACCATTGTTAGTGGAATGGCAAGGGGAATTGATTCGGAAGCGCATAAAGGAACGCTTGAGGCCGGCGGGAGAACGGTGGCCGTCTTAGGTTGCGGTATTGATATTCCATATCCTCCCGAAAATGAATATTTAATGAAGGAAATCGCCGACCGCCACGGAGCGGTTATTTCCGAATTTTCTCTTGGGACAAAACCGCTGGCGACTAATTTTCCCGCCCGCAATCGCATTATTAGCGGTTTAAGTTTAGGTGTTGTTGTGGTTGAGGCCACCCAGGACAGTGGTTCTCTCATTACAGCCGGTTTTGCTTTAGAACAAGGCCGGGAAGTATTTGCAGTTCCGGGAAATATCGGAAACGACGGCAGTAAAGGACCTCACCGCTTGATTCGGCAAGGGGCTAAATTAGTTGAAAATTATCAGGATATTTTGGAGGAATTGGCCATTCCCCAATTATCTCCCGGAGAAATGACCCATGGAAATTATGTTGCCGGGAGTGAATTGGAGGAAAAAATCATTTCAGTGATGAGTCGTGAACCACTGCATATCGACCAGATTGTCCGCCAAACAAAATTAGCATCGGCACAGGTTAATTCGGTCTTAGTCCAATTGGAATTGGGAGGGATCGTGAAAAGGTTTCCCGGTCAAATGTATCTCCGTGTAAAATAACATACTTTACAATTGTTATATTCATGATATATACTTCTTGCTGAGGGATTAAGCTAATTCAATGTTAAAATTGAAATTCAAATATTTACTTTATTCCTTATTTGGAAACTATTTTTTATTAAGCATATCCACCATCATGCCGAAATATTTATTAACAGCCAGTACAGAGGTGAAAGTATGGATCGCGTTATCGAGATTGTCAGTTTTATCATGAAACAGGTCCTTTTTCAAGGAGATAACTTTTGTTCGGAACGCCTTCTCGTGGATGCTTTAGTTGAACAAGGATTCAAACCGGAAGAAATCGATCAAGCCTTTAAACTTTTACATTCACTTCCCAGCGCGCTCAAAGCAAATATCGAAGAACTTGATGAACTAACAGGTTTAGAGGATGGACACCGGATTTTTAGTCCCACGGAACGAAAAAAGATCACCGTAACTTGTCAGGGGGAAATTCTGCGTCTCTTTAACAGTTCTTTATTGACTCAGAATGAACTGGAAAAGGTTTTGGCAGAGGCGTTACAAATGGAAACGAATGAAGTAGGGCTCAAAGAATTGGAACAGATATTGTATAAAGTAATTGCGGATGAGGAACGATTATTAATGATCATACCTCACCCGGTGGAAATGGGCCCATCATTTTTATTAAACTGACAAAATTTGCTTGCAACTTTGGGTTATTGGATAACCCTTTTTTTATGGGTCAATTTGGTTTTGTAAAGGTAATGGGGGTCATTTATTTGAAAACATTGGTTATCGTAGAATCACCGGCAAAGGCTAAGACCATTGAAAAATATCTCGGTAAAAAATATATGGTCAAAGCTTCCATGGGACATGTTATTGATTTACCTAAAAGCCAGTTCGGGGTGGATATTCCCAACGGCTTTAAGCCAAAGTATATTACGATTCGAGGCAAGGGAAAAATTATTCAAGAATTAAAAGATTCGGTTAAAAAGGCAGGAAACGTATTACTGGCCACTGACCCTGATCGCGAAGGCGAGGCAATTTCCTGGCATTTAGCGAACAGTTTGGATCTAAAGCCGGGACAGCTCAATCGGATCGAATTTCATGAAATTACTAAAAAAGCAATTGAAAGTTCCATCAAGCATCCCCGGAAAATTGACTTGGACCGGGTTAATGCCCAACAAGCCAGACGGATTTTAGACCGGATAGTGGGTTATGAGTTAAGCCCTTTGCTTTGGAAAAAAGTCCGGCGAGGCCTAAGCGCCGGCCGGGTTCAATCTGTGGCCGTTCGGCTAGTTTGTGAACGGGAGCAGGAGATCCAAGATTTCAAGCCGGAAGAATATTGGAGCATTACCGGCAATTTTATTACTGCAAAAAATGAGAGTTTCGCGGCCAAACTGGCTACCATTGGCAAGAAAAAGTTAAATGTAACCAACGCCAAAGACGCCAAGCAAATTGAATCGGATATTAAAAAGAATCAGTTTGAAGTTGTCGAAGTTAAAAAAAAGGAGCGGTTGCGATTTCCGGCGCCGCCTTTTACCACGAGCAGTTTGCAACAGGAAGCGGCCCGGAAACACGGTTTTGGCCCCAGAAAAACCATGATGATCGCTCAACAGTTATATGAAGGGTTGGAAATCGGCGAGGCCGGAGTTGAAGGACTCATAACTTATATGCGTACGGATTCTGTCCGAGTGGCGGAAGAGGCGCAGACCCTCGCAAGAGAAGTCATCAAAGAACGTTATGGTGTAAATTTTGTGCCGGAAACAGCACCGGTCTATAAAACCAAAACTGCCGGGGCTCAGGAAGCTCACGAAGCGATCCGCCCCACCAATGTTACGCGGAACCCTGAATCTTTGAAGGCTTTTTTGAACAAAGATCAGTTTCGCATTTACCAGTTAATTTGGGCCCGTTTTGTCGCCAGTCAAATGAAACCCGCGCTGTTTGATACTGTTGCTGCCGATATTCGTGGAGGAGATTATGTATTTCGGGCCAATGGCAACATTCTTAAATTTCCGGGCTTTCTCGGAGTATATCAGGAAGGCAAGGATGATGAAACTCCCGAGGAAGAAGCTCAATTACCGGAACTCAAGGAACATGATGGGGTTCAATTGGTGAAGGTCGATCCCAAACAGCATTTTACCCAACCGCCACCAAGGTATACTGAGGCGACCCTTATTAAAATGCTTGAAGAAAAAGGAATCGGCAGGCCCAGTACTTATGCCCCGACAATTGATACCATTCTGAAACGGAATTATGTTCTGATGGAAGAAAAGCGACTAAAACCGACTGATCTTGGAAAAGTAGTGGTCGATTTACTGAAACAAAAATTTCCCAAGGTTGTCGATTATGACTTTACGGCGGATATGGAAGAAAGGCTGGATAAAATCGCCGAAGGCGACATCGACTGGGTTAAGGTTTTGGCAGAGTTTTATGATCCTTTCAGTGAGGAAGTCAAAACAGCCCTCCAAGATGTGGAACGAATCGAATTGCCTCAGGAAGAAAGCGATGTAGTCTGCGAAAAGTGCGGCCGCAAAATGGTTTATAAATACGGCCGCTTTGGGAAATTTTTAGCTTGTCCCGCATATCCGGAGTGCAAGAATACAAAACCCGTCCGGAAAGACATGGGGGTAAGCTGCCCCAAATGTGGAACCGGGCAAATTACTGAGCGTAAATCGAAAAAAGGTCGTTTTTTTTACGGGTGCAATCAGTATCCCGCTTGCGACTTTGTCAGCTGGGAGCGCCCCTTTAAAACACCTTGTCCTCAATGCGGCAGTATGTGTGTTTTAAAAGGAAGCAAGGATAATAAAAATATTGTATGCTTGAAAGAGGGTTGCGGTTACACCGTGAAATTTGAAGGACAAGGTGAGAATGATTGAATCCTGTTAAAGTAATCGGAGCTGGTTTAGCTGGAGCAGAAGCCGCCTGGCAGTTGGTTAATAGAGGGATACCGGTTAAGTTATGGGAGATGCGGCCTGAAAAGCTAACACCGGCTCATAAAACCGGTCAATTTGCAGAATTAGTTTGCAGTAATTCCTTACGCGGAGCCTCTTTGGAAAATGCCGTAGGTCTTCTAAAAGAAGAAATGCGGCTTTTAAACTCTTTAATTATGAAAGCAGCCTTGGAAACCGAAGTTCCGGCCGGGGGCGCTCTGGCAGTTGATCGTCAGAAGTTTGCCGAATATGTCACCGATACCCTGTCCAATCATCCTCTTGTAGAAGTGATTCACGCCGAAATTGAGGATATCCCTGAGGGTTTAACTGTTATTGCCACAGGGCCTCTAACTTCACCCCGGTTGTCAAAAGCTATTCGGAACTTGATAGGACAAGATTATTTTTATTTCTATGACGCTGCGGCCCCGATCGTAACTGCAGAGTCTTTGGACTATGAAATTGTTTTTGCTGCATCCCGTTATGATAAAGGGGAGGGCGTATATTTGAATTGCCCTTTTTCCAAGGAAGATTATCAAGAATTTTGGAATGAAATCATCTCGGCGCAGGTTGCGGAAGGACATTTACACTCTGAAAAAAAGATTTTTTTTGAAGGATGCATGCCCATCGAAGTATTGGCTTCCCGGGGAATCGAAACCATGCGTTATGGCCCGATGAAACCGGTAGGTATCACGGACCCCAAGACGGGAAAATGGCCTTATGCTGTTGTTCAACTCCGGCCCGAGGATCAAGAAAACCGTTTGTATAATTTAGTAGGATTTCAAACCCATCTTCAATGGGGAGAACAACAAAGGGTTTTTCGCAAAATCCCGGGACTCCAAAATGCCGAGTTTGTCAGATATGGAGTCATGCACCGTAATACTTACTTAAATGCGCCGGTGGTTTTACATAAAACATTACAGTCTAAAACAAAAAGCGATCTTTTTTTTGCCGGTCAAATGACGGGTGTGGAGGGTTATGTTGAATCAAGCGCTTCCGGTCTGCTTGCCGGCATTAATTGTGCCCAATTCATCATGGAAAAACCACTCATTGAATTTCCCCCTGAAACTGCTGTCGGAGCCTTAATGAATTATATTTGTAATGCGGATCCGAAGTATTTTCAACCCATGAATGTAAACTACGGTCTATTTCCACCCATCCAAGATCCCATCAAGGGTAAAAAAGAAAGAAGACTGGCTTTGGCTAGTCGTTCGTTGACAAAAATTCGACATTTTCATTTAATTTAGTAAAAGATTCCAAAATTAACCTGCGATTGTTAAATTTCGGTTTTTGTTGTCATTTTTCGTCAATTGTGTTATGATTGAGGGCGAGAATAAATGATTAAATTGGAAAATTTAGTTGATGAATTCTTGGTTTACCTTCAGGCTAACAAGAATTACTCAAAACGAACCTTGGAAAGTTATGGCCTTGATTTACGACAATTTTTGACTTTTTTCGACAAAGCCCCGGTTTCAACGTTGGAAGAAATTGATCATTTAATATTTAGAAAATATTTGGCTATATTAAAAGATGAGCAGTTGGCTCGCAGGTCTATTGCTCGGAAAATTTCTTGTTTACGGTCTTTTTTTAAGTTTCTTTGTCGGCAAGGTTACTTAATGAACAATCCAATTCAAGGGGTTTCGACGCCTAAGTTGGAAAAACGCTTGCCCGAATTTCTATATCCCGAAGAACTTGAGAGTTTATTGAAACTTCCGGACCTCTCCAGCATTTTAGGAATAAGAGACCAAGCTATTTTGGAAGTCTTTTATTCCAGCGGCCTTCGTTTACAAGAGTTGGTTGGCCTAACATTGGCTGATCTTGATTTGGATCGGGGATATCTGCGGGTTTACGGGAAGGGAGCCAAAGAACGCCTTGTTCCACTTGGTGGTTGCGCGAAACGTGCTTTGATTAAATATTTGAAAGAGGTGAGACCAAAGTTAATTTTGAAAGGGAATAGCTCAAAACAAACGCTGAATGTCTTTTTAAATTATCGGGGCACACGTTTGAGTGGCCGTAGTATTCAACGACTCATGGACAAATATCTACAGCAGCTGGCCCTCCATCGTAAAATAAGTCCACATACTCTCCGGCATACCTTCGCAACCCATTTATTGGAAAACGGCGCCGATTTAAGAGTGGTGCAGGAGTTATTAGGCCATGTAGATATATCGAGCACCCAAATTTATACCCATTTGACGAAAGAAAGAATTCGCGCAGTTTATCTAAAAAGTCATCCTAGGGCGTAAATCATAGCTTTGCGAAATTTATGGAATACTAAAGTAAATACTAAAATTGGAAAACCACGAGGAGAGATGTGCCATGTCTTTATTGCAAAAAATACAAGAATTGGAAAGCTTACTAAAAAAGGAACAATTAACTGTAAATGAACTGGTATCGGGGATTTCACAGGAAATTGCCTCCAACGTTTATCTGGTGAATGCGGAAGGCAAAATACTTAGCTATACTTTGACCGAAGGTAAAGGGGACAACAACGCCTCACTCGCACTAAAGCTTGAATTTAAACAGCGCGTGGGGTTTGTCTTTCAGACGGTCGCCAATTTGCCTCTGGAAAGTAATTTCCTGGAAAACGACAATAGTTTTTCAGCGAACACCTTTATGACAATCGTTCCGATTCGCCATTTATCATCTGCTGCCGGGCATCTGTTACTTACTAAAAAAGGCCAGCAGTTCTCGGAAGAAGAACTAATATTAGCTGAAACTTCCTCATTGCTGTCAGGAATCTATTTATACGAAAAAGGCAACCCAGAGGATTCCGATTCCAAACAATATAATAATATTGAAATGGTTCTGGAATCTCTTTCTTTTTCCGAAATCAAGGCTATCAACAGCGTTTTTGCAGAATTGGATGGTATGGAAGGTTTTCTGGTAGCCAGTAAAATTGCCGATCGGATTGGAATTTCCCGTTCGGTCATTGTAAATGCCATGCGTAAATTGGAAAGCGCCGGGATAGTTAATTCCCGTTCCCTGGGGATCAAGGGGACTTATATTAAAATTAAAAACAGCTCATTCCTTGATGCCTTAAAAGCAAGAGTCCGTTAATTAATTGGATAGGACGGCTCAATTGAAGGGATAAAAAACGAATATTCCTTTGGAACGCTTAGCGGAAAAGTGGATTTTTCGGCCTTGCCTAACTTTTCCGACTCAAAAGCACTACTTATTGGGATACCTAATAAAGTAGTGCTTTTTTATTCGGTATTTGAAGGAAAGCACTTAAATGCGTAGAATTCTAACTTTCAGCATTCCCGTCCGTTGGATTGTTTCATTCATTCAGGATGTTTCGTGCAGATACGACAATTACGAGTAGGTGAAGGATTGGTAGATTCAGAACGTTTATTACCAAAGTATTCACAGTTGAAAGAATACTTGAAAAAACAGATTCGCCAGGGGAAAATCCTCTATGGGCAACAATTAGCCTCGGAGAATATTTTGGTCAAGCAGTTTCGGATGAGCCGCCAGACGGTACGCCAAGCCTTAGGAGATTTGGAAAACGAAGGTTGGATAGAGCGCGAACAAGGAAGAGGCACTTTTTGCATTTACCGGGAAAAACTGATGACCAGGGGAAACATTGCGGTTTTAACTACTTATATATCGGAATATATATTTCCAACTCTGATTCGCGGAATTGAGGAAATTTTAAGCGAGACGGGTTATAACTTGATATTGGCCAACACGAACAATGATAAAATCAAAGAAGCGCAATGCCTGGAAAATATCTTGAATCAGGATATCGCCGGGGTCATTATCGAGCCGACCCAGAGTTCCCAGCCGAATGTGAATATCGATTACTTCCGTGAATTTGAAAAACGGCGCATTCCTTATTTAATGTTGCATGCGTTCTTTGATGATTTGGATCCTGCCTATATTACGATGGATGATTATCAGGGCGGCTATTTGGCAACTGAGTATCTAATCGGACTGGGACACAGAAATATTGCCGTGATATTCAAATCCGATGATTTACAGGGTATTAACAGGCAATCCGGATTTTTGGCGGCTATGGAAAATTATCATGTCGCCGTGAACCCCGAATTTTTGGGTAATTATCAAACCGGGCAGCAATCATCTTATCCTTATCAGTTCGCGGAAACATTATTGAGAAAAAACTTACCGCCATCCGCTATCATTTGTTATAACGACCAAATTGCTTTGAAAGTTATGGAAGCTATCCGTGATCAGAGCCGTAAAATACCGGAGGATATTTCGATTATTGGCTATGATAATTCTTCTTTGGCGACTGCATCGGAAGTTAAATTAACCACTCTAAAGCATCCCCAAGCCGATATGGGCCGTCAGGCAGCTAAATTTATGATTAATATGGTTGAAGGAAGAGAGTTAAAACCGCGGTTTATTTACCAGCCGGAAATTGTAATCAGAAATTCCTGCCGCCCTTTTATAGCGCGAACCTCAAAAAATTAAAAAAATAAAAACTACGAAAGAGGAATCTTGACTTTACAAGTTGAATTTTTGATCTAAGTTGTACGTACATGTTGTTTCGGGTTCTTTCATGAGAAATAAAAGATCGAGGTTCATATTTTTTAAATAAGCAAGGGGGAGTAAGAATGGGTCAGGATTTAGGTAAAGTAAAAAATGCTATTATGAATGGCCAAACAGTAATCGGGATTGAATTGGGATCGACGCGAATTAAAACGGTTTTGATTGACGGGGATAATGCGCCGATCGCCTCCGGCAGCCATGACTGGGAAAACAGTTATGTCAATAATATTTGGACTTATAGTTTGGAGGATATCTGGAAGGGTCTGCAAGACAGTTATCTAAAAATGGTTCATAATGTAAAAGAGCAATATGGAGTCTCTCTTCAAACTGTAGCATCGATTGGCATTAGCGCCATGATGCATGGCTACATGGTCTTCGATAAGGATGAAAAACTTTTAACACCTTTTAGGACTTGGCGTAACAACATTACCGGTCCGGCCTCGGAAGCGTTAACCAAACTGTTCAACTATCCCATTCCGCAAAGGTGGAGTATTGCTCATCTTTATCAAGCTATCCTCAATCGGGAAACCCATATCTCTGAAATTCGAACCATGACAACTTTAGCCGGATATATCCATTGGAAACTTACAGGCCGGAAAGTCCTGGGAGTGGGTGAAGGATCGGGCGTTTTTCCCATTGACCTAAAGACCAAAAAATTCAATTTGGAAATGATTAAGAAATTTGACGAGTTGATCGGGTCAGAGCAATATCCGTGGCTCTTAGAAGACATTCTGCCGACAGTTCTGATGGCTGGAGAAAAAGCCGGCACACTCACGGAGGATGGAGCAAAGCTGCTTGATGTTGGCGGGCAGCTTCAACCGGGCATTCCGCTTTGCCCGCCCGAAGGCGATGCCGGGACTGGAATGGTGGCCACCAACAGTATATCTGTCCGCACCGGGAATGTATCCGCTGGAACCTCAGTCTTTGCGATGATTGTGCTTGAAAAGGAGCTGTCCAAGGTGTATCCGGAGATTGATTTAGTAACGACCCCTGACGGTGAACTGGTGGCCATGGCTCATTCCAATAACTGCACCTCCAATTACGATGCCTGGATGGGCTTATTTTCCGAAGTTATCAGAGCTTTAGGCATGAATGTCGAAAAACCAAAACTTTACGATACCTTACTTTCCATGGCCCTGCAGGGCGATCCCGATTGCGGGGGCCTGCTCGCTTACGGCTATATTTCCGGCGAGCATATCACTCATTTTGAAGAAGGCCGTCCCATGTTTGTCCGTTCATCCGCCGGCAATTTTAACTTGGCCAATTTTATGCGGGTAAATTTATTCACAGCGCTCGGCGCCATGAAAATCGGGCTCGATATCTTATTTGAAAAAGAAGCCGTCAAGGTCGATAAAATCATGGGTCATGGCGGTTTCTTCAAGACCAGGGAAGTGGGACAGAAGATTATGGCTGCCGCCTTTGACGTTCCCGTATCAACCATGGAAACTGCCGGAGAGGGTGGAGCCTGGGGCATCGCTTTACTCGCTTCTTATATGGTCAATCGGGGGGATAATCAATCACTGGGAGATTTCCTGGAACGCAAGGTTTTTGCCGGAAAACAAGGGAGTTCTGTTGCTCCGGACCCGGCGGATGTTTCCGGTTTTAAAGAATTTATGAAACGCTACATCCAGGGGCTGGCTATTGAAAAAGCTGCAGTGGAGCATTTGAAATAAGCGTGCTAACGATGTTCACGAATGGAGTTGATTCGCAATGTTGGAACAATTAAAAGAGCAGGTTTTAGAGGCCAATTTGGAGTTGAACCGGAAAAAATTGGTCGTCTATACCTGGGGTAATGTCAGCGGAATTGACCGGGAAAACGGTTTGTTTGTGATTAAACCCAGTGGTGTGGCATATGAGGATTTACGGGTCGAGATGATGGTGGTGGTGGATTTGACCGGAAAAGTAGTGGAAGGTAACTTAAACCCCTCTTCTGATACGCCGACTCACATGGTTTTGTATCAGAATTTCCCCAAAATCGGGGGCGTGGTTCATACCCATTCAGCGATGGCTACAGCATGGGCCCAGGCCAATATGGGCATTCCTTGCTTCGGGACCACTCATGCCGATTATTTTTACGGGGAAATCCCCTGCGCCCGGGCGCTCACCCAAGCGGAAATCGAAGGGGAATACGAGCTCAATACCGGGAAAGTCATTGTGGAACGTTTCCAGGATTTGAATTATGAATATGTTCCCGGTGTTTTAGTGGCCAATCATGCTCCTTTTACCTGGGGCAAGGATGCGGCGGAAGCGGTTCACAACAGTGTGGTCCTGGAGGAAGTGGCCAAAATGGGATTGGCCGCCAAACAGCTCAACCCCCAAGTGAAACCGGTGACTCAATATCTGCTCGATAAACATTTCCTGCGCAAACACGGCAAAAATGCCTATTATGGACAGGGCAAGTCCCAACATTAAAAATTGCTGAAATGATTTTAACGATTGGATGATGGCAAAAAATGATTGGGTGAGACAAAAAAACAATTGGGTGGTGAGGAAATACGATTGGATGATTGGAAAAAACGATTGCTGAAATGATCCGGACAATTGGATGAGGAGAAAAAACAATTGGATGATCGGAAAAACCAATTGAAAAAATGAACCGGTCGATTGGTTGATGGGGAAAACAATTCAAAAAATGATCCGGATGGTTGAATGAGTGAAAAAATGACCGTAAAATTGAGAAATCGGCTTGAAATCTAAAGAAACTGCCAAAAGTGCTGCTTTGTTTGATTTACTTCGGCACTTTTCTGGCACCCAAAGTCACGAAAAAGGTGATAAAATATTAATGTCGGAAGAAGTCAAAGAGGACCCGCTACCTAACGGTAGCGGGTTTCGTTATGGCTGGGGTGTGAGGATAAATATGCTCTCGCCCGTGAAACGCATGAAACGGGAGAGGGTCGCTGCTATGAATGAGCAGAGGGGTAGAGGACAAACCGGTTTATCAAAGGAATCATGATTTGAAAAATTATTGCAAAGAAGAACTTTTTAGGGAAATTTGCGTTACATATCATTACCCGACAAACTCACCCGATTCATCCCAAAGCGGTAGTTATGAAGATAAAATAAAGCCCGGCGAAAACTGGAGGGCTCATGAAACGGATCGGCCTTATTCGAACTTGTTTTGAAATTATTTTAATGATTGTTGTGGTCATACTGGTCATAGAAGTTCACCAGAAAAAGAATCAGGAGCCTTCCCAATATGCCTGGTATCAAAATGTGGTTCATTCTGTGCCCACCAACGAAAAAGTGGTCGCCCTGACCTACGATGACGGTCCTCATCCGGTGTATACCCGTCAAATTTTGGATATTTTGGACCAATATCATGTCAAAGCAACTTTTTTTATGATTGGAAATTTGATGGACAAGTATCCGGAGATTGTCAAAGAGGTATTGAAACGGGGGCATGTAATCGCCAATCATACCTATACTCATCCCAGCAATATCGAATCCAATACCTCGGCGCAGGTAATCCGGGAATTGGACCAATGTGAACAGGTGATAGAAAAAATGACCGGTGGGCGTGCTAATTTTTTTAGACCCCCACGCGGCTTAATTGACAGTACGGTATTTTCCATTGCTCAGGATGAAGGTTATCAAACAATCCTTTGGACAGTCAGCGCGGATCACCATGATGCCCCGACTCCGGAGCTCATGGCGGAAAGAGTGCTGAAGTTGAACCGGCCCGGGGGAATTATTTTGGCTCATGACGGGTCTTTTCCAACCCGTTGGAAAGATGTCGCTGCCACACCCCTCATTATTGAGAGACTTAAAAAACAGGGCTACCGTTTTGTGACCATACCGGAGCTGTTGAAAATCGGAGCCAAACATCCATATACCAGGAGCAGTTTAAAACATTATTAATGGATTATGATTATCCGCTGTCCGAAAAGTAATTCAAAATCAAAATTATTTCGGAGTCACTTCCGTATCCAACCATTTTTTTCGAAAATCAACGGGATGGTAATGATCAATATAAGCCAGAGCCTCCGCTGAATCTTTTACCACTTGGTAGAGTTGTTTTGAATCGGATCTGGCAAAACGCTGTTCCATGATTTGTTCGAACTGCATCAGGAGGTGCCCGTAAAATCCATGGGTATTCAAAAGTACCACGGGTTTATTATGATATCCCAATTGCTTTAAGGTAATGATTTCCAGTATTTCTTCCAGGGTGCCGTATCCCCCTGGCAATGCGATAAAGGCGTCGGATTTTGAATCCATGACGGCTTTACGTTCACGGAGGCCTTCGGTGACGATTAACTCATCGCAACTTTCATAAACAACCCCCGGCAAATTCAAAGCTTTGGGGATTACGCCAATAACTTTGCCGTTGTTTTGATGGACCGATTTGGCGGTAGTTCCCATCAAACCCAGCAGTCCCCCGCCAAAGAGCATGGTGTCACCCCGTAAAGCAATCTGTTTTCCCAGTTCTTTGGCAGATTCGAAATACACCGGATCGATATTGTTGCTGGAAGATGAATAAACACAAATGATCATGGTATAGCTCTCCTTTCCGTTTTTTGATTTTCAAAGAAGAACAGGATGGTTTTTGTTTTTGACCCTTCCTTTTGGAATAGGCCATGGAATATTACAAGTCTTTCTTGAGAGTTTATACCATAATGTGGAGTTATACAAGTCTTTTCCGGGGAAGATCCACTGTTGATCCATTGGCCGGAGTGTGAGGAAGGAAAGGATTAGTAAGGGTTTGGTTTGGATCTGGCAATTTATCGATTATCAAAACCATCTTCATCAGGTGGTTTTTACTTTTTATTAAAAAAATATAACTGAAAACTTGCAGGAAAAATAATTTTTTTAACGTAAACTATATGTTATATGTACCAGGAAATGAAATAGTATGTATTTATTTTTGACCCGTTACACTGGGGAATATTACATAAATCTTCCGAATCGTCGGGAAAGAGAATAAGGTGAATGAGATGATTAGAATTGAAAACGTTGAAAAGCATTTTGGCCATCTTCATGTACTGAAGAACATCAATCTTCATGTTAAAGCCGGTGAAAAATTGGTGGTCATCGGACCCAGCGGTTCAGGAAAGAGCACTTTGATACGTTGCATTAACATGTTGGAAAAACCAAACCATGGCCGGGTGGTGGTTGATGGGGTGGAGATCACCGCTCATAAGGCGGAAATTCAAAAAGTACGCCAATCTGTGGGTATGGTTTTTCAGCAATTTAATCTATATCCCCACAAAACCGTTTTGGAAAATCTTACGTTAGCTCCGGTTTTGATTCAAAAAAAATCACCCAAAGAGGCGGAAGAAACCGGAATGGCCTTTTTGGAACGGGTTGGTCTTGGGGGAAAAGCCAAGTCCTACCCTTCGCAACTTTCCGGTGGGCAGCAGCAGCGCGTTGCGATTGCCAGAGCGTTAAACATGCATCCTAAAATTATGTTATTTGATGAGCCGACTTCCGCTCTTGATCCGGAGATGATCCAAGAAGTTCTTGATGTGATGACCGGTTTGGCTCATGATGGAATCACCATGGTCGTCGTTACCCATGAAATGGGTTTTGCGCGTGAAGTTGCCGATCGGGTTATTTTCATGGACGAAGGGGTAATTTTGGAAGACGGTACTCCGGAGCATTTCTTTAATAACCCGGCCCAGGAACGCACCCGCCAATTCTTGAGCCGTATTTTGCGGTAGTCCCTCTTTCGTGTTAAAACGATACCGGGAAGCGGTTTCTCCATATTGATTCATCTAAATAAAGCGGGTGGCTTGTTCTAAATCGAACAAGGTGATTTTCGAGAAATCTTGCAGAGGTTCGTTTTGATAAAAATAAAATCAGGAGGTAAATCCCATGAAAAAAATGTTGGTTTCTTTGAGTCCATTGGTATTGCTTGCAAGTTTGGTTGCCGGATCTTGTTTCGCCGCTCCTGCCGATAGTCCGGATATCAAAGCCATTAAAGAGCGCGGCGTACTTAAAGTCGGAGTGAAGGTGGATGTTCCGAAATTCGGTTACCGAGATCCGAAAACCCAGAAGATTGACGGCTTTGAGGTCGATATTGCCCGGGCCGTCGCTAAGAAGATATTGGGTAACAAAAGTAAAATCGATTTACAGGCCGTCAACGCTAAAACCCGCGGCCCATTACTGGATAATGGGGAAGTCGATTTGGTCATTGCCACCTTTACCATCACCGATGAGCGTAAAAAAAGCTATAATTTTTCCGATCCTTATTTCGTAGACGGCGTGGGTTTGCTGGTTAAAAAAGCTTCAAAAATGAAAAGCCTCAAAGATCTGAACGGCAAAAAAATCGGAGTCGCTCAGAGCGCTACATCCAAGGCGGCGGTCCAAGCTGAAGCCGATAAACTCGGCATTAAAGTTGAATTTTTAGAATTCGCAACCTATCCGGAAATTAAAGCCGCATTGGATTCCGGCCGGGTGGATTGTTTCTCGGTTGATGGGTCCATTCTCAATGGATATGTCGATAAAACCAATGTAATCCTGCCGGATCGTTTTAGCCCTCAAAACTATGGAGTAGCCTCTAAAAAAGGCAACGACGGTTTGGCCCAATTGGTCAATGAGACGGTTAACGAAATGAAAGCCAACGGACAAATTGATAAATTAATCAAGAAATGGAAACTGAACTGATATGGTAAGTCCTTTTGCCTGGTTTAAATGGGTTGCATTATTCAAAGAATGGCATGTTTTCGCTGAAGGATTTGTAATGACTGCGGTTGTTTCCGCATCTGCCCTCGGACTGGCATTGATTTTGGGAATTTTCTTTGGGATGCTGGGCGCATCCCATTGGAAATTTCCTTGGGTATTAACCCGGTGCTATGTTGAATTTATTCAAAACACACCGCTAGTCATCCAAGTGTTTTTTCTTTATAACGGCCTGCCTTACCTGGGGATTACCCTACCGGTCGTTGCGGTGGGAATTATTGGGGTCGGCGTATATCATGGCGCTTACATCGCCGAAGTAATCCGTTCGGGGATTCAGGCAATACCCAAAGGCCAACGGGAAGCTGCTCTTTCCCAGGGATTTACCTATTGGGAGGCATTGCGTTATATCATCCTGCCTCAAGCGAAAAAGGTGGTTTTTCCACCCCTTACCAATCAAGCGGTTTACTTGATTCGAAATACTTCAGTGCTGGCAATGATTGCCGGAGGGGATTTGATGTACCGGGCCGATTCCTGGGCCGGAAACAATCTTTATTACGGCCCTTCCTATGTGGTAACCGGAGTCCTTTATTTGTTGCTTTGTCTTCCGTTATCTCAATTTGCGCGGTATTTGGAACGTAAGGCGGAGGTGGGGGTGTGATCTCCGAACTTTTTAAAATTGAGAATTTTATTTTTTTGGCCCAAGGTCTCTGGGTAACGGTTTTAATCGCTTCGGTCAGTATCTTTTTTAGTTTTATTATCGGTATTGTTTTGGGTGTCACCAGGGCTTCAAAACGGAAATTTTTTGGAAAACTGGCCGGCTTTTATATTGAGGTCATCCGGAATATTCCCAATTTGCTTTTTATTATTGCAATCCGTTTTCTTACCCCATTAAAGCCCATCGAATCGGGAATTGTGGCGATTACGATTTTTACTTCGGCGGCAATTGCCGAAATTATCCGGGGCGGATTGAATTCTATCGGGAAAGGCCAATGGGAAGCTGCAAAATCCCAGGGATTTAGCTATCCGTCTACCTTAATTCATATTATTTTACCTCAGGCTTTGCGAAATATAATTCCGCCGTTGGTATCCCAAATCATCACCGTCGTCAAAGATACTTCCTTTGTTTGGGCGGTTGGGATTGAAGATCTAACCGGAAGAGGAATGATTATCATGGGGCAATATGGCTCAAAATATCAGGTTTTCACTATCTTTGGGCTGATCGCCGTGGTTTACTTTGCAATGAATTATACCTTATCCGTACTGGCTAGAAAACAGCAACAGCGGATGGCTCATTAAAATATCAATCGGATTTTTTAATGCTATTGGGCTATTAGTTATTGGCTATCAGCTAAACAATTGGCAATGCATAAGGTTTTTCAGCCACAACCAATAACCAAGGACCATTAACTAATAGCCAACAGCCAACCCCAATTAGATCTTGATTTCCGTAAAAGGAATTCCTTGTACATAAGAGATAGCCGCGCCTGCGGCGGTGGCATATTCTGCATTAACCGGAGTTACAAAGTTTACCCCAAACAGCTTCCCAAGCTCACTGAAAATTTCACGGGATTGAGGGACATTGGTTAAATTGCCGGTCAGTACGATATCTTTGGTTTGATCAATCCGGGCTGCAAAAACCGAAATCATACCGATGGTTTGAAAAACCAGGTTGATAATTCCCAGCCCGATATCGGCTTTGGAAGCCAAGTCACTGAGTTTTCCAAAATTAGAGGCGGTCGATTCCGGAGGCAGGCCCTTCACATAATGGGATAAGTCGCCAATACTTAAGTCGATGTGATCCAAATTCCCGCCTCGGGAAGTTTCGATCAGATCATTGAAGTTTCTGACATTGAGCATCCGGTTGGATAAACCAAGCAGTGTTCCGCCTCCAATACCGGTGCCTCCGATATGCCGGACCCCCTTTTGATCAGCCTTCACTAATGCGGTGCCTGTTCCCATGCTGATAATGAGGGCATTGGATAGATTGCTTAAAAAAAGGCCGCCCATACCGATCGCCCGGAACTCATCAACCATTCCGGTGGGAATATTATAAAGCTTGGCGTTGATATACGACGAACCGACGCCGGTCACCATAATCCGCTCAATATCATCCAATTCGAGGTGGTTGGTGTCTAAAAATTTTCCGAAAGCCCCATAAACCGAAGCGATTGGGTCAGTGGCTTTTACAAGCAGGGGACTAAAAATGGCGCCCTTATCGAATCCCACAATTTTGGTGGTGCTGCCGCCGATATCGATTCCAATGATTTTACTCATCATAGGCCTCCTTAAGTTGTTTATCAAGGGCTTATTTTAATTTTCATCCCCGGATAAACATTTTGACGATTGCAATGCCAACTCCGGTAATTCCTTCTCCGCCAAAAAATCCGGATGCAGCAATATTACCGCTTGCGGTTGATTGCTGATGTATTTTCTCGGTGATGAAACGGATCAAACCTCCCAATGCCAGTGCGGCCGACAGTTCGAAAGACACATACATACCGAGTCCCAAGGTTAAAACGGGTACTTTCAAGAGATATAACAGCATTCCAACAGCTGCCGAGATCCCAAATACTACCGGGAGCTGGATACCATCGATCATTTGGCTTACCGCAAAAGCCTGCGCGGCAGATAATCCTTTTTCCTGACCAACTCCGCCGAATTGGTGAATGACTGCAAACATCGCCAATGTGGCGATGACTGCGCCGGTGATGCCGCCGATGATATGTAAGATTAATTGCGCCACCGGATTAGTCCCCAATATATGACCGGCTTTGTAGTCATTAAGCAAATCACCGGCATAGCCGCAGGTTACGGCGACCGCGGCTGCAATCATAAACGCATTCACGACGCTGACGTGTACAAATATCCGGATTGCCAAAAGTACGATGATTGCGAAGATTTCCATGGGATTAATTCCGGTCTCGCCGGTGATGATAGCCGACATTGTGGATACAACCAATACGCCTAGCATTAATAGTACCGAAGTTAATATCCCAAGCCCGCAAGAAACGGATAATCCGAAAGCGATGGCTAAAGCAATGGCAGTCCAGATCCGTTCTTTTTGAGGGACCTTGGGCCCATCTTTCACACTGCTTTTGGAAGAAGAATTCCGATTTAAAAACGTTTTTACCAGCGTAACCGTATAGGCTACAATAATTCCCAATCCGGATCCCACCATCAGCCCAATTCCGATGGTGTTCTTAAAAGTGACCGCTGCTTGCAGGGAGGGGAATAATTTTAGCATTGTACCGAAGGGAACAATCAATAGATAAGAAATCAGTGTTCCTAAAAACCAAATCCCGGTGTAGAGAGGTCCAATGATGTAACCAATTCCTACCGCCATGGGGGATAACCAAATTCCTACAAAAAAGTTTTTTGCATAAAGCCATTTCCAGCTTAGTGTACTGGGTATCCAACCTTTCCAATCTCTCAAAAGAGTGAAAATCGCTGATGGAAATAAAGTTCCCAAAAGAATGAAAAATTTCTTGCCGCCCGTATCGCTCACTGCGATGGTCTCGGCGGCAGCGACTCCGATCGGATAAGTTAGAGAATTTGAGGAAACATATTTCTTACGTAAAAACCAAGTAAAAATAGTCCCTAAAATGACACCAACCAGGGCGATCATAAGAACCACCCCGAAATGTTTCTGGAGCATTAAAGGGCCATTCCAGCGACCTGTAATCCAGAGTCCCGGAAGGGTAAAAGCGATTCCTCCGGCGACCATTGCTCCTGCCGACATGGCTGTCTGCGTGGCGTTAATTTCGTTCAGCGTGGTCTTGCCTAAAGCTTTTAAAAGCGTCATCGAAAGAATCGCCACGAAAATAGTGGGCCAGGGCAAGGCCCCCATCCGTAGTGCAACATACATGGAGCTGGCTGTGATAATACATGAGCCCAATATACCCAGAATGATGCTGCGAATCGATAATTGAGCAACCCCTGCAAAACTTGGTTCTTTTTTTAATTCCGGCATCGAAGTATCTCCAGTTCATTTTTATTGGTTAAGTGCGCGCCCACGAGCGCATGCGTTCAAAATATTCTATGGTAAAAAAAGAAAAACCTTCCCTTAAGACAGAAAGGTTGGAAATGCGTTATTTTCCGTCTTAGTCTCAAAGATCCAAGCGGACTTGCCATATTCATATTTCATGACAATTCAATCCGTGCAGTTCCAAAGGATACCGCCAGTGGTTTAAATATACCATGGAAATAATTCCTTCACAAGGGAGAGTGATAAAATGTTCTAAAAAAGCAGTTAATTTTTTATAAATTTTTGGCTTCTCCACTTGGAACGATTGTGATATAGTATAGGTATAAAGTTGTACGTACAAGTTGATTCGATTGGTTCCAAATATTCAATGAAAGAAGGGGACGGAATGTTTGATTTCAAAGAAAAAGAAGTATGGTTTATTACCGGTAGTCAACATCTTTACGGTGAAGAGACTTTAAAACAAGTTGCGGTTCATTCCGGGATTATTGCCAAATCGCTGGACGAGAACAACAAGATTCCTGTAAAAATTATCTTTAAACCCATTGTCAAAACCACGGAAGAAATTTTAAACCTCTGTATAGAAGCCAATGCTTCCAGGAACTGCATCGGCCTGATCACATGGATGCATACTTTCTCTCCGGCAAAAATGTGGATTAATGGGTTAAATATCTTGAATAAACCTTTTGTTCATCTGCATACCCAATTTAACCGGGATCTGCCTTGGTCTGAAATTGACATGGACTTTATGAATTTAAACCAGTCCGCTCATGGTGATCGTGAATTTGGTTTTATCGGCTCAAGAATGAGAAAGGCCCGTAAGGTGATTGTAGGATTTTGGCAGGATGAAGAGGTTATCGAAAAATTAGCGGCTTGGGTTCGGGCGGCATTGGCTTGGAACGATCTGCAGGGTGCAAAGTTTGCCCGGTTTGGCGATAATATGAGGGATGTAGCGGTAACCGAGGGGGATAAAGTATCGGCTCAAATCGAGTTCGGTTATTCCGTGAATGGATATGGCATAGGTGAGTTGGTGCAGTATGTAAACCGGGTGGGCGATTCGGAGATTCAACAACTGATAGCCGAATATGAAAAGAAGTATGTGATTGACAAGGACGCCAAACGTTCTTCTCTTGAAGAAGCAGCTAAAATCGAAATTGGAATGAGAAAATTTCTGGAAGAAGGCGGATTTAAAGGATTTACAACCACCTTTGAGGATTTATACGGACTGGTACAACTTCCGGGATTGGCTGTTCAACGCCTAATGGCTGATGGGTATGGTTTTGGTGCTGAGGGCGACTGGAAGACCGCTACTTTACTCCGGGCGATGAAAGTCATGGGTCATGGTTTACAAGGCGGCACCTCTTTCATGGAAGATTATACCTATCATTTAGAAGACGGCAGTATGAAAGTATTAGGCGCTCATATGCTTGAAGTATGTGAAACTTTGGCCGCCGGAAAACCGTCTTTGGAAGTTCATCCTTTGGGAATCGGAGGTAAGGCCGATCCAGCCCGGTTGGTATTTGACGTACCGGCAGGAAAAGCGGTTGCGGCATCTTTGATTGACATGGGTAATCACTACCGCTTGCTGGTGAATGAAGTGAACGTCGTTAAGCCCGCTGCGGATCTTCCGAAACTTCCGGTTGCCCGGGCGTTATGGAGTCCGGAACCTAATTTAAAAGTAGCCGCCGAAAGCTGGATATTGGCAGGCGGAGCTCATCATACCAGTTTTAGTCAAGCGGTAACCATTGAACAATTGGAAGATTTTGCCGAGATATCTGGAATTGAATTGGTCGTGATTGATAAGGATACTAAAATACGCGATTTCAAGAATGAACTCCGTTGGAATGATCTATACTATCATTTAGTCAAAGGAATTTGAGGCAATTAGCTTTAGTGGCGCAATGGACTAGTAAAACGTTCTTAAAATAAGTACTCAATGATTGTGAACGTTTTACTTAAGTAGAGCGAAGCTTTCCCTTTTCTGTTTACCATTTATTTACGATACGCTCTACTAGTGGTACCAGGATGTTTAACAGATTGATGAATAAAATAACAAAAAACTTAGGCCTTAAGACCTAAGTTTTGTTATTTTATCCAAAACACCGTTGTCTCCGTGTTGACACCTATTTCTCAATAGGTGGGTGATCGCACAATTAGGAATCCTTTCCCAAAAGTAATAAGGGACCTGGATTCGACGAAACTACGACTCTATTTAGGACTCATCCTCTACAGGGTTGTAATTCCGCTTCATAATTAAATATAAATCTCCCGTTTTTACAATGTAGGTTCAACAAGGAAACTGACGAATATCTCAGAAATCAGGTTTTTTTGTTGCTTTGTAAGTTTACCTGAAAACCAAGCTAACATCAACCGGAAATTTTCACCAATTTCATTACGAGTCACATTTTTGGATGCTATGATGTATTTTATTTGCGGCGGTCATGGTTTAACGTTAAATAAAATCATATCCAAAGTAACAAGTAAGCATGGTAGTTCTTTTGGCATTTTAGTTCGAATGCTTTTCAAAATTGTCCGGATGGAACTATTTTTAAAATGGCTCCTTGCTATCATAGGGTTTTTATTTAAAGTGTCTTCAGCAATATCGCGTTATCCGTATCATCCCCGTATTATGAATATTATAACAAAAGGGGGTGAAATGATGGGTGAGGATTTAACCAATATTTTAAAACCAAGAGCTAGAGGAAGAAAGAAGGTTGAAACCGATTGCCCCATTGATCATAAAATTGGAGCAACCGGTGCCACGGGTCCAAGGGGTGCTACCGGACCGACCGGAGCAACAGGGGCTACAGGGCCAAGAGGAGCAACGGGTCCTAGTGGAGCCATAGGAGCGACTGGAGCCACCGGAGCGACCGGACCGGCAGGAACAGCAGGAGCAACCGGAGCAACCGGACCGGCAGGGACAGCAGGAGCGACCGGAGCGACCGGAGCCACCGGACCGGCA
>JAEVYU010000074.1 GCA_023392595.1 Bacillota bacterium | reverse complement strand
TTAAACTTGAATCCGGCAAGTAACCCCAAAAACCTCAGTCGCATTTAAACTTGCCGGATTCAAACAATGAACCCGATCCGGCCAATTTTTCTGCGTCATCGCAGAAAAATTGTCACTTACTTGCCGGACCGAGGTTAAAAATTACAACAGCCTATTACAGGACTATTTGAATGCACATACTATAGATAACAAAGGACCAAGGCTTTTATAAAGGAGAGTGGGAAAATGGCCGAAAACTTTTTAAATGGCTTGCTTGAAGGTGTTCTTGGGGAAAATGGCCTTTTTTGGCTCATTATCATTGTTGTTTTATTCTTTGTGGTCGGTGGTTGGAATTGGTAATATTGATATTTTCATAAACGAAGAAAGAGGCCGTCTAAAAATCTTATTTTTCTTTAAGCGCTTCTTAGACGCCTCTTAAAATTCCTTATTTGGCCAGGAAAAACTTATAAAAACTTTGCCAGAAATCTTATTTTCTCATCGACCCCAGTATCATGGAGAGAAGCAATTCCTTGGACGCATTTCCGGATGAAATTTTGGTCTATCCCTGGTATATAACCGATCTTGCCTTGAATTTTGTTCACCAGGGTTTCAATTTCATTACTGTCTAACAAATAGAGTCCCCCTTGTCGGAATGATTTAATTACAATCTTCAATTATACTATTCAGATGACTCCATTAGGGGGATGAGAAATTTTGCAGTATTCCGGAGAGAGTGGCCGGAAAAAATAAGAGCCAACCACCTTATATAAGGATACCAATCCGTTATTCAAATAGACAAGTTTTTAAGGCCTTTTGTTTAAAAAATTTAGCGAATCGGTTTTTTAGTATATGGAATTGAATCCAATATTTTCATATATTAGATAGAGAGCGATTAAAGGAATGGTTATCAAAAGTGCACCTTTACGATTAAGCAGGATTGATCAAGGAAGAACCCAATAAAAAAAGATTCTCGGGTAAAAGGATGTGTTAAGAATGATTTCCCATAATAATGAATGGCAAAAGAAATTATCTTCCAAACTAAAAGAATCGTCAGTTTATGGATCCAACAATATGGGGCGGTTTATCATTGAACTCAGTGATAAAGAAGGGAAACAGGTTCGGACAATCATTGAGCAGAAGAATGGGAAAGTCAAGAAAGATATAGTCTGCTTATCTTCTATCGTTGCTGAGTTTCCATTTTCGTTAATCCCGGAAATCGCTCAATCAAAACAGGTGAAAAAAATATGGGTGGATTCCGAGATTAAAATTATCTAGTAATTGTAATGAGCGAAGCGTAACGACTGCCAACGGATACCAGGGGCCCAATGGTTATATCCCTGGACAAGCAATTGCGAATATGAAAACCGTTCAAAAACTTAAAATGTAAAATATATCAATGACCTGAGAAATTCATGATGCGGTGACGTTGTAATTGGGCTTTCGTGCCGGATGCCTTCACAATTCACCATGCCGGGAATAAAATAAACAGAAGAAAGAAAATAGGAACTCTTTTTACATTGGAATAAAATGACCTGAAAAATTGACAAAAAAACCTCCAAAGGAGTGGGGTGGATGAAATTGGATATCGATCGTCTCGATTTGCTTCATAAAGTTTTCATAGTACTTGGTCCGAAGATTGATAGAAGAGTGGTCAAAAATTTGCTTGCAGTTGTAACCATATTATCCGATCGGGATTTAGGTGATGAACTGAAACAAGTGGTAAAAAGATTGTGATTTTGAGCGTTTCAAAAAAATCTCCCGTAAAAGGAGATTCAAACGTTTTGGACAGACTTCTGATTCTTGAATCCTTAAAGATTTTAAGTAAAATAGGATTTTATAAATGAAACTAACGTTTTCTTTATGGCTTCATCCCGCTTTTTTTGAAATACTGTGGGCTTGACGCCGATATGGTTCAATAAAACTTCCAATAAATGATAACCGAAGATTTCCCGGATGTCCTTTTTAGCAATCCACCTTGAAGAGGTATTCGGTGGATTTTCATTTGTAAATATGGGTTTTAAATCTAAAACTCCGGCGCCCTGTAGATTGATACCCAAACCTAAATCATGAGCATTACTTTGGATAATTTGTTTAATTTGGTCCGGTTTTAAATCGGGCCATTTTTGATTGATTAAGGCAACAGCGCCGGTTACCATCGGAGTTGCCATTGAAGTGCCGCTTAGGCTTCGGTAATTGCCATTTACCCATGTTGAGGTAATGTTGGTTCCGGGAGCAAGCAAGTTAGGCTTGGGAATGTTATCACGAGTCGGACCTCGGCTTGAATTGCGGTTTAAGTTGTCATCCTGGAAGTCAGTTGTTTGACGATCGTCCACATTACCGACTGTAATGATCCTGGGATTTATCCCCGGAGTATCAATCGTCATCGGACCTGGTCCGGAATTGCCGGCTGCCGCGCAGATAACCAAACCTTTACTCCAGGCAATGGAAGTCGCCCTGCAGAGTGGGTCATGAAGATAGGTCTCTTGCGCTTTGGAGCCGAAAGACATGTTGATGGCTTTTATATTGAGTCGGGTTTGATTGTCGATGCACCATTCAATGGCTGTGAGAACATTGGATATAGAACCTCCCCCTTCTTCATTTAAGGCTTTTAAACCCACTAACAATGCTTCCGGCGCCATCCCACGATAACGACCCCGGGAAGAAAAGCCATTGCCGGCGATAATTCCTGAGACATGAGTACCGTGGCCATTGTCATCATAGGGTGACTCTTTTTGGTTAAGGAAATCCTGCCATTCAATGATTCGGGAATGGGGAACCAAAAAATCCCGATGGGGATGAATGCCAGTATCAATCACGGCAATCACAACATCTTTTCCGGTAAAACCAAGTTCTTGGGCCTTAATACCACCTACAGAAGGAACCGCAACATCAAGACGGATCCGGATCGGTGTATCGTACCAAATCCTTTTGACGTGATATAATCTGGCGACTTCCTCAAGGGAGGCATAGGGAAGTTCCACTACAAGTGAAGGTATCAAATGAATTTCATGTTGTACTTTTCCTTGAGTGGCTTCAATAACAGCTCCGATTTTGTCACCGCGTCTGCCTTGGGTTTCAATAATGAATCTTTCGCAGGATGCCGGCTCCTTTATAAAATCAGGTTGCCGGAGGAGTTCTGAAAGTTTGACCCGCCAATTGTTTTTTTCATACATTTTATCACCGCCCCAGTAGGGTTTGTTTTAGTAGTCTTCTATCCCGGCTCAATCGTTTTATTTGGCCTAGCCAATAGTAAAATGACTGGGCTGGTATTCTATCTACAATCTGCCCGAAAGGTATTTTCTAAGTAGCACGCATGACGGCCTTTCAAACGGGCTGCCATAAGAATCAATGAAAATAAAACGAGCCGAAGGTACACCCTAAAACGGCGAAGTTTTATTTTCATATTAGTATATTCCGGAGACTTTACGGGTTACTGGGGCTATGGCATAAATTATCAAAACACACAGGGAATAAATGTTACTTGAATTTAACCCAATGAATTTTTTGGGGTAAATTACAGTTAGGTTTGAGTTTGTAAAGAAGCTCCAGTTGAAAACGGTATTTTTGAAAGAAAAACGGACCAAAATGAAAAGATAAACCCCTATTTAGTCTAAAATTGACCAGAAAGGCTTAATTAGGGTTTGTCAGAATGGCGGGAGCGACGATAAAATAAATACATCGACCAATAGTCGATTAAAGACTTGAATTCTTTTAAAGAAGGTGACTTGATTTGACGGTGGCTAGCAGGAGAGAACGTGAACAACAAATTCGGCGGGAAACCATTATTGAAGCTGCGAGAAAGTTATTTCACGATAAGGGTTATGAATTAACAACGGTTGAAGAAATAGCGGTCATGGCCGAACTCGGTAAAGGAACCATTTACTCTTATTTTAAAAGCAAAGATGAAATTTATATTGCCATTTTGGAGTCAGAGTTTGCTGTTTTGGAGGAACGGATGAAACAAGCCATTGAAGACTCCACTACGGCTGAAAATGCGCTGCATAAATTATACGAAACATTTATTCAATATAATCAAGAGCGTCCAAGTTTTATCAAGGCCATCTTTTTACAAGTCGAACAGTATCCATCGCTGAAGGTAACCGATATAGTCAAGGGCTTGAAAGAGAAAACGACCGAATGGTCTAAATTAGTAGGTAGAGTTCTTCAAAAAGGAATTGATAATGGCGAGTTTGAGGACCTCAGTGTGGAAAAAATGGCCAATACCGTAATCGGTATGGTCCTGGGGTTGATTATTCAGTTGGAGATGGGACTGATTAAAGAAGATTTGTCCAGTTACCGGGATACGCTTTTCCGCTTATTGCTTGATGGCATTTCCCGGCGAGAGGGGAATTAATTTTTTTAAGTTTATTGACTTTCGGTCACGTTTTGAATAAAGGTCAGAAGAGGTGTTATGAATGGTAAAGAAAATTCCCAAATGGGTTCTGGCGTTAGCGGTGATCCTTGGCATATACGGTATGGGTACTTGCTTTGCCGGCAACGAAGAAAAGCAGGTGCTTACTTTGGATCAGGCTGTCAATATTGCCATGGAAAACAGTTTACAACGGCGAATCGCCCAAAGTGATGTCGAGGTTGCCAAGGATAAATTGAAACAGGCCCAGTCGGGCTACTGGCCAAAATTAACCTTGGAAGCAGGCTATAATCACTATAACGAAGTACCGACTGATGTGCAATTAGCGACGGAAATGGCAAAAATGAATAATGGAATGGTTGATTGGGCCACATATTTATCTCATAATGGTTATCCACTTATTGGTGGTAGTTTATTAAGTGGTATGTCAAAAGTCGAAATTCCCGATCAGAGCCTAAACTATTACGGCTGGGATTTAGTTTTGCAGCAGCCGCTTTATACCGGTAATAAACTGACGGCACTCAATAGACAAGCGAAAGCCAATCGAGGTTATGCCAAGGCTAACTTAAACGCAGCCGATCATAATCTGGTTTTTGAAGTGAAGAAAGCATACTATACTGTAATCTCCACGGAGCATTTGGTGGAAACCATGCAACAGGCGGTGAACAGTATGGAGAATCACGTCAAGGAAGCGGATGCCTATTGCCGGGCTGGAATGGTTGCCAAATTGGATGTAAAAAGGGCCGAAGTAAAGCTGGCCGATTTAAAACAGAAATTGTTAATGGCCCAAAATGGACTGGAACTTGCCAATATGGCCCTGAATTTTACAATGGGGGTCAATCTGGAAACCCAATATGAGCTAATTGATAATGTTAAATACGAGCCTTTTCAAATGGGGTTGCCAACTTGTCTGGAAAAAGCTTTGGCAAACCGGCCGGAAGTAGCTGCTATAGAGGCTAAGGTGGAAATGGCTGAGCAAAATTTAGAAATCGCTAAAAGTGCCGGTCGACCGTTGGTGGCTCTACAGGCTAAACACGAAGCTTTTAAGCCCTACAACCCGGAGCCGGAGAATCAAATCGGAGTGGTTGCCACGATGAAGTTGATCGATGGGGGCCAAATTCGTAGTCAAGTCATGGAAGCTGAAGAAGTTGTAAAACAAGCGCAAACCGCTCAGGAATTAACCAACCGTGCCATAAAGCTCGATGTCGAACAAGCATACCGCAACCTTCAAGTGGCTTTGCAAACAATCCAGGTTGCAGAGAAAAGTTTGGACCAAGCACAGGAAACCTTGAGGATGGCAGTTGTCAGCTATAAGGCCGGCCTTAGTTCATCCCTGGAAAGGATTGACGCCGAAGTCGGTTTGACCCAGGCCAAGACCAATTATACGCAGGCCCTAAGTATGTACAATATCGCATTGGCCCAATTACAAAAAGCTATCGGACAATGAGAGGAGAAGGCAATCATGAAAAAAGCAGGAATAGTAATTATAGTTTTTGCGGTCATTCTGGTCTTTGTTGTTTGCGGTTTCTTATTAATGAACCGCAGCAGTGAAGCGGTATCGGAGTTTTCAGCCGAACCCCTTCAAATAACCGGGAATATCGACGCCACTGAAACCAACGTTAACGTGAAAATACCGGGACGGGTCGCTTCGATTCAAGTAGAAGAAGGTCAAGAAGTCACAGCAGGTCAGACAATTGCCGTGATGGAGGCTGAGAATATTCAAGCGAAATCAAATCAAGTGAAAGCAGTGCTGGACTTGGCCCAAACTACATATAACCGGCTGAGTCAATTGTATAATGAAGGGGTCCTGCCCCAGCAGAAATTGGATATGGCGCGGGCTGATCTCCGGCAGGCGCAAGCCGGATATGAAGAAGTGATGAGCTATATCAATGATTCAACCGTCAAAGCGCCGATTGAAGGGGTTATTACCTCGAAGTCGGTGGAAAAAGGAGAAATGGTTTCCTCCGGTATGCCGCTGGTAACCATCACCAATCTACAGGATGTCTGGGTTGACCTTAAAGTGAGGGAAAGCGCCATCAACCAATTTAAGATCGGGGCTAAAGTTCCGGTACAAGTCATCGGAGTACCCCACAAAATATATAACGGCGTCGTAACTTTTATAGCTTCCAAACCCAGTTTTGCCACGGAGCGGGCGATCCAGGAAAAAGGGGAAAAAGATCTGGTGGCTTTTCAGGTGAAAATAAAATTGGACAATTCGGATGGTTTGTTAAGACCGGGAATGACGGCGGAGGTAAATATCAAACCATAGGATGGAGAATTTTTTAAGCGCAAAACTGTCTTTCGGAAGAAACGTAAGACAATGTCCCGAAGTTTTCTGCCGGAATATAGTATCGCGATCGTAAATTGATATCAGTCGAAAGAAGGTAACTGTATTCATGAATATTTTACTTCAAGGGAACAATCTGGGAGTGCGCGGCAAGGGACATAACAATTGGCTGTTTAATGATGTGAACCTGAAAATCGGCTCAGGGGATATTATCGTTATTTATGGGAATAGCGGTTCTGGAAAAAGTTTACTTGGAGATATCCTTTGCGGTCTAAAAAAACCAAGCCGGGGTTTGGTGGAAAGACACGTTCCGGTGGCCTTTGCCACCCAACATTTTACTCTTTATAAAGATCTCACGGTGCGGGAAAACGTGGATTTTATTGATGCAATTCATGATAACCCGTCCGTGAATAAAGCGAATATTCTTAATTCGACCGGCCTCGCCGGATGGGAAAACACCCGGGCCGACAAACTTCCTATGGGCTTAAGAAAAATGTTGCAAATCGCCTGCACCGTTGTTCAAGACACTCCGCTGCTCATTTTTGATGATCCTGCTTGCGGTCTTGACCAACCCTTGAGCGTTTTGTTCAACCATTTAATGGAAACCCTTGCCAAACAAAACCGGGGGATACTGATATTAACCAGTCAACGATTAAAGTTAACCGCGCCTACGGGAGTTTTCGAGTTGGCGGACCATGGGCTCATTGCCGTCAGCCCATCCAATACCATTAAAGATAACCCATTCACCTATCAATCCGAGGGGGTGGGCTGATGAAAAATCGATGGAGCCGGATAGGCGCTGTAATGCAAAAGGAGTTTTTACATGTATTTCGAGATAAAATCGTTTTCATGATTGCCTTTTTAGCTCCGATTGCCTTAGGATCATTGGTGGGCTTTTTGTATATCGAACAAAAAGTGACTCAGTTACCTGTGGCCGTATATGATCAGGACCAATCGGCACTGAGCAGGACAATCATCCGGGCCTTTTCCGACTCGGAACGTTTTAAGATTACCCATGTTTGCAATAATTATCGGGAAGTCGAATATCTTATGAAATCGGAAAAGGTATTTTCGGCTATTGTTATACCTCCCCATTTGCAACAAAATGTAAAATCCGGGAAGTCCAGTGAAGTTGGGTTGATATTTAACGGCACCAATATTTTGACCATGAACACCTTAGCCAATGTGGCTGCGCAGGTGATACCGACTATTTCCGGAGGGATCACCATGAAAGTAATTCAGGGATACGGGGTGCCGGAACAGAAGGCTTATCAAGCTGTGACCGCGTTGAGTTTTCGTTCAAGATACTGGTATAATCCAACCACCAGTTATCTTGTATTTATGTTATTAGGTTTATTGGCAACCATAATCCAACAAATCACTTTTTTGGGAGTTGCTCTCTCGTTTATCCGGGAGAAAGAATCGGGAAGTTGGAGGCATTTAGCCTTTTCCAAGCTAAGCACATTTGAGATCTTTTTGGGGAAACTATTGGTTTATTTTATTATTTATTGCATAGATGCCATCGTGTTATACGGAGCGGCTTTTCATTATTTTGGATTGCCGATGCGTGGAAACCCGCTACTGTTTCTGGCAACGGTTCTCTTATTTATTTTCGTCTTATTGTCAATGGGGATGGCGATTTCTATTTTGGCGAAATCACCCGCACAGGCAATTGAAATTTCGATGCTCGTCGCTGTGCCTTCTTTCTTAATCTCCGGTTGGACATGGCCTTATATCAGCATGCCGTTTCCAATTCAAATTTTATCGAAGGCTTTGCCCTTGACACATTTTTTGGATGCAATCCGTAGGATTGCATATATAGGAGCCGGAATGGATATTGTGTGGCCTCAGTTATTCATCCTGGGATTGTTCGGTTTTATATTTATTCCGCTGACGGCTTGGGTATTACACCGTCAAATGTTGAAGCATAATATTTAATCATTTTTATGAATTATGATGATTGCGGGAAAACGATTTTACCCAAATTTTACGGAATAGTCATATCATGTCAATGTTATCAAAGGGCGGATCGTGGTATATTATAAACATACTTTTTTCATTACTCCCTCCCTTTTCTATATTTTGTGATAGACCTCGGATTTGACCGGGGTCGTTTTGTTTTTGAATTTAAAACGCTTCAGCACTCAAAATTTTCTATCTGACCTGTGGCCTAAAAATTTATTTTGCTGGGTGTTTATTTTTGATCCTAAAAGTCATCAAAAAAATTTATGATATTTTTGGAGTAGGATTAAAAATTGCAGCCGCCTGTGCCTTAGATGGTAATGGTTTCATTGCCACTTGTCCCGGATTAAGACGGGTGACAGGTCACAGGCGGCTGAATAAAGGGGAAGAAGTTGGGCCATAACTTGCAGGCTTAGGATTGACTCATTCTTTGTTAAAACGTTGTTTAACCCGGACTAAATTCGCTTTGACCTTTTTGTTAAGGGCGGCGTCAACTTCAGGTTTATAAACTTTTAAAGCTTCTTCATAAGATTCAACGGCTTTTTTGACATATTCCTCCGAATTTTCATCGAGCGCCGCCAGTAAGCTGTAAACCGTACCCAGATTGTTTTGGGTCATTGCATAATCAAGGGGATATTGCTTAATGGTGAAGATATTCAAAGCTTCCCCAAAGGCGTTGATAGCATTATTCAGTTTGTCGGTTTTGCTTTGATGAAAGTCGGCGACCGTGGGGTAATTGAAAGTATTTAGGAACTCGGCTATTGATTTATATGCAACTCCAATATTATGGATTGTGGTGGCATAATCGTAGGGATATTGGTCCGGTAAATAGACTTTTAAAGCATCTTCATAAGCCCCGACCGCTTTCCGTAAATTATCATCAGGTTCCTGGACTCCGGCTAACTGCACATAAGCGTTGGCCATTTTACAGCGGGTATTGGCATAGGCCATCGGATCTTCATAAAATGTATGAATCTTGATTTCTTCTTCAAAAGCTTTCATCGCTTTGGTTAGATAAAGTTCTTTATCGCGGACCTCGGCCATATCCATCAGGGTATTACCCAAATCATTCTGAACATTGGCAAATTCAAATGGACTATTTTCCAAATCGAAAATCTTGAGAGCTTCCTGGTGAGCTTTGATAGCCCGTGAAAGATTGCCTTCCTTATTGAAAGTGGAGGCCAGAGACCGGCAGGCATTTCCAATATTGTTTTGGATATGGGCATATTGTTCCGGGGTCTCTTCCAGAGTGTAACCTTTCAGGGCGTCTTCAAAGTTCTGGATCGCGGCGGTCAGATTATCCTGTTTGTTTTGATGTTCGGCGAGTACCTTCTGGGATTCCGCCAGACCCAATTTAGCGTTGGCATATTCTTGGGGGCTATTTTCAAAGGTATAGATTTTTAGAGCTTCTTCAAAAGCTTTTCCTGCAGCAGTGGCATTATTAAGTTTATCACTGATTTTAGACAACTCGGTAAGGGCATTTCCATAATTTATTTGCAGTTTGGCATATTCCTGGGGTTTGGTTTCGATATCGTATAACGGCAGGATTTCCCGAAAAGCCTTCACCGCTTTGGTGATATTGTCCTGTTTATCATATTTTTCAGCCAGCGCTAAACAGATTTCACCCAGTTTTTGACGGGTTATCGCATATTCGTCCGGATTATTCTCGACAGTGAATACACCGGCCGCAGCTTCAAAGCATTCCGCAGCCTTCGCCGAATTTTCATCCATATCGGCTGTTTCAGCAAGCGCTTGATAAAAAACACCCAGATTCAGCTGGGTTGAAGCATAAATCTCCGGATAACTTTGAGGCGTATAGACTTTAATGGCTTCTTCGAAAGCGGCGATGGCCTTATATAAATTGTCCTCTTTATTGATGAAATCGGAGAGGATGCTGTAGGCTGAGCCCATATTAAACTGAATTTTGGCGTAATTCAAAGGGTATTGCCCGGGATTGTAAACTTTCATCGCTTCTCTGCTGGCTGTAATGGCTTTACCCAGATTTTCTTCCCGGTCTTGAATCTGCCCAAGCTCAAGATAAATCGAACTGAGTTCATTTTGAATATTGGCATATTCGGCGGGGTAGGCTTCCAGTGTATAAAAGCGCAAAGCTTCTTCCAAAGCCTTGATAGCTTTGGGATAAATCTCAGCCGGCCCTTGCGTAGGCGCCAATCCACAGTAAGCCATACCGGTGCTGAGTTGGTTTTCGGCATAAAGCAATGGATATTGTTCAAAAGTGATTAATTTAAGGGCTTCTTCCGAAGCATGAATCGCTTTTTGAAGGTTCTCCTCTTTATCCCGGTACTCGGCAAGTGCAGCATATGAAGTCACCAGCACTTGCTGGGCTTTGCAATAATCCATGGGGTGGTTCTCAAAATCAAAAGTTTTAATAGCCTCTTCCAGATATTGAGTTGCTTTCAAATAATGATATTCTTTATTATTTTCCCGTAGTTTCGCCAAAGTTTCATATGAAAAGCCTAGGTTGTATTGAATGGTCGCAAACATCAGCGGATATTTTTTGGCGGTAAAGAATTTTAAGGCTTCCTCACAGGCTGTAATGGCTTTGGCAATATTATTTTCCTTATCTTCATGTTCGGCTAGGGTTCCATATGCAGCCCCTAAATCATTTTGAAGGTGGGAGTATTCCACGGGATTTTTAGTGAAATCCAGTATTTTTATAGCTTCTTCATAACAAAGAATGGCTTTTTTAAGATTTTCAACAGTTTCTTGGGTTGAAGCTAAATTTTTATAACACACTCCCTCGTTATGTTTAATTTGGGCATAAACTTTTGGTTCTCTGAAGCGCGATATTTGGGACAATAAATCGTTGTATATCGCTAAAGCCTCATCGTTTTGACCGGCTTCCATTAAATGTTGGGCATTTTCGATAATCATTTTTCGATGGGCCGCACGAATTTTGCGCTTCCGATATTCGGAGAGAGTGAAAAAAATCACTCCGATCAATAATAATATTGCCCCGCTGACGATACCCATAAACCATGGGCTCTTAGCGTTTATCGTTGCAAATGGAATCTGATTCATAATGTTCGCCCGCCTTTGAAAATATGCAATTTGGTAAAAATAAATGGAGTTTAAATCCAATGCAAAAAGGAATACTGGAAATGATTTTTTCAAAATCCCATAAAAATAGCATTATACTATGTGATTAGTATACAACATAATGGAAAATAAAAAAATATGTAAAGTAAAAAATTGGTTAAGTGAAGTAAAATGCCTTTTTTAAGGAACGAAAATTCCATAGTAATATTATTATCGGACAGTATCGTTTTTTTTTTTAATGAAGAATAAAAAAAACCCGCCTTTGCGGGTTTTGAAAATGATTTTTGAAATAAATGCCTGTGACAGGATTACTTTACGAATTAAAAAAGATATGATTGCCGATAACAATTGTAACAGGTTGAGATTTTACCCAGTTGTTACTGGTCTTGGTAGGATTATAAAAACCGTTTGCGCCATAACTTGGATCCCAACCGGAACAGGCCGATTGTACGGCACGATAAGCACTGGCACTGGCTGCTTGATTAATCCGTCCATCTAAAACCGGGCTGTATTGATAGCGACCATTATCCACTTGGTAGATAATTCCGGCAATCGTCTTTGGATAAAGAGGGTCCTGTAACCGGTTAATAATGGTTGCGGCCACGGCGACCTGCCCTTCAAAAGGCTCTCCATCCGACTCGGCTGTTACCAGTCTTGCTAAAAGTTCAAGATCGTTTTGGCTTAACTGAAGGCCATTAGACTTTGAACTGCTGCTGGTCGTGGCTTTTGGTATTGTTAAGGACTGATTCGGATATATCGCGGCATCGGAACTAAGATTGTTGGCTGCGCGTAATGCCGCGACGGTGATTCCATAGCGCTGGGCGATTAAAAATACGGAATCGCCGGGCTGAACCAGGTAACGACTGGTGGTAGAAGATGAACTGCTCTTTACCGATGGAATCGATAACTGTCTTCCAACCGATAGATAATCACTTGACAGGTTATTGCTGCTTCTCAGGGTATCTACTGTAACTCCGAATTTCTGAGCTATCAGGAAAAGGCTGTCGCCCGGTAAAACTGTATAGGCAACATTGCTGGAACTGGTATTGTTCTTTGAAGTAACACTTAAGGCTTGTCCGGGATAAATTTCGTTGTTACTCAAACCGTTAGCCTGGGATAATGAAGTTATGGAAGTGCCATAACGGGCTGCAATGCTATACAAAGAATCCCCGGGCTGAACATAATAGACTTGTCCATAAACAGCACCTGCAGTAAAAGTCAAAACACCTAAAACGAGAGAGGAAACCAAAGTCTTTTTCAATGTCATTTTTAGCTCCTTTTTGTCCACGGCACGGGCAAAAAGTAGGCTGGCAGTAAATGCTTAAAAGTCACCTCCGGGTTTGCCGTGAAACGGAAAATAAAAATACCGGATGGCTATCCCGCCTAAAAATGAATTTTTCAGGCAGAAGGCTACAAATATTAACTTCAATGATTCAATGAACCGTGGCAGTAATGTCTGATTGTCTTTGGAAACCGAATCCAACCTGTCAGGCTTTTTCTAGTACTGTCAATTTCTTTAAAGCTTGGGAAGTTCCTTGTGGGAAAGAGTGGATAGCCAAAGGAACGCAGGATTGTAAAACAAACTAGGATTTGCCTCTGGAGGGAATTGATGAGAGAAAGGTGTTGAATTTACCGGCGACATTTTAGTCTTCGGCTGTTGAATGGGCAAGGATCCGAGAAGCTGAAAAAAGAGCTGGGAATGGTGAATGATTTTATCGGATTCCAATCCGGGAAGGGAGTGTCGCAAAAGATTAAGAATTACGGCGCCTTTTAATGAAATATTCGCCGCAACCACTCAAAGAAACGGGAATGCTTGCCACACAAATCGCAGATTTCCGTGGGCTGTTTCCCGAGCATAAATTGTCGTACTTCTAATTCTCTGCAATAAGGGCCGGGTAAAAGGCCGGAACGCTTACATACTTGAATACTGAGGAAACGGTGTTTTTGACAATATTCTGTCGGTTCAGTCCCGGTTAAAAAATACTCAGTCCGTTTAGGGCAAAAAACAGTGGTTTTTGCCCCTGTCTCAGTACAAATATCCATCTGAACGACATTGCTGGGAATCGTAAAGTCAAGGGCCGGCTTATTTCTTAAAGCCTCGGTCATAAAGTTGGCCCAAATCGGAGCGGCTATTTGACTAGCGGCTCCCGGTAATGAACGCTCGTTGTGATCGCAGCCAACGTAGACACAAGTTAATAGATCCGGGGTGTAACCAACAAACCAGGCATCCCTGTTTTCTTCGGTAGTTCCGGTTTTACCGGCTACCGGCCTGTTGATCACCCCTTCGATATTGGCTGCTGTTCCGCCTTTGCGCAAAACGCTGCTTAAAGCCTGAGTCACCAAATAAGCCACTCCGGGATCAATGACTGTGGTATGTTCTGTCGGAGCTTGGTAAAGTACCCGGCCCTCCCGATCTAAAATTCGCCTTATGGTGGTGGGAATCAACTTTTGGCCGCCATTGGCAAAGGGCAGGTAAGAGCCGGCCAGTTCCAGCGGTGTGACTTCCCCGGAACCCAGGGCTAATGACAGGAGGGGGGGTAAGGTAGAGGAAATCCCAAGTTTCTTCGCAAGGGCAATCACTTTGGAAGTCCCGATTTGGTACAGGAGTTTCACCGCCACCACGTTGCTGGAAGATGCCAATGCTTGACGCAGGGATAAAAGCCCGGATCGTTCCTCGTCATTGTCGTCGGTCGGCCGGTAGGTCTGTCGCCCGAGTTGATAGGTCACCGGACTGCAATCAACCAGATTGGCCAATGTATACCCGTGGCTTAAAGCAGCGGCATATAAAATTGGTTTGAACGATGATCCCGGTTGGCGATGGGCTTGAATCGCCCGGTTAAATTGAGATTTGGTGGAATCATTACCGCCTACTAAGGCCCGGATGAATCCGGTTTGGGGATCGATTGCAATCAATGCCCCTTGGGGCTGCAGCAAACCTTGCTTATCGTGAAATAATTTCGGCAAATTATTCACCATGGATCGTTCAGCCTTTTTTTGCATCTCCATATCCAAAGTAGACTCGATGATAAAACCGGCTTTATAAATCAACCCCGGTTCTTTGGGAAATATCCGGCCGACTTCATCTTGGAGAAGATCGAGAAAATAAGGAGCCGGTGGTGTTTTATTTAAGACGCCCGGCAAATGGAGCGGCATTAAACGGTAACGCTCAAGCTGATCCTTCGATATATAATCGCATTCTCTCATCCGCTGCAAAACTTCAACGATTCGTCTCCTGCTGGCCGCAGGGTGGAAATAAGGCGAATAGTAGGCAGGTCCTTTCGGTAAGCCTGCCAGAAGAGCCATTTCGGATGGGGTCAGTTGATCCAAAGTTTTCCCAAAATAGGTTTGAGCGGCAATTTTCAATCCGTAGGCCCCGTGGCCAAAATAAATTTGGTTGAGATAGAGTTCCAGAATTTTATTCTTCGGCAACTGGAGTTCTAATTTAACGGTATAGAATAATTCTTTGAGTTTGCGAAGAAAGGTCCGCTTTTGATCGAGATAGGCATTTTTAGCCAGTTGCTGGGTGATCGTGCTGGCGCCCTGCAATAAACTGCGGTGTATCATATCATAAAACAACGCTTTGAGAATTCTTCCCGGATTGATACCATGATGTTGAAAAAACCGGTGATCTTCGACGGCCAGTATCGCTTTAATCAGGAAGGGCGGCACTTCATCCAGGCTAACCGGGCTCCGGTTCTGAATAAAGAAAGTGGTGACGAAGTGATGATTCTGGTCATATACCTCGGAAGCCAAGGGCATTTTTGGGGGTGGTAAAGGCAGATAAATAGCCAGCAACAATCCTCCCAAAATAAGAAGAAGCATCGAAAGGATTATATAGGGCCCGTTTAATTTAGCCTTGACCCAGTTCCGGAACGTTTGCCACATCAATACCACTATTTTTTCCTCGTAAAGGTTTTACTTCATTAATATGTCCCTCTCATTCACTTTTATGAGAAAAGGAAAGATGTTGGATAAGATATTGTTTGAATGAAGGATTATCAAAAGGCGACGAGAATCTTTTAACATGAATCCGGCAAGTAACTTAGGAAACCCGATTCTTGCCGGGACGAGGTTATATCAACGTAAATCAATCATCGAGGTGGTTTGAGTTGTCAAAAAATGCGCCTATAGGGGCATTTGATTCAGGGGTGGGAGGGCTCTCGATATTACGGGAAGTACGGCGGTTGCTTCCGGCGGAGGATCTTATTTATTTAGCCGACTCGGCCCATTGCCCTTACGGTGTAAAACCTGTGGAAGAAATTCGGCAACGTTCATTGGAAATTACCGATTTTTTAGTTTCCCTGGGAGTAAAATTAGTCATTGTAGCTTGTAATTCGGCTTGTGTAGCCGGACTTGACCAAGTCCGGGCTAAATACAAACCAATACCGGTGGTCGGCGTGGAACCGGCTATTAAACCGGCTCATGAAGTGACTCGTAATGGGAAAATAGGAGTTTTGGCAACCCATTTGACTTTGAATGGTGAACGGTTTTCGATTTTAGTAGAAAAATATGCAACCGGAGTAGAAGTTTATACTCAGCCGGGCCCTGGCCTGGTTGAGATTGTAGAATCCGGTGAAATTGAGACTCCTGAAACGGAAAGAATATTAAGAGGCTATTTGGAGCCTCTTTTAGCCAAGGGCATCGATACACTGGTACTGGGCTGCACGCATTACCCGTTTTTAATACCGGTTGCCCGTAAAATTTGCGGTCCCGATATCAGCATCATCGATACCGGGGTTGCCGTTGCCCGGCAAACGGAACGGGTGTTGAAACTGGCGGATTTGATGACACCCCGCTCTGCTCCCGGCCAGGAAACCTTTTATACCAGCGGAGATCCCTCCTTTGTTACTCCTGTGATGAGTAAACTATGGGGCGACCCCGGGATTCAGGCAAAAAAGGCCGATGTATAATTTGCATAACCGTTTTGTCTTGATAGTGAAAATGAAGGCTTAGGTTGCTTTGGATGGAATTTATCGAAGCCCATCAAGGAACAAAGGGAATCCTTGATGGGTTTCTTTTTTTTCAAAAGGCTGCCGTTCTACGAATAAGAAGCCTTAAAGCGCCTTTTTAGTTCCTGCTCGCCCTATTGATGGCGGAAAGCACGGCTTTGATCGAGGCTACGCTGGTATCCTCGTCGATTCCCGCTCCAAAAACAGAAACGCCCGTTTTATTTTTAAGCTGAATAAACGCCAATGCTTTGGAGTCCGAACCGGAGGAAACGGCTTGTTCATCATAGGATACCAGATGGTAATCGCCGATTCCGAAATTTTTGAGGGCGTTGAAAAAGGCGTCGATGGGGCCATTCCCCCGGCTTTCAATAGCTTGATCCTCATTTTGGAACTTAATGACGCCGCTGAAAAAGACCCCCGCCGGAGAGCCGTTTCCCGATTGATGGGAGACATGGTATGTTTTCAAAGAAAATGGGTATTCCAAATCCAGATATTCGGCCTTAAACAAGTCATATAAACATTGCGAAGACAATTCGGTCCCCGCTTTGTCACAAGCCGCTTTAACAATCGCCCCGAACTCAGGGTGCATGGCCTTGGGCATATTGTAACCATAAACCGATTGTAAAATATAAGCGGCGCCGCCTTTGCCGGACTGGCTGTTAATGCGGATAATGGGTTCGTATTCCCGGCCGATATCGGCCGGATTGATAGGCAGGTAAGGGACTTCCCAATATTCCGATCCCGAGGTGCGCATATAATCCATTCCTTTGTTGATGGCATCCTGGTGGGAACCGGAAAAAGCGGTGAATACAAGGTCGCCGCCATAAGGATGACGTTCGTGGACCTTCATCTTGGTAACGCTTTCGTAGATTTCCCGGATTTCCGGAATTTTACTGAAATCCAGCCCGGGGTCGATGCCCTGGGTATGCATGTTCAACGCCAATGTCACAATGTCAACGTTCCCGGTTCTTTCGCCGTTACCAAAAAGAGAACCTTCCACTCGCTCGGCGCCGGCCAGCAATCCCAATTCGGTGGCCGCGACTCCGGTGCCGCGGTCATTGTGAGGATGCAGGCTGATAATGGCATTCTGGCGGTCCGGCAAATGTTTGCAAAAATATTCGATCTGATCGGCATAACCATTGGGGGTACTGCACTCCACGGTCGACGGCAGGTTGAGAATGATCCGGTTTTGGGGTGAAGCGCCCAGGGTCTCCATGACCCGGGAACAGATGGCCACGGCATTATCCATTTCAGTACCGGAAAAGCTTTCCGGAGAGTACTCATAACGGAGATGGGTTTGCGGGTCGGCCTTTTTCGACAACTCGGCAATTAACTCCCCGGCGTTGACGGCAATCTCGATGATACCCTCCATGTCTTTTTTGAAGACCACTTTTCGTTGTAAAGTCGAAGTGGAATTATAAAAATGAAAGATTACATTTTTGGCGCCGTGGATAGCCTCAAAGGTTTTTTCGATTAAATGTTCTCTGGCTTGAACCAAAACCTGGATCGTGACGTCATCGGGAATATGGCCGCCTTCGATTAAAGTCCTCAGGATTTCATATTCCGTTTCGGAAGCTGAGGGAAACCCGACTTCGATCTCTTTAAACCCGATTTGGACCAAGGTTTTGAATAAGAGTAATTTTTCTTCCAGGTTCATCGGATCAACCAGGGCCTGGTTCCCATCGCGCAAGTCTACGCTGCACCAGACGGGGGCTTTTTTTAAGACCCGGGAGGGCCACTCGCGGTTTGCCATGGGGACTCCGGGAAAGGGAAGGTACTTTTCAAACGCCTTTTTCATATCTGTTTCCTCCTAAACCATAGTAACCAAACAGACACAAAAAATCCTCGCCCCACAAACACAAGGGGCGAGGAGATTATTCTCCACGCGGTACCACCCTAATTCGATTGCGCCTATACGCAACCCTTTACGCAGCCTCCAACAAGGCGCTGACCTGTAACGTTGCCAAAACGTCCCGCTCTAAATCTTTCAAGCGGGCAACTCCGGGATGAGCTATTCACATAAAACGAAGGCACCGGTTTGCACCAACCACCGGCTCTCTAGCGCTTTTATTTTATGTCTTATTCCCTTCAATGTCTTTGGGGCGATCTTTTATGAATATTTGTTTAGAAATAATATATGCGATTCTTGAAGATTTGTCAACTGCTTTTTAGAACCCGGCTTTTTGACTAATTTCCGCTTGTTTGGGGAGGAATACCAGGGGGACGTTTTTCGGGATGACGACTTTAAATTCGGTGCCTTGGCCGGGAGCGCTTTGAACGGTGATTTGGCCCCGCATTTCTCCGAGCAGTTGTTTGACAATCGCTAAACCAAGGCCTGAGCTGTTTTTGGTCGAAAATCCGGCGGTAAAAATCATCGGCTGGATCTCGTCCGGGATAGGCGGCCCGTTATTCCAAATGGTGAAATGGTAGCAGTCTTCCGTTTCCCAGATGGTCACCTGGATAGTCCGGGGGGAAGCCTGCTCTCCTTCGAGGATCTCAATGGCGTTGCGGATGATATTTCCCAATACCCGGGTAATGGCGACCATGGAAATTTTGAAATCCGTAAAGTCGGCGTCACAATCGACCAGAAATTGCAGATTTTTCGCTTTGCACTGGGTGGAAAAAACCAGCAACATCGCGGAAATGGTCGGGTTATTGATGTTCAGGTACAAGGAGCTGGATGAGTCCAAGGAGGCATTATACTCATCGATGAATTTGAGCACTTCCTGGCTGCGGTTCATTTGAGCCAACATCCGGATAACCTGAAGTTGATTTTTAAAATCATGCCGCTGGGAACTGAGGGTTTGGATCAGTTTCTGGCTTTCTTCCAATTGCAGGTGGTCGATTTCCTGGACCATGGATTCCTTATTCAGTTCAACCGTGAATTTATAAAAGGAACGGAGGTTTAAGATCCATAGGATTAAAATGGCGACAGTAATTCCGGCTACAAAGATAGTAACCGTTTTATGAAGCATATCAAAGAGATTCATTTCCAGAATCAATAGCAAAAAAATAGCCAACAAAGCATAAAGGAAAGAATGCAATAGGTAAGAGTGTTTCAATTCATATCACACACCTATTTGGTAATCGGAATATATTTCATCAAGGAAAATTTGGTTGCTTTTAAGATAATCAATACAAGCGCCGGAACCACCAGTTCCAGCAGATTTAAAACCATCCAGTTCGTCCCGGAAAATTTTGAAGGAATAACATAACCCAAGTGGGTGAAGATCGGGCAGGCCAAGAGCATACTCCCCAGCGTTAACGTGGTAAAAGACAGTAAAGAACCGATAAGACTCAACGTAATATCGATTTTGTTTAAGAAGAACAATAACGCTGCACAGGCTATTACCAGCACGATGGTATGGACGGGAGCGGAGGCGTTCAGGATAAGTTTGGAAACACAAGCGATTGCCGAAAAAAGCAGGATCGGTAAGAGAATCCTTTTTACCGGCAAGGAAACCCCAATAAAGGCCAAAGCTAACTGATAACTAATAAAAAAAGCAAAATAAGCCAACAAAAAAGTTATAAGCATCAAATAGGGATCTTGCATCTACTCTCAGCTCCTTATAAGTGTTCTATAAGCTCTAAAACCAAGCTCATAGAAAATTATAACATAAAAATCAGGGAATATTACGCTTTTTGATCCAAATTATTTTTTAGCCAAACCGTCCCGGGGTTTTCTTCCGAACAAAGTAAAAAATAATGAAACGACATCAAAATTGGCAACCCATGCAATCCCGTAAAAATTATGTTTTCGCCGTATAATCTTGAAGATATTTCAGCAAGGAGAATTTGCTGACTTTTAGAATAACCAAAACCAATATTGGGGCCACCAGTTCTAGCAGATTTAAAAGCGTCCATGAGTACCATGAATACCCACTAAAGTTTGACGGAATCGCATAACCCAGTTTGAGGAAGAGCGGGCAAGCCAAAATCATGCTCCCCAAGGTTACAGTGATAATGGTCAGCAAGGAGCCGATTAAGCTGAGTATCCAATCGATCGGATTAAACAACCAAAGTACCCCGGCGCAAATAATCACCACCACCACGGTGTGCACGGGAGCGGAGGCTTCCAAGAAAATTTTGGAGATGTAGGCAAGCGCAGAGATGATTAGGACCGGGAGCTGGGCCTGTTTTAGGGATGGGAAACGATCAATAAAGGCCGAGGCCAGCTGGTAATGAATGAAAAAAGTCATATAAAACATCAGGCAGGTCAGCAGAGTTAGAAAGAGATCTTTCATTTTTTCCACACTCCGGAAAGATATTCTATCTTGCATAATGGAGGTTTGAATGCGCTTACGTCGCTGTATTAAAAAAGGTATCGTCACAAATAACTAAAAAATCAACTATAAATACCGATTCTTGATATTTTGTGGTCCATTTAGAAAATATTTTAAAATTGCGAAGAAAGTAATTCTATACAAATATTATAACACAAAAAAATACCAAGGTATATTAAAAATACCTTGGCGGTAAAAAATCTCTACAAATGAAAACATTCATCAATTATTTCCTCATTTTTGGTTGATAAGATAAACTTTGGCAAGCAAAGGCCGCGCTAAGGGAAGCAGCCAATGTAGCGACTGCGGCTAATAATAAATATACTCTTTTCATACGGATTGCGCCTCCTTTCCTTTAGTAATCTGTTCCAACTCATGGACTATCCAGACACCGGCCGGTGTTCTGAGCAAAACTGTGAGTAAAACCCCGATATTTAAAGCCGATAACCAGGTACTGACAAACCAGATATTTAAAAGGCTCAGAGATGCGAGGGTGATTACCCCGAAACGTTTTCTGGATTTGATTTGTTGCTTACTGAAATCAAAATCCGGCGCCAACAGCGGACCATAAAGCAGAACAGCGCAGCATCCTGCGGTTGCCAAAGCCAGCAGCCACCAGGGAGAGGGAAGGCCCAAAGTTTTCAATGCCCATCCGGAACCGGCCAGGATTAACGCGCTGAAAACGGTGCATCTGACAAAACCGGAAAGGTGAGGGCCGCCGATGATGTGTTTCATCCATAATGCGGCAAAGGTTATCCAAAGAGTCTCCCGCAAAGCGCCGCCCAACCAGCCGACCGCCAGAATGAAACCGATGCTGATCGCCATGATGGACAGGCATTCAATCCCATAACAAATTTTGTTGACTTCAGACTGCAAGCCGGCCTTTTCACCGATATATTCCCCGACATGATCCGCAACTTCCGCTATGGTAACCATCTTCTCGCACCTTTCTTTCACCAAGGCATAAAAGCGCAATATTAATTATATTGGCGCTATTGCCAATAGTTTGTCTTTACATAATAAACTATCGGATTTTTTGCCGGGAACTTTATACTTTTTTTAAAAAAATTTATAAAAAAAAAGATCCCCGCAATTTGCAGGGATCTTCTTTGATGGAAGCATAGGATGATCAGGGATTTCGATTATAGGGTGAGGTTAAACTCCTTGGCCAAAGCGGTGAAGGCCGGCAAGGAATTTTGGATGATTTCCTTGGAAACGCAATAGGCAATCCGGAAATATCCCGGCTGACAGAATCCTTTCCCCGGGACGATTAAAATGTTGTGTTTTTGGGCTGCCTGGCTAAAAGCGCCGTCATCAGGAATCGGGCTTTTGGGAAAGAGATAAAAGGCGCCCTGGGGCTTGATTACTTCAAACCCGATGCCGGTCAGATGGTTATACAAAATATCCCGCCGCTCCCGGTACAAATCCAACCCGGCCACTTGGCCCTGAAGATCAGCCACCAGACGCTGCATTAAAGCGGGGGCATTTACAAATCCCAGAATCCGGTTGGCGAAAACCAATGCGTTAAAAAAGAGATCGGCTTCCGGTATTTGGGGGTTGATGGCGACGTAACCGATGCGTTCTCCCGGTATGGCCAGGTCTTTGCTGTGGGAAGTGGCCACGATGCCATGTTCGAATATTCTCAATATGGGCGGAGCTTCCACGCCGTCATAGACCAATCCGGCATACGGTTCATCGGAAATTAAATAAATTACTTTCCCGAGTTCCTTTTCTTTTTCCCGGATTACGGCGGCAAGCGCGGTTAATGTCTTCTCGGAATAAACCACCCCGGTGGGGTTATTGGGAGAATTGATCAGGATGGCTTTGGTTTTCGAATTGACCGCCCCACGGATGGCCTCCGGGTCCAGTTGAAAGTCGGGTTGGGTTTTGACCACCACCAGTTTGCCCCGGTGATTGTCGGTATAAAAGCCGTATTCCATGAAATAGGGAGCGCTGACAATGACTTCATCGCCGGGGTTCAGCAAGGATTTAAAGATCACGTTCAAAGCGCCGCCGGCTCCGGAGGTCATCACGACATGATTGGCATTTAAGGATAGACCGGTGCGTTTGTTTTGATAAGCCGCTATGGCCGCGCGGGTCCCCTCGTAACCGGCGTTGCTCATGTATTTATGCATTCCGGGGATGGGATGATTGGCCAGCTCACGCAGTTCTTGCTGAAAAGATTCCGGCGGTTCCAGATCGGGATTGCCCAGGGAGAAATCATAAACCTTATCCGGACCGTAAATGCGGCGCAGGCGGTCGCCCTCTTCAAACATTTTCCGGACCAGCGAGGAGTGATTGAGAGATTCGCGGATCTGATCGGAGATAGACATGGGATAAAACCTCCTTGGATATAATGAATGATGAACGTTACGGCGAAAATGCAACCCTGGTTCTGGCGGGCTAAAGCCGCGCGGTTTGTTGAACCCAAGCCGGTTCAAACCGGCTAATCGAGAGTTTGTTATTTTGTAATATAGAATCCTCACGGCGGGGTAACGATCGTTGCCGAAGGAATCCCCATGTTTTGATATTTCGTGAAGCGTCGGCATAATCCTGCCACAAAGATAGGAATTGGATCATTTACCGGAATGATTTTTGAAAGTGCCTCTTTACAGTTTATCAAAGATAGGTTATAATTTATGATACACGTGAAGTGCCGAAGTGGTGGAACTGGCAGACGCGCAGCGTTCAGGGCGCTGTGTCCGCAAGGGCGTGCGGGTTCAAATCCCGCCTTCGGCACCAATAATTTTCTCAATATCTTTTGGGATTTTGCGAATAGATGGTTCAGATTACTTTTCCAAAAATAGCGCCGAATATACGGCGCTTTATTTTTTGGTGTCGAGGATATTATGTGGATACGATGGGCCGTAATAAAGAAGCAATCGAGAAACATATAAGAAATCAATTACAAGCCTATTGTCAAATCCCGCCTTCGGCGCTATTTCTATTTTTAAAATTAAAATTCGCTCCGGTATCAACTGAAATAAACATAAAGATCTTCCGGTTTACGAATAGACAGCTTTTTTCTTCCATGATAAGATTAAAGCACTAACCAGGGCATACTTATATTTCCAACACGAAAGGATGATCGCTATGCTTTGTGAAAACTTGGAGAAATGTCCCTTTTACAATGATAAAATGCCTATTGAGAGCGCTTTGGGTCGTCTGTTTAAAAAAAATTATTGCGAGAGCGACAAGACAAAGTGCGCCAGATATCGAGTTGCCAGTATAATAGGGAAAGAGTTTGTAACCGATAATTTATACCCAAATATGGAAGAGAAAGCGGAGCGGATTATTGAGGCCAACAGTAAAAAATAAGAGGATAAACTCTATGGAAGCGACACTTTAATAAAGGAAAGACTATCATGGGAAAGTTATTTTGGAAGCCAGGGACTTTGCTTTACCCGGCGCCGGTTGTCCTGGTAAGTTGCGGGGAACTTCAAGGAGTTAAAAACATCATTACCATTGCCTGGGCCGGAACGGTAGCCTCCGATCCGGTGATGGTTTCCATCTCGGTGCGGCCGGAGCGTTATTCCTATCCCCTCATCAAAGAGAGCGGAGAATTTGTGATCAACCTGCCCAACCGCCATATGGCCCGGGCGGTGGATTATTGCGGAGTCGTTTCCGGCAAGGATTACGACAAATTTCAGGCTACCGGTTTAACGGCGGCGGCGGCGCGGAATCTGAAAGCGCCCGTGATTGAAGAGGCGCCCCTTGCCTTGGAGTGCAGGGTGAGCGCGGTCAAGGATTTAGGCTCCCACCACCTGTTTCTGGCCAAAGTTACCGGAATTCAGGTCGAGGAAGGGTTAATCGACCGGAGCGGCCGGTTAAATTTGGAGAAGGCAGACCTGATAAGCTACGTTCACGGCCAATACCGGACGCTGGGAGAGGCCGTCGGCAGCTTCGGGTTTTCCGTTAAAAAACATCGTAAAAAGTAGGCTTGATTTCTAAAGCGCCTTATAAACCAGCCCCGTAAAAAACCTAAAAAAAACCACCCGCAAGGGTGGTTCCGTTATTTTAGTATGAACGTCTGGATTGGAAGCAGTCACGGCAATAAACGGGTTTGTCACCGCTGGGTTGGAAAGGAACTTTGGTGGGTTTGCCGCATTCTGCGCAAACCGCATCATAAAGTTGACGATCTCTGCTTTGAAAACCGCCACGGCCTCTACCGGATTGGGTTTTCTTGGCAGCCCTACATGCGGGACAACGGCCAGGCTCATTGGTAAATCCCTTGGATTCGAAAAACTCCTGTTCGCTGGCTGTAAAAATAAAATCTTGTCCACAATCTTTACATGTTTTTGTTTTATCCTGAAACATTAAAAAACCTCACCTTTTAGCCCTATGGGCTCTTATTTTACCTTCCCTGGACTATTCGGAGGCAATTCATTTCAGAATTTGCAAACCTTATGATCCTGTTTAGGTACAATTTTATAATATCATGAATCAAAGGAAATACAAGTACTATTTTTCCTACCTAATTTTACGGAGGATATGACCTTGGAGATGGAGAATTATAATGCAAACGTACACAATGTGCGTAACCTACGTACACTGGGGAGGGTTCATTATGGACGAAGCGAATCAAACGTCCTGGGATTTTATAGGTAACGGTTACATTATGTTATTTAAATTTCCCAAATCGTTTATTCTTGATCATGGTTTTTTGCCCGAGCGGTTTCGAAAAGGATTTTACGGAAATGTCGGCGCCATCGTGTTTGCGGATTACCAACATTCCAACCTGGGCCCTTATCAAGAATTGTTTTTTGTACCCGGGAAGTTGCGCCATCAACACCGCAAGGCTTATACGATTTCCAAAAATTATGTTTCCGATAACCGGGAGGGACTTGAAAATTCTTTGCGCAATTGGGGAATATCTAAAGAAAAGGCGGGTTTCCGGTTTATCCCCGGAAAGGATTTGGATAGTCTGCAAGTTACGCAAAACGGGGTCCCCGTCATCGATATCACGGTCAAGGTTTCCAAAAAAGGCTGGGTTTTTCCTTTGTGGACGTTTTTTCACCCCCTCCATATGATTCAATACGAGGACGGGAAAACTTTCAGTTTCAACCTCCATGGGAGCGGAAAAGGGAGATTTGCCGCGATCATGAAAGTCGACGTCAATCCGGACCTCTTTCCCAATTTTGCGTTTTTTAAACATGTGGCCATCATCCGGGTTAAGGATTTCCATTTCAAACTGCCCCCGGCCAAAATGAAAGAAGAGTAACTACAAAAAGGGCTTTTTTTCCATAACATCAAGCGCCAGGCGGGCATGGTTAGAATTTGCATAAATCACAAAAGGTTCTTATGGGGCTTTGGCAAGTCCTTCGGGAATCCCAATACCAGAAATTTGAAAACCGTAGATCAGCGACTGCGGTTTTTTTGTTGATATTCAGGGCCGGGAAGAAAACATAAAAATAACTGTTTTCCATATATTTCTCCTATATGACAATTACCAGATGGGTGGTTTTTTTTGTATATAGAAAAGCCCAGCTAGGAAGATTATAATGATTTTATAAAAGGAGGGGGTTTTTTGGCAGACCAAAATAATATGCCGAAAGTGGCTTATTTTTGTATGGAATATGGTCTGGATGCAACCTTTCGGACTTATGCGGGGGGCCTTGGAATACTGGCCGGGGATTACCTCAAGGGCGCGAAAGACCATGGATACCCGATTGTCGGAATCGGCATCAAATGGAAACAAGGTTATACCGATCAAAGGATTGGTCGGGATGGCCGGCCCTATGATAGTTATCATAATTATCAGTATGATTTTTTGAAAGATACCGGAGTGAAGATTGTGGTGCCAATCCGGAGACGAAATGTAGTCTGCAAGGTTTGGCTGGTCGATCGTTTCGGTAATGCTCCCCTGTATTTGCTGGATACCGACGTGCCTGAGAATCAGGATCCCTGGATAACCGGTCAATTGTACGGCTGGTTTGGGGAAGAACGGATTGCCCAAGAAATGGTTCTGGGGATTGGCGGCGTGAAGGCGTTGCGGGCCCTCGGCATTACCACGGATGTTTACCATTTCAATGAAGGCCATGCAGTCTTTGCCGGGTTCGAACTGATCCGGGAGAAACTGGAATGGGGATTGAACTATGAAGCGGCATTGGCGGCGGTCCGGGAACAAATCGTTTTTACGACCCACACCCCGATCGTTGAAGGCAACGAATCCCATGATCTTGACCGGTTGATGTATATGGGGGCCAATAACGGTTTATCGGCGGAGCAAATGATGGAAATCGGCGGCAATCCTTTTAATATGACGGTCGCGGCTTTGCATTTGTCGAGAATCACCAATGCGGTTGCCGAGCTACACTGTCAGACCGCCAATAAAATGTGGTCGTATGTTTCCGGCTGCTCGCCCATTGTCGGCATTACCAACGCGATTCACACGCCAACCTGGGTTGATCCGGAGATGTTGCGGGCGGCCGCAGGAGAGGGCTCGCTGTGGGAACAGCATCAAAAAAACAAACAAAAATTGATTGGATTTATTAAAGAAAGAACCGGAAACGAGCTGAATCCGGAAGGTTTGTTAATCGGTTTTTCAAGACGGGCAGCCGGATATAAACGGAGCGGATTCATTTTCAGCAGACCGGACATCATCGCTCCGCTGCTGGAAAAGGGGAAACTTCAGATTGTGTTTTCCGGTAAAGCTCATCCTTTGGATGACGGCGGTAAAAGGGTGGTTGAAAATCTGGTGCAGATGTCCAAACGCTATCCGGGCGCGGTGGTGTTTTTGGAGAACTATGATATGACCATCGGTAAAATGTTGACCACCGGTTCCGATGTTTGGCTGAACAACCCGCGGCGGCCGAAAGAGGCCAGCGGCACTTCAGGGATGAAGGCTGCGATGAACGGGGTCCTTAACTTGAGTATTCTGGACGGCTGGTGGCCGGAGGCCTGCAGGCACGGAATCAACGGCTGGCAATTTGGAGACGGTTTTGAAAGCTGCTCCGAATATGAACAGGACGAACATGATTTGAACGCCCTTTACCGGGTTTTGCAAGAGGAAGTAATCCCCACTTATTATCACGACCGTGAAAAATGGATTCGGATGATGGGGGAGAGTATCAACAGCACCCGCGAAACTTTCGCCGTCAAACGGATGCTGGAGGATTACTATCAAAAGATGTATATTTCAAAATGATTTCTTAGGATTTATATTTATTTCATTGATTGATTCCTATGAATTTAAGGACATCAAAAAGCCGCTGGAGGATTTCGACAGTGGCTTTTTGATTGAATTCCGATGTTTATCCCTTTTGGGATGGATTTTTTTAGTCGAGATATTTAATGAATTCAGGTTGAATTTTCTTAATAAAAAAGAAATCGAATGGATTATTAATTTCCCGAAGGGGGAATTGAAGATTTGTGTCCCGGGAATGAAATCCGGAAGGGAAGATTAATTTTTAAGAGCTAAGATCAATTGCCCGAAGGTGGAATTCAAAATTTGTATCCATATATGTTGAATTAAATTGGTTGTTGATTATAAAGATGTAACAGCAAATATTAATGGGTGTTTGTCCGCCGCGGGCTAAAGCCACACGGCTAAGTGTTAAAAGATCATTCCAAAGCCCGGTTTCACCGGGCTTCGTGATGCTTCGAAGCTATTGTGAAAGTTTGAACAATAATTGTAAGCAGATCCCCGGAGGGGGATTTAAAAAGTTTTTAATCGCCTAGCCGTGCGGGCGTGTTCGATGAACACGAATTAACCCGCGGTGGAGATTATGACTTACGACTCACCTGAGGCATCTTTATAAATCAACAAATTTTTTAAAAAAGCGGCCTAAAAGAAGTTAACGGAGACGGGATTCACAGGATTTACAGGATTAAGACCTGTAAGATTGAAGTGCTGGAAAATAGATAATTCATAGGGGTTTTAAAAAAATCCTGTAAATCCATAAAATCCTGTTAATCCTGTTCGAGTTCTTTTAATTAGGCCGCAGTATTGTTTAACTATGCTCGGTCAGGCATTTTAGAATATTTATTTCACCTTGGATGAATGGATCGATATTTTATAGCGATTGAATATCATTGATTTCCCGTTTTCCCTCCGGGATATGGGGAAAGTCTTAAGTCGGGGACAGGTACATCGCTGAACAAACGGGGTTCATTTCTGTTAAAGAAAGGACCGCCGCGGACGGTCCTCTCTGATGATTTCCCTTTTTACTTACCGCTGGTCCGGAAAACCGAACTCCTTCCAAGATTTCTGGGGCATTTCCAGTTTGATCATTTTTTTGCCCTCCTGGAACAAATCATTCAGTTCTTCCTTTTTGCCGTCGAGGGCGCTGGTCATGATCTTCAATTTAGATTTGACCGCCTCGTGGGTGCTGTTTAAGTCCAGAGCGTCCTTATAAGCAGTTTCGAATTTGCCGATGAAATCGGTGTCCGCCCCCCTGCGGGCCAGTTCGGAAGTATGGTTTTTGAGCCCTGCCAGCATAACGCTGGCGCTTTTCATTTGTTCTGCGAATGATTCTGACATTACAAACTAAACTCCTTTATTGATAATTTCGACGCGTTTGCGCCAGGCAATGACTTTTCCGGCCGGAGAATATCCTCACTTATGGATAATTATACCATAAATGTTAAAATAAACAATATCATCAAAAAGGATATTTCCGGAATGGGAAAATGCAAGCCGGGAGAACCCCTGAAAATGAAAATTTTTTTTGGCGGATGACTACGCTTCGGTAGGGTTATCTTTGCCCGGATCCAAGCTTCCCAGGAGAAAATGATTAGGGATTTTTTCCTTCCCGCCGCTTTACAAATATTATTTTATCTTATAAAATGGAATTATTAAGAACAAACAGAAACGAATCGGAATGAAAAGGAACGACAGGGAGGGACCCGGGATGTTCATTGAAGAGCGCCATCAGCATATTTTGGGGATGCTTCATGCCAAAGGACGGGTGGAAGTGATTGAACTGAGTAAGAATTTTCAGATTTCGGAAGATTCAATCCGGCGAGATTTGCGCCTCATGGAGGAAAAAGGACTTTTAACGCGAACATATGGGGGGGCCATTCTTCCCGAGCAGGTCAGTTCGGCTTTATCCTACCGGGAACGGCAGGAAATCAACAAGGATGTTAAAACCGCCATCGCCAAATCGGCAGTGGCCGCAATTAAAAATAACGATACCATCCTGCTGGACGGTTCCTCCACTGTGGCCGAAATGGTTCCTTTTTTAAACCGGATCGGCGGACTGACGGTCATTACCAACTCGATCGCCATTGCCCATGATGTCTTGCTTTTTACCACCGGTTGCAAGCTGGTGATGATCGGCGGCGCCGTCGACCGGGAATGTTTTAATACCATCAGTATCGACAGCCTTAAAAAAATTCAGGGTTTACGGGTGGATAAAACTTTTGCCGGGCCCTGCGGTATTTGTCCGGAATGGGGGTTGTCGACGACAACTTTTGATGAGGCGGCCATTAAAAAAGCCATGCTGGAAGCGGCCAAAGAAGTCTATCTTCTGTTTGAAAGCAGTAAGTTCGGCCACCGCTCCTTGGCCAATATCGGGCCTATCGAGCCGCGGTATCATTGGATTACCGATGGTCAAATCGCTGTTGAGGATAGCGGGTTTCAAAAGCTGCTGGCCCAAGGACTGCAAATACAAATTGCTGATACTTTCACCAACGGGGATTCCAACCTTCGGCTTTAGCGGAACCATGGCCTTTTGGGTTTGAATTTCCAAGATTTGAGTCTGACAAGGGAGGAGAAAAATCGTGGCGATTGAACTCGCGCCATCCGGCTTCATTCAATCCTTTAAAAAATTACATGGCAACACCCGGGTTTCGGTTGTTTTCGAACCCCTCTGGGGGATTCCGTATTCCTTATATACCTTTTATTTCAGTCTTTATATGAAAGACCGGGGAATTAGCGACCCCCAAATCGGTTTTTTGATTGCGATCGGATTTATTGCCTGTATAGCATTTTCGTCCGTTGCCGGCCTGATCACGGATGCGCTGGGCCGCCGCAGAACGACCCTGATATTCGATATGATTGCCTGGCCCGTTGCCCTCACGCTCTATTTAGTCAGTCATAATTTTTGGATGTTTGCCCTAGCCCAGGTTGTCAATAGCTTATCAAAGATTCCCGCCGTTTCCTGGAACCTGATGTTGATTGAAGACGCGGCCCCGGAACAACAGGTCGCCGCCTACAATCTGATTAATACCATCAACATTTCGGTGGGTATTTTCACACCCTTGGCCGGACTGATTGTCAAGGGGATGGGAATTCTTTCCGGAGAACGGATTTTACTGGTTTTTGCGGTTATCAGCATGACTACGATGATATTGGGTCGAAATTATTATTACCGGGAGACTGCAGTCGGACAGCAAATTTTGCGCCAGCGGAATCAAGAATCTTCTCAGCAGACAAACCGGTTTAACCTGGCTTTTTTCAAGAGACTTTTCCACGAACCTCTGGTTTTAACGGTATTATGCTGTAGCGTTCTTTTTAACGCCTATATTCCGATAGGCACTTATTCGAGCCTCTATTATGCGCCTTTTTTAACGGAAGTTCTTCGGCTTGACAAATCCGCCATTGCCCTTTTGGGCGGAGTCAATGCCGCGGTCATGTTGGTCATATTTGTTCTGGTAATCCCCCGCTCGGCCAATATTAATCGCTATTTGCTGATGGCAGGCGGAGTTTTGTTGCAAATAGCCTCCCTGGTGTTGTTTATTACCCTCCCGGCGGGTAGCTTCAAAATTGTGTCGTTGGGAGTGGTGGTTTTTGCAATCGGGTATGGACTTTCAAAGCCCTTTATGGATGCGGTTTTGGCAGAGACTACTTCCGGTACGGAGCGGGCAGCCGTTTTCGCCCTTCATAACACGGCGGTGGCTTTTTGTAGCGCAGTTTTTGGCTTCCTTTCGGGATTTTTATACAGCCTGAATCCGGTGTTGCTCTATATGTTATCCATGGGGATACTGGTTGTTTGCACAGGCATGCTTATTGTGTTGGGATTGTCAAGTACAACCACGAGGCTAAGGAGAAATTGAGACAAAAAATGAAACGCCAACAAATACTCGCTATCATGCTAACGATGATGGTCTTAATCGGGATTTTCAGCACTCAAAGTTATGCGCAAGGTCTTGAAGAACAAGGGACTCTCTCTCCTGCCAACGAAGGGAACATTCCCGCCGAACTTGATCAATTGTACGGATGGCAGAGTTTTGTACAGAATTTAAAACTTGAATATACCACCATACAGGGAGAAAAGGCCGCCGGTTTTCATATAAAGCCGGAGTGGCGTTGGAACAGGTTTGAAGGTGTTTTTGATTTGGTTTTTTACCAAAACCCCTGGAATGACGATGAGTGGCAATGGGGTATACCAAGGCCCGGCATCAGCCCGGATCTTCCTAATTTTGTGGACACCTTCTCCTATCAGGGCAATTGCCTGCAACTTCACTATCAAAAAATAGAAGATATCGACTATGGTTACGGGTTACTCATCAACGATTACCATCCTTTTAACCCGTATCGCGGTTTTTTATTGAATGTAACGCCCGGTGAGACTGCCCGTTTGAGTTATGTTGCCTTTGGTGAAATTTTGTATTGGGCGCCCTTTGAGAAAAATGATTATGCCAGTTTACAGGCGTTACGTATCGATCAGTCTGTAACAACGGCCGGACTTCACTGGCAGCTGGGGTTAACCGGCATTCGCGACGGTTACGACGGTTTGTCTTCCCGCCAATTTCCAACGGCCGGATATTCTTACGATCTGAGTTTGAACAATGTGATCTGGTGTGCTCCGTTCTGGGAATCCGCCAGGTATACGGATTATGGGAAAGCGGATATGTTTGGCGTTAAGGGAAGGCTGGGATTGGTCAGTTATCAGATCGGCGGATTCCATACCCGGGGAAAGTTTGTCGCCAACTACTTTGGCGGAAGATATGAGGATTTAAAATGGAACTCCTTCAATAATCCCGGAAAAGAGGGGCTCCTTTCCCTGGATGCTGTCGATGACGCCGCCCGGAACGGCGCCATGGCCCAATTGTGGCTCGAAGTAAACCCGTGGCTTACTTTGAGCGCGCTGTATATCGATGATATTGAAAATACGATGGCTTACCGCTTTAAAGGAAAGATCGAGCGGTTGGGCCTGGAATATGGTTTTTCCTTTTATGACCAAACAAAGAATGTTTATAATTATGACTGGTTCATTAAGGATGATGACGGCGCCTGGAGTTATCTCTGTCATTATTACCGGGATATGGACGGCAAATCCCGCTATGATTTTGAACTGGGGTACAAGTTTTAGATCGATGGACTCAATTTACATTATCCGTATATTCTTGCAGGAAGATGCATATCTCTAGCGAATAGAAAAACAAGATTTTCCAAATTCTTGATTGAAGTCGTCATAAAATTTTGGAGGCGTAAACAATGGCTAGTCAAATAAAGTTAGATTTATCGAAAGCAAGGTCCTTTATGGGAGACCATGAAGTAGGCCTGCTTCAGGGGCAGGTAAAACTGGCTCATGAAATGCTGCATCAAAAAACCGGCCCCGGCAATGATTTTCTGGGATGGGTGGAGTTGCCGGTAAATTATGATAAAAAAGAATTTCAGGCGGTTATCAAGGCGGCGGAACAGATTCGAAAGGATTCCCAGGTGTTGGTGGTAATCGGGATCGGCGGGTCATATCTGGGCGCGCGGGCCGCTATCGATTTGCTGAACCATAGTTTCTATAATCAACTCGGCGCGGAAAAACGCCAAGGCCCCCAGATTTTGTATTTAGGAAATACCATTAGTCCCACATACACCGGGGAATTACTCGATCTCCTGGCCGATAAAGACTTTTCGGTCAACGTCATTTCCAAATCGGGTACCACGACCGAGCCGGCGATCGCTTTCCGGTTGATCAAAGAATTGCTGGTCAAAAAATATGGAGAAACCGGAGCGAAAGCCCGGATTTACGCCACAACCGACAAGTCCAGGGGAGCTTTGAAGAAAGCCGCCATTTCCGAAGGGTATACTCAATTTGAGATTCCCGATGATGTTGGCGGCCGGTATTCGGTATTGACTCCCGTCGGGTTGCTGCCGATTGCCGCCGGTGGAATCGATATTCAGGAAATGATGGACGGCGCCGCCGAAGGTTACCGGGAATACCAGGAGGCTTCCTTGGAAAAAAATCCGGCTTACCGGTATGCGGCAGCCCGGACCGCTCTTTACCGGAAAGGAAAGACCACCGAAATCATGGTCAATTATGAACCGGGGCTGCATTATTTCGCGGAATGGTGGAAGCAATTATACGGAGAAAGCGAAGGGAAGGACCAAAAAGGAATTTTCCCGGCGGCGTGCGATTTTTCAACCGACCTTCACTCAATGGGACAGTATATTCAGGATGGGCGAAGGGATCTGTTGGAAACGGTTCTTTGGGTCGAAAAACCCCGCCGTTCGGTGATTATCCCGGATGATCCCGCCAATATCGACGGTTTGAATTTCTTAAGCGGTAAAACCATGGAATATGTGAATCAAAAAGCGTTTGAAGGCACACTGCTGGCCCATAACGACGGGGGAGTCCCCAACATGGTGGTAAGGATTCCCGAAATCACTCCCTACACCTTCGGGAAACTGGTTTATTTCTTCGAAAAGGCCTGTGGGATCAGCGGCTATTTAAATGCGGTCAATCCCTTTGATCAACCTGGAGTGGAAGCTTACAAGAAAAATATGTTCGCCCTGTTGGGGAAACCGGGTTATGAAGCGGAGAAAGCCAAATTAGAGGAGCGATTGTAATCAAGATTCAATTCGACCGCAGGGTGATCAAAACTTGGGGAGAAATATTGCTGTGGATTAGCTTGTATCTAATGATGCAAGTTTTGGTAATCACCGGACAGGGCTTTGTTTACCAGCTGCAATTTATGATTTTCCGCCATCGGGAAGTAAGCCCCAAGCAAATAGAGGCCATGCTCGATCGGAATGTCCTGCCGATGTTGATCATCAGCGCCCTGTTGTCGCTTTTGATATATTGGATAGCTTTCCGGGTAAAACGAAAAAACCTCTGGACCTATTGCCGGTTTTCAAAACCGGGAATGAGCGTTATCCTGCTTGCTGTGGTCCTTGGCGTTTCCTTCAATTTGCTTTTTTTAACCTTTGATGTGGTAACCTCCTTTGACCGGCTCTTTCCCGATTACGGCCAAGTGGTGGAACCGTTGATGAGCGGAGGTTTCGGATTCACCTTGATCATTGCCGGAATTTTCATTCCGATTTTTGAGGAAATCCTGTTCCGGGGGATGGTATTTAACCGGATCAAGACTTTTTTACCTGTCGGCGCAGCCATAGGGTTGCAAGGGTTTCTTTTTGGGGCATACCACCTGAATATTTTACAAGGAATTTATGGAATGATCTTGGGTGTTTTGGCGGCTCTGGTTTATCAATGGTTTCGCTCCCTGTGGGTCCCCATCGCGGTCCATATCGCTTTCAACTCATTCAGCATCATTATCAGCAGGATTCCCAATATTGAAATTATTTTTCAACAAGGAATTCTGCTCCTGATCGGTAGCGAGGTTTTGTTGGCTTTGACGTTGTTTTTTCTGTGGCAAAGCCATCGTGTTTTCAAACTTAAATCGTCCTGATTTAGCCGAAGGTTAAACCGTTAAAAAAAGCGGTAACCCCGATTTATTGGAGGTTGCCGCTTTTTGCAAAAACGTTCATTTGATTCTTGATTAGAGAATCTTGCTTAAAAATTGTTTGGTTCTTTCGTTTTTGGCGTTATTAAACACATCGTCCGGAGTGCCTTCCTCCAAAACCTGGCCTTCATCCATGAATAAGACCCGGTGTCCCACTTCTCTGGCAAATCCCATTTCATGGGTGACCACAGCCATCGTCATCCCTTCATGAGCCAAATTTTTCATGACATCCAGCACTTCCTGAATCATTTCAGGATCCAGGGCCGAGGTGGGTTCGTCAAACAACAGGGCTTTCGGCCGCATTGCCAAAGCACGGGCAATGGCTATCCGTTGTTGCTGGCCTCCGGATAATTGCTCGGGATAAGCGCCGGCTTTATGGCGCAGGCCGACCCGGTCCAATAACTCCATGGCCCGGGATTCCGCTTCTTCCTGGCTTAGACCTCTCACCTTGATGGGGGCGATGGTGATATTCTCCAAAGCCGTTTTATGGGGAAAAAGGTTAAAACGCTGAAAAACCATACCGACTTCGGCGCGGACTTCATTGACATCGATCAAAGCCTGATCGGATACATCGACGCCTTCAATATAAATATGGCCGCTGCTGGGTTTTTCAAGCAGGTTCAGACAGCGCAAAAAAGTGCTTTTTCCGGAGCCGCTGGGCCCGATGATGCATACGACTTCACCTTGTTTGATTTCAGTGGTGATTCCTTTTAAGACATGAAGATGGCGGAAACGTTTATGCAGGTCTTCTACTTTAATCACTGACCTTAAACCTCCTCTCCAGTTTGGCGACAATGCGGGTGAAAGGAATCGTCATGAGTAAGAATATCAAGCCGACTTCAAGCCAGGTTTCGGTCGGACGATAGGAGCGGGTAACGATAACTTGGGCTTTGCGGACCAATTCTTCCATGCCGATGACCGATACCAAAGAGGAATCCTTTAACATGGCAATGAATTCGTTGCCAAGAGGAGGAATGACCCGTTTTAAAGCCTGGGGCAGGATAATGTGGCTCATTGCCTGGCGGTAAGTCATGCCCAAGGAACGGGCGGCTTCCATTTGCCCCTTGTCGATAGATTGAATGCCGGCTCTGACGATTTCGGCAACATAGGCGCCACTGTTGATGCTGAGGGCTACCAAAGCCGATACGAAAGGATTAATCGGTATGGGTTGTCCGTTGTTGAAGAGGGCGCCCAGTATCGGCGGAGAACCAAAGTGAATCATGAAGATCTGAACCAGGAGCGGTGTGCCCCGGATGAAATCAACATAGATACCGGCAGTTAAATTGACCAATTTATTATTAAGTACCCTGGCGACTCCGGTGAAAGTACCAATCAATGTCCCAATGAACTCAGCGGTCACTGTAAGAAATAAGGTCATTAATGCGCCCAGCAGAAGGCTTGGTAAACTTAACCACATATAATAGAGAGATGTTTCCGACATCGAGAGTTCGATGGAATTTTCTCCCGGTTCCAGGGTTACCGTTTTTTTCTCATTCCGAAATTTTGATTTGCGTAGTTCGATCTGATGTGTACCTGGAGTCAATCCTTGGATGGTACAAGGGGAATAACGATGGATGAACTTCCCATCTACATAAACACCGGCGCCGGCAGGATCGGAAGTGATTTTTAAAAGGGCTTCCGTTCCGGTTGCCGCCCTGGTTGCGCTAAGACATCCGAAGAGGAGGGCGATTGTCAAAATTAAACCTAAAAAGTATTTGTTTTTCACGATCTGACATTCCTTTGTTACAAAATAACAAGCTCCTGACATGACGAAGGCTGCCGGAAAAGTAGTTTACAATCAATAAGATATACAATATATCATGGTTTCCTTGAAAAAGCAAATCCGGATATATTGTATATCTTTATCGACAAAATTCTTTTGGGACAGCCAGATTCAAAAAAACCGCTTATAAGTTATTATTTCGCGGATTTATATTTCCCTACGAGAGCATCCAATTTACCGTTCTTTTTGAGGGTACTGATGGCCTTGTTGATAGCGGCGATTAACTTTTCGTTATCTTTACGGATGCCGATTCCGTAATCTTCTTTATCGATTTTTTGGATTTCAACAACTTTCAAACCTTTGCTATTCTTTACCGAATCAAAAGCGACCAAATCATCCATTACGGCTGCATCGGCGTTATTGTTCAATAACTCCTGAACAGCTTGGGGATTGGTGTCAAAACGTTTCATCTTCACATCTTTAATCTTGCTGGCAAACAAGTCGCCGGTGGTGCCGTTTTGGACGGTCACGGTTTTACCGATTAAGTCATCGGGAACTTTGATGGAAGTGTTGTCGCTTTTCACCACGATAGCCTGCTTGATGGAGAAATAAGGAGTGGAGAAAGCGATTTGTTTTTTCCGCTCGGAGGTGATGGTCATGGCCGAAATCAAACAGTCGTAATTGCCGTTCATTAAGCCGGGAATGATACCATCCCAACCGATATTCATCAATTTCAGTTCCATACCGGCCTCGGCAGCAACCAGGCGAATGAAATCCATGTCAAAACCTACGAAGTTGCCGTCTTTGTCGATGGTTTCAAAAGGTGCATAGGTGGCATCGGTACCAACTCTGAGCACGGGTTTTGCTGCAAGTCCCATACCGGCGACGAGCAGAAATACCAGAACTACTGTTAACCATGTGAATCTTTTCATTTGTATACCCCCATAATCTTTTATTAATGTTTCAATTATATAACATCAAATTCAGATATGCAAAGCATTTGGATGTTATTTATAAAAAAAATAACAAGAAAGTGACAAGGAATTTTCATTGGCTGAAAATAAAGGGGGTGATGGCTTTTATTTCGCTGTTTTATATTTGGCGATCAAAGCATCTAATTTGCCATTCTTTTTCAAAGCTTCGATAGCTTTATTGATTTTGGCCACGAGCTGTTCGTTATCTTTACGGATGCCGATCCCATAGTCTTCTTTGTTGATCTTTTCGATATCAATGGCTTTCAGGCCCTTGCTGTTTTTCACGGCATCATAGGCTACCAGGTTATCCATTACGGCTGCATCAGCGTTATTATTCAATAATTCTTGAATGGCCTGGGGGTTGGTGTCGAAGCGTTTCATCTTCACATCTTTCAGTGTGCTGGCATATAAATCTCCGGTGGTGCCGTTCTGGACCGTAACGGTTTTTCCGATGAGATCGTCCGGTGTCTTAATCATGCTATTGTTGTTCTTGACAACCATTGTCTGTTTATTGGAAAAATAGGGGACCGAAAAAGCAATTTGTTTCTTCCGTTCCGGGGTGATGGTCATTGCCGCGATGATGCAGTCATAATTGCCGTTCGTCAGACCGGGAATAATTCCGTCCCAGCTGACATTGAGCATTTTAAGCTGCATACCTGCCTGATCGGCCACCAACCGGATCAGATCCATGTCAAATCCCACAAAATTGCCATTTTTGTCAATGGTCTCGAACGGGGCATAGGTGGCCTCGGTGGCTACGCGGAGTACGGGTTTGGCGGAAAGGGCCAAACCGGAAAACAAAATAATGCTTAAAACAATCGCTAACCATGAATATTTTTTCACTTGAAAATACCTCCATAGACATTTTATAACTTTCATTATATAACATCAATCGTGCTAAGGCAAAGGTTTAACAAAAAACTAACAAAGTTGAATGATTATTCATTTTCGAATAATTATTCACCATAGCATAAATATTCATCACAAAGAATGGCAAACCATTGATCCAAGGGTATGGTATAATTGTCTTCTTGGCTTTTCCATTCCATTCAACCCCGGACGTTAAGCTCTTTTGATGTTTGGCCTCGCTTTTGTCCCGGGGTTTAAGTTTCAAAATGGGAATTTAGGAAAGACTAACCCTTACCAACAGCAGAGGATGGTTTATTATGAACACTTTAACGCTTGAAAAGAATGAGCAGAAGGTCAACGGGCGGCAATCGGAAGACATTTTGACGATTAATGAAGAATTGATCAAAATCCTTCACTCCGGCCATGGTATCATTGATGAAATGTGCTCCCGCTTAATCGACGGAGGCGGTAAGCGCCTGAGGCCGTTATTGGTCTTATACAGCGGCCTGCTGTTTTCCGGTCCCAGGGAAATGCTTTTGCAAGCCGCGGCTGCAATGGAACTGGTCCATATGGCTTCCCTCGTTCACGATGATATCATTGACGAGTCCGACTTCAGGAGGAATCAACCTTCCATCAATAAACTCTGGGGCGACAAGTCGGCGGTTTTGGGCGGCGATTTCCTGTTTGCCAAAGCGTTTGGTGTGTTGACGGAAAATCAGTTATTCAGGAATTTGGGTTTGACTGTCCAGGCGATTCAAGAGATGTGTCAAGGAGAAATCACGCAGGCACAAGCCCATTTTAACCTTGATTTAGGCGTAGACCATTATTTTCAGCGGATCGCCCAAAAAACCGCGGTCTTGCTTCGATGTTCCTGCCAGTCGGGAGCGCTAATCGCCGGGGCCGGCGAAATCCAGATAGAAAAAATCGGCGCTTACGGGTTGAAACTGGGAGTGGCTTTTCAAATCGTTGATGATATCCTGGACTTTTACGGTGATTCCCAAGTCATGGGGAAGCCAAAACATGAGGACTTGGTCCAGGGCAATATAACCTTGCCCATTCTATTCCTTTTGAATCACCCGGAGCATGGTCCATGGATCAAGGATTTGATCGAACGTCGCAATTTTCAGGCTGAGGAATTGGAACGGGTGGACTTGATGTTGGTTGAATCGGGGATCATTCAGAAGTCCTTCGCTATTGCCACCGCCTATATTGAGGAGGCCAAACAAAGCCTGAGCGGTTTGCCGGAGAACGGATACCGGGATTTTTTAATGGAAAAGGCGGAACAATTGAAAAAACGGGCCCAATAAGACCGGATCCAATTTTTTAAATATTATTAACCAAAAGAAGGAATCCTCCCCAATCATCGCGAATACTTTCTTGCTTAATTTAATTAACAAAGTTTCTGTTGCGGGTAGGGTGTGAATCTTTTGGAAAGAACTGCCGGGAATCAAGGCACAATTAAAGAAAATAATCAACAACTGATTATCGATACTCTGGTAAAGAATGGGGCCACTTCAAGAGCTGAATTGGCTAAAATTCTTAAACTCAGTGCACCGAGCGTTTCCAAGAATATTAATGATTTGATCGAAAGAAAAATTCTGATTGAAATTGGTGAAGGGGATTCAATCGGTGGCAGAAGGCCGATTTTAGTTCAATTTAATTTTAATTATGGCTATATCATCGGAGTCGACATGAGCGGTCAAGATCTAAAAATTGCTCTTGCCAATCTCAGTAGCGAGATTGTTGAACTCCGGACCATTGATATTGCGAATGTCAATATCGGAAAAAGAATATTAGATATTATCGCCCAAAACATTTTCGATATTTTTAATAAAAATAACATTAAAATTGAGAAATTGTTGGCAATCGCCATCGGTTTCCCGGGAATTATCGAAGATAACGGCCGTGTTCTGGCCCTTCCCATGTGGTTGTATCTATGGGAGGACTTGAATATCAAAGAAGAGCTGCGTAAAACGTTTAATGTGGAAATTATTTTTAAGAACGATATGAATTTAGCCGCTCTTGGCGAGTCCGTTTACGGAGTGGGTAAAGAATATAAAAATTTAGTATTTGTCAGTATTGATATTGGTGTAGGGGCGGGAATCATTTTAAATAATACCCTGTATGAAGGGAATCGGCTTGCTGCCGGAGAGGTTGGGTATTTTGCGCTCAACATTGATGATGTTAACTACAACCATCAAAGCGTGGGTCCTTTAGAATCCCGGGTGGGGATTCCGGCTATTATTGAAAATATTAAAAATGGAGTACGGCAGGGACGGAGTGCCTTAGTTTATGATTTGGTCCATGGGGATTTAAACTGCATTAACAGTAAAATCATTTTCAAAGCGGTTCAAGGTAAAGATCCCTTTGTCATGGAAGAAATGGAAAAGGTTGTCAATATTCTGGGGGTCGTCTTATCGAATACGATTATTCTTTTGGATTTGGATCTTATTGTACTGGGCGGGAAGTTGATGGATTTGGGCTATGATTTTATCACTCCCCTCGATGAAATTGTCTCCAAAATAGTCCCTTTCCCGGTGCGGGTGAGATCTTCGGCCTTGGAACAAAAGGCTATTATTTATGGGGCATTTACCATTGCTCTCGATTCTATTTATAGAAACATTTTAAAAATGTAGTTTTTTTAAACTGACTTTCTTAATTAATTAAACAAAGTAACTTTTATGTAAAAAATTCAATCGATACCGTAAAGGAGAATGTGTTTTGGGAGAGCTCCGTTGTGATGGCGTTTTATATGAAGTAGGAGTCGATATCGGGGGGACTAAAGTTTTCGTGGTAATAGCCGACGATGACGGCAATATCGTTTTTAAAGAGAAAATCAAAACCTCTCCGGATGTTCAAAAAATCATCGCCTCCATTGACGGTTTTCTTCAAGATATGAAAATTCCTCCCCAAAAATTAAAGGGGATTGGCATTGGAGTTCCCGGTGTGGTAAACAGTGAGAGCGGAATGGTATTGGATTCTCCCTCTTTAAAATGGCACGATCTTAATTTAAAAGAGATATTCTCTAACCACTATCACGTTCCCGTTATCGTTAAAAATGATGTAAATTTGGCGGTTTTAGGCGAAAGATATTTTGGCGGGAATGAAAGCGATAATATCTTTTACGTTGCGATTGGTACGGGAGTTGGAAGCGCAATTATCGCCAATGGCCGGATTATCGAGGGGGCGGGATTTTCCGCAGGTGAAATTGGCTACTTTGTGGGCCGGAATGATGTAAGGCCGGGCAGAATCAATAGCGCGTTGGAATTTGGGACTTTCGAACATAAAACTTCCGGAAGCGCCTTAACAGAAAAGGGTTTGAAATTCGGTTATTCCCCTCAGGAATTATTCATTCAATATCGCAATCATAATCCGCAAATTGAAACGATTATCGATGAATTTGTACTTGAGCTGTCCATCACGATTGCTAATGTGGTAAGCCTGTTAAACCCTGAAATCGTGATCATCGGCGGCGGAGTTGCCGAGTCGATGGAGTGTGTCATTGATAAAATTCGTGTGCATGTTTCAAATTTCACACCGATCCATACCAAAATCGAGTTATCAAAGTTAGGAGGTGAAGCGCAGGGATTGGGAGGTATAGCTTGCTTTTTACCCCATAAAAATTTGAAATTGGAGGCAAAAAAATGAAACGTAACCTGAAATTCTTGGTTGTCTGTATGTTGGTAGCCCTTATTACGGGAAGTTTGGCTTTTGCCGGTGCTCCGGTAACGATTAACGCTCTTTTTATGAAACAAGCCGGTTATAGCGAAGCCGACACCAAAGCCGGTACTGCCGAATTTGAAAAGGCAAACCCCAATATCAAAGTCCAGCTGACCTTTGTCGCCTATGAAGAACTGGAGCAAAAAATCATCACTTCCGCTCAGTCCGGAAGCTATGATGTAGTTTTGAGCGATGGGCCTTTTACGGCTAAATTCGCCCAAGCCGGTATTTTAAAAGAAGTTAAGTTGACGGCTGCCGAGCGGAAGGACATATTCCCGGGCGCGCTGGCATCATGCATTTATAAGGGGAAAATTTGGGGATTACCCTGGTTAAATGATTGCAAATACATGTTTTATAACAAAAGTATGCTAAAGAAGGCCGGTTTTTCGGAACCCCCCAAAACCATGACCGAACTATTGGCTCAAGCCAAAGTCATCAAGGAAAAGGGAATTGTAGAGCATCCGATTGTCTGGGACTGGGCGCAAGCCGAGGCTTTAATGTGTGATTATGTTCCATTGGCCACCATTTTCGGCGGCGGATTGGTGGACAAAGATGGTAAACCCACCATTACGGCCGCGGGCAATAAAAAAGCTTTGGATTTTATGGCCGGTTCAATTAAGGCGGGCCTTTCCAATCCCAAATCCACCGAATTTTTAGAGGATGATGTCAAAGGCACTTTTGAAAGCGGCAATGCAGCTTTCACGTTTAACTGGACTTATATGTATGCCGGAGCCAGAGACCCGAAAGAGTCTAAATTGTCTCCCGATGATGTTGGGATCGCCGTAATTCCGGGTGAAGGAAAAGTAATAAGCGGCACCTGCAATGGCGGCCAACCTTTGGCAATTTCCGCCGGGAGCAAACATCCCGCCGAAGCTCTAAAATATATGAAATATTTGACATCCAAACAATTTCAAAAGAAATATTCATCCAACGCTTTGCCAATCTGGATGTCCCTATACAGCGACCCGGTTGTAGTAGCTTCCAATCCGGCAGTTGTAAAAGTTGCCCAGGAACAATATAAATATTTTGTCAACCGGCCGATCGTTCCTTATTACGGCGAACTTTCAACATTTATGCAGGTGAGAATTCAGGAAGTATTATTGGGTAAAAAATCCAGTGCCGCAGCATTGAAAGAATGCCAGGACAAAGCGGTGGAGTTGGCTAACAAAAAGTAATGATCCCCGGTGGCTGTCTCAAAATTAGTTTTTGGGACAGCCCCAATATTATGGGAACGATGGTTACTCCGGCATCCGGCCGGGACAAAAGAATGTGCGCGCGAAGGTTTCCCAAAAATGGCTATCCGATCTAAAATTTTTAGCTAAAAGTATTTTCGAAGCGGGTGAAATGGATGGCAGAAGCAAAAGAAAAAAGTCTGGAGATTGAAATTCGGCCGAATCAATCACTTTTTAGGGGCAGAAAACTTACCGCGGGAGAAGGAAGATTTGCCTATCTTGTGATTGCGCCGGCTCTAATCTTGGTATTGGGAATTGTTATTTTTCCAATGATGGTGAACTTGGTTTATAGTTTAAAAAACATGGAATTGATCTCGGCCCACCGGGGCGAGTTCGTATGGCTCGCCAATTATATCCAGGTATTGTCCCATCGTGAGTTCTGGGACGCCTTGGGACGAACCGTTTATTTTACGGTGGTGTCGCTGACTATTGAGACTGGATTGGGACTTTTGATCGCCTTATTATTGAATGAAAAATTTTTTGGAGTCTCTTTTTTGCGGACCATTATCATTTTACCTTGGGCGGTTCCGGAGATTGTGACCGGAAGCATGTGGCGCTGGATCTACAACCCCCAATACGGACTGTTGAATGCGGTTTTAATGAAACTACATTTGATTTCCTCTTATCAGTCGTGGTTGAGTGAGCCATTGATGGCCATGAATATGGTCATTTTTGCCGATGCTTGGAAAATGACGCCTTTGGCCGTGATTTTCTTCCTGGCGGCCTTACAAATGATTAATAAGTCAAGTTATGAAGCGGCAATGGTTGACGGCGCAGGATCATTCAGACGCTTTTTTGTGCTCACCCTGCCCTATTTGAAGCCGACGCTTTTGGTGATTATTGTGATGCGGACCATGGAGAAATTTAAGGCTTTTGGGGTGTTTTACGCTATAACCCGGGGAGGTCCGGCGGATGGAACCATGGTCCTGACCTATACAGCCTTTAACAAAGCATTCAGCAATCTCCAATATTCCATCGCAGCCACATATGCTTATTTGATTGCAATTATCATTGTCATATTAACGGTCTTTTATGTCAAAACTCTGAAAGGTGATGATGATCTCCGTGATTAATTCAATGAGAAAAAGCAAGCGTTTGACATTGTTTCAGTATGGCAGTGCCATCATCATTACCTTTTTTACGTTAGCCCCTTTTCTTTGGCTTTTTATTTCAAGCATCTCCTACCGTAAAGATTTAATGTCGGTTCCATTGCAGATCATTCCGAAGGAAGTAACCTTCGAACGATATCATGATATTCTCACCAATCCCAACAATGATATGGCCCTTACTTTTAAAATAGCCATGGGAAACAGCTTGGTGGTGGTTTTTTTCGTGACCATAGCGGCGCTGGTAGTAGGATCCTTGGCTTCCTATGCATTTGCCCGGTTAAAGTTCCGGTTTAAAAACCATCTAATGTACTTGGTACTTTTTACGTATATGTTGCCGCCGGTGGTTATCGTCATCCCCTTGTATTTATTCCTGAGCAACCTGCAATTGTTGGACAGCAAAACGGCTTTGGTTTTGTTGTATTTGTCGATGGCCATTCCCTTCGTAATCTGGGTGATGCAAAGTTACTTCGGCTCGGTGGCCCGCTCCTTCGAAGATTCGGCGTCGATTGACGGCTGTAACCGGTTGCAAACCCTGTGGTATATTTTTCTGCCCATCGCCCGGCCGGGGATCATCGCCACCGGTATTTTAGCCTTTTTAACCGCCTGGGATGAGTTCTTTTATGCGGTCATTTTTACCTCGACGCTGAATGCCAAAACTATTTCGGTGGCAATTGCCGAGTTTAGCGGGAAGAATACCATCGATTACGGGATGATCGCCACCGGAGGGATTATTGCCGCCTTACCGCCGTTGCTAATTACCTTTGTTTTCCAAAAATATATCGTTCAAGGCATGACTGCCGGAGGGGTTAAAGAATGAAAATCCATTGCTACCCTAAAAATCCCGAGCTGGCTGCGGCGGTCGGGGAATACATCATCGGTTTTATCAGGGAAAATCCCCGCAGTTTGTTGTGCTTTGCCGGCGGCGACACTCCGGTGCCTGTTTATCGCTTGCTGGTAGAGGCAGCCAGGTTAAAACAAGTTGATTTTCAGGAATGCCGCTTTGTAGGACTGGATGAATGGGTTGGAATCCATCCTAACGAGCCGGGGAGCTGCCGCTACCTTTTGGATCAAGAGTTTTTTAAGCCTCTGGGCATACCGGAAGAACGAATTTGTTTTTTTAATGGAGTTGCCGGTGATTTGGAGCATGAATGCGATAAAATCAATTCTTTTGTTGAAAATCACGGACCCATCGATTTGATGCTGCTGGGCATAGGCGTTAATGGACATTTGGGCTTTAATGAGCCGGGGTCCTCTTTTCAAAGTTTTGCCCATCAAGTGGATTTAGAGGAAGTCACCTGTGAGGTCGGACAAAAGTATTTTTCCCAAGCCCGAAAGTTGTCAAAGGGAATAACCCTGGGCCTGGCCCAAATCCGGGAATCCCGGTTCGCTGTTTTAATGGCCGGCGGCCCCAAAAAAGCGGCCATTATCGATCAATTAATCCATAGCGAAATCAGTGCAGAATTACCCGCCAGCATATTAAAATCCCATTCCGACAGTCATCTGTTTATGGATGAAGCGGCCGGCCCGGAGATTGCGAAAGAATTCAGGAATAATCCATAGGGGGAGTGAGCGATTTTGTTTCAGGAAACGGATATGACCACAATGCGCAGTGAGATTGGAGAACAACCTGAGGTTTTAAAGAATGCCATTCAAAAGAATCAGGCCGGTTTAGCCCTCATCAGACGCGAGATTGTTCCAAAGATTATCAGCGGTGAAATCGATCATGTACTCGTCGTCGCCCGGGGAAGTTCCGATAATGCGGCGACTGTGGGCAAATATATATTGGAGACCCGGACCGGACTGCCGGTTTCCTTGGCTGCTCCTTCCGTTGTCAACCTTTATCAGGCTACCCTTCATTTGTCCAAAACGTTAGTTATCGGGGTTTCTCAGTCCGGCAAGACCAACGAAGTGATCGCGTTTATGGATAAAGTGAAGGCTTCGGCCGGTTATACCATCGGCATTACCAATATGGGCGATTCCGAATTAACCCGTTTGGGACTGAATACCATCTTACTATGTCATGCCGGTATCGAAAAAGCGGTGGCGGCCACCAAATCTTTCTCCAGCACGATGATGTTGTTTTACGGGTTGGCTCTGGCCCTTGCGAGCCCGGAAAGGCTTGAGGGAGAACTGGAAGAGGTACCTGAATTGGTGCGCCAGGCCCTGGATTTGGAGCAGCAGATCATTACGGTAGCCCATTGGCTTGCTTCCAAAGATGAATGTGTAATCTTAGCCCGGGGATATAATTATCCGGTAGCTCTGGAAGCCGGTTTAAAATTACAGGAATCGGCTTACATCCGGGCTAAATCATTTTCGGGAGCCGATTTTCAACATGGCCCCTTGGCAGTGACTCAAGCGGGAGTTCCCTTCATCATCTTCAAAGCTTCCGGCCCCAGTTACCAGGGATTGGATTGGCTGGACCATGATATAGCGGCCAAGGGTGGCGAGGTGACGATTTTTTCATCTGAACCGGAGGAGAGTGAAGGCGAGGCAAATCGAAGGGTGATTAAAGCCCCCTATTGTCAGGAATGGCTCTCACCGTTTATTTTTACAACGATCAGTCAGTTATTGGCGTATCATACGGCCCGCATCCGGGGAATTAACCCCAATGCTCCCAGGTGGCTGCATAAGGTGACCGCAACGATGTAAGAGCGGATGAATGGAATTCGCTTATAATTTTTTGATGAACCGGAGGAAGCGGCAACACCGGTAATAAAACCAAGCCTTAGGACCTCCGGATCGCAACAGCGATCGGGAGATCTCCCGGGTCTCGCCGGTGAGCGCCTTGGGATCGGAAAGATACATCGCCAGTAAACCGATGATAACGGTTTGATGAAATTTGGGAAAAGGAAGTCCGGTAGATCTTTTTAGGGATTCCTCAATGAATAGGGATAGCCTCTCTTGGCATTCCCTTTTGTTTTGATAGTAACCGGTAAAATTCAAATCACCCATGGCCCGGTCTTCCCGGGCATCGATAAAGTAATCGAGTAAGATGTGCAAACCATCGATCCAGGGGAAATAAGCAGATTGAATCCGGTCAACCATTTCTCCGCTCAACGACTCTTGAGAGGCTGCCGCAGTCAGAAGGAAAATTCCCAAGGTAGATCCGGTGGCTGCCGAAAATTCCCACCAGGTAATATCCGGATATTGAGCCTGATAAGTTTGGGCCCACTGTTTTAATTCGTTTTCCCGCAAGGCCTTATCGATATGTTTTAAAGATTGTAAATCGGTATATAATTTGATCTGATGTTTCAGACTGGGGATAATTAGCCGGAGCGCGGGCGATTTCGTTAGCTGGGTCCGGCATTCCTTTACCAATAGTCCCAAATAACCCAGATCGTTTTGATAGGGGTAATACCGGTAGTAATCGTGCAGCTCCTCTCCGGGATCGGCCGCATCGGAGAGGGCCAGGTGCAGTTGGCGAAAGGATTTTTCATCCTCGATACCGGCCCGGTCGCAGAGATTATCCAGATAATCGCTGATGGTCTGAAAAGCGACGATGAAACTGACCATGCTTTCGGAATCGGGCACTCCCGGGTACAGCGAGTAAACGGCGCCGCCCAGAGCATGAAACCTCTTGGTTTTGATACTGGCCAAGGCCTGTCGGCGAAGTTCCGGATCGGGAATTTTTCCGGCAAAGGAAGTCCAGTGGGTTAATTCTTTCTTCACTTGCGGGAAGGTTTGCGCCACGAATTGAGTAACCAGGTGAGTTCCATGAGAGTAGCTTGGGTTTTGAAAATGTTTTTTCATATTCATTCCATTCCACAGAAAGCTGTTCAAATTCCTGCCGGCAAATTAATTTTGTCCAGAGAACCCTCAAGATAATCCGCGGACTTCAAAGACCCTTGTCGTTTCCTGATTTTCATGTTATAATTCCTTTCAAAGGCAATGAAGGAGCTTTGACGAAATTTACCCTTGGGGAATTTCGTTCTATAAACCCGCTGTAGTGACAGTAGAGATTGGGTGTTTCCGGTGCAAACCCGACGGATGCGGCAGGTGAAATACTCTCCGGAGCCTCCGGCTGAAATAACGTCTGGATGAGACATTAACGTCCTAGTCCGGATATTTTGATAGGCTGAGACGGTCCGCCCGTTATAGCGGTTAAAGGTGCGTCGCGGAAGCGAATGATAATTTCAATGGCGCATAAATTAAGGTGGTACCACGAGACCTCGTCCTTATAGAAGGATGGAGGTTTTTTTATTTATTTTATTTGAGGAGGAATTGTAATGTCAGTCTTTGAGGTTTTGCAAGAACGGGGCTTCATCAAACAGACGACCCATCAGGAACCCCTTTTCGAGTTGCTGGAAAAGGAGAAGGTTACATTTTATATCGGCTTTGATCCGACAGCAGATAGTTTGCATGTCGGCAGCATGTTGCCGATTATGGCGATGGCCCATATGCAAAGGGCAGGGCACCGTCCCATTGCCATTTTGGGCGGGGGCACGGCGATGATTGGCGACCCCAGCGGTAAAAGCGAATTGCGGAAAATGATAACCCGGGAAACCATTGCCCATAATGCGGCTTGCTTTAAGGGACAGCTTTCCAGGTATATTACCTTTGATCATGACGAGGCATTGATGGTCAATAATGCCGATTGGCTGCTGGAACTGAATTATATCGAGTTTTTGCGGGAAATCGGTTCCCAGTTTTCCGTCAACCGGATGCTGACCGCCGAGTGTTATAAAATGCGCATGGAAAAGGGCTTAACATTTATCGAATTCAATTATATGTTGCTCCAATCGTATGATTTTCTAATGCTGTCCAGGAAATACGGCTGTAAATTGCAGATGGGCGGCGATGATCAGTGGTCCAATATTTTATCGGGCGCGGATTTGATTCGCCGTTTGGATGGCAAAGAAGCTTATGGAATTACCTTCCCGCTTTTAACGACCAGCAACGGCCGGAAAATGGGGAAAACCGAAGCCGGGGCCATCTGGCTTGATCCGGCTAAGACCAGTCCCTACGATTTTTATCAATATTGGCGGAATACCGATGACCGGGATGTGGAAAGATTTTTAGCATTATACACTTTCCTGCCCATGGATGAGGTGCGGCGGCTAGGCGCGCTGAAAGATCAGCAAATCAATGAAGCCAAGAAGATTTTAGCCTATGAAGTAACCAAATTAACTCATGGCGAAGAGGAGGCTAAAAAGGCGGAACAGGCGGCCGGAGCTTTATTTAGCGGGGCCGGCAATGAAGAGATGGTCGAAGTAATTGAATTATCCCGGGGCGAGATGGAAAAGGGAATGGGGATCATTGATTTAGTCGTACATGCCAGATTGGCCCCCACCCGCAGCGAGGCCAAACGCTTGGTGGCTCAGGGCGGTATCGCGTTATTCGATCAAAAGGTAAGCGATTTAAACCGGATGGTTGAAATGAAAGACTTCAAAGATGACAAACTGACTCTTAAAAAAGGGAAGAAGGATTTTCAAGTAATCAAGCTGGTTTAAAGGCTGAGTCTCCGTGGCCAATTGATTTTTCCATACTTTGCTAGGAAGGAATACGAAAGGACTGTTATCTTGGAACAGATTGTGGTTACCGCCGCATTCATTAGGGAAGATGGCCGCATCCTCATGGCCAAAAGATTGCCGAAAGGGCCTGAAGGCGGGAAATGGGAATTCCCGGGCGGGAAAATTGAGCCCGGGGAAGATCCGCGCTCCTGTATGGGGCGGGAACTTCTCGAAGAACTTGGAATCCAAGCCGAGGTTGGCGCGGTTTTAGAGGTGGTTTCCACTGTCAAAGAACTGCGCCAGATCATCATCATTTATTTTGAATGCCGGATTACCGGCGGAGAGCTTCAGGCTATTGAATGCCAGCAGTTCAAGTGGGTGGGGCCGGAGGAAATCGAGGCACTGGATAAGCCGGAGAGTGATGCTAAGTTTTGGGATGGCCGGAAGATTGCGTCAAAATAGGCGCAATAATCTGACATATTATTTTCCATATGGGAAATGAACTTTTTAATTCCTTGAATAACAAAGGTGCTGTTGATATTCGGAAGAATTACTAAAGAGGACCATCAGGTAACAAATTTCATCGTCGGTGATGGCAATTTGATAATGTTTGTTTAATACTGCGCATCCTTGTTGAACAGCATTGTAAAGTAAGGGTTTTTCCTGAATGTATTGTTCTTTCCCTTTATATTCATCAACATTTCCACTGCTTTTGAGCCTATCAAGCATGCACCCGATGTGCATGGCGATGCCGATCAAAGAACTGGTGGGAATTTTTATATTGAGGCTGTTTTCCATGTGTTTAATAAATTTTTTAATCTTTTGAAGCGTTGATCTGCCTTCGATATTTTTAAGGTGATTATCTAAAGTATCGCCGATCTTAAGATAGGTGTTTTCAATATCGATTAGTTTTTGGATATCGGGAAGCGCGGTTTGATTGAAGACTTCCTCCAGGCTATATTGTGGAACGTCAGTATTGACTTTGAATGAACCAACCACGCAAATTAAGCGGTATTCTTCTCTGATATTTTTAAGCTGGGTTTCGATATTTTCGTTGCCAATGATGCTAAGGGGAATAATTTTGACAGGAGTGCCGCTAAAATGTAATTGTTTTTCCAGGATGTCTTTCATAACCTCGGCTCCGCCTTCCCCGGTTGTGCACAAGGTGACTACCGCTAAAGTTTCTTCATTTCCGGTCTTAGCTGTCAGTAGATAGTCGTTATCCAACAATTCGTTAACTTCTAAAGTATCCTCATACACTTCTTCCAGCGAATACCCGAGCATTGCTTTTCTGGTGGCTTCAATGACATGTAAAGTGCTGACCAGGGGGATTGTTTTGGTACGGATACCAAAATCCTTTTCGATTTCTTCGCCAAAATTGGTAAGGGAACCCATGTCGACTAAGAACAGGATATCTGCCTCGTCCATCGTTTCTTTTAAGTGATTTTTTAATTTTTCGATCACTTGTTGGGGCTGTTCATCCAAAGGGGCATTGATTCCGAAGGCATACCTCACTCCAAGCAAATGATTGGCAGCCTCAGCCATTGAAGTTGCTGTGGCTGAGCCATGGGCGATGATGATGATTCTGACATTGTTTTTTGATTCTTGGATGGCGCCTTCATGATATACAAAGAACATAGTCAAAAAAGCGGCTTCGTCGATGGGCAGAGTAATATCCAGGACGCGGTCGATGATTTTGAGGCAATCCACTGCGATAGTGAACTCTTCGTTGTATTCGATCCTGATCTTATTTAATTGAGGATTGATAATTTTCTTGCCCCGTTTGATACGCTCAATCGAATTGGAAATATGAATCGCCATTCCATAGTGGATCTGAGTGCTAAATACTTTTCTCAAATTATCCTCGCTGAATTGGATAATTTCTTCTACCACTCGAATAATATTGGTACCGACAATACTTTCAAGATTAGGGAAAACGCTATGTTGCTTCATATTCTGCAAATAGGAGGAGAAATATTCCTGGATATCTTTCTCCATGGCTTGTTCTAAAATTTCATTGCTGACGCCATAGCTTTTGAGCTCATGAACTCTAAGATCGATCATATCATAGATATTTTCTTTGTCTTCTTCAAAAAGGATTTTTTCCTCACTACTGTCAAAAATGCAATATCTTTTGTTAATCCGGATTAGTTTGTTCCATAATTGGCGATGTTCCGTCTCCAAAAATAAACCGTCCCAAATATAATGAGGAAGATCAGGACTATTTATTTTAATGAGATCTTTTTTGTTCGATATAAAATCAGCATAGGCTTTGGCGCATGCCAGCTGAATATCGGTTTTTAACTGGCCGACATTATTGAGGCAGTGATAACTTAAAAAAGATTTCATGGAATTAATGGATACTGAAATGGGTTTACCGAGCCGGGAAGATTCCTCCCGGAAGAATTGACAGATAAGATTAAACCTTTCATCGATATTTCTTTCATGCAGATTGGGCATGTGGATGATCATCGGGATTCTGCGGGTGAATGTTTTTAGCAGCGAGGAATTCGGGTCCTCCGTCGTAGCGGAAATGATCAGGACCTTGGCAGTTCTTTCGGCTTCCGTTTCTCCCAATCTGCGATAGTTGCCGGTATCCATAAAGGTAAAGAACATTTCTTGTCCTTCCGGCGGCAGCCGGTGGACTTCATCAAGGAACAAGATGCCGCCGTCGGCCTTTTCGATGAGCCCGGTTTTGTCATTATCAGCCCCTGTATAGGAGCCTTTTTTGACTCCGAATAATTGGCTCAATAGCAGTTGAGGATTGTTGGCATAATCGGCGCAATTAAATACAATAAAAGGCGAACCTCTTTTCATCCGTTTGACTTGAACGGCATATTGATGGATGAGTTCGGCAAACATCGATTTTCCTACGCCGGTTTCTCCTAAAATTAAGATAGGCATGCCTTTCGGAGGATATAGGATAGCAGCTTTGGCTTGCTCAGTCGCAGCAAAAAGACTGGGGTTTTTTTCTACAAACTCATCCAATACGGTTTCTGAATTATTAAAATCTTGATTTTGAACAGCCTTATATAAAACAGGCCTGGTGCCTTCTTTTGTAGCTTTACCTGCTTCGCATAATTGATTTAAATCATTGCTTACATTGGCTCTGCTGAGTCCGAGGCTGTCCGCAATTTCTTCGGTTGTAATTCCCATTTCTTTGCTGAGTTCTTTAAGTTTTTCATATATCGTATCGATTCTTCGCATTGCAATCCTCCATCGTAAGCATGCCAAAGCGACTATGAACTCGAAAAGATTCATCGTGGGAATCTTTTTAAGTTATACTTGTGAATCATGTTTTAAGAATTGATAAAATTAGTTTACAGTTTGTTGAAATAGATTTCAAGTAATGTTTTAAAAGTTAAGCTCTTAGCTTTTTGAGGTAATTATTGCTTTAATCAATGGTCAATCATAAATGAAAATTTATTTATGGGAAGTGTTTTGGCATGTTTTTTGCTTTTAATAAAAAAAGAGTCATAAGATATTGTCAAAAATAGACAAAGGGGGAGTTAATGTGAGTAAGAAATTTACCAATTTTCTTGAAGAGAAATTGATGCCGCTCGGAGGAGCAATTGGCACACAAAAACATTTAGCTGCAGTAAAAGATGGGATGTTGGCCGTGATTCCTTTAACAATTATTGGCGGGCTCAGCCTAATTGTGGCATTTCCGCCGATCGATCCATCCAAAGTGAATCCGAATAACCTTTTTCTTAAACCGTTATTGGCTTGGGCAACTTGGGCTTCGGCCAATATGGGAGCAATCCTGACACCTTACAATATGACCATGGCATTAATGGCTATATTTGCAGCGATGGCAATTTCATATAGCCTGGCGAAATCACATGAATTAGATGCTTTTGGTAGCGCTGTCACATCCGGGGTGATATTTTTGCTGGTTGCCGGGACATCGAGAATGGCCGTGTTCGTTGAAAATATGCAAAAAGGTGGAGATGTCTTAAAACAGGCTATTGGTGTACTGCCCGCCAATTTTTTTGATGCCAAGGGATTATTTACGGCCATTATTGTTGGATTGGTGACGGTTGAAGTTGCCCGGCTATTGGTAAAAAAAGGAATTACCATAAAAATGCCTGACGGGGTCCCACCGGCTGTAGCCAGCTCTTTTAATTCGTTAATCCCCATGGCCGTCAATATTATAATATTTTATACGATATCACTTGTTTTAAAAGCTACGGTGCATATGTCCTTCCCGGAAACGATAATGCAAGTGTTGTCTCCGGCAATTGGTTCGGTCAATAATATTTGGGGTTTTTTGTTTTTATTATTGTTCGCGCAGATTATGTGGTTAATCGGTATCCATGGGATGGCGCTGATATTACCGATTGTGATGACATTGGGCGCTTCCAATATAATGGCGAATGCGGCAGCGAAAGTTGCGGGCCATTCGATGCCGTTTATCATTACGGATTCATTTTGGTATAATTTTGTAATTATGAGCGGGTCGGGAGCTACGATGGCATTGACTTTAATGATGTTGAAGAGTAACTCGGATCAATTAAAAATGGTCGGACGGCTTGGCATTTTACCGGCATTATTTAATATCAATGAGCCGGTTATTTTTGGATCGCCAATTGTCACTAACCCCATTTTGGGGATACCTTTTATCTTGGCACCGGTTGCCAACTTGTTTATCGCCTATGGTTGTACCGTAATTGGTTTGGTGAGAAGATGCTTTGTTTCGACACCATGGACGACTCCTGCCTTTGTAGGGGCGGGCCTGGCAACAACCGACATTAAGGCGGTACTTCTGGTTTTTGTACTGATTGCGGTTGATTTTATCATCTATTATCCCTTCTTTAAGATTTACGAGAAGACTTTGGTAAAGGTTCAACAGGTTGAGTCTGGAAATGAAACTACCATAGCAAGTTTTTAACCAATCAGGGGCTGCCTAAAGAAGATTCAATTCCTTATAGGTATCCTCTTCTATTAAATAAGAGCAAGATATAGTTTTCCCCAATTAATAATATCAATAGGGGGCGGTTCGAGCTATACACCTGAACTAATAGAGGGCTTGATTAAAAGGTATAGCGAATTGCCCGTCCGTGAGCTTTGGCTGGTGGATATCGCCGCCGGAAAAGAAAAGTTGAGAGTCGTCGCGGCTCTTGCCAAACGTATGGTACAAAAGGAGGGGCTCCCAATGGCAATCCATACAACGCTGGATCGTAAAGAAGCTTTGCCGGGCGCTGATTTTGTAACCACGCAGATCCGGGTCGGACTTTTGGACGCCAAGATTAAAGATGAAAGAATTCCTTTACGCCACGGATATATTGGCCAAGAAACCAATGGCGCCGGAGGGATGTTTAAAGCTTTAAGAACGATACCGGTGATCCTGAATATCGATCAAGACATGGCCGAGGTATGTCCGGATGCTGGGCTTGTTAATTTTACCAACCCTTCCGGAATGGTTACAAAAGCCGTTTTCAATACGGTAAAAATAAGAGAGTGGTGGGTTTATGTAATGTTCCGATTGCAATGGGAATGGGAACTGCCAAAAGTTTAGGCGTAGATTTACAACGGATCAGAATCGATTTTGCCCGATTAAATCATATGATATTTGGATTGCGATTTTATCTGAACGGTAATAACATCACCGGAGAAGCCATCGCAAAGATGGCAGCCGGCGAGGTAAGCGTTTTTGTCAAAAATGTCAAATTGGACGAATTATTAGAAGCGCATCGAGATATTTACCCCAATTTTAACTCGAAGAGCCACATTCATTAAATTTGTATATGTGTTTTGGCATGTTTTTTGCTTTGTTTTATAATACAACAATAACAAAAAGCAAAAACTTTCGTTTTATGAGAAATTTGCCGGAAAGGATGCTAAAGATGGACTACCAAAACATTATAATGCAGTTAATCGTAAACGGGGGGAATGCCAGAAGTAAATCAATTGAAGCGATCCGTTTGGCCAAGGCGGGTCGAATAGTGGAAGCTAGAGATTTACATGAGCAAGCATGTGATGATTTGGCGAAAGCACATGAAGTTCAAGCCCAGCTTATTCAGGAAGAAGCTGATGGCAGACATCTGGAGGTGACCATATTAATGGTTCATGCTCAGGACCATTTGATGAACGCTATGACAGTCAAAGACTTAGCGTTAGAAATGATCGACATGTACGAGCAATTTTTAAAGTAAATCAAAAAAGGAAGGCTCGTAAATACAACTGAGTGAAATACACAACAAAAAATACAGTTGATAGCGGGGAAATATCGGTCAATCAATATTTAAAGGCGATTATGAATGGCTTAACTATGACGTTACCGGCGATTATAGTATCTGAGAAAAAGCAATCCGGCATATAATTTAGTATATCTTTAACATTTTGATATCCCTTTAAAGACAGCCCAGTAATGCTTTAGATAAGTAAAGGAGGAAATTTCATGGATTTTAAAAAGATAAATCCATTTCCTGAAAATTTTTTATGGGGTGGCTCCACTTCGGCGTTTCAATTTGAGGGAGCCTACAATGAAGACGGCAAAGGATTGTCAGTTGCTGACATTAAAACGATTCCGGAGGGGACCACTGATTTTAAAGTGGCCAGCGCTCACTATCATCATTATCAAGAAGATGTGGCCTTGATGGCGGAAATGGGATTTAAGGAATACCGGTTTTCCATAGCATGGACGCGCATTTTTCCGAATGGAAATGATCCGCTACCGAATGAAAAAGGACTGCAATTTTATGATAATTTAATTAATGAATTGGTGAAGTATCATATCACTCCAGTGGTGACCTTATACCATTTTGATTTGCCGCTGGCCTTGGAAAAGAAATATGGCGGATGGCGGAACCGCCGGATTATTGGAGATTTTGATCGCTATTGCCGTACTGTGTTTAAGCTTTATGGCGATCGGGTTAAACACTGGCTGACCATCAATGAGCAAAATATGATGATTATGTATGAAGCCTATATCGGCGATGGTAAAAAGTTATTGCCTCCTAAGGAAAAATATGATATTTGCCATATTATGTTTTTGGCTCAGGCCAAAGCGATGCAATCCTGCCATGAGCTGATTCCGGATGGCAAAATTGGCCCGGCCCCCAATATTGTTGCTGTTTATCCGGAAACCAGCCAACCAAAGAATGTACTGGCGGCTATGGATTTTGATCAATTCCGGAATCGTTTGTATTTGGATGTGGCTTGTAAAGGAACCTATCCGGAGGCTTTATGGCAGTGGTTCGTTGATAATGATTGCGCGCCCATTATTGAAGAGGGTGATATGGAATTGTTACAAAAAGCGAAACCTGATTTCATCGCCTTTAATTATTATGGGGCCACCACAGTTCGTTATTTATCATTGGATGAGGCGTTGTCTCCGGTGAATGAAGAACAGGAGGGGAAAGCCTTGACGGCTTTTATGACCCGTTTAAATTCAGTGCCGGGAATTGCAATCGGAGTCAAAAACAAGTATGTAATGGAAACATCTCAGCATATGACGATTGATCCGGTGGGGCTTCATGTTACATTGCGCCAGTTATGGGAAAGATATCAGTTACCCTTATTGATTACCGAAAATGGTTGCGGAGTGCCGGATACCCTTGAAAAAGGCGATATTATTAATGATGATTACCGGATCGAATATTTAAAAGCTCATATTCTTGAATGTCAATTGGCGTTGCATGAAGGTGTGCGGCTCTTGGGATATTCGCCCTGGTCTGCAATTGATTTGGTGAGCACTCATCAAGGCTGCACCAAGCGATACGGATTTGTATATGTCAACCGGGACGAGTTTGATTTAAAAGATTTACGGCGCATTAAAAAGAAGTCTTTCGGTTGGTACAAAAAGGTAATTGCCACTAACGGTGCAGATTTAAGAAATGAGTGATGAAATAAGTATTCATAAGGGGGATGAATGATGAAAAAAATTACTTTGGTTTGCGCAGCAGGGATGTCCACCAGTTTATTGGTGACGAAAATGAATGCGGCTATTACAAAATTAGGTCTGGATGTAACGGTAAGGGCAACTCCGGAGAGTAAATTCAAGGAATATGAAACCGACACCGATATCATATTGCTTGGGCCGCAGGTGGGATACATGTTGAAAAAATTTAAAGAGGCCTATGAACCCAAAGGAATGAAAGTGGCGGTGATTGACAGCATTGACTATGGAATGATGAATGGAGAAAAGGTGTTACAGAAAGCGCTGGATTTATGAGAGACAAAAAAGTAAAGGAAGGGAACAAGAATGAAAAAAAGGCACCTAAAAATATTAAGTTTAGCGGCGGGTATGATTTTGTGTCTGGGAGCCACGGCAGGGGCTAAGGCGGTGGAACCGGCTTACCGGATGGTTACGGAAGTATATGATTGGGGAGCCGCAACTCCCCGGGTGATTGTGGATCTGGGCAAAGATATTAAGGCGGACTCGGTGAGCCGGGATACCTTTAAAGTCTATGTAAAGCGTAATATACCCCCGGAAAAAGGTTCGGTCCAAGCGAAAGAGATGGAGAAGAGACTCTCAGCTTCGGAAAAAGCTGAAAAAGGCATTGAGGGGTATCGGGACATTACCAAGGTTTACGTTACGGATAAAGATGGCAATATAGCCAAACAGGGCCGTTATGTAGTGATTGAGATGAAAGTGGGACCGACGGTTATATTAGGTTCGCCGCTGAATTTCAGTATGAAAACCATGTTGAATACATGGATACAATGTGATTACACTATCACGCAAACCAAGGATATTCAAACGGAACGCGGTAAGTTGAAGAGACTTGTAGTAACGAAGTCCGAGGGTAATATTCGTCCGGTAGTTGATGAATTTGCCTTTGGAGAACAAATCAACGATAATATTACTTTGCATTATGCCGAGTTCACTCCGGCGAAAGATCAGAAGAAAAACCCGTTGATTATCTGGTTGCACGGGATGGGCGAAGGCGGTACGGACCCCACTGTTCCGATCTCCGCCAACAAAGCCTGCGCCTTTGCTACCCCGCAAATCCAGTCCTATTTCGGCGGCGCTTATGTCTTGGTGCCACAGACGCCGACTTTTTGGATGGATGGTTTCAAGAGTTTCGGAGATGGTACTTCAAAGTATGAGAAATCGCTGATAGCGTTGATTCAAAATTATGTCGCCAGTCATAAAGATATTGATCCGCAGCGTATCTATATGGGCGGCGATTCTAACGGCGGTTATATGACAATGGTGTTGATTCGCGACTATCCCCAGTATTTTGCGGCGGCTTTTCCCACCTGTGAAGCTTTGGCAGACAAATTGATCAGCGATCAAGAGATTCAAGCGATGAAAAATGTACCGATCTGGTTTACCGCAGCAAAGACTGATCCGGTGGTACCGGTAGCGGATTATGTGCTGCCAACGTACCAACGTCTGTTGGCTGTCGGCGCTCAAAATGTACATTTGAGCCTATTTGAAAATGTTCATGATACGACTGGATTATATGCCGATTCGACCGGTAAACCCTTTGAATATAATGGTCATTGGTCCTGGATTTATGTTTATAACAATGAGTGCGTCAATACCATTGATGGTAAAAAAGTCACCTTAATGGAATGGCTGGCGGCTCAGAAATTGAAATAAGCTTATTCTGTGACGGTAAATGTGCGGGCTGCCGCCAAATAGAAAGAAGCGGTAGAGATATACTCTATAAGTGCTTGCATATCTGGAAGAGCAATATGGGGCATAGCTCATCCCTTTTTCAAATTTTGCGGCAGCCTTTTATATGGACCAAAGAACGTGTTTGACAGTATTACAAATGCTTCAGATGCGTTTTTGTTTGATTGCTTATAGAGAAAATTGAGGCACCCTTTTTATTTGATACGGAAGAGTGTTTTGGCATGTTTTTTGCTATAAAAATATCTATCGATATCTTGAAATTGAAAAATACTACTGAAGAGGTCTTAATTTTTGCCTCAAAAGCCAATGATTATGGTATGGGGAGAGAAGGTGGTAAAAGGAATGGCAAAGTAAATGCCATACGGATAAGCCGGAACAGAAATGGCCTCCGTAAGGTCATTAACGGTTGTTATAAAATTGTAGAGGGGTAGGGAATATGAAGATTAAGGATTTTATCCAAGAAAATGTTGTACCGGCGGCAAATCGGATCGCATCCAACAAGTTTTTGAGGGCTATTAGCGACGGTTTTATGGCGCTGATGCCAGTGATCATTATCGGAGCCATTTTTTCTCTGCTTAATTCGCTGGCGATTGCTCCTTATCAAAATTTTATTATCACGACCGGGCTTAAACCGGTTTTAGCCCTTCCTAACATGGTCACCAATGATATTCTTGCCTTGTATGCGGTATTTTTCATTTCATTCAGTTTGGCGAAGTATTATGAAAAAGATCCGGCCACGGCGGGAATGATCGGCTTGTTTACCTTTTTGGCTATAACCCCGCTCTCCAATACGGCGGAAATTATCAATAAGTTTTTAGCCGCCGCCAAGCTGACTCTGCCGGAGGGAACGATGGTTCCGGTCGGGAATGTGATACCCTACGAATGGATTGGCGCGAGAGGTTTATTTATGGCAATTGTTGTCGGTTTAGTATCGACAGTAATCTATAACAAGCTGCTCGATAAAGGGATGGCCATCAAAATGCCGGAGGGTGTGCCGCCGACGATTGTCAAATCTTTCGCCGGTCTTGTCCCCGGATTTGTCATCATTATTTTATTTATGCTTCTCAATAAGTTGGCGGCCTTGATTCCTGGTGTCACTGGATTGCATGCTATGATTTATTCATTTATTCAAGCACCGATGGAAATGTTCTTGGGCAATAGCCTGGGTTCATTCTTGGTGGCGATCTTCATCACGCAGTTATTATGGTTCTTCGGTATTCATGGTGTAACCGCCGTTATTTTGCCGATTTTTTACCCGTTATGGACTTCGCTGACGGCGGCCAATATTGCCGCTATGAACGCCGGAGTATCCGTATTTCAACTTCCCAATATCATCAACCGTACCTTCTTTAGTATTTATGCCATTACCGGCGGTTCGGGAATGACGTTGGGACTGTGCATTTATATGGCGTTATGGAGCAAAAGCAAACAATATAAAACATTAGGAAAACTGGCGTTGCCGGCCAACATTTGCGGTATTAACGAACCGATTTTATTTGCAACCCCGGTTGTACTCAATCCTTATATCTTGCTGCCATGGCTCGTAACACCCATGGTTTCCGCAATATTGGCTTATGTGTTAACGGTGATGAATATCCTGCCTCGGTTAAGCACGGTGGTTCCTTTGGGAACACCGGTAATTATGTCGGGACTTTTGGCGGGAGGCGGCGCCGGTTGGCGGGTGGCTTTGTTCCAGGTGGCTATGGTCATTATCGACGCTTTGATTTACATCCCCTTCTTTAAGGTGATGGATAAAAAAGCTTGCGAAAACGAGAAGCAAGCATAAATTCATATCATTTCCGTTGCATGATAAGTCAAATGAAATGAATTTATAAAAAGGTTTGTGACGTCAATAAGCAAATATATTCATTATCCAGCAGACTTTATTGATGTCAGTCGCGCAATAAAAAATATTTAGTTATTTTAGGAGGGCAACAAGATGATATCGCAAAATATAATGGTTATGAACCAAACCGGAATTCATGCCCGGCCTGCTTCGTTATTTATAAATACCGCATCATCCTTTAAGTCGAATATCACGGTTATTAAAAATGGCAAGAGCGGTAATGCTAAATCGTTATTGGGTCTTTTGGCTTTGGGGATCAATAAAGGCAGTGAGATTACGATTAATGTCGAAGGCGAAGATGAAAAAGAGGCTCTTGAGGCATTGACTCATTTGGTGAAATCCAAGTTTGGCGAGGAATAGGATGAAGCTGTATGTAGCTTTCGCCATAACGAGTAGAGCGTATCGTAAATAAATGGTAATCAGAAATGGGGAAGATACGCTCTACTTAAGTAAAACGTTCACAATCATTGAGTAGTTATTTAGAGAACGTTTTACTAGTGGCTATTTATATCGTAAATGAATTGTTCATTGCAAGTATACGCTTTAGGCGACAAGTGGTTACTTTGAGTTTAGGATAAGAAAGGATTCGAAAATGAAACAAGGTATTCCCGCCTCAAAAGGTTATGCGATAGGAGCAGTTTTTCTGAAAGAATCAGTCGATAACCAAATTGAAGAAACACAAATCCTTAACTTTGCGGCAGAAAAAGAAAAACTTCATGTCGCCATCGATAAATCCCGAGAACAACTTATTTCATTATATGAAAAAACCAGATTGGAAATGGGTAAAGATTCTGCTGCAATTATTGAAGTCCAGCTTCAACTGCTGGACGATCCAGAATTTACTGGAGCTGCAATCAATAATATCGAAGCACAACAAATCAGTGCAGTCATGGCTATAAGAGGAATAACCGATATTTATGCCGGAATGTTGGCCAATTTGGATGATGAATACTTGCGGGAGAGAGCGGCAGATGTTAAAGATATCGGAACACGTCTTCTGAAAAACCTGAGCGGGCAGATGAAATATGAATTTGAGGATTTGCCGGAGAATGCGGTTATTGTCGCCCATGATTTGACTCCAACCGATACGGCGCAAATTGATAAGTCGCGTATTTCTGCTTTTGTAACTGATGTTGGCGGTCCTACTTCTCATAGTGTGATTATGGCCAGGACTTTGGAGATTCCGGCGGTGGTGGGGTTAATGGATATTACATCATTTGTCCGCAATGGGGACACTATGGTGGTCGATGGCGTTTTGGGGAAAGTTTTTGTCAATCCGGACGAAATTATGATGGCTTCTTATGAAAAGAAAAAAGCCGAGTTCGAATTGGAAAGAAAACAGCTTAAGAGTTTAGTGAACGCCCGGACAACGACCAAAAAAGGGAAACGAATCATTCTGGCCGCCAATATCGGAAAGCCGGCCGATGTTGAGCAGGCCCTCAAAAATGGCGCAGAAGGAATTGGTCTGTTTAGGACTGAATTTCTTTATATGGAAGGTTCAAAATTACCGGCGGAAGAAGAACAATTTCAAGCTTACAAGCAGGTGGCCCGGGCCATGAAGGGTAAACCGGTGGTGATTCGCACTTTGGATATCGGCGGCGACAAGAAACTGCCTTATTTACCCCTGCCTGATGAAATGAATCCCTTTCTGGGCCTCCGGGCTATCCGCTTGTGTTTGAACCGCCCGGACCTTTTTAAACCCCAGTTGCGGGCGCTTCTCCGGGCGTCGGCCTATGGCGATATTCAAATTATGTTCCCGATGATCGGTTCCTTGGAGGAATTTTTAAAAGCAAAAGGAATCTTAGAAGAATGTATGATGGAATTGCAACAAGAAGAAAAGGCTTTTAACGAAAAAATCCCGGTGGGCATGATGATTGAAATCCCTTCGGCCGCTCTCATTGCAGAAGATTTGGCTAAAGAAGCCGATTTTTTCAGCATCGGCACCAATGATTTGATTCAGTATACCTTGGCAGCCGACAGGATGAATGAAAACGTCTCTCATCTTTATGATCCTATGCATCCGGCAGTGTTGAACCTGATCCGGATGACCATTGAGGCCGCCCATCAGGAAGGCAAATGGTGCGGTATGTGCGGTGAGATGGCCGGGGACGTTCAGGCTATTCCCACACTGCTGGAATACGGATTGGATGAATTTTCGATGAGCGCTTCTTCTTTGCTGGCGGCTAAAAAAGTTATCATGGATAGTTAAGGACAACAGGAGCACATACATGGGATACCGCTTGATTTGCATTGACATGGACGGCACGCTGTTGAACAGCAGCAAACAAATTAGTGAGAAAACAAAGAATAGTTTGCTTCAAGCGCATCAGCGGGGAGTCCAAATCGTTATCACCACAGGCCGGGTATATATTGATGCGGCTTATCACGCAAATTTGATTGGTTTGCGATCCCCGATTATTGCTTCCAATGGAGCGTATATTAAAGATCAACAATCGCAGCAGTTAATTTATCAGAGCTTGATCCATGAAAAGCTTGCTTTAAAGATATTGAATATTTGTAAACGGTATCACGTTTTTCCGAATTTTCATACTCCGCAGCAAGAGTATTATGGCGGTATTTACCTTGCCATAAGGTGGCTGGTATTTTGTTTCCGAAATCAGATCACCGGGAATAAAAGCAATGTCAAACGAAATTATGTATTGAATGATAGGCAATGGAGAAGCGTTTTTGCTAAAGAGCAAGGCAGAATGATTAAGTGTATCATCATTCATTTTAACAAAGAAAAGCTCGCGAAGATTCGCAACGATTTGTCCCGGATTGCGGAATTGGAGGTTGTGAGCTCAGCCTCGAATAATATAGAGGTTAATTATAGAGGAACCTCCAAAGGCAAGGGCGTGGAGATTTTAGCCCGGCATTACAACATTCCCAGAGAAGAAATCATCGCCATCGGGGACAATGAAAACGATTTGTCGATGATCGAGTACGCCGGACTGGGAGTGGCCATGGGCAATGCCTTGGATGAAGTCAAAGAGAAGGCTGATTATATCACGGATACCAACGATAACGACGGTGTCGCCCAAGTCATCGACAAATTCGTGCTGAATGTTTAATATGGATTAGAAGACAAGGGGACTGAAATAAAAGAGGCGTGCCATGGAACTTAAGATATCCCAGGAAATCGCCCAGGAACAAAAATTCATTCTCACTCCGGAAATGCGGCAATCTCTGAAGATCCTGCAAATGTCTTTACCGGAGCTGCAACGGGATATTACGCGGGAGCTGGAAGAGAATCCTTTATTGGAAGTTTCCACGGAACGTGAGGAAGATGAGACCCTATCAACCGAGACCATGATCGAAAAAATAGATTTTTTGACCCGTGGCGCTGAAAATGGGAGGGAAACCAACTTTGCGGACTTATCGGATGGAGAGTCCAATGACCCTTCTAATTACGCTGCTGTCAAACCTTCATTGAAAGATTTTTTAAAAGAGCAACTGCTGGATTTGGATGAAAAAAAAGCTATCCTGGCTATCTGCGGCTACATTATCGAAAACCTAGATGAAAAGGGTTATTTAGACTGCAAAATCGAAGACATCGCCGCTGAACTCGAAGTGCCGCCGGAACTGGTCAAGCATGCTCTTGCACGGGTCCAGGATTTGGAGCCTACGGGGGTGGCCGCCAGGGATTTAAAAGAGTGCTTGAAAATCCAATTGCGGAAGAAAAAAATCTCCGACCTCATAATCTACCGGATGGTGGATGGATATTTAGAATTCATCGCCGAGAACAAAATCAGACAATTGGCTAAACAATTGGATTTGGAAATTGGGCAAGTCCAGCAATATTGCCAGATCATCCGAACACTTGAACCCAAGCCCGCCCGGGGTTTTTTCAGCAACGAGTCCGGATATGTGATCCCGGAAGCTTATATTACCAGGAATCAGCAAGAGTTATTAATCATTATGAACGAAAGCGCCTTACCGAGGTTAACCATTAACCAACTTTACCGGAATATCATTCATCAGCCGGAAGATCCGGCGGCCTTGAATTTTGTCAAAGCCAAATTAACCAGCGCAATGGTGTTGCTAAGCAACATCGAGCACCGCAAAAAGACGATCTTCGCTATTTTGGAAACCATCCTCGAACTCCAAAAAGACTACTTTTTACAGGGTGAAGGTTGCTTGCGGCCCATGACGATTGCCGACATCGCAGGGAGGCTTCATATTCATGAATCCACAGTCAGCCGGGCCATTCGCGATAAATATATCTGCACTCTTTTTCGTACGGTGACGCTTAAAAGTTTATTTACCGGGGGCCTCCCTTCCGGTGTGCTGCAGGAAAATATTTCTTCCAAGCTGGTGAAAGAAGAGATTCGGAAGCTTATTTTGAGTGAGGAGGCGACCCATCCTTTGTCGGATCAGGATATTTGTGACGCCCTCCGCAATGGGAAACTGGACATTTCCCGGAGAACGGTTGCCAAATACCGGGAAGAAATGGCGATTTTGCCTTCGGGTAAACGGAAGGTATATGAGGGATGAAAGAAGGTCTAAAGACATGAAATTGTGGATTACGGCTGTATGTAGGATTTTCAGCAATGGAGAATGTCTTTTCAGATGCAATAAAAAGAGAAAGCTGATTGTATCACTGAAAACAATGATCACGACGGCTTGGCCAAAGTGATTGATCAATTTGTGCTGAATGGAATGTTGTCTTAAAGTCTATGCCTGAAACTAAAAACGCCGGTTGAAGAATCCAACCGGCTCAAGGAAATATACAATCATCAGGTTAACGAATGAAGGAACATCATTATGGGGTCATACCCTTTCTTCCTGATTCCGCTGGCGGGAAGGGATTGTTTTGTAGTTCAGATTATGGATGGATTTAATGTAACGTACCGTTTTATATTTGGACCGCATCACCACGGAATGGGTTGTCGCCCGGCCACTGCCGAAGCTTACCCCTTCCAGAAATTCTCCGGTGGTAATCCCGGTAGCGGCAAAAATAATCTCCTCTCCCTTGGCCAGGTCCTCGATGCGGTAAACCCGGTCGCAATCGAATCCTTCGGCGCTAATTCGTTCCCGTTCCGCGTCATTGTGGAAATAAAATTTGGTCTGGATGTCGCCCTCCAAACAGCTGAGAGCGGCAGCGGCCAGCACACCTTCGGGCGCGCCACCGATCCCCATATAAATGTCCACGTTATTTAAGGCTGTCGCGATGGCCCCGGCTACATCGCCGTCGGTAATCAGTTTAATCCTCGCTCCGGTCTCCCGGACTTCTTCAATCAACCGGCTGTGCCTTTCCCGTTCCAGAATCATGATGGTGAGATCTTTGATGTCTTTATTTAAAACCGCTGACGCTACCTTCAGATTTTCACGGACAGTGACGTTAATATCGAGCTTTCCTTTTAAAGCAGGCCACAAGCAAGTTTTTGCATATAAAAGCTGGGGAAAGGAAGCAACGATCCGCTTTTCCCAGCAGCCACCACTGATAAAGCATTGGGCAGCCCGCAAGCCACCAGTCGGGTCCCGTCTACCGGGTCAACGGCGATGTCGGTTTCCAGCGCATCATCGACCCAACTACCGACTTTTTCTCCGATATGCAACATGGGAGCCTTATCTTTTTCCCCTTCGCCAATAATCACCGTTCCTTTGATAGGGATCAAATCAAGCATACCCCGCATGGCATCGGATGCAGCCTTGTCGACACGATCCTTATCGCCATTTCCCAACCAGCGGCTAGCCCGTAAAGCTGCCGCTTCTGTGACTCGAACCAACTCCAGAGAAATCCCCCGCTGTAAATCAGCCAAAAAAATCCGCCTCGCTTCCTTTTCTTCATCGATTATCATACGTTACCGGTTTTACCTGCCTCTTGTTTTTTGGAAGTGTTTGAAACAAAAAACAATAGCGCCTGATAATCTTCGTTATCACTTGGGAAATTTCCTTTGGGGTACAAGACGGTAAAACTTCCGGGGGAGAAACGAAATCGCCCAAGGGAGAAATGAAAAAAAGGTTTGGAGAAATGAAATCATCCAAGGGAGAAATGGAAAAAATGTTGGGAGAAACGAAATCAGAAATCGCTGGAGCTGCGGAAATCGTTTCAGGGAGAAATGGAAAAAATGTTTGATGAAATGAAATTAGAAATCCATGAAGCTGGGAGAACCTTCGCCGTATCGGTGGCCTAAACGGGGATGGCCTCAGAGTCGTCTACCCTGCAGCCGTGACCGGCCAAAGGATGAAAATAAGTCGCAACCCGTCTCTTAAAGGGAACTGGTAGCCTCAGGGTTTTGATTATTAGACTCGAAGTAATTCCTAATTGATCGTAGATTTTAGCGAATTCCCTTCAAGGGAAAGGATCTAAAGTTGAACCCCGTTCCTTCCGATAGATAAAATGGAGAACTATGAAGAACTGGTGGAAAATGGAGCGATGGTTTTGAAAAAAGGCAGACTTACTTTTTTGATAACAATCATCTTTTTTATCATAATCCCGTTGGCCTTGGGAGAGGAAAACCCCCTTGCCACCGCTGTTACTACCTTAGCCCGTACGATTACCGGTCAATTTGGGGTTGTTGAGGCGAAAGTGGCGGCGGTAGATGGGGACAATATCTATTTAAATGTCGGCAAAAAACAATATGTCAGGGAAGAAACGGAATATGAAATTCTTGCCGAAGGAGGACCGGTCAATGACCCGGTCAACCGGACCAAGCTTGGAACCATTCAGACTCATGTAGCCGATATCCGGATTGTGGCGGTGAGGGATTCCTATTCCATCGGTCAGGTCATCAATCCGGTGCCCGACTCCAGTCCGATTCCGATTAAGCCCGGGCAACTGGCTATTGAAAAGACCAAACAGTTTTCGATTGCGGTAGTCCAATTTGAGTACTTAAATTCCAAGGACATCATTACTCCCCGGGTGGCCCAGGAGCTGATGTTGAATGAACTGGTCAATTCCAGACGGTTTGCAGTGGCCGAAAGCGCAACCACGGACAAGGTCGTTCGGCAGTTATTATCGACCAATACGCCGGGGACAACGCCGGCTACACCGGACACCATCGGGACCGTGCAATTTACCCGCAATCTGGGGAAAATGTTAGGTGTCGACTATATCATGTATGGCCAACTAACGGATCATCCCGGCTTTATGGAGTTGCAGTGCCGGGTTCATGATGCCAAGACCGGGGTGGGGATAGCCGCCGGGAGCACGCAAATTGTTCCCCAGGTTGTAAATCCTTCATCCGGCGAGACGAACAGCCGGTAAAAGACTTCCCGTAGAGTGCAGAAGGCGTCCTCAACAAGAGGATAACATTTCCAAACGGCGAATTCGTTCTCATTTGATTTTGGGCGGGGATGCTTGTGAAAAAATTCTTGTGTTTTCTGATAATGGCTGTCTTGATTGGGGCTTGTGTTTACGGTTGGAGCCGCAATGCCGGAAGATTGCCCGAAAAACTCCTTAAGTGGTATCAATCCTCAACCGGACGTCTTTCTTCAAGGGTCCCCCGGGAAACGATTAAAAAACAGGCCCCTTTCCGTAAGGATAGGAAACCAACCCGGCAAAGTTCCCGATCTGTGCCTGCTCAAACCGCGGACCGGCAGGAGCCGGTTTCGGCGGTAACTTTGGCCGCGGTGGGCGATGTCGATATGCACATGCCGATTGTGAATTCGGCTTTGAATCCTTCCGATCAAACCTATGATTTCCGGCCGATTTTTAGTGAGATCCGCCCTGAACTCCAAAGCGCCGATTTTGCAACCGGAGTGTTGGAAACCCAATTGGGAGAGCCCGGTGAAAAATATACCGGCTATCCGGAATTCCGCTCTCCCCAGGCCGTAGCAGATGCCCTGAAGTGGGCCGGATTGAAATTGGTATTTACCGCCCACAATCATTCCTTGGACCAAGGGGCAGAGGGCTTGATAAAAACTTTGCATTATTTGGAAAAAATCGATTTGCCCTATGCCGGTTGCCGTTATCAGGAAAAGGGCAAGTCCTACCGGATAGTGGATTGTAAAGGGATACGGCTGGGTTTTTTGTCCTATACCTCTTTTACAAACGATCACCCTCTTCCCTCCGGCCGGGAATGGATGGTCAATATGATGGACCGCCAAAAGGCGCTTCAAGAAATTCAAGAAGTAAAAGAGGCCGGGGCGGACTGCATCATCGCGGCCGTTCATACCGGAGTGGAATACCAGCGGATACCCTCCAAGGAACAGCGGGAATTGTGCGATTGGCTGATTCGCTCGGGAGTGGATATTGTTTTGGGAAGCCATGTTCACGTGGTTCAGCCTTTGGAAAAACGAAGCTATTATGATCCCGTCCGAATGGCGGAGCGGGATGGTTTTGTGGCCTATTCTTTGGGAAACCTACTCTCCAATCAGCGTTGGCGTTACAGCGATTACGGATTGATGGTCAAATTTTTACTGACCAAGAAAAAAGAAGGGCCGGGAGTCGGCATCGCTCTAACCGAGTATATGCCTTTATGGGTTAACCGCTATTTGGAACATGGAAAGAATCGTTACCGGATTATCAAGGTAACCGGCTCGGAGTACCGGGGAAACGATCCAACGGTCGATGAGGCCGCCCGGCGAAGGATGGGGGAGGTTTTCACTGAAACCCGGGAATTGATGAATCCTTGGACTCAAGGGAAGCCGTCCGACGAGTTACAGGATCCCTTCAGTTCGGCAGGAATTAAGAGTTTTTAGGGACAGCCCGGTTTTCCTTTTTTTGAAATTTTACGGATTTGGTCATGTTCCAATACAGCCGGCCAAAGCTCCTGCGGTTTACCGGTCCTCATGGCCGAAGCCAAGTGATGGAATACCGCCTCGTTATTTTGGCAGAGAGAACGGATTAAATCCTTGACGGCGGCCCGTTGGGTATGGCCAGCCACCCCGCAAGGAGCCGGAACGGGTTTGAAATGAATCAGCGGGAGCATCTCAATGATTTCGCTTTCCCGGAAATAGACCAGGGGCCGGATGGATGTTAGGCCCGTCCTTTCTAAATCCGTTCTGGGAAGGAACGTTTTAATCTGGCCGGAGTATAGGATGCTCATTAAAAAGGTTTCCACAGCATCATCGTAATGATGAGCCAGAGCGACCCGGTTATAGTTGTTGTTTTTGGCGAAACGGTTCATCGCTCCCCGGCGCAAAAAGGAGCAAGTTGCGCAAGGGCCTTCGGGATTGGACTCTGAGAAAGCATATTTGGCGATTTCGGTTTTCATGACCTGAAATGGCACCTCAAGGAATTGACAAAACTCGCTTAAGGATTGAAAATCAAAATCGCCTTCAAAACCGAGGTCGATGGTTAGAGCTCCGAGTTCAAAGGGAATAATCCGGTGTTTTTTCAAAATGCTCAAAGCATATAATAGGAAGGCGCTATCTTTGCCGCCGGAGAAACCGACCAACACCCGGTCCCCAGGACCGATAAGCCGGAATTCACGAATGGCTCTTAATATTTTTTGGACGGCGGTCTTGGGTAGAGTTAATTTTTGATTGTCCATGAAGTCACCTTTGTTTCGTTGTTCGATAAGGAATGAATTTGTCCATGAAAGGGGAAACCACGATGAAACGTTTATATCGTTCGCAATCCAAGGTATTGGGCGGTGTTTGCGGCGGACTTGCCGAATATCTTGATGTTGATCCGGTGCTTATCCGGATCATTACGGCCATTGCTTTGTTTTTTACATGTTGTACGATTTTACCGGTTTATCTCATTGCCTGGCTCATTATGCCGGAAAGACCGGCAGGAGTTGAATAAGCAATCATAATAATCGGCGGTTGTTTCTTGAATTTTGGCAATCAGAACGTTTCATCACGGCGGCTAAAAACAAAAAATTCCGGCGGTTTTGTTACCAAGGGGCGCCAGAATTTTGGTTTCATTGACTTCGATTTGGGATTATATCGAACGGCTGCCGACAATGAGGTTGTTGCGGATAGAGTCAAAGCCCTCGTTTTCCAATATTTTACCGGTTCCCAAAGCCACGCAGGAAAGGGGATCTTCGGCGAGATGAATCGGTATTCCCGTTTCCTCCGCCAGTAACCGGGTAAACCCGTGCAATAAGGATCCGCCGCCCGTCATGACGATTCCCTTATCAACGATGTCGGAGGCCAATTCCGGGGGAGTACGTTCCAAAACGGATTTGATTCCATCAATAATGGATGTAATGGGTTCCGATAAGGCTTGGAAAGAATCTGTCGAAGTAAATTTGATGGTTCGGGGTAAGCCGGTAACCAAATCGCGGCCGCGAATCTCCACCGATTTTCCTTCCCCTTCGGGATAAGCCGAACCGATTTGAATCTTAACATCTTCCGCAGTACGCTCTCCGACCATCATGTTATACATCTTTTTGATGTAACGGATGATCGCTTCGTCAAATTTATCTCCGCCGACCCGAAGAGATTCGCTGACTACAATACCGCCTAAGGAAATAATGGCAATATCCGTTGTTCCACCGCCAATATCCACCACCATATTTCCATTGGCTTCAGTGATATTGAGTCCGGCGCCGATAGCGGCGGCCATGGGTTCTTCGATCAGGTAAGTTTTTTTAGCCCCTGCCTGCATTGCAGCCTCAAGGACCGCTCTTTTTTCAACACTAGTTACTCCGGAGGGGACACAAACAACAACTTGGGGCCGGAATAAACGGGGTTTGGGGGATACTCTTTCGATAAAATACTTCAGCATGGTTTCGGTAATGTCATAGTCGGCAATAACACCATCACGGAGCGGTCTGATCGCCACGATGTTGCCCGGAGTTCGTCCAATCATTTGACGGGCTTCTTCTCCAACAGCTAAAATTTTGTTGTTATCTTTTTGCAGTGCCACGACCGATGGTTCCCGAATGACAATACCCTGGTTTTTAACATAAACTAATACACTGGCTGTGCCCAAATCCACGCCGATATCAGTTATCAGATTCCGAAAATTCAAGAAAAAAGCCCCCCAACTAGATGCTTCCAAATTTTACTTAATTTTAGTTTTACAGTTCTACGTTTTTTTTGAATATCCTCCTTTTTTTGTCGTTATTTCGACTTTTGTTTGATATTTCCTTTTTGTAGCTTCACCGCCCCGAATATGACGTTCGGATTTATTAATCTCTAATATCCGTTTTACTTCCACCGCTAAATTATGGTTGATATCCGGCAATCTTTCGGTAACATCTTTATGAACCGTGCTTTTACTGACTCCAAAAAATCTGGCCGCCTGTCTTACGGTGGCCTGTTGGTCGGCTATGTAATGGCTGAGGTCAAGCACTCTTTTCTGAATATAATCCTTCAATCCCCCCACCCTTCCATGTTTTTTATTACATGTATATGGACGGGGAAAGGGGTTTATGATTTAATTAATCGGTCAGACCCGGAACCAATTTTTGCGGATCCAGCGCCTGCCCGTCGTGGTAAATCCCAAAGTGAAAACTGGGTATGGCGGGGTCACATCCTTTGGAGTCGCTGGTCCCGATGATGACGCCTTTAATAACGGCCTGTCCTTCTTTTACCGTAATGGTTGCCAGATTGCTGTAAATACTTGTCCACCCGTCACCGTGGTTAACCGTTACTGAATAAGTTCCGCCGGACATCTGGGCTTTTTCTATGGTTCCCGCCGCCGCCGCAATAATATTGCTTCCGGGCGGCATTCCGATGTCGACTCCGGTATGTAAACGCCAAGAGTTGCCGGATTCGAACCAGTCAAAGCCCTGAACGATTTGTCCCAATGCCGGACGGCTAAAAACAACGGGATCAAAAACCGGCCCTTTTTGAAGATTCTGGGAAGCTTGCAATTGGCGTTTCAAACGTTTCAATTGGCGCTCCAAGGTTTCGCGGGATTGAACCTGATTTTTTTGGGGGAATACATTCTTTTGCCAGGTTTTTAATTTTTGAAAGCCATGGCCGGGCCCCCATAAATAAAGACCCAAACAAAAAGCCAATCCATAAAGGGGCCAATATTTTAAAGCCAGGAAAGGCCGGGCGTTTTGATAAAAAATGCCGGCTGTTTTTTTACAATAATCACTGCCATGAAGGAACCAAGCCTTTAATTTTGATTTTGGGTTTTCGAAGGGTTTGTTTTTTTTCAAGACTATCACCTCGGGTGTAGTCTTTGTCTTTCCAGGAAAAATTATCCGCTTTTGTTTCCCCAAAGATACTCTGTGCTTAAAATGTCTCCCGATTATCAGTTGATGCGGCTGAATTGAATTCCCCGGTAGTAATGGCATAAAATTTGCGAATACGTGAAGTTTTGCTTGGCCATACCATTGGCCCCGTATTGACACATCCCTACGCCATGTCCGTAGCCTAACGTTTTGAAGACAATACCGTTTCCCGATGCAGTGCAGGTAAAACAGGTCGAGTTTAGGGCTAGAGCTTTCCGGAAGTTTTCGCCGGAGTAAAGGTTATTGCCGACCGATATCGATAAAACCCTTCCGCGAGGGGAACGTTTCCGGATCCGGATGGTTTTTAAATGGTTTCGAGATAGTTGAAGATACCCCACTAATTGGGACCAACTGTAACTTATTTGACTTGCAAAACGGGGAGAGTCGCTGTCAAACCCGCAACGGACGCTTTGCAAATAAGGAACTTGATGCTGCCAAATTTCGGAAGCGTCGGCCGTACCTACGCCGCAAGTGGAATGAAACAGGGCGTCTATGGGCTTGTTATGGTAAGTCATAATCATTCCTGAAGTTTCTTTTACCGCCCTGTTTATTTTGGCATAAAGCCTGGGAAAATCCGAAACGCCCCATTTGGATCTTAATTCGGTTACAGACTGCCAGGCTTGATTTTCGCTGGGGTCATCACAAAAATCGACACCGGGATAATGTTGGCAGCCGCGTCCTCCAAAACGTTTTAATCTTTGAACGGCGAGGGTGCGGGCCGCGATTGCCTGGGCCTTTAGGGCTTCGATTTCAAAGTTGGCGGGCATCTCCGCCGCGACCACCCCTATGAGATAGCTTTCCAAATCGGTATGGTAGATTTTGGATTCGCTTTTTGACAACAGCGTAATCGGTATCGTCGAGAAATGAGTTGGCTTAGGGGCGATTTTTCTAAGCAGAATCAAGGGGGTTAAAATCAATAAAACAATTAACAACAAGCGAATGAGAGCATTTAAAGAACGCACTCTATGACCTCCTTATTATTTCACCTTATGCCCCGGAATTCCAAAAGATGCATGGGTGAAATCTCGCGGATTTTATGAAGAAGACTGAAATTTGTAAATGTTAACCCAATGTTTGCAAAAAAACTATAAAAACTGAATGGAATCTGCCGATAAAAAGTAGAGTTTTCATGGAGGAGATTTGAATGAAAGAAAAAAATGAAGTTCAGCTGAATATTGATGAGTTATTATTAAATGTGTTGGGAAGTGAATTTTTTAAATCACGGCAGTTGCCGATTTGTTTTACTCCGGTAACACCCAAAACGTCCATTCCCCCGGATGAGGATAAAGAATTGAATTTTTTTTAAAATATCTGTGATTGAAGTAGGAAATAACCGGTAATAAGCGGAATAATTAACAGGATTGAATCCACGATTAAATATGAGGTGGTTGGGATGAAGAAAATGCTCTCCGTTGGAATGGTGATTTGTTTTGCGCTGTGGATGAATCCGGTTCATTTATTGGCCATGGAAGGCGGGACCGCTCAACATTTTGATAACCGGTTACTATTAGCGGAAACAGTTACCACCTCCCAATCGGAAAGTTCCGACATAGCCGAGCCCGAGCCCCGGACGGATTCTGCAAAACAGGCTCAGCCAAACGGCGAAGCGGGAAATGGCAGAAATCTCAAAGCGTCTTCCAAGTCTGCAGAGGTGAAAACCAACGGCTCCGTAAATGCAGACTTCCAAACAAAGCCGTCGCCGCCGGCAAAAGCCAATCCCCTGCGAGAGCGTTCCGCCACCCAAATGCCGGCCGGCAATCCATCTTTGAAAATTGAGAACATTCTGCTGTTTATCGGAAATTGGTGGGTTTCCAATCCCTTAGACCTTCAAGTGTGGTATGCTTTTTCTCTGATCGGCCTTATTTTTTATTTGTTGAGAATGAAAAACTTTCGGCGGCCTTTGCTCTTTTTAAGTATAATTATTCTAGGCTTTTATTTGGGAAATTCCCTGGATCCGATTTCGGCGGTGTTTAATATAATCCCGAAAACCAAATTTACGTTCAATGGTTCATTGATCATTTTGGGGATCATGGTCATTTTATCAGTGTTCCTTGGCCGTTTTTATTGCGGGTGGATTTGTCCCTTAGGCGCCATTCAGGAGTTGGTTTATCCGAAAACCAAAATGAAGATGCCGTCGGCTCCGGACTCGGTGTTAAAATATCTCAAGTATATCGTGCTGGTAGTTCTCCTGTATGTATTCTGGCGGACCGGAAACAATTTGTGGGAGGATTACGGACCCTTAAAAACCCTGGTCCGTTTTAACGGCACCGAATTGGCAATCTTCTTTTTATTTTTGACCCTGGTGGTTTCGTTATTGATAGAAAGACCGATTTGCCGGTATATTTGTCCTTTGGGAGCGGTTTTCGCGCTGACTTCCCGTCCGGCCGTACTCAAAATGCGGGCCGATGCCGGCACTTGTATGGTATGCGGCAAATGCACCGGCGGCGACTGTCCGATGAATGGAATCGAAGCGACCAATACGATAACAGATTTACCCAAAGTGAATCAATCCGAATGTATTTATTGCCTGCGGTGCCAGGATCTTTGCCAACGTGAGGCTTTACGCGTTTCTATCCGCCGGATTGACAAAGTATCGGGTTGAAAGGCCCGAAGCGGGAGCGTCCAATGTCTTCAGTCCGATCCCAACTAACCCCGACAGAGGAACTGAATTTTCGCCAAATCCCGGCCTGGGTGGCGGAAGTTGCAAAGCGGTTGCTGGGTAATGGTTTTCAGGCTTATTTAGTAGGCGGCGCAGTCCGGGATCTGCTGTGGGGCACAACACCCAATGACTGGGACCTGGCAAGTGACGCATTACCAGAGCAGATAACCCGGATTTTTGGAAAGACGATTGCCACCGGCGAGAAATTCGGGACCATCACGGTAATCTGGGACGATCATATCGCGGAAATCACAACCTTACGGGAGGAGTTGGCCTATGATGACGGGCGCCACCCGCGGGAAATTCACTTCACCAAAGATATTGTCACTGACTTACGCCGCCGTGATTTTACGATCAATGCTTTGGCATGGGACTTTTTAAGCCAGGAATTGATTGATCCTTTTGACGGGAGAAAAGATATCCGTAAGCGCCTTTTGAAGGCTGTAGGCGACCCTACGCTGCGGTTTCGGGAAGACGGCTTACGGATGTTCCGTTTTTATCGTTTTTTGGCTGTTTGTGAGCTGCGGCCCCACCGGTCGACCGAACAGGCGGTAAACCCCGGCTTTGCAGCAGGTGTTAGTTTGGAACGGATTCGGGACGAGTTCAGTAAATTGCTGGTTGGCCAGGGCGTTGCAGGTGGGCTCGAGGGACTTCGTCAAAGCGGTTTATTGAATGTTTTTATCCCGGAACTATTGAATCCACCCGTTGAGAAAGATGGGCTCTGGGAGAGAGAGAGGGAACAACCTTTTTTATGGAGCCATTTGGTGGCCACCACAGTTGCGGTTCAGCCCCGGCTTCATTTAAGGTTGGCGGCATTGCTTCATGACGTTGCCAAACCGCTCACCAAGAGCATGGAACAAAACGGTACCCATTTTTATGGTCATGAAAAACGCGGCGCCGAACTTGGGGCAACCATATTGGAACGGCTTCATTATCCTCAAAAAATCATTCATCCGGTGGCGCTTTTAATTCAAAATCACATGTTTTACGTTGATGGCCGCACCAGTGATGGGGCAATCAGGCGTTTGGCCGCCAAAGTCGGTTCGGAATTGATATTCGACCTTTTGGAGTTGCGCCGGGCGGACATTATTGCCACGGACTCCCAAATCGGCGGCATCGACTATCGCACTTGGGAATTTTGGAACGAACTTTGTGACCGTTTCACCCAAGTGTTATCGGATGAGAAGGGTCATCATCCGTTTCAACTGGCCCTCAACGGTAATGATCTGCTGGAGGAGTTGCATATGGCTCCAGGGCCTCAAGTGGGAAATGTTTTGGACTATTTAAAAGAATGTGTCCTTGATGAGCCTGCCCGGAATCAGAGAGGGGTTCTGTTGGAGCTGGCCCGGAAATTTCTTTTGTCTCAAAATAACTGACAAACATTCATTCAAGGCCAGTAAATCATTTATTCTTCAAGATACTAAAAACAGAACTTTTGTAAAACTTATTGTTCCAATCGGAGCTGATTTTCAATCTGATAAATATCTTGTTTAAAATCATTCGGCAGCCGATGAAGGATCTCCTCGATATCCCGTTTGGCTTTTAAACTATCGACGGCCCCGGAAACGATAATCCGCCCCCCGGTGACGTTAATACTGATGGGCGATTGATTGAGATAAGGATTGGCGGCAATTTGTTCGAGAAAGCGGATGGTAATTTGATCATCAATTTCCGTTGCTTGTTGATTGAGTGAATTTTTAATATGCTTAACGCCTGGAACCTTCATAGCGGTTTCTAAAGCCAGCGTTGCCTGATTCTCGGGGACCTTGCCGAACAGGGTAACTGTTCCGCGCTGGGTTACGCTTTTAATACGGCCGGAAATTAGCGCCGGCTCCCCAATCAAAGCGGCTTGAACCTGATTATTCAACGTGGCGTCATCGATGGTTTCGGACATTTTCAGGTGGCTGATAATTTCACGGACTCCGCGAGCTTTCGCAGCAGTTTCCACCGCTTCCTGAGCCTGGTTGTAGTTGGAAACCCGGCCCATTAATTGGACTTCACCGCCGGTTACTTTGACGCCTATTGTGACTGGGACCTCCGGATTTGCGTGAAACTCCTCAGCTACTTCGAAAGCCACGTCGAAATCATCAATTTGGCCATCGGTGCAAACTGTAATATTATTTTCAACCTTTTTAACTCCGGGAATGCTCCAAATTAATTCTTCCGCTTGAAGCTTTTCTTCCAGGACATCGACTATACCCTGAATTTGTACGGTGCCATTTGGATAAATCCTTGTTTTTAAAGCATAGGAAGCCAATTGAGGATGAACACTGAGCTTTTGCTGAATCTTAGTTCCCAATCCCTCATCCGCCATATTCGTCATCGCGCCCTCCTTTATTAAATTAGAGTTATTATTGCTATTAAAGTATAGATTTAGTCAGGAGGATCTTGCGGAAAAAATATTGTTAATTTTTGGGATCTGCAAGCCCGCGGAGGGGATTATCGAGGATTAACTCGAGGTTTGGGTTATCAAACGACGGAGATTTTTTTCAAAGTTTTGATCATCCTGGATGCTTCTTTTGGACGGTCCTTTGGTTCTCCCTCCGCCGCGCCTGTATTTTGCCAGGATATTTCGTTCTTCCAGTAACAAATCGATGGTTGAAGTTTCAAAAATTCTGCCCGTTGGTGAAAGGGCTTTGGCTTGTTTGGCCAGAATAATGGCTGCCAGTCCCCAGTCCTGGGTAACGATGATATCGCCGGGTTTGGTCAAGTTACTCACCATGATATCCGCCGCTTGGGATTCGTTTCCCACGATATAATGATCAGCGCCCTGGATTTGATGATTAAATGAAGCCACTGTTATGACCTGGTAGTGATAAATTTGGGACAGTTTTTGAATGATTTGCAAACAGTTTTTCGGACATGCGTCCGCGTCAACAATAACTCTTAACTCAGCCAAAGTCATGATACCTCGCAATTGGAATTGAAATTTTTGATTCGCCATGGTATAATCTTACTACTTTATATTCGGTTATAATCATAATAACGATGATGAGGAAAAGTACAAACATTCCGCATAATTCAGGGAGCCCCCCTTTAGTGCGAGAGGGTTTATGAGGATGTTTGGAAGTTCACCTCGGAGTTGCCTGCTGAATCCATATTTATTGTACCAGATTTACTTTAAAAAAGGTATTAGGCTAGGCCGGATTTTCCTTCCGTTACGTTAAGGAATAACCCTAATGTTTCATCGGTTGATTCATGCGCGTTAGCGCAAATGAACCATTGCGGTTGAAAGAGTTGGACTGTTGGTCCAAGTTGAGTGGTACCACGGAAGTAAAGCCTTTCGTCTCATAAAGAGACGGAAGGCTTTTTGGCTGTTTAAGGGACTTCTAACCTGAATTTTTAAAATCATGAGGAGGTAGAAATTATGTGGAATCAGGAAATGGAAACAATGCCCCGGGCCGAGCTTCAAAGGATTCAGGGCGAACGGCTTCGGAAAACTGTCGAGAGGGTTTATCATAATATTCCTTTTTACCGTCGAAAATTTGATGAGGCGGGAGTCAAACCGGAAGATATCAAGTGCGTTCAAGATGTCCAAAAACTACCCTTTACCACCAAACAGGACTTGAGGGATAATTATCCCTTCGGATTGTTCGCAGTCCCCCAGGATGAAGTGGTTAGGATTCAGGCCTCGTCGGGTACCACCGGTAAGATGACGGTTGTGGGTTATACTAAAAACGATATCGGCATTTGGGCGGAAGTGATGGCCCGTACCATGGGAGCCGGAGGAGTGACCCGTAAGGATATTGTTCAGGTTGCATATGGTTACGGTTTATTTACAGGTGGACTTGGAGCCCATTACGGCGCCGAAAGGATCGGAGCCACCGTTGTCCCCATTTCCGGGGGAAATACCAAGAGGCAGTTGCAAATCATGGCCGATTTTGGAACGACAACGGTTGCCTGCACTCCCTCCTATATTTTATATGTGGCCGAAACGGCTGTGGAAGAAGGGATTGATATCAAGAACTTCCCTTTAAAAAGGGGCTTTTTTGGCGCGGAGCCTTGGTCGAGCAACATGCGGAAAGAAATTGAGGAGAAATTAAATATTAAAGCCTATGATATTTATGGTTTGTGCGAAATCATCGGGCCCGGGGTGGCTTGTGAGTGCATGGAGCAAAACGGCTTGCATGTGTGGGAAGACCATTTTTTGGTGGAGATCATCGATCCGGCCACGGGTGAAGTGTTACCCTACGGCGAAAAGGGGGAAGTGGTCTTTACTTGTATTACCAAAGAGGCTTTGCCCTTAATCCGTTACCGGACCAGGGATATCAGTATCTTGTATAATGATATGTGCCGCTGTGGCCGAACTCACATGCGAATGAACCGGGTTATGGGCCGGACCGACGATATGCTGATCATTCGTGGCGTTAATGTTTTCCCATCCCAAATTGAAAGCGTCCTGCTGGAGATAGGTGAAACCGAGCCCCATTATCAACTGGTGGTGGACAGGGAAGGTACAATGGACGATCTGGAAATCTGGGTTGAAGTTTCGGAACGGCTATTTTCCGATCAAGTGCGGAAATTGGAAGAGATCGAGGCGCTGATCCGCCGTGAGATGCAGACTACCTTGGGAATCTCGGCTCGCATTAAATTGGTTGAACCCAAAACAATAGCCCGTAGTGAAGGAAAGGCAAAACGGATCATCGATCGCCGGGATGTTTATTGCGGTTAAAAATATTATTGTTTTGGACGGCAGGGATTTCTTGCTAATTCAAGAATAATCAATAAGGATTTTAACAAAATTGAAACTTGAAACCAATTAGAAATAAAAAACTAGAGAAGGGAGAGGGCTGTGAATGAAGGTTAAGCAAATCTCAGTTTTTTTAGAGAATAAATCCGGCCGCTTAGCTGGAATAACGAAAACTTTAGGACTGCATCATATCAACATTCGGGCTCTTTCAATAGCCGATACGACTGATTTTGGAATTTTACGACTGATTGTCGGCGATCCGGAAGAAGCCATGGGGATATTAAAAGCGGAGGGTTTTACGGTCAGCGCAACAGATGTCATTGCCGTGGAAATTCCGGATAAACCGGGAGGGCTTTCGGAAATTTTGCAATATCTTGATACGGTAAAAATAAATATCGAGTACATGTATGCTTTTGTTGGGAAACCCAACGATAAGGCGGTGGTTGTTTTCCGGGTCGAGGATGTTGAGGGAGCCATCAGTTTGTTGCAGCAAAAAGGAGTTTCGCTTTTAAACGCGGCTCAAATTTACTCCTTAAATAATTAAATAACCGGGAACTTATTCCGCAGAGGAAGAGTTTTGCCCAATGATTTTAAAAATAGAGAACATTCCCGGAAAACCACCCCATTGACTTTCTGATGCTCCATTGCCTATGAATTGAACTTAGAGGCCCACACTGAAAATTCAACATTTCTTGATGCTAGCCGATTGAAAATGCGGCTCGTAAAGGGAACCGTTGAATTTTCAATTATTTGGAAATTTTATTCGATTTTACATGCTAAGCCTTTGAAATAGAAGTAATTTGGGATTTGGTTGGTTTAATTTTAAAAAAACAGAGGATAAGCCGATTATCCTCTGATGGGGCTATCCCAAAAGGAAATATATTGATAAAGATATTCCATGATATGGTTTTGCATATTCAATAAGGCGATATGTTGGATATCTTTTTTAATTGTGAAATTCCTTTAGACAGCCTCAGGGGGGATTTTTATGAACATGATGCTAAAAATTTTTAAATCCCGATTCAAACCCTTGAATGTTTTCAATAACTTACCCCGCATACCTTCCGGCCGCGGGCATACGATGTTTTTCCGCCGGTTATGGGACAACCTTTACAAACCTGGTACCGTTTCACGATTTAAAACCATATTCATTGCTCTTTTGGCGCTTGGCGGATTAGAGGTTCTTCTCGGCTTTTCTTTGTTATTTGCCATGAATCGTCAATGGGTCCATGTTTATCAAGGCTATTATAAAAAAGTCGGGATTATCAACGAAATGCAAAACAAGCTGAACGCTCTCATCAGCGAAAGGATTTCGGGAAAAGAGGTTCACGATAAAAGCCTTTTCGCCATGAAACGCATAGTCTATCTGGTATCGGATATTCAGCATCCTCAAGTCATTAGGAAATTGAAACGGAGTATCGGGAAGCTGAATCTTTCCTTGAATGAACCGGTGATAAACGATTACAATATTATTTCGGAAGCCAAGAGAGCGAAAGGCTATTTGAATCAATATCAAAGGCAGCTTGACATCCAAAGACGCAAGAGCGTGAAGACGATTTACCGCAACATATGGATATTTGAACTCCTTCTCTTGGGTATTATCCTTGCAGGAGTTGCCCTCCTTTTGAAAATAATGCTCCGGGAAGGGGAAAATCACCAGAAAGCCATCAAGCATTTCAATAATGTTGCAGAAAAACTCGGAAATGGTGAAATCGACCCCGGGATATTGCCATACCAAACGACCGAGCTGGAAGCGTTGCAAGTTGCGTTAAAAGATTATTTGCAGCGGTTCTCGGAACGATACTCAAATATACTCAATAAAATCGATGAATTCACCCCTTTGATTTACCAACTCGGCCAATGGATCAAGAGAAATGATGCGCAATATGTTTCGATTAAGCAGAATTTAGAAGACCTGGCCAATAAAATTTATCAAAAACTGGCTCAGTTCCCCGATTTATCCGGACAAATTCAAGAAATTAATAAGGGTTTTGTAGTATCCCAAGCAGAAGCCGCAGATCTCCAAAGTGCCATTCAGGGCTCGCGTGATTTGTTATCGGCGGGTTCGGATCAAATTAAAACTTACCATACCAGGTCGGGCCAAAAGGGACAATATTTTCAACAAATCGCTAGTTATCTCAAGGAATTGAAAGCCCTCCTGGATGAGATTCAAACGACCGTTACTTCATTTTATAGTATTGCCGAACAAACCAATCTTCTGTCTTTAAACGCTTCAATCGAGGCCGCCCGTGCCGGAGAAGCCGGGGATAATTTCAGTATTGCCGCGCTGGAAATTGAAGAATTGGCTTCTAAAATATCCAAAGCATCCAAAGAACTGTTAACTCTCTCTGTAGCCATGGGGAAGAAAACTACGACCGTGATTCGTTCTTTAGAATTCTTAATGAACTTCAATAAGTCGGAAAGTAAATATCTTGACGATATCCATCAACAGATTCAAGGCTTTATCCTCCGTGTAACTGATGATTTTGAGAAAATAGAGGGCTATGGCGCCTTGATCAATCAATATGAAGCGGAAGAACAGATCCTGGAGAATATTGCGGCGGTATTATCGAAACTTAAGGCTCAATCACCGGTTAGTCGTGGAAAAGCAGCAGCAGCCCTCGAAGTAATTGCTGAATCCGATAAACTGGTTACATCAGTGGATGAACTGGCGGATAATTTATCGGAGTTGCGAAGAAATCTAGCTCAAATAAGGCATCAATCGAACTTGGAGGAACAATCATGAGCCGGTTTAAGCCCCGATCCACTTCGAAGAATTATGGAGTTAAGTCTGATTTCAATTTCCTCAGTTTTCGGGGGAAAATATATGCCGCAGCGATTGTTTTTTTAATAGGAATTTTTTTAGAAGGAACCTTGGTTTTTACATTATGTACAACCACTCATGATGAAATGCAAAAATCCTATCAACTTTGGGAACAATCACGGAATAAAATTCATAAATTAACGGCTCTTTCCGCTTCCCTCCTTAAAAGATATCAGACCAGTTTAGCGCAAGGGACCTTAGTTGCGACTTCTGATCTTCAAGTAAAGTTTTCCCGGGAAATGGCGCTTGTTCTTAGACATATGCAGGATTTGCACCGGGATGAAAAAGCCTATCGGGCCAGTGAGCGACTTTTGATCCGAGATTACCACCGACTGGATAGGCAAATGAAGAGGGATAAACGCTCAATAATCTCTCCCTTACAATATTCCCGGATGAAAAGATTAAATCACCAATATACGCTTTCGTTGAAAAGGTTGGAACAACGTTTGAATCAATCTTCAAGGAATTTTCCGGCTTGGGGTTATCAGGGATGGACCTTTCTACTCGGTCTGTTCATTCTCTCTTTGACGGCGACAATGAGCGGCGCTTTAATATTTTTTGCCGTAAAATCGATCATCAAACCGGCCGGGTTAATTTCTGAAAGTCTTAATGCTACGAAACCAAAAAGATTGAGTGTTGAATTACCTGAAATGTCTCAAGAGGGATTGGGGCATTTCGGCCATATTTTACATGATTCACTCAGACACTGGAATACTCAATTCTTAGACTCCAAAAATTCAATCCGTCATTTTGATCAACTATGCAAAGAATCGGTCATCGAGATTCGTAAGACGGAATTGTTTGCAATACAACTCCAGAAGGTATCGGAAGAACTCAATGATAATTGGAATAATGAAAATCAATTGATTGAAAGCGCCCATAGTCAATTGTCGGTAATTACGAATAACGGGGAAGAATTGCAAAAAATTCCCCAGCAGCTCGCCGTGATTTACCGTGGCTTAAAAAATCAATTAACAGTGGTTCACGACCAAGTCCAAACTATATTAAGTCAAAATTTCGAGGTTGATGATGAATCCATTGAAATTGCCGATTTGGCAAAGAATTTGGACGATGCTTCGGTAAAAATCAAAGGAGTTATTTCTATTCTCAATGATGTTTCTGAACGGACCGAACTTTTGGCTTTCAACACGGCAATTCAAGCAGCAAGAGCGGGTGATAAAGGGCTTGGGTTTGGAGTTGTTGCAAAAGAAATCGCCAAACTGGTCGAATATTCCCAAAAAGCTTCGATGCAGTTGAGTAACATGCTTAACAGGATTAATGGAAAAAATGAGGATATTTTGAATTTAATTCATCAGCCTTCGGAGACTTATTCCGTTTCGTTCATGGTTTGCGAAGAAGTTGAGAAAAGTTGTGAAGAGTTATTCGGGATAGCGCAAACTAATTTTGCGAATATCGAAAAGTTGATTTCGGTTATGGAAACCCTTCTTGTACAAAGTAAACAGTTGTCGGGAGAAATCCGTCAGGCGATCCAGTTGACCGGTGAAGACAGTTTCGGTGATCTTGATTTTAATTTGGAAACTCTCGATTATCAACTGAATGTGAAAGAAGCCAACCGGATCGCGTCTAGAGTCAGTGAAAATTCGGAACAATTGAGGACTTTGGCAGAAACTGCAATCTCAGAAGAAGATTTTGTATCTTAAATGAAATGGGGTATAATCTAGTAGAGCGTATCGTAAATAAATGGTAATCAGAAATGGGGAAGATACGCTCTACTTAAGTAAAACGTTCACAATCATTGAGTAGTTATTTAGAGAATGTTTTACTAGAGTAGAAATCACTACGAGAACATGGGGTTAAGATGGCTCATTTTTTAACACTTGGCATTGAAACATCCTGCGATGATACTTCGGTCGCCGTAATTGAAGATGGTTTTAAAATACGAAGTAATATCATCTCTTCCCAGATTGATTTACATCAGAGATTCGGAGGGGTCGTGCCTGAATTAGCGGCCCGTTCTCATCTGGAAGCTATAGCGCCAATCTATCAATTGGCAATGGAAGAAGCCGGCGTGGCTATTCAAGATATTCAATTGATTGCCTCCACCTATGGACCGGGTCTGGTTGGAAGTTTACTCACCGGTTTATCCTTTGCAAAAGGATTGGCTTTATCCACCCAAATTCCTTTTATTGGCGTAAACCATATTGAAGGCCATATTTATGCAAACGTATTAGGTCACCCGGAAATAAAGCCGCCCTTGCTTTGCTTGACCGTATCCGGCGGGCATACCGATTTATTATTTATGGAGAAATGGGGTTCTTATCAAATCTTAGGACAGACAACGGATGATGCTGCCGGGGAAGCATTTGATAAGATTGCCAGAGTTCTTGGTTTAGGTTATCCGGGTGGTCCGGTTATCGATAAAATGGCCAAAGGCGCCCAGGACGATTTGGAGTTTGTCCAAAAAGGCAACTTGACGGGCTCTTATAATTTCTCTTTCAGTGGATTAAAAACGGCGGTTATCAACTATATTCAACACCAAAAACAATTGGGACTGGATCTCGATATTTCTCGAATTGCGGCAAGCTTTCAAAAGAGCGCTGTTACACAATTAACGGCAAAACTTTTTCATGCTGTCCGGCATTATGATGTCGATACAATTTTACTTTCCGGAGGAGTGGCTGCCAATTCACTGCTGAGGGATTATTGTCAAAGAGAGGCTAAGCGTCTTGGAAAGCAGCTTTTTTTTCCGGAATTTAAATTATGTACCGATAATGCCGCCATGATTGCTGCGGCCGGATATTTCCATTATCTACATGAAGGACCTGGGGATTTAGATATAACCGCTGAACCGAATTTAAAATTATGAGTTGTGGATAACTGGCGCATGCGCGCCAAAGGACTTTTCCGCCGGAATTTCCGGGCCACCGAATCCAAAATTACTGCACAAAACCAAGTGAATTTCCATTGTGGACGATGTGCAAAACTAAAAATAAAACGGTATATTAACCTTTGGATTGTGGATAACTTGTGTATAGTGTGGAGAATTAAGCAACGGCGGTTTTCTGGAAATAAACCCAGCTAAAATTGATTTTTTAATCATTTGGAGCTTGCGTTAATTCTTTGATCCCTGAACTTTTTAAATGTTATCAACATAATTTCCAGGCAAAGTAATAATAAATTTTGTTAAAAAGTTTAAAGGAATAAGAATATGGAATGGTCGGATTTTTCCCGGGAAAATCTCGAAGCTGCCACATCCCCCGCAATCTTTCAACGGGGAGTCGAGTATTTCCGTGGGGGACACCTGGTGAAGGCCTGCCGAATCGGTAATCAAATCTCCGGTCTTATCACCGGAGCCGGAGGTGACTATAAAGTCCGGTTATGGTTGGAAGGGGCCCAATTACAAGGAGACTGCAGTTGCCCTTATCCTGATTTTTGCAAGCATATGATCGCATTAGGAACGGCTTGGCTGGAAGAGAGAACGGCGTTTATCGATTTGGAGCCCAAATTATCCACAATTTTGGGAAATCCGGTTGCTCAACGAAATATTTTGATGGATTTAATTCGTAAAGACCCCCTCAATTTTTTAACACTATTTCCGGATTTGCATGAAAACAATTTTATCAGTTCCCGCGGGATTGCCAATTTAATTCGGAATATTTTCGACCTGCCGCAAATCACTATCACTCATACGGAGGCGTTATGGGAAAAAATCCACCGAGTTCAACAATTGATTCATCAAAAGATACAGTCCGGCGATCCTCTGGCCATCCCTCTTTGGTTGGAACTCCTGTCCGGTTATGAAAAGGCTTTTACATCCTACCCGAATGAAGAATTGATTCAATTATGGAAAGATGAAATTTATGTAATCCCATCCTTTTTAAATGCCTGTAAGTATTCGGAACTTGAACGGGTCTATGAGAAGGTGTGGTCTTTTTATATCGATCCGGGTTTGTGGGAGTTATCGATAAGTTTGAGAGACTTGTTATGGAATCTCCATCCGCATTGCCCGGATTTTCTGATTAACCGTATGGATGAATGCTTCGCCGGGGAACCAACGCTTTTAGTTTTAATTTCTTTGTATACTTTATTAGAAGAAGCTCCATTTGAAGATTCTCGGCTTCAAAACCGTCTGAACATTATTGCTTCTAGATTGACTGAAACAGCCGAGGGTAGTCTATGGCTGGTTGACTCTTTGATTGAGTCCAATCTCGATCGGGCTTATCCATTGGCCCGGAAGATTTTACATCGTTTTCCGGGAGAAGAACCACATTTCCGGGAGCGGTTAATAACAATTCATCAAAAACGCTCCGAATTTAAACAAGCTGCTTCGCTCAGTTTTATCCAGTTTCGGGAAAATCCAAGTTTTGAAGAGTATTGCCGTCTGAAAGTTCTGTTAGCTAATTCCCCTGAAGATTGGATGTTTTATTCGAAAAAGATTCAGGAGTGTTTAAAAGATGCCGCGGATCAATTGCTTGTTTTGCAAATTCTCATGGAAGAGGGAGAAACTCAGGAAATCAGCAGCCATTTACCCCGGATTTTTGAAGAGGAAAAGCTGTTTTCGTATGTCACCGGAATGCTAAGAAGTCGGATTCAAAAAAGTTTCATTCCGTTCTATCCCTGTTTTATCAAACAATTATTGCTGAGGGAAAGTTCGAATGACTGGAAAACCGCTTTGGAATTAATGGTTATTTTAAAACGGCATTGCCTAAATCAGGACACTGAAAGATACCGCTGGATACAATTGAAGGAAGAGTTACAACAAATTTATCAGAATGATGCCAAATTTTCGAAAAAGTTCGCTATGATTTTGACGGACCTTAATTAATTGGCTGTCATTTTGCCCTTCGTTTTATAAATTTGGTTCTTTCCCCCCCTTGAAAAACATTGACTAAGCCCGGTCATGGATATATACTATTATTAATTTATTAATCCAAAATAGCTTGATGCGGATGAAGAGGAAATAACCATCGTAAAGCCTTCAGAGAGGGAAGCAATGTATTTGCTCGGCAAACATACATTGATCGCTGTGAACTTCCCGGCTCCATGGGTAAGACCACCTCGGACGCTCCGGACAAAGGTCGGTACACTTGGTGTACCGGAAATAAGTCGGCGTTGACTTCGTTACAGTTGACCAAAAGTGGGCTAAGTTCCTTATCTTTTTGTACTTCAGGAACTTTCCAACAAGGGTGGAACCGCGGTTAACCCCGTCCCTTTTTTTGAGGGACGGGGTATTTTTATTTGAACCTGAACAGGCAAGTGTGACCGCCTATGGGTTGCGCCAGGCTTTTAAACGAGTTTAATGAAGTACTTGCCGAAAGGTTAAAAATGGGTGAATGATGATTCGAGAATTTTGTGCGGGCGGTTTGGTATTCTATGAAACGCAACTTTTAATTTTAAAACGGTTCAATGGTGTTTGGCTTTTTCCAAAAGGCCATATAGAATCGGGAGAAACTCCGGAGTTGGCCGCACTGCGGGAAGTACGGGAAGAATCGGGCCTTACGGCGCAAATCATCCGGAAACTTGATTCAACCACCTACACTTTCCTGGAGAAAGGAATGAAGCATTTAAAAACGGTGGACTGGTTTTTGATGGTGGCAGATTCCAACCAGATTTACCTGGAAAAAGAATTTTTTAATGATGGAATGTGGATTACCAAAGAACAACGGAATATTTTGTCGTTTCCTGCCGATCAGGCTTTAGCCGCCAAGGCTTTTTTGATAATATCATCTTTGAAAGGGGATTAAAATATGAAAATAATATTTCCAGATGGCAACTATCGTGAATATCCCGACGGTACCACTGCATTTCAAGTGGCGCAGTCCATTAGCGAAAGGCTGGCCAAAGAAGTAATTGCCGCAAAGGCCAATGATGAAATGGTTGACCTGCAACATCCTTTAACAGGAGAAGTTCATGTAAATTTGATTAAACCTACCGATCCCGAAGGGCTGGAAATTATCCGCCACTCGGCGTCGCATATTATGGCTCAGGCAGTTCAGCATTTGTATCCGGGGGTTAAGTTCGCAATCGGTCCCGCCATTGAGAATGGCTTTTATTATGATTTCGATTTGCCGGACCCCTTGAAACCCGAGGATTTAGCGAAAATTGAAGCCGAGATGGCAAGGATTATAAAAGAGGATTTGCCTTTTAGACGCTCAGAAGTTTCTAAAAAAGAGGCGCTTGAACTTTTTCAGAAAAGCGGGGCCAAGTATAAACAAGAATTGGTGGAAGGGTTGGAAGACGGATCAATATCTTTCTACCAACAAGGCGACTTTATCGACCTTTGCCGGGGGCCCCATTTGCCAAGTACCGGATGGTTGAAAGCCTTCAAGCTTATGTCTTTGGCCGGCGCATACTGGCGTGGCGATTCTAACCGGGAAATGTTGCAGCGAATTTACGGAACGGCTTTTCCGACCAAAAGTGCTCTGGATGAGTATTTAAACCGGATCGAAGAGGCTAAAAAACGGGATCACCGAAAATTAGGCAAGGAACTTGATTTGTTTGATATCCTGGATGAAGGGCCTGGATTTCCATTTTTTATGCCCAAAGGGATGGTGTTGCGAAATGTCTTGGAGGATTTTTGGCGGGCCGAGCATAAAAAACGGGGTTATCAGGAAATTAAAACGCCTATTATTTTAAGTGAAGAATTATGGCACCGTTCCGGACACTGGGATCATTATAAAGAAAATATGTATTTTACAAAGATTGATGATGGTAATTTCGCAATAAAACCGATGAATTGTCCGGGCGGTATGTTGGCATATAAACGTAAGCTTCATTCTTACCGGGATTTGCCGGAACGCGTGGCTGAACTCGGATTGGTCCACCGCCATGAATTATCCGGAGCGCTTCACGGTTTGATGAGGGTTCGTTGTTTTACTCAGGATGATGCTCATATATTTATGACAACTGAGCAAATTAAGGGTGAAGTTTTGGGAGTAATTAATCTGATTGATGATTTTTATAAAGTTTTTGGCTTTAAGTATCACGTTGAACTTTCCACCAGGCCCGAAAATTCAATGGGTTCCGATGAACAGTGGGCGATGGCGACCGATGCCCTTCGAGATGCTTTAAATACCAAGGGAATGGATTATAAAGTCAATGAAGGGGATGGAGCATTTTACGGACCCAAAATTGATTTTCACTTGGAAGATTCAATTGGGAGGACTTGGCAGTGCGGCACCATTCAACTGGATTTTCAAATGCCGGAAAGATTTGAGTTAACCTATATCGGCCCCGATGGCGAGAAGCACAGGCCGGTGATGATTCACCGTGTAGTATTTGGGAGTATTGAAAGATTTATTGCCATATTGACCGAGCATTATGCCGGGGCCTTTCCAACCTGGCTGGCTCCGGTTCAGGTCATTGTTTTGGCGATCAGCGAAAACCAACACCAGTATGTGCTGGAGGTCAAAAAAAAGTTGGAACAAAACGGGATTCGCGTTGAAGTGGATCTCCGCAATGAGAAGATTGGCTACCGTATCCGTGAAGCTCAAATGCAGAAAATCCCCTACATGCTGGTAGCCGGAGAACGGGAAGCCAAAGAAGGTTTGGTAGCGGTCCGGGCCCGTAAAGAAGGGGAATTGGGAGCACAACCCGTAGAAAAAGTGATTGAAAAAATCCTGCATCAAATCAAAGAACATGAAAATCTTTCTTGAAGCAGACATAAACATGACACGGAAGTTGTCCAACAACTGTTGCTGCTTGACGGGATTTAAATTTAAAATCAAGGAGTGACTAATTCCCATTTTCGTGAGTAATTCAATAATATATTGAAAATAGTTCACAATCGATAACAACTACCTGACAAAAACTGAAAAATCATCATTGCGAAATCAGTTTATCTGAGCTATAATTTTCTTAATTAACAACTTATATGATGGATTTCCTAAAAAAGTTGTGGAAAAAATAAGGGGGTTGTTTTATGAGTAAAGGAAAGATCCTTGTAGTTTTAATGGCTCTTGTTATGGTCTTCTCTTTGGTTACTGTATACGGAGCGGGCACTATTAAACTTGGCGCCATACAGCCCATCAGCGGTCAGGTTTCCGCATACGGTACCCAGACCCGGGATGCTATTATGTTGGCAGTGAGTGAGATCAATGCCAAAGGCGGCGTATTGGGTAAGAAAATTGAAATGGTAGTTGAGGATGATGAAGCTAGTCCCGATAAATCAATGAATGCCATTAAAAAGCTGGTTGCCCGGGATAAAGTTATCGGTATCGTAGGAGCCTTGACCAGTAAATGCTCCTTGGCAATTACCGAATACGCACAGGCGAAGAAGATTGTTATGATTTCACCTTCTTCGACAAACGACACGGTTACCGATGCCGGTGATTACATTTTTAGGGCTTGTTACAAAGATTCTTTCCAGGGCGAAGTTGTAGCGCAGTTTTCCTATGAGACTCTAAAAGCGAAACGCGCGGCAATCTTATATGATATTACCAATGATTATTCCAAAGGATTGACCACAAACTTTACTCAAAAGTTTAAAGCGCTCGGTGGTGAAATTGTCGCAACGGAAACCTACAGTACCAATGATAAAGATTTCAATGCCCAATTAACCAAAATCAAGGCTACGAAGCCGGAAGTTTTGTTTATTCCGGACTACTACAGTACCATTTCGTTAATTGCCAAACAAGTAAGAGCTCAAGGCATGACCATTCCAATGGTTGGAGCGGATGGCTGGGATGAAATCACCAATAATGCCGGCGATGAAGTATTAAAATGCTACTACAGCAATCACTATTCACCTGAAGCGAACGATCCGGAAGTCAAAAATTTCGTGAAGAAATATGAGTCCAAATATAAGATTACTCCGAATGCATTAGCTGCTCTTGGATATGATGCCACCTATATCTTGGCAGAAGCAATTCAGAAAGCCGGTTCGACTCAGCCGGAAAAAATTAAAGCGGCGATGATGAAGACCAACCGTAAATTTGTAACGGGCCGTATTAAATTCGATGCCAAACGAAATCCTGTTAAGTCCGCAATTATGTTGGAAATCGTCAAAGGCGCGGATGGTAAATTGTCAACCAAATATGCAGGAACAGTTAATCCGTGATTTTTTTAGGATTTTAATATTGAAAAAAACTTAAGAATCGGTTATAAATGAACTAGATAATGGGAGAATCGAAATTCTCCCATTATTTATGATAGATCTGTTGCAAGGATGTTCCAAGATAGTTCTTTACGCTTTGCAGATCCGTTATTCGAGGAGAGATTTATCAATCATGCGCATGCGCGCGAGGATATTGCTTATTAAGGGGTGGTCCTATGGGATTTGCACAAGAATTTCTACAACAAGTAGTAAATGGAATATCGTTAGGAAGTATTTACGCCCTCATTGCTCTTGGTTACACCATGGTTTATGGAATTGCTCAATTGATTAACTTTGCCCACGGAGACTTGCTGATGCTCGGTGCATTTACCGGATTTTTTATCTTAATTGCTTCGACGGTCACCCCATTAACTTTTATATTAGCATTTGTTGTCGCAATGATCGTATGTGCGATCATCGGAATTTTAATGGAAAGAACTTGTTATAAACCTTTACGAAGCGCACCTCGAATCAATGGCTTGATTACTGCAATCGGGGTATCATTCTTTTTAGAAAATGGCGCGCGGGTTTTCCCGCCGATTGGGCCAAACCCGAAGCAGTTTCCCCTTCTTCCCAATAAATTTAGTTTAACGATTTTTGGGGTTGACATTAGTCAAACCCAGATCATTGTACTTTTGGTGTCGGTTTTATTAATGTTTCTGCTCAATTACATTGTTAATTATACCAAGGTTGGTAAAGCGATGCGGGCTGTTTCTTTTGACAGAGGTGCCGCATACTTAATGGGGATAAATGTTAATATCATTATTTCCTTCACATTTGCGATTGGTTCAGCTTTAGCCGCTGCGGCGGGTATTTTATTTGCAAGTGCTTATCCTCAAGTCGAACCGTTAATGGGCATGATGCCGGGATTAAAAGCTTTTGTAGCTGCTGTTTTAGGGGGTATTGGTAGTATTCCCGGAGCTATGATTGGTGGATTTATCTTGGGAATTGCAGAAACCTTAACCAAAGGTTTTATTTCTTCACAAATGGCAGATGCGATCGCTTTTGGGATTCTAATTATTATATTAATTGTCAAACCAGCCGGAATTATGGGCCGTAATATTAGCGAAAAGGTATAACATGAGGTGGAGCAGATGAATAAGAAAAAGAAAAATTTCCTGATTCCATTTGCTATAGTAATTGCAGGAGCGATTATTATAGTTGCTTTAATGTATTTGGGAATTTTAGACGAATATACCGCCCAGATTTTAACTTTTGCTGCTATCAATGTGATTGTGGCGTTAGGATTAAATTTAATATCGGGATTCACCGGTCAATTAGCTCTGGGGCATGCGGGTTTTATGGCAATCGGGGCTTATTCCGCCGCTATTTTAATCATGAGGCTTCATATGCCTTTATTGCCTGCGATATTAATCGGCGGAGTTATTACGGCTCTTTTTGGAATCATCATTGGTTTTCCAACATTAAGACTTAAAGGCGATTATTTGGCTATCGTTACCCTTGGCTTTGGTGAGATTATCCGGGTGATTATGGTCAATATAGAAAGCCTGACCGGTGGCGCGGCCGGTTTGAAAGGTATTCCTTCTTTTAGTAACGATATTAATTTGGGCCCTATCATCTCCTTTGTGTGGGTATACTTTTTTATGGCAGCTGTGATTGTATTGGTTAGTAATTTAATCAAGTCATCTCAAGGCCGTGCCATCGTATCCATTCGGGAAGATGAAATTGCTGCAAATTCAATGGGAATTAATGTATTTTATTATAAAATGTTTGCCTTTACCCTTTCGGCGTTTATTGCAGGGATTGGTGGTGGATTATATGCCTTATTGTTTGGGTATTTAAATCCAACGATGTTTACTTGGTTAAAATCGATGGATTTTTTAATGATTGTCGTATTAGGCGGCATGGGAAGTATTGTCGGAACGGTGGCCACGGGATTTATTCTTACCTATCTTCAGGAATTCCTACGAATACTACAGGATTACCGTTTGGTAATTTATCCTTTGATTTTAATTTTTATTATGCTCTTTAAGCCAACAGGTCTTATTGGAATTGTCGAGGATTTGAAAAAGTGGGTAAAAAAAACATTCTTCAATAAGCAAGGCACTATGAAAGCGGGTGGCCACGAATGAGTGTTCTTAATGCAAAAAATATTTCCATATTTTTTGGCGGGTTAAAGGCAGTATCGGATTTTAATCTGAAAATCGAGCCCGGGGAACTGATTGGTTTAATCGGCCCTAATGGTGCAGGTAAAACTACTATTTTTAATATGATTACCGGCGTTTATACACCCTCGGAAGGTGAAATTCTTTTTAACACCGGAAATGAATTGAAGAATATTAATAAACAAAAGCCCTATCAAATAACAAAAATGGGTTTAGCCCGCACTTTCCAAAATATACGACTTTTTAAAAACCTGTCTGTACTTGACAATGTGCGAATCGCTTTTCATTTTCAGGTACGTTATAATGCAATACAGTCCATTTTAAGAACGCCGGCTTTTTATAGGGAAGAAGAAGAGATAACCCAAAAGGCTCTGGATTTATTGGAAATCTTTAAGATCCATCATAAAAGTAAAGAATTGGCTAAGAACCTGCCTTACGGCGAACAACGCAAATTGGAAATTGTGAGAGCTCTGGCTACAAATCCGCGTTTATTATTATTGGATGAACCGGCGGCCGGAATGAATCCACAAGAAACCAAGGACTTAATGCAACTGATCCAATTTATTCGGACCAAGTTTAAATTGACGATACTTTTGATTGAGCATGATATGAATCTGGTAATGGGCATTTGCGAACGGATTGTGGTTCTTGATTATGGACAGATCATTGCGGAAGGATTGCCTGCGGAAATTAGTAAAAATCCCATGGTAATTAAAGCATACCTTGGTAAGGAGGTGGGTGCCGATGCTTAATCATTTATCAATGCTTAATCCCTCAAATATGCTCGCAGTGAAAAATTTAAATGTTTATTATGGAACCATTCATGCACTGCATGATGTCAGTTTTGAAGTAGCCGAAGGGGAAATCGTTACTTTAATCGGTGCAAACGGAGCGGGAAAAACTACAATCCTTCATAGCCTATCCGGGTTGATACCTGGTAAAGCTGAAGACATCACCTTTATGAATCAAACTTTAATCGGTGTTTCAGCCAACAAGATTGTTGAAAGAGGATTAGCCCAAGTCCCTGAAGGCCGGCGGATTTTCGCCAATTTATCGGTAATGGAAAATTTAGAGATGGGCGCATATACCAGACGGGATAAACATAATGTTAAAAAAGATTATGAACAGGTATTCACGAGCTTTCCGCGTTTGAAAGAAAGGATAAATCAAATAGCCGGAACATTAAGTGGTGGAGAGCAACAAATGTTGGCCATTGGTAGGACTTTGATGTCCCGTCCTAAACTAATGTTAATGGATGAACCTTCGATGGGATTAGCGCCTCTACTTGTGAAAGAAATCTTTTCGATCATTGAAGAAATTAACAAAAGCGGTACGACGATCTTGCTTGTTGAGCAAAATGCCCATATGGCGCTTTCAATAGCCCACCGTGCCTATGTATTGGAAACCGGTAAAATTGTATTGGAAGGACCGGCTGGAGAATTGGCCCAAAATGAGCAAGTAAAAAAAGCATATCTAGGCGGCTGAGGAAAAGTTCTAAAGAAAAATCTTGCAATGCCGAATTTAATAATATCCACAAATATTAAAGGGGGTCGCAAGCATGTTTGTAAAAGATCGAATGACGGCTAACCCGGTCACTATTAAAGATTCAGCGCCTGTCATCGAAGCCGGTGAAATATTGCGTAAGAATAAATTTGCCAGGCTTCCGGTTATGCATGAAGAAAAATTAGTAGGGATTATTACTCAAGATGACCTTTTAAAAGTGAGTCCGTCGCAAGCAACGACCCTTAGTGTTTGGGAATTAAATTATGTTTTATCCAAATTATTGGTTAAAGATGCCATGACGAGAAATCCGATAACGATAAGTCCAAATGTCACTTTGGAAGAGGCCGCTTTATTGATGAGGGAAAGGGAAGTTGGTGCCCTGCCAGTTATGGAGCAGGACAAACTGGTCGGAATTATTACTGAATCCGATATATTTGATGCTTTCATCGATTTAATGGGCTTAAAGAGAATTGGCGCCAGGATTTCCATTGACCTGGAAGATCGGGTTGGCGCAATTGCCCAAATAACGGATTTACTTCGGGCTGAAAGTATCAACATTGTTTCGTTGGCGCTATTTCACCGGGATCATAGTTCGGGAGAATTGGTATTAAGACTGGATAGTCCTCAGTGGCAATCAACTGTTGAAAGATTAAAAGAAAAGGGTTACAAAGTACTTCATGTTTCCACATGGAACTGATTCTTCGTAAATTGCTTTTGTTTTGAGAACGAGTCATTTTATTGTTGTTAAAGGAGTTTTAAAATAAATTGCAAGCTTAGAGATATACAATATATATAAATTGCCTGTTGGGAGGTTATATATATTGTATATCTTATTGTTTTTTTATGGTGAATCTAAAAATTTGATTTCTATAGCAGGAGGCTAAGGATGTCAAGAGTGACCAAAATATATATATTGATTATTTGTTTTGCGATGATTTTTGTCTTAGGTAGCGGAGTGAATACCGCAAGATCAAAAGCCCCTCAAGGTAATCGCCAATTTGGATGGTTAGCCTCTATGAGCGGGGCATTTGATATCCGTCTCCGGGAAACCCTGGGGCAGAGTCACGAAATGAATCGTATCAATGATAGTGAAAATGGAATGGGTGATAATCAGTTGCCGCCTGTGCCCGATCCGGCCGTTGTCAAAGGCGTTTACTTAACCAGCTGGATTGCGGGAACAAAAGAATTTAATCAGGTGATAGATTTTATTCATAAAACCGAAGTAAATTCACTGGTTATTGATGTAAAAGACGATACCGGTATGGTCAGTTACCCCAGTAAAGTGCCGTTAGTCAATTCAATAGGTTCCAGTTATAAAAAATATGATCCTGAAAAAATTATGACCGTGTTAAAACAGAATCAAATCTATCCCATTGCTCGAATTGTGGTTTTCAAGGATCCCTATCTGGCCAAACAACGTCCGGATTTAGCGGTTAAAAGCTCAGGCGGTGGATTATGGCATGATTACAAAGGTTTAAACTGGGTTGATCCTTATAACAAAGAGGTTTGGGATTACAATATAAGTATAGCCAAAGAAGCAGTCAATTATGGCTTCCGTGAAATTCAATTTGACTATGTACGGTTTACAAGTGATGGGAATATTCGGGATTGCAGGTATCCAAAGATAGATGGACGTGTTAAATCCGATGTCATAAGGGATTACTTAAAATATGCCTACCAAGAGTTAAAACCGCTTGGAGTAAAAATCTCAGCGGATGTTTTTGGATTGACCTGCTCGGCTCAAGATGATATGGGAATAGGGCAAGTAATGGAAAAGGTAGCCGAGGGGGTTGACGTTATTTGCCCAATGGTTTATCCATCCCATTATTATCGCGGTCAATACAATATTGCGGACCCAGATAGCAGGCCTTATGAGACCGTTTATAAAAGCCTAACCGATGCCCAACAGAAAATCGCAAATGTACCTCGAAAAGTAATCATTCGACCATGGCTTCAGGACTTTTCCCTTAGGAATCGCTATGGTAGAGAACAGTTACTGGAACAAATCAAGGCTGTAGAGAATTCCGGTCTTAAGGAATGGATATTTTGGAATCCGAGTAGTCGCTATGATTACCGTAAATACCGTTTGAAAAATGAAGTGCTTGATGAGGGAGCTGCGCCTAATAAGGAGATAAAACCGGATTTAGAAACTAAGCCCCTCATACCGACATCAAGTCCATGAAGGAATGCAAAATATAGAATAAATTTATTTGCCTTTCTGAAAACCTTCTGGTATAATATAAAAGTCGTAAATTTATATACGGCCCTTTTTTCTCAAACAGTATAAGTTTTGTGTCGGATGACTGATTGAGAAATTTACAGCATTCATGCAGGGGGGAATTTTAAAATGCCAACTTATTTAGCTAAGCCCGGCGAAGTCCAACGTAAATGGTACGTAGTGGACGCCGAAGGAAAAACCTTAGGAAGATTAGCCTCAGCTGTTGCCTCTGTTCTTCGCGGAAAAAACAAACCGGAATATACTCCTAACGTTGACTGTGGTGATCATGTTATTATTATCAATGCTGAGAAAATTAAGTTAACCGGAAAAAAGATGGTTGAAAAAATTCATTACACCCATTCTATGTATCCGGGTGGGTTAAAGGCCTTATCTTATGGTAAATTGCTTCAGGAGAAACCGGAATATGCACTTACGAAAACGATTTGGGGTATGCTTCCTCATAACCGCTTAGGTCGGCAAATGATTAAGAAATTGCGAGTTTATCGTGGTTCCGAGCATCCTCATCAAGCTCAAGTACCAGAAAAACTCGAGATTAAGGCCTAAGAAAGGAGGAGAAAATAGATGCCACGCGCTAAAAAAACAAGCAAAGCAGTTTTTTATGGAACAGGTCGAAGAAAGTGTTCAATTGCTAAAGTCAGATTAGTATCTGGCCAGGGTAATATTATTGTTAACGGTAAGCCGGTAATGGATTATTTCGGCCGTAAAGTTCTTGAACTTATCGTTAAACAACCCTTGTCAGTGACGAATACTGAAGGGAAATATGATGTTTTAGCCAGTGTACATGGGGGCGGCACCAGTGGTCAAGCTGGGGCTGTACGGCATGGAATAGCCCGTGCTTTACTTAAAGTGGAGGATGAGTTTCGTTCCCCTTTAAAAAAGGCTGGATTTTTGACTCGTGACCCTCGAATGAAGGAAAGACGTAAATATGGGTTAAAGAAGGCCCGTAAAGCTCCGCAATTCTCTAAACGTTAATGATACAAACAACTTAAACACGACTTCAAGTCGTGTTTTGTTTTATGCCGGATTCTTTTTGGAGGGTAAATTTGAAAGCTTTAATAGTTGGTGGAGGACCGGTTCATTTGCCCCAATTAGAACAGGAACTCGCTTTAAAACCTGATTTAGTGATAGCCGCTGATTATGGCGGCAGTTACTTTGCGAAGCTGGGTGTTTTCCCCAACATCCTGCTGGGCGATTTTGACTCTCTGCCTAAAACGGTTTTGGCTCAGATGAAGGATGCTCATGTGGAAATCAATTCATTTCCCACGCATAAGGATTATACCGATTTGGAGTTGGCTATTGACTTTGCATTAACCAAAGGAACGCAACAGATTCGTATTTTGGGCGGTTTGGGCAACCGTTTAGACCATACGCTGGGGAATATTGGTCTGCTCCTTAAACCATTATCAAAGTCAATAGAGGCTCATCTTCTCGATAAGTTTCACGATGTTTTCCTCATGGAAAACTCGGTCCAAATCATCAATAAACCGGGTTGGGCCGTTTCGCTAATCCCTTTTTCTCAAAAGGTCACCGGAGTAACGACGGAGGGACTCCTATATCCATTGACCCACGCTGAACTTCATCTTGATTCCTGCCGCGGGATTCATAATGAATTCACGGAAGAAAAGGCAATGATTAAAGTAGATGAGGGAATTCTAATTGTTGTTTGCTTTCAGGAAGTACAATGATATTTGAGATATGCGACTTTGACAAATTACCAGTCCGCTATTGTCATTTTCGAATGAATCAATCCCATTTGACTGAAAACATAAAAATTGTATATAATAAATATATTCATTGTAAAGTATTCCTGGAGGTGGGTTAATGGCGCAGGCGAAACGAATTATGGTCAGTTTGCCCGATAGTCTCCTCCAAGAGGTTGATGGGATCGTCCGCCGGGAAACAGGAAACCGAAGCGCATTTATTCGGGAAGCAATGCTTTTATTAATTAAAGAGCGTCGTTATTGCGAAAAAATGAAGAGATGCCGGGATGGTTATCAAAAAATGGGCGAACTCAATCGTCTATTAGCTGAAGATGGGTTGGAAGAAGATTTCCATGAACTGGAGAATTATGAGAATTATCTAGTGAAAGGGAACTAAAGCCTTTATGATCCATCGCGGCGATATTTATTATGCCAATTTAAATCCGGTTCTTGGTTCGGAACAAGGCGGTCTCAGACCCGTACTGATTATCCAAAATGATATTGGAAACATGTATAGTCCGACTACAATCATTGCTGCCATCACATCCAGGATAAAAAGAGCCAAATTACCAACTCACATCGCGATCAGTGCCATCCGGTATCAATTGGAAAAAGATTCGGTCATTCTCTTGGAACAATTACGGACAATTGACAAACAAAGATTAAAAGAGCGGATAGCTCATCTTGATGAAGAAACCATGGCTAAAGTTGAAAATGCATTAATGGTTAGTTTGGGGCTGAAAGTATTAAATTAGAACGGTCAAACCAACCCTCATTTAAATTACCTGTGGGCGCGCATACGTGCCCTAAGCTCGACAGTATAGTGCTCTAATTTTGATTTAGACAGCACCATACTGTATTTTTTTATTAGAAAATATGATATTTTTTAAAAACATAGCGCAAGGAATTTGTATCAGAGCAATACTTGACCAAATTTAAACATCATGTTACTATTCTCTTGGAGAATTTTAAAGCCGTTTAAAGGACTTTCACATGGTAGAAATCTGTGTAGAACAGGAAATGATACTTTTAGGAGAAAAAATTGGAGAGCGGTTACATACCGGTGATCTCCTTTTTTTGTCAGGCCATCTGGGAGCTGGAAAAACAACCTTTACCAAGGGGATTGCCAGGGCGCTCGGTATTAAAGAAGAGGTTACCAGCCCTACTTTTCAGATCATTAAGACATATCAAGGGCGAATTCCTTTATTTCACCTAGATTTATATCGTTTGAAGGAACCAAATGAGCTGGATATTCTTGATCCCGATTTTCTGGTGGACTCGGGAGTGGTAGTGATCGAATGGGGAGATTTATGGAATAAAAAAAATTATCCCCATTTTTTGGAGATTAAAATAGAATATAATCAAGAATCCAACGGCCGAAAGGTAAGTTTCTTTCCTTTTGGCCCACGGTATCTGGAATTGATTGAAGGAATCGATAATGTTAATACTGGGTTTTGACACGGCTACTCCCTGGGGAACAATGGCATTACTTGAAAATAACCAGGTGATTTTTGAGATTTCACTTCGTGCCGGGAAGGGCAGTGGTGAATATTTACTAGCTCTTTTGCAAAATTTGTTAAAAAAATCCGAGCGCAGTGTTTCCGAAATCGACTTAATCACTGTCGGAACTGGACCGGGTTCATATACTGGTATCAGGATTGGCTTAGCGGCTGCCAAAGGATTGGCCTTGGGGACAAATATCAAGGTATTTGGAATCAATACTTTGCGAATAATTGCAGAAAATGCCCGGCGGGATTCGGAATGGATTGCTTCATTAATCGATGCCCGCCATGGTTTCGTTTATGCTGCTCTTTTTCAAAACAGGAATCAGCAATTACAGACTATAGAAAGCCCACTTTATATTTCAGCCGAAGATTTTGCTTCACGGTTAAGTGCTATTCCATCTGTAATGCTTTGTGGAGACGGCAGTAAAAGCTATCAAAAAATTTGGGAGAATTATTCCCATTTAAATATCGCACCCGTCGATTGGGATAGACCTTACGGTACATCCGCAGCCCGAATTGGTTTTTTCAGTCTCGGGCAACAATTGCCAATGGCTCCGGAACATCTAATCCCCTGTTATTTACGAAAAGTAGAGGCTGAATTACGTTTGGAGGAAAGCCTATGCAAACCAAAATAGAACTAATGCGGATTGAAGATCTTGAGGCTGTACTGGAAATCGAGGAGGCCTCTTTTCCAACTCCATGGTCAAGAAATTCTTTTCTTTATGAACTGACGGAGAATCAAAGGGCAATTTATCTGGTAGCCAAAAACGAATTTAATAAAGTCGTCGGTTATATTGGTATGTGGGTGGTGTTTGATGAAGGACACATTACCAATCTGGCCGCCCATCCTCTTTATAGGCGGCAGGGTGTAGGAAGGACTTTATTAAATGAATTAGTCGCAGTCGCCAGAAGAAATGGTGTTCAATATTTAACACTGGAAGTTAGGCGCTCCAATCTATCAGCTCAAGACCTTTATCAGAAGATCGGTTTCGTTCATATGGGTGTTCGTCGTAAGTATTACCTTGATAATCGGGAAGATGCTTTAATTATGTGGAAAGGTCCAATCTAGTAAAACGTTCTCTCAATAACTACTCCATGATGTGAACGTTTTACTTAAGTCCAGCTAATGAATTGTAGAATGATAACTCAACTTTCGCACCTTGAAAACAAAGGAAAACAGCTTAATTGCATAAGATAGCAGCAAATATGAACAAGAATTGACAAATCGATAGAAACAATATAAAAACACCCCTTCATTTGGTATAGTGA